>NZ_JBQBEO010000005.1:0-12447 GCF_051919525.1 Aeromonas sp. 6P | reverse complement strand
CCGCGCCTTGATAGCTCACCAGTTCGTACTCAACCGGGGGGAACTGGCGAATATGCGCCACCGTGTCAGGCGTACCCAACCGACCTGATTTCATATCCGATCTCCTTAATTGTTGTCACAGTGACGCCAATTACATGCGTAATCCGCTACCGCAACTCTGATCTGCGCTCTGCTCTTTCCGCAGCGCCTTACCCCTATCGACGATCAGCTCTGCGCCTTGTATAAGTCGTCCAGCGCCTTGCTCAAGTCGCTGACACTGCTGCTCAAGCTGCCAAGCGCTGTCCCTGTGACTTTGTTCGAGCGCTCTACCCCGTTCTGCAGCGTCTAACGAACTCTGTAGCTCGCTGCATAGCGTCTCGCAGCTCTTTAGCGCATTGCTGCATACCGTCTGCAACTCGCTCAAAGAGCGCGCCTGCTGCTTCAATTGCAGCGCCAAAGCCGCCGTTTGCTGCTGGTGCGCCGTTTCGATCCGCTCCAGCCTGTCGAGCAATACCCGCTCCAGTTCGGTCATTCAGTTCACCTCCACGGCCATTTTGTCGCTGTCCTTCACCTTGAACGGTTCCCCTAATGTCGGCGCGAGGATGTAGCTCTTTCCCCCCTGATGGACGAAGGTCACTCCGGTCGGAAGCTCCGCCAGCGTGGCTTTCGCGCTGCGGATCTCGCTGTTCAACCGTTGAACCTCGCTGCCCATCCAGCTCAATACCCCCCAGCTCCCCAGCCCGATCCCCACGGAGGTGCATACCCCGACCAGCAAGGCTTTGAGCCAAACGCTGGAGACCAGCTTGAGGGTGTTGGTCTCGCTCTGGGCCTGCTCCAAAACCTCCCTCAATGGAACGGTCGAATCGGTGATCTGTTGGGGCAAGCCCTCGATCCCTTTCTTGATAGCGCCCACGGTTGTATTCAGCTCGTCGCTCACACGCTTCTCTAAGTCTTTCTTGAGCTCGTCGAGCACCGCTTTCGCTAACTTCTCCACCTCGCCCAATTCCTGCTCTTGCCGCTGCTTGAGCCTCTCGCTCAAGCGTTCTTTCTGCTGTCCAAGACGCTCCATAGAGTTCCCCTTTTAACCGGATAGCGTTGGGATAGCCCTCCGGCTTGATGCTGGTGTAATCGGCCCCCGTGCGCGTGATTTCGCACCCTAGCGAGGTTTGTAGGTAGTCCCGCAGCTCCGCCGCATTGGAGATCACTCTCTGCTCGGCGGCGGCGAATAGGTGGTCGGTGATCTGTTTCTTGATGGCTGTCTTATCGCTCTTGTCCTTGAACGCCTCGAAGTCTGGCCGTAGCAACCGCGCCCGAAGCGGGTCGTCTGGCCGCGCCCAGCCCCTTTCGTGGTTGTGTTTATCCCTCACCGCATCGAAGGCTTTACGGTGACCAGGTGGGGCCGGGTTGAACGATTTGCCTGTGCCCAGGTGAACACGGGGGATCAGGATGTGGACGTGAACCCCGCCATCCGGTTCGTCGTGCTGGACCGCTGTCAGGTGGACGTCTTCCGGCTCCAACCCAGCAAACGCCACCGCCTCGAAGTCCGCCAAAACCGCCGTGATCTCGTCGGCGGTCGGGGCCTCTTCCGCCGCCCACGAGATCACGGCACTCCGGTATCGATGCTGGAACGGCAGCGAGTCGGCCACCGCCGCGAACAGCACCGGATCGCCCCGCAGTACCGTCACCCCTGCCCGTGGTTCACCTGTGTGATCGTGCGAGCCCATGAGGTAGGCCGAAGCACGGGCACCGCTGCCCGTACCGTGGGAGAGGAATTTAATGAGCATCGTCGCGCCCCTTGGCCGCAGGCTTGGGGGGCGGCGGCAACTGGGGCAGCAGGCGGCCCGCCTGTGCCTCGATGCTGCGCAGCAGGGCCAGCACCTCCACCAGTTGCACCGACGAGCCGGCCAACCGGCATTCGTTCAGGGCTCGGGCTATCTGGTTGAGGTTGTTGCTCATCCCGGCCAACTGGCGCATCAACGCCGGATCGGCATCGTTGCTGGTATCGCGGACACGGACGGGACGGCGTTGGGGCGTCGGCAAATTCGTCTGCTGGTTGGCATCGACCGCCCCCCGGATCCAGTCCGATACGCTGAGCCCGGATGCTGTCGCCCGCTCGCGCCATTCGGCTGCGGTCGGCTTGTCGATCCTGACGCTGACGGTGGTTATCTTTTGGGCCTTGGACACGCTGCCTCCGGCGGTGGGTTTAGGGGGATTGAAGGGGCATAGCCCCTCACCAGCCCCGTGTTACGTTGAGCCGCGAAGCAGGTGAAAACGTAATACGGGTCGGCTGGCTAATAACCAGTACAGCAAAAAAATAGGGGGGCGGCAACTTGCCATTAATTGTCACCGTGACACATAATCAATTACCGTTACAGTGACAGGAAATAACACCATGAAGGACGCAACGGATAAGGGCACTGGGGACATGTTTGGCATCAAGCGCGGACGGGGTAGGCCAAAAACAGGATCAGCCAAAACAGGGGCTGAACGACAAGCAGCCTACCGTGCAAAGCAGCAGGGCAATAACGTTACTGTGACGATAAATCGGGCATTGGTGGAGGGGCTGGATGCCCAGATGCAGGCTATCCGGGATGGAGGGTCGGCGGTGGTACTGACCCCGGAACAGGCCGGGGAGATCCTGCGGGCACTGCGAACGGCAGAGAACAAACAGCTCCGGGGATAAGCCCTATTGCCCACAGGCCAAACACACGGCCTGATGGACAACCCTTCGGGATCGGCCTTACCCCCCTCGCAACGAGATCCTCTCTCTGGAATTATTTTAACAGCTCAAGACAGACCCTTTTGAGGCGAAAAGACCCCCTCAAAAGGGGGGATCAACTGATAGCTTTGTTTCGCGATCGCTATTTTGAAATTTTGGCGTACTTGCTGACGGTACTGGCCGAGATTTTAAGATCCTGCGCTATCGAGCTATGTGGATGCCCTTCGGCCTTCATCTTCTGGATCGCCTCCCATAGCTCCCAGTTCGTTGATTTGGGCCTTCCACCGCCCTTGGACACCTTGCCGCCGATAAGCCCCCCCTTCCGCCCTTGCTCGGCCTTGATGGCTCTAAGCTCCGGCGTTAGGACGCAGCCCGCCCCGGTGTAGCGGTAGTAGACGAACTCGGCCACGCTCTTGGCCACATAACCCACTTCACGGGCAGGCAATGCCCCTCTGTCACTGACGATCTGCTCTGACATCGCCAACGCTCTGGTCACTACCTGACGATGCCAAACCTCATAGGACGCGCTACGAGCGATTTCTGCCTGTGGGTAAGCCCATCGCCTTACCTCATCGAACAAAGCGCTATTACGACCCTCTGAGGCGCTTATGGAGTGATCCAAAGCCTTGGCTCGCCGTGCTGACAGATTTACCGGTTCAGCCAACTCTGAAAGCGTGTGTGTCCGCCAGTGCCGCCAGTCGGTATCGTTGATGAAGGCGCAGGGGTTGCGGTGGATATGGCGCGCAAAGCAGAGATCGGCCCCGTAATGCTCGTCATAGGCGGCCTCGATAGCCGTCAAATAGCGGTACGGCTGGCGCTCGCGTACCTCCGGCTGACAGTAAACCGGGTCTTTTAGCAGCCAGAAAGCTTGGTGCCGATGGGGATCGGTCTGGTTGTAGACCACCACGTTCGGCTCGATGTCGTACAGTGTGTGGGCGTGAACGGTCGGCGAGTTATCATGATCAATCATCAACCAATGACGGTCGTTGAGATGCGCCCTGATGCGCTCGATCTGCATGGCGCTATCGCGAGGTAGCCAGCAGGTAGGGCCGCCCTTAACGGGCTGACACTCGACAAATTCGGGCAGGAGTCGCTTGAAATTACCTAGCAAGACCAACCGCCTTATTGGCGGTGTAGGGTTGTTTGACGTGATCCATGTGGTATTCTTGTTCCTGTGATTAAGTCACGGCCCCGAACTCTCTGAACGCTTCCGCCAAGTTGCATGAACAGAGATTCGGGGTTTGTCTTTTCTGGACAGTACGTTAACGCAGTACCTACGCCTGAGCAACGTTAGCCGCTTCTAACTTTCTTTCACCTTTACCGACCCATCTTCTTCCTCTGGAAGTTCTGGGGCTCGCTCGCTTATGGAAAGGCACATCATCCCGATGTAATGGGCCAAATAAGGATCAACCTCTCCACCATCCAGCCAGCTATCAATGATGTTTGCAGCCTGATGGAGATCGTTCATGTTCATGTGCCACTCTGGTGAGTCCACACCATAAATATCCTCTAACGTCACCCTTTCACTCCCTCATTAAGCGGCTCGGTGTGGCCTGTGAGTGATATCCCCTTGGCCCGCCAACAAACCAGCAATAGAAATATCCTCATCCAACTCATCCCAGTGAATACCTTGCTGACTAAGTTCGTACTGGGTTAACTGTTCCGGTCTCGCTCTCATCAAACGAGGGAACCAAACAAGGGGCACCCCGATAATCCGTCCATCGAGCAACTCAACCCACATGCTGTTCTCGTCAAACCGCACCAATTTAGGCGAAATATTCATGCCATTTCTCCGCGAAAAACGCCCTGTGTTCATTTGCGATAGTGATGACCTCTCGCAACTCCCGCGCTCCAAATCCATCATTTCTGGAAAGAAATACCTCTGGCTCTAGCCAGATTTTTGCCTCATTACCCGCTTTTGATACGTGAATGTGAGCAGGTTCCAGAGGATCCCCTTCGTTTGAGTAGAAGAAGAACCGATAGCCATTAATGCGCAAAATCACCGGCATGGTGCCGCTCCATCAAGACCTAGCTCTCGTTCTACATCGTCCAGCGAATGCAGAACCTCTTCACCCTTGCGAACTCTCTCCATGGTCTGCTCGACCTTAGATAATCCATCGGAAAATAGACCGCGTTCTTCAACCATCCGGTTCAGTTCTTGGATTGCCTCATAGTTCTCCTGAGCCCAACCGTCCATCTCTACTTTGTTCCGTTTACCCAACTGATTGAGCTTCTCCGCCATCTCTTTTTCCGGCAGAAAGTCACCAACATCAGCCTCACTCAATGCAGCCTCAACCTGTTCGCCCTGCCAAGCTTCATGAGCCACATCCACTTGCATCTCTTGGTTCTCGTTTTCCGTCATCCATCCCCCCGCATCAATGCCCAATCATCACTTTCTTACCACGGTGGAGAATCATCAACCTTCTCTCGGCTCTTCCGGGCGGCTTTGGTTTCCGCTTTGAGCTGATTGATCTTCGCTTCGGCCTGCTCCGGCGGCAACGTCTTGCGCCACTCAGCCCGCCGCTTGCTTCGTTCTGCCTTGACTGCTCTTCGCTGTTTTTTCTCTGCCTGATCGGCCTTGTGCGGCGCCTTCTTGCTCTGTGGCTTCTTGGTCTCTGGCAAGGGCTTCCCTGTTTTCTCTGCGTGACGCTTTAATGCCGCAGCCTTGCGCTCTTCAAAGGTCAACGCCTTATCGATCAACCGCCCCCTTTGTATTGCCTCGCCCACCGCTTGCCCTGCAAGTTCAGGAGCGACGTCTACAACGTCCAGTTTTGCTCTTGGGGTAGGTCTGTTCTTCTTCTGCCGAGCCTGCTGCAACCGAGTAATTTCGCTCATCTCATCAGCAGGATTGCGGAGGAGATCCAGCCCGGTAGCTCGCTTATCTGCCTTGGCGTTTTTAGCAGCTTTCTCCCAGTTCAACCCACTCATTGCCCCTCCAAGACCTAAATAAACCCGGCTTCGCGCTGGTGGCGCAGAGCCAAGATCACTACGGTTTCGCCCTCTAGTCGGTAACGCGCCAGATAACCACTGTCCCCAAAGGGGATCACCCACTCGCGGAACACCTCCGGAAGCCCTTCAACAGGACGACCCATCTCGGGTTGTTGTCCGAGCTGGGCCAGCGCCGAACGGATGGTTTGGGCTGCTCGCTGTGCAACAACAGGGCTTTTACTGTGCAAGAAATCGCGCAGCCGTTTAAGGTCACGCAGAGCAGCCGGAGAGAGGATCACTTGTGGCATGCAGGTGCACCACCTTCAATCTCGGAGCCCCAACCAGCCAACCACTGATCGGCCTCCTCAAGAGAGACATGCAAACCACTCTCCTGAAACTCCTGCCAAGCATCGAGGGTATCGCGGCGGAACGCCTCCTTGCGCTCTTCGCGCTCAACATACTGGGTGATGGCTTCGCGCATCATCCAGTGCGCTGAACGGTCGCGGGCAGCAGCTAGCTGCTTGATCCGGCTTTGGGTATCGCTATCAAGTTTGATAGACATGGGTTTGGTAGCTGCGGACATAAGACCTCACTGTTAGCCAAAGGTATTACCTTGTGATACCTAAATTTACCACGCAATCCAAGCGCCGTCACAACCCGATTGCAGTACTGCAATGCAGCCCCCGAACGGGGGCGACTAGCGCAGTCTGTCGCCGCGGGCTCGGGGGCCGCCAAGCGCAGCGCGGCAGAACAGGCTAGACCTTCATCCACCGCAGCAGCAGGGCCAACAACGCTATCCATGCCGCCATGTCCCAAGAAGGCCCCGCCAAGGCGCTGTAGAGCGAACCAAGATCCAACCAGTCCGCAGCCCAGTACAGCAGGGATTTCGCCGCGAACACGGCGGCCAGTGCCGCCACCGTGTGCCACAACATCAGCCCCGGAAACCGATCACTCAATCGCACCTCAATCCACCTCCACGCCTGCATCGAGCAACCGTTGCCGCCACGTATCGGCGGACAACAGGGCATAGTGGGCCACCTGCTGGCGCAGGTATTCGGTATCAATGACGATCCAGCGGCTGCCGTCGTCATCGATCAGCCAGTCGATGGTCGCATCGAGGAGGTCGATCAGCGGCTTTCCATCGGCCCATAGCCAAGGGGAGCCTTGATAGCTCACCAGTTCGTACTCAACCGGGGGGAACTGGCGAATATGCGCCACCGTGTCAGGCGTACCCAACCGACCTGATTTCATATCCGATCTCCTTAATTGTTGTCACAGTGACGCCAATTACATGCGTAATCCGCTACCGCAACTCTGATCTGCGCTCTGCTCTTTCCGCAGCGCCTTACCCCTATCGACGATCAGCTCTGCGCCTTGTATAAGTCGTCCAGCGCCTTGCTCAAGTCGCTGACACTGCTGCTCAAGCTGCCAAGCGCTGTCCCTGTGACTTTGTTCGAGCGCTCTACCCCGTTCTGCAGCGTCTCGAACGAACTCTGTAGCTCGCTGCATAGCGTCTCGCAGCTCTTTAGCGCATTGCTGCATACCGTCTGCAACTCGCTCAAAGAGCGCGCCTGCTGCTTCAATTGCAGCGCCAAAGCCGCCGTTTGCTGCTGGTGCGCCGTTTCGATCCGCTCCAGCCTGTCGAGCAATACCCGCTCCAGTTCGGTCATTCAGTTCACCTCCACGGCCATTTTGTCGCTGTCCTTCACCTTGAACGGTTCCCCTAATGTCGGCGCGAGGATGTAGCTCTTTCCCCCCTGATGGACGAAGGTCACTCCGGTCGGAAGCTCCGCCAGCGTGGCTTTCGCGCTGCGGATCTCGCTGTTCAACCGTTGAACCTCGCTGCCCATCCAGCTCAATACCCCCCAGCTCCCCAGCCCGATCCCCACGGAGGTGCATACCCCGACCAGCAAGGCTTTGAGCCAAACGCTGGAGACCAGCTTGAGGGTGTTGGTCTCGCTCTGGGCCTGCTCCAAAACCTCCCTCAATGGAACGGTCGAATCGGTGATCTGTTGGGGCAAGCCCTCGATCCCTTTCTTGATAGCGCCCACGGTTGTATTCAGCTCGTCGCTCACACGCTTCTCTAAGTCTTTCTTGAGCTCGTCGAGCACCGCTTTCGCTAACTTCTCCACCTCGCCCAATTCCTGCTCTTGCCGCTGCTTGAGCCTCTCGCTCAAGCGTTCTTTCTGCTGTCCAAGACGCTCCATAGAGTTCCCCTTTTAACCGGATAGCGTTGGGATAGCCCTCCGGCTTGATGCTGGTGTAATCGGCCCCCGTGCGCGTGATTTCGCACCCTAGCGAGGTTTGTAGGTAGTCCCGCAGCTCCGCCGCATTGGAGATCACTCTCTGCTCGGCGGCGGCGAATAGGTGGTCGGTGATCTGTTTCTTGATGGCTGTCTTATCGCTCTTGTCCTTGAACGCCTCGAAGTCTGGCCGTAGCAACCGCGCCCGAAGCGGGTCGTCTGGCCGCGCCCAGCCCCTTTCGTGGTTGTGTTTATCCCTCACCGCATCGAAGGCTTTACGGTGACCAGGTGGGGCCGGGTTGAACGATTTGCCTGTGCCCAGGTGAACACGGGGGATCAGGATGTGGACGTGAACCCCGCCATCCGGTTCGTCGTGCTGGACCGCTGTCAGGTGGACGTCTTCCGGCTCCAACCCAGCAAACGCCACCGCCTCGAAGTCCGCCAAAACCGCCGTGATCTCGTCGGCGGTCGGGGCCTCTTCCGCCGCCCACGAGATCACGGCACTCCGGTATCGATGCTGGAACGGCAGCGAGTCGGCCACCGCCGCGAACAGCACCGGATCGCCCCGCAGTACCGTCACCCCTGCCCGTGGTTCACCTGTGTGATCGTGCGAGCCCATGAGGTAGGCCGAAGCACGGGCACCGCTGCCCGTACCGTGGGAGAGGAATTTAATGAGCATCGTCGCGCCCCTTGGCCGCAGGCTTGGGGGGCGGCGGCAACTGGGGCAGCAGGCGGCCCGCCTGTGCCTCGATGCTGCGCAGCAGGGCCAGCACCTCCACCAGTTGCACCGACGAGCCGGCCAACCGGCATTCGTTCAGGGCTCGGGCTATCTGGTTGAGGTTGTTGCTCATCCCGGCCAACTGGCGCATCAACGCCGGATCGGCATCGTTGCTGGTATCGCGGACACGGACGGGACGGCGTTGGGGCGTCGGCAAATTCGTCTGCTGGTTGGCATCGACCGCCCCCCGGATCCAGTCCGATACGCTGAGCCCGGATGCTGTCGCCCGCTCGCGCCATTCGGCTGCGGTCGGCTTGTCGATCCTGACGCTGACGGTGGTTATCTTTTGGGCCTTGGACACGCTGCCTCCGGCGGTGGGTTTAGGGGGATTGAAGGGGCATAGCCCCTCACCAGCCCCGTGTTACGTTGAGCCGCGAAGCAGGTGAAAACGTAATACGGGTCGGCTGGCTAATAACCAGTACAGCAAAAAAATAGGGGGGCGGCAACTTGCCATTAATTGTCACCGTGACACATAATCAATTACCGTTACAGTGACAGGAAATAACACCATGAAGGACGCAACGGATAAGGGCACTGGGGACATGTTTGGCATCAAGCGCGGACGGGGTAGGCCAAAAACAGGATCAGCCAAAACAGGGGCTGAACGACAAGCAGCCTACCGTGCAAAGCAGCAGGGCAATAACGTTACTGTGACGATAAATCGGGCATTGGTGGAGGGGCTGGATGCCCAGATGCAGGCTATCCGGGATGGAGGGTCGGCGGTGGTACTGACCCCGGAACAGGCCGGGGAGATCCTGCGGGCACTGCGAACGGCAGAGAACAAACAGCTCCGGGGATAAGCCCTATTGCCCACAGGCCAAACACACGGCCTGATGGACAACCCTTCGGGATCGGCCTTACCCCCCTCGCAACGAGATCCTCTCTCTGGAATTATTTTAACAGCTCAAGACAGACCCTTTTGAGGCGAAAAGACCCCCTCAAAAGGGGGGATCAACTGATAGCTTTGTTTCGCGATCGCTATTTTGAAATTTTGGCGTACTTGCTGACGGTACTGGCCGAGATTTTAAGATCCTGCGCTATCGAGCTATGTGGATGCCCTTCGGCCTTCATCTTCTGGATCGCCTCCCATAGCTCCCAGTTCGTTGATTTGGGCCTTCCACCGCCCTTGGACACCTTGCCGCCGATAAGCCCCCCCTTCCGCCCTTGCTCGGCCTTGATGGCTCTAAGCTCCGGCGTTAGGACGCAGCCCGCCCCGGTGTAGCGGTAGTAGACGAACTCGGCCACGCTCTTGGCCACATAACCCACTTCACGGGCAGGCAATGCCCCTCTGTCACTGACGATCTGCTCTGACATCGCCAACGCTCTGGTCACTACCTGACGATGCCAAACCTCATAGGACGCGCTACGAGCGATTTCTGCCTGTGGGTAAGCCCATCGCCTTACCTCATCGAACAAAGCGCTATTACGACCCTCTGAGGCGCTTATGGAGTGATCCAAAGCCTTGGCTCGCCGTGCTGACAGATTTACCGGTTCAGCCAACTCTGAAAGCGTGTGTGTCCGCCAGTGCCGCCAGTCGGTATCGTTGATGAAGGCGCAGGGGTTGCGGTGGATATGGCGCGCAAAGCAGAGATCGGCCCCGTAATGCTCGTCATAGGCGGCCTCGATAGCCGTCAAATAGCGGTACGGCTGGCGCTCGCGTACCTCCGGCTGACAGTAAACCGGGTCTTTTAGCAGCCAGAAAGCTTGGTGCCGATGGGGATCGGTCTGGTTGTAGACCACCACGTTCGGCTCGATGTCGTACAGTGTGTGGGCGTGAACGGTCGGCGAGTTATCATGATCAATCATCAACCAATGACGGTCGTTGAGATGCGCCCTGATGCGCTCGATCTGCATGGCGCTATCGCGAGGTAGCCAGCAGGTAGGGCCGCCCTTAACGGGCTGACACTCGACAAATTCGGGCAGGAGTCGCTTGAAATTACCTAGCAAGACCAACCGCCTTATTGGCGGTGTAGGGTTGTTTGACGTGATCCATGTGGTATTCTTGTTCCTGTGATTAAGTCACGGCCCCGAACTCTCTGAACGCTTCCGCCAAGTTGCATGAACAGAGATTCGGGGTTTGTCTTTTCTGGACAGTACGTTAACGCAGTACCTACGCCTGAGCAACGTTAGCCGCTTCTAACTTTCTTTCACCTTTACCGACCCATCTTCTTCCTCTGGAAGTTCTGGGGCTCGCTCGCTTATGGAAAGGCACATCATCCCGATGTAATGGGCCAAATAAGGATCAACCTCTCCACCATCCAGCCAGCTATCAATGATGTTTGCAGCCTGATGGAGATCGTTCATGTTCATGTGCCACTCTGGTGAGTCCACACCATAAATATCCTCTAACGTCACCCTTTCACTCCCTCATTAAGCGGCTCGGTGTGGCCTGTGAGTGATATCCCCTTGGCCCGCCAACAAACCAGCAATAGAAATATCCTCATCCAACTCATCCCAGTGAATACCTTGCTGACTAAGTTCGTACTGGGTTAACTGTTCCGGTCTCGCTCTCATCAAACGAGGGAACCAAACAAGGGGCACCCCGATAATCCGTCCATCGAGCAACTCAACCCACATGCTGTTCTCGTCAAACCGCACCAATTTAGGCGAAATATTCATGCCATTTCTCCGCGAAAAACGCCCTGTGTTCATTTGCGATAGTGATGACCTCTCGCAACTCCGCGCTCCAAATCCATCATTTCTGGAAAGAAATACCTCTGGCTCTAGCCAGATTTTTGCCTCATTACCCGCTTTTGATACGTGAATGTGAGCAGGTTCCAGAGGATCCCCTTCGTTTGAGTAGAAGAAGAACCGATAGCCATTAATGCGCAAAATCACCGGCATGGTGCCGCTCCATCAAGACCTAGCTCTCGTTCTACATCGTCCAGCGAATGCAGAACCTCTTCACCCTTGCGAACTCTCTCCATGGTCTGCTCGACCTTAGATAATCCATCGGAAAATAGACCGCGTTCTTCAACCATCCGGTTCAGTTCTTGGATTGCCTCATAGTTCTCCTGAGCCCAACCGTCCATCTCTACTTTGTTCCGTTTACCCAACTGATTGAGCTTCTCCGCCATCTCTTTTTCCGGCAGAAAGTCACCAACATCAGCCTCACTCAATGCAGCCTCAACCTGTTCGCCCTGCCAAGCTTCATGAGCCACATCCACTTGCATCTCTTGGTTCTCGTTTTCCGTCATCCATCCCCCCGCATCAATGCCCAATCATCACTTTCTTACCACGGTGGAGAATCATCAACCTTCTCTCGGCTCTTCCGGGCGGCTTTGGTTTCCGCTTTGAGCTGATTGATCTTCGCTTCGGCCTGCTCCGGCGGCAACGTCTTGCGCCACTCAGCCCGCCGCTTGCTTCGTTCTGCCTTGACTGCTCTTCGCTGTTTTTTCTCTGCCTGATCGGCCTTGTGCGGCGCCTTCTTGCTCTGTGGCTTCTTGGTCTCTGGCAAGGGCTTCCCTGTTTTCTCTGCGTGACGCTTTAATGCCGCAGCCTTGCGCTCTTCAAAGGTCAACGCCTTATCGATCAACCGCCCCCTTTGTATTGCCTCGCCCACCGCTTGCCCTGCAAGTTCAGGAGCGACGTCTACAACGTCCAGTTTTGCTCTTGGGGTAGAGGATTGCGGAGGAGATCCAGCCCGGTAGCTCGCTTATCTGCCTTGGCGTTTTTAGCAGCTTTCTCCCAGTTCAACCCACTCATTGCCCCTCCAAGACCTAAATAAACCCGGCTTCGCGCTGGTGGCGCAGAGCCAAGATCACTACGGTTTCGCCCTCTAGTCGGTAACGCGCCAGATA
>NZ_JBQBEO010000004.1:0-6890 GCF_051919525.1 Aeromonas sp. 6P | reverse complement strand
CTCAGCCTTTATTACTGGATGTAACCTGTCTTATGCCAATATGGAGCGGGTCTGTTTAGAAAAATGTGAGCTGTTTGAAAATCGCTGGATAGGGACTCACCTCGCGGGCGCATCACTGAAAGAGTCAGACTTAAGTCGAGGTGTTTGCTTCTCGAAGCGTTGGGTATTGTTGTTTTTCCTGACTAGATGCTTACGAATACCTGCTGATAAACTATACACAACATTAATACATTTTCTAATTCAAATCACCAGAGCTAGATCAATACTTCTAGCTCATTCTTGTCCAGAAACGTGTTTGAATGGGGCCAATCAATCTGTGGATGCTCAAGACAACCAGTATGATACTTTATTACTCAGTTGTAGCGTGACTCAGATTTTGTAGTAGGAATTAGTATGAATCTTTATTTCTGGGTGAGTATCATTTAGAACGGTACAAACAGGGTTACTTGACTGCTTAGTATGAAACTTTATTCCTCTCCTACAGTCGCAAGATCGCACTGACGCGCTTCGCTTGTCTGCCAAGAACTTTAAATGTCGAACAGATGACATTTAAAGTTCTCTGGCCAGATCATTCACAGCGAGCTTAAATCGACTTCGATTCTTTTAAAGCCGATTGCGCGAGCAGTGTTTACAGCTGCGTCGATAGTCTTAAATATTCGATAGCCGCTGCGCTGCTTCTCGATTATTTCAGTCTCTGAGTTTCTGCTGAATTTGACCAGATGCAGATGATAGCCAGACGACATCATTGGCACTGGCACAACGATGGCTTTTGAGAAAGTACCTGACTCGAACATCAGTTTCGCTGTCGCTTCTTGCATAATCAAATCCTCTTTTTGACAAATCAAATTGACGATTTGATTGTATGAGAACAGCCAATCAAAGTCAAGTTTTGATAGATCAAAACAAGCTTTTGATAGTCAGCAGAAGTCACCCCCACCCACCGCCCCCCCTTGCAAAACTTCTTTTGATCTGTCTTTTTGCCCTTCCCCCCGCTGGCGCGGGGGCCGACACTTATCCCCCCCCCGCTGCGCGGGGGGGGGGATAAGTAAAGTCGGTTGATTTACTTATCTACACATTACAAAATAAGCTTATGAAAGATAAAGAAAAGGGACTTTTTATGTATCAGTTCATCAGAGTCGAATCATATGCTCGATCAGTGAAATCTGGAGCTACAGCGAGCGACATAGCGAAAGAAGCTGAACGCCATCCTGACCATGTAGCACACATCATCAAAGCCGGTTTTACGCCACAGCCGCCGACATACGTCTACGGCTGCACCCCGTCTCAGGCTGTCGAGCGAGCAGAGCACTGGGCCGCGCAAGCTAAAGACAAAACAGGTCGTAGATTGCGCTCAGACGCTCCTGTAATACTCTCAGGAGTGATTTCATATCCGAGAGACGGGGAAGAGTGGTTTTCGTTTAAACGCGCAGCAGTGCGCTGGCTGAAGCAGCATTACGGAGACAATCTCGTTTCGATAGTCGAGCATCAAGACGAGAAGCACCCGCACCTGCATTTTTACGTTGTGCCTTCACCTGGACAAACATTCGATGATCTCCACCCTGCGCGAGCTGCATCAGCAGAAGCAAAGCGAGCTGGTAAGTCGAAGACTTATCAGCTGAGAGCGTTTGCTGACGTGATGCGCGACTTTCAAGATCGCGTTTATAACGAGCTGTGCAGAGACTTTTGTCTGGCACGTATAGGGCCGCGCCGCCAGCGGTTCAAGCGCTCAGAGTGGCAAGCACAGCAAGCTGCATTGCGTGCTGAAGTGAACGCAGAGAGAGCAGCAAGAGCAGAGATCAGCGAGAAAGCGAAAGCGCTTGAGATTGATCGCTTATTTGCTGACGATCAAGAACGCTTTTTGAATAATCAAGAACGAGATTTGAAAGAGAGAGAGTTAGCTTTTCAGCAGAGCAAGAGCGAGTTTACAAAGAAAGCGATTCAAGTTGATGCAACTTTAAAAGAAAACGCGGCAGCACTAACGCCAGACGCTCTCAAAAAACAGATTGAGAGAGCATCAGCGATAATAAATGCTATTGACGTTTCACTGATTCAAGACAGTGAATTAAAACAGAAGATCTTGAGCGAGAGAAAAAAGCTTTCAAAATCAGCATCTTATCTCTCGATAGATTCTTAGTTTTTTGAGTCGTTTATTTCTTGTCGCGCTCGATGATTGTTGTGAACGCGATACGATCACCATTGAAAACGAAGTTTGGATTAATGTAATAAAAGCCTTGTCGCATTGTTTTTGCGACTATTTTAGCTTTCTCTAATTCATTAATTCCTCTCTTCATTGTTGCAATGCTCAGTCTGAGAGGCGGGTCACTCTCTTTGTGTGCTTCTAAGAATTCATTTAAAGCTAGCGTATCAAGCGCTACAACGTCTTTTGATAGTGCGCTGTTCTGCACTTGAAAGAGCAGTAAAGAAAAGCATTTAATTCCGGCTGATGACAGATCGAAAGTCATAGCAATGTTTTGCGTGAATATCTTTACGAATTGCTCATTATCAACTTTTTTGTAAGTTGCTACGTGTGTTCCACGCTCTTCACCCGTTTCAGTGTTAACTAAGATATTGCTATCTTTACCAAGTAGACCCACGCGAATCTGTTTTTTGCCTACTGGAATCATCATTTCTTCAATAAAGGGGTTACTTTTAAAGCGAACTAGGGTCATTTTTTTCATCCAAATTGAGCGACTTGACCCCACTTTACACCCGTGGTAGCTCAAAATCAAGCTCATTTTTGAGCGACTGAATCACGTATACTGAGCTACATAGTTACAGATTTGAGAAAACGGGGGTTGATTTCATTGGGCTAGAGAGAGATCCCTTCTTAGTTCTTGTCTGCAAGATCTCAGATGACAACAGACGTTGATGTGAGTCGCTGTGTGAGTAGAATAAAGTTTCGTTACTAAGTAATAAAGAATCATACTGAGTATTAAAGATTCATACTTAAATGGCAGCGATCAGAGTACACTGCCATTTCTAAAACGTTTATGCCCCATTCCTTCTTAGACCTTGTATCTACTTCAAATTGCAGGCTTCCGTTTAAGGTTACTTTACCTAATGGCGGACATCAGTAATCTATTGGGTTCCTTTTCTCTGTGGCTTTTTAAGCGGATAACTTTTTTCAATGGTGCCGCGTACTTTGAACGTTAACATAGAGGCTCAGGGCGCTATTTTACCCCCTTAAAATAGGCAAAATGAGGGTTTTTAAGATCTTGATTTTTAGTGTTTTTATTTTGGTGATGTGATGTGGCTTTGATGGTAGTGTTGCGTCCAGTTCATCATAGGAGTCAACATGGAAACCTACCGTCACACATATCGACACCACAGTTTTTCACATCAAGATCTAAGTGATATTACTTTCACTGCTTGCACCTTTATCCGATGCGATTTTCGACGTGCTAACTTGCGTGATGCGACATTTATTAACTGCAAGTTCATTGAACAGGGTGATATCGAAGGTTGCCATTTTGATGTCGCAGACCTTCGCGATGCAAGTTTCCAACAATGCCAGCTTGCGATGGCAAACTTTAGTAACGCCAATTGCTACGGTATTGAGTTACGTGAGTGTGATTTAAAAGGGGCCAACTTTTCCCGAGCAAACTTTGCCAATCAAGTGAGTAATCGTATGTACTTTTGCTCAGCCTTTATTACTGGATGTAACCTGTCTTATGCCAATATGGAGCGGGTCTGTTTAGAAAAATGTGAGCTGTTTGAAAATCGCTGGATAGGGACTCACCTCGCGGGCGCATCACTGAAAGAGTCAGACTTAAGTCGAGGTGTTTTTTCTGAAGATGTCTGGGGACAGTTTAGCCTACAGGGTGCTAATTTATGTCACGCCGAACTCGACGGTTTAGATCCTCGAAAAGTCGATACATCAGGTATCAAAATTGCCAGCTGGCAACAAGAACAGCTTCTCGAAGCGTTGGGTATTGTTGTTTTTCCTGACTAGATGCTTACGAATACCTGCTGATAAACTATACACAACATTAATACATTTTCTAATTCAAATCACCAGAGCTAGATCAATACTTCTAGCTCATTCTTGTCCAGAAACGTGTTTGAATGGGGCCAATCAATCTGTGGATGCTCAAGACAACCAGTATGATACTTTATTACTCAGTTGTAGCGTGACTCAGATTTTGTAGTAGGAATTAGTATGAATCTTTATTTCTGGGTGAGTATCATTTAGAACGGTACAAACAGGGTTACTTGACTGCTTAGTATGAAACTTTATTCCTCTCCTACAGTCGCAAGATCGCACTGACGCGCTTCGCTTGTCTGCCAAGAACTTTAAATGTCGAACAGATGACATTTAAAGTTCTCTGGCCAGATCATTCACAGCGAGCTTAAATCGACTTCGATTCTTTTAAAGCCGATTGCGCGAGCAGTGTTTACAGCTGCGTCGATAGTCTTAAATATTCGATAGCCGCTGCGCTGCTTCTCGATTATTTCAGTCTCTGAGTTTCTGCTGAATTTGACCAGATGCAGATGATAGCCAGACGACATCATTGGCACTGGCACAACGATGGCTTTTGAGAAAGTACCTGACTCGAACATCAGTTTCGCTGTCGCTTCTTGCATAATCAAATCCTCTTTTTGACAAATCAAATTGACGATTTGATTGTATGAGAACAGCCAATCAAAGTCAAGTTTTGATAGATCAAAACAAGCTTTTGATAGTCAGCAGAAGTCACCCCCACCCACCGCCCCCCCTTGCAAAACTTCTTTTGATCTGTCTTTTTGCCCTTCCCCCCGCTGGCGCGGGGGCCGACACTTATCCCCCCCCCCGCTGCGCGGGGGGGGGGATAAGTAAAGTCGGTTGATTTACTTATCTACACATTACAAAATAAGCTTATGAAAGATAAAGAAAAGGGACTTTTTATGTATCAGTTCATCAGAGTCGAATCATATGCTCGATCAGTGAAATCTGGAGCTACAGCGAGCGACATAGCGAAAGAAGCTGAACGCCATCCTGACCATGTAGCACACATCATCAAAGCCGGTTTTACGCCACAGCCGCCGACATACGTCTACGGCTGCACCCCGTCTCAGGCTGTCGAGCGAGCAGAGCACTGGGCCGCGCAAGCTAAAGACAAAACAGGTCGTAGATTGCGCTCAGACGCTCCTGTAATACTCTCAGGAGTGATTTCATATCCGAGAGACGGGGAAGAGTGGTTTTCGTTTAAACGCGCAGCAGTGCGCTGGCTGAAGCAGCATTACGGAGACAATCTCGTTTCGATAGTCGAGCATCAAGACGAGAAGCACCCGCACCTGCATTTTTACGTTGTGCCTTCACCTGGACAAACATTCGATGATCTCCACCCTGCGCGAGCTGCATCAGCAGAAGCAAAGCGAGCTGGTAAGTCGAAGACTTATCAGCTGAGAGCGTTTGCTGACGTGATGCGCGACTTTCAAGATCGCGTTTATAACGAGCTGTGCAGAGACTTTTGTCTGGCACGTATAGGGCCGCGCCGCCAGCGGTTCAAGCGCTCAGAGTGGCAAGCACAGCAAGCTGCATTGCGTGCTGAAGTGAACGCAGAGAGAGCAGCAAGAGCAGAGATCAGCGAGAAAGCGAAAGCGCTTGAGATTGATCGCTTATTTGCTGACGATCAAGAACGCTTTTTGAATAATCAAGAACGAGATTTGAAAGAGAGAGAGTTAGCTTTTCAGCAGAGCAAGAGCGAGTTTACAAAGAAAGCGATTCAAGTTGATGCAACTTTAAAAGAAAACGCGGCAGCACTAACGCCAGACGCTCTCAAAAAACAGATTGAGAGAGCATCAGCGATAATAAATGCTATTGACGTTTCACTGATTCAAGACAGTGAATTAAAACAGAAGATCTTGAGCGAGAGAAAAAAGCTTTCAAAATCAGCATCTTATCTCTCGATAGATTCTTAGTTTTTTGAGTCGTTTATTTCTTGTCGCGCTCGATGATTGTTGTGAACGCGATACGATCACCATTGAAAACGAAGTTTGGATTAATGTAATAAAAGCCTTGTCGCATTGTTTTTGCGACTATTTTAGCTTTCTCTAATTCATTAATTCCTCTCTTCATTGTTGCAATGCTCAGTCTGAGAGGCGGGTCACTCTCTTTGTGTGCTTCTAAGAATTCATTTAAAGCTAGCGTATCAAGCGCTACAACGTCTTTTGATAGTGCGCTGTTCTGCACTTGAAAGAGCAGTAAAGAAAAGCATTTAATTCCGGCTGATGACAGATCGAAAGTCATAGCAATGTTTTGCGTGAATATCTTTACGAATTGCTCATTATCAACTTTTTTGTAAGTTGCTACGTGTGTTCCACGCTCTTCACCCGTTTCAGTGTTAACTAAGATATTGCTATCTTTACCAAGTAGACCCACGCGAATCTGTTTTTTGCCTACTGGAATCATCATTTCTTCAATAAAGGGGTTACTTTTAAAGCGAACTAGGGTCATTTTTTTCATCCAAATTGAGCGACTTGACCCCACTTTACACCCGTGGTAGCTCAAAATCAAGCTCATTTTTGAGCGACTGAATACGTATACTGAGCTACATAGTTACAGATTTGAGAAAACGGGGGTTGATTTCATTGGGCTAGAGAGAGATCCCTTCTTAGTTCTTGTCTGCAAGATCTCAGATGACAACAGACGTTGATGTGAGTCGCTGTGTGAGTAGAATAAAGTTTCGTTACTAAGTAATAAAGAATCATACTGAGTATTAAAGATTCATACTTAAATGGCAGCGATCAGAGTACACTGCCATTTCTAAAACGTTTATGCCCCATTCCTTCTTAGACCTTGTATCTACTTCAAATTGCAGGCTTCCGTTTAAGGTTACTTTACCTAATGGCGGACATCAGTAATCTATTGGGTTCCTTTTCTCTGTGGCTTTTTAAGCGGATAACTTTTT
>NZ_JBQBEO010000003.1:0-3163 GCF_051919525.1 Aeromonas sp. 6P | reverse complement strand
CCTGAGCGCTCGAACTGGAGCACCAGAACTGGGAGAGTCGTCAATTTGGTCACCGTTACTAAAAATCGAAACAGTGTCCGACTTCCTAGTCGTGAGCTTCATGTTGGTAGACCGGCGACCGCCATAGCCGTCCTCGAACGTGTAGTTAGGTGCCCGCCTATCAGCAGGAACCAAACCGGAAACCCTGCGCGGCTCGCGCTTAACGTCCGGCAAGGAGGAAGGCTGAACCTTGGGAAGGGGAAGGCTGGCAACCCTGTCTATCACTGACTGGACGAGCTGAGGGGCTGCCTCGCATGAGGTGAGCATATGGGGCTGCATCCGCCGGCGACGAAGCCGGCGCCACTGCTCAACAGAGATATTGGCATAGTGAGATGCCTGCTCTTCATCAGGCGCTTCCGCAATAACGTCATCGGAAACTTCCTGCTCCAGCTCCAGGAGCTCACGAAGGCCAGGGCTCCACTTCAGCTGATGCTGGCTATGGAATGCCTTGGCATAGACCTTGAAGAGGCCTGCTGCACGCTCTGGGGGATAGTCTGGGTTGTCCTGGTCAAGGACGGCCCGAAGGAGACCCCATGGCGTGATGCTTCCCAACCTGCCTTGCTTGGCATGGCTCTTCGTCATCTCGTCCTCGATACCCCACTTACTGGCGTAGCTGGCAGCATAGCTACCATCCTTCACATCGATCCCATGTTCATCAGAAGGTCGGCCAAGGCCTACAGCAACACACGCCTTTTGCCAGGCAGGACGATAGACCTCAAGAAGGTCGCTCGGGGTTATGCCCTGGGAGGTGTAGACGATGAGGTGAAAATGGGGGTGCCAGCCGTGAACACGATGGGTCACTTCTCTCGCCCTGATGAAGCCATGGATCTTCTCACCAGGGAGAGCCTTCTCGAGCTTGGCGTGAAGGTTGTTCTTGCCACCGCTCATACGGCTGAGGGCTTTGGACAAGAGCTTAAGCAGCTCCTTGAGGTCATCGCCGATGCCATGGGGGATGGTCAGGGTTACCAGGTGAGAGCGCCAACCCAAGTCCTTTGCCTTGGTCTGCCCAGAAACCAGCTCGACCCTGCGGCGTTCGGAGATCTTCGCGGCGCATAGCGGGCAAGCCCACACGCTACGGCAAGTCATCAGACCCTGATAGAAGGCCCTGCCATGGACGTGACCCTTCCAGACCTCGACATGGCCAAGTTTCTCGCCCTTGGTGGGCTTGAGGTACACCATGCACTTACTCGTGAGGCTACCCCAGAGCACCTTGCTGGCTACAGACTTGAGCGCCCAGCGTTCGGCCCGAGCTTCCTCATAGGTCTTGACGAGACGGAGGGATCCATCTTTTTGGAAGGCAACGGGGATAGCTTCGCCGTCCTCGTTGTGGACGTATTTCACGGTCGGCGCTAGGGGGGGTGAAGCGAAGTTCCCAACTATACCAAGGGCGCCCCCCGCCCGCGGCCTCTCGTGCGCGCTACGCGCATCCCGCGCGTCCTCGGTCGTAGGGCTAACTTTTCGCATGTTGCCCCCTTCTCGCTATGGAGAAGGCGGCGGAATGATGTAAGATCATATCGTCACCTGTGATGCGTTTACGGTTGAGTGGGTGACCGTCCCCCGAAGGTGTTCGAGACCTTGCGGGGGCTTTCTTTTTCGGCGTCGGCTGCTCGTGCGCTGGCGTTCCTGCCTACTTCGTTTCGCCCTTATCCGTTAAGCGGAAATCTGGGAGACGGACAACTTTACAAATCCTACGCTGTTGATGGCCAAATGAGCAAGTTCGCGATGCGCTGAGGCGTTCGCCTCCCTCAGTGCACCGAACCCCTTAACTGCCGGTTTTGCAGGGAAGGGGGGGTTCCTACCTCGGGTCTGCATGGGCGTGTTCCGGCGCCTACCTTACGTGAAAAATTTGACGTAAGGGGGGCGCCTTGTGGGGGCTACCGCCCCCGTTCTCTGGCACTGGCCTAGCCGATGGCCGCCCCGAACACAGCTTGCGCGATACGATCGAGCGTTGCCTGGTCAACATCGAGGGCGGGGTTTGGGTTAGCCAGGAGCAGCTTGAGGGCGGGCACATCATCCCGATTAAACGTAACAGTGACCGTAATGTCGGCCAGCTTGGCGCGGTACTTGGCTTGGCGCTCGGCCTGAGACATGGCCTTGCCGGTGCGGGGGCGACCTCTTGGCCGCTTAATGGGGAGCAGGTCTGCGGTTTGATTGTCGTTGACGTCTTTCATTTGCGGTGCCTTTAGCGTGACAGTGACGATAATTAATTATCGTCACTGTGACACTAAATAGCAAGGTGTTAACACACTTTGTTTAACTGGGATTTATGCTGCTGTGTTAAGAGACCAGGACTGGACGACTTTGCTCTGAAGGGCTTCGAACTCGGTCTCGATGCGGTCGGACAAGACCCGCACCAGGGCGGCGTGGTCATCGTCTTCGGGGATAAGGCTGGCGGCCTCGGTCAGCGCAGTGATGGCGCGTTCAAGGGCTTTGAGTTGGCGATAAGTATCTGTAAGATCACGGTTAGTCATAGGGCCTCCAAGCGGCTTTGTGATTAGAAGCGCCTCGGGAGGTTAGAGCCCCGGGGCGCTTTGCTATCTGATCACCTATAGGCTGAAAAATCAACCATGGCGGTCAGTGATAGTGATGGTTGCACGAATTCTCTTTCGCGTACTGCTCAAAGTCCTTGATGAACATCCATTCCGTCTCGCCGGTTCGGATCCATCCACCTGGAAGGATCTTGGGCTCATTCCCGTATAGCCGCATACGAAACAAGGTTTTGCAACCCAAGCTGACCGCCATGGCCTTCGCCTCCTCGAGAGTCTTGGTGAAGGTCAGGGTCAAGCCGGTTTCGTCCAGTCCGGACTTTTCGGGGAGCAGGTACACGATTGGCGGCTTCTTCATGGGTTCCCCCTTTTTGATAACTGTTACGGTATTCAACCCAAGCAATCAGGGACTGCTCGATGGCGGACATGGATGGCGCGGGGCCGGTTTCACTGGTTGCAACATGGTGTTGCAGCTGCCCGACAACACGGGCCTCAACATCGCAAGGCTGACACCCCGCAAGCGGGGCCCCGTCAGGCTTGCGAAGTGAGGCTGATTCGGTGATCGGTCGGATGACATAACCCAACGCACGAGGGTTACCCTCTGCCGCGTTCGGCAAGGACGACTCAAGGCGCAGAGC
>NZ_JBQBEO010000002.1:4497500-4646227 GCF_051919525.1 Aeromonas sp. 6P | reverse complement strand
TCACGCTTGTCGCGTTGAGGAGGCGCATATTACGCTTCTCACTTCGAAAGTCAAGCGATTGTTTTCGCTTTTCTTTCGGCGCCCACTTCGCTAGGAAGCTGGCTCATCAGTTTGGCGTGTTCCGCCGTGCTGGTAGGGGCGCATTATAGGGAGCCGCGCCGGGATGACAAGGGCTTTTTGCAAAAATGAGTTCGTTTGCTGAAAAAGCGAACTGAACGCCCCAAAACACCCCCTTGGCATCTCTTTTACGCCGCTTTTTTGCTCAATTCTTCGCTTTGTGCCCGGATATAGTTGACCCAGCTGGTTGCCTTCTGCTGCCAGTTATCCTGTTGCTGCAGCTCACGGGCCAGTTCCAGCGCCTGGGCATACTGCTCCTTATTAAGGTGTGCCTGCACCAGCAACGCTTTGGCGCGATTGCCTTGCTCGCCCTTCACCGACTTGATGGCTGCGAGCTGGGTCATGGCAGCATCAGTCTTGCCCTGTTGCAGCAGCAGCTCGGCGGCGCGCATGGCGGCTTTGGGCTGACCGTGCTGGTTGGCGAGCAGCTGCCAGCTATCGACCGCTTGTGACCACTCCCGGGCACCTTCCCATAATTGGGCCAGCAGTTGGCGGTTTTCAGCACTTTGCTTCATCTGTCCCTTGGCCATGGCCGCTTCCAGCAGACGGGCACCACGATAAGGCAGCCCTTGCCAGGCATAGAGACGGATCAGCTGGTTGCGGGCAGACGCATCATCCATCAGGTTTCTGTCGATAGCTGTTTGCAACAGAGCCAACGCCTGATCCCCACGTTTGGCGGAGAGGTTGAGCGACACCGCCTGCTGCCACCATTTGCTCTCTGTCGGCTCGTGACGGATCAGCTCGGCCGCCTGATCGGCAGCCACGCCATAACGTTGCTGAGCGGTGAGGGCGGAGAGACGAATGATGGCAGCCTGTTTCTGCCAACCCTTTTTCAACAACTGTTCGCTCTGACTGGCGGCGTCACCGTACTGCTTGTTGTGGTAATAGAGACCAGCCAGACGCAGGCGCAGCGCATCGTCTTGCTTGAGCGCCAGCGCCGCCTTGTAGCTGGCGATGGCACCAGACCAGTTGGATTGCTGGGCCTGAATATCGCCGCGCAGTCGCAGCAGCTGGAGCTGTTGTTGCTCGGGCCACTCTTTATAGGCAAGGGCCTGTTCGACATAACGGCTCGCCTGGGCGGTCTGTTGCAGATTGGCCGCCAGCGAGGCTTGCAACTGCGCCAGCCAGGCACGCTCGGCATCGCTATTTGGCTTGAGGCCGGACGCCTTGCTCTGGGCTTGTTGCCACTGACCGGACTGATAGAGCTTCATCACGGGTTCAAGCTGACGGGAGAAGTGAGGGCTGACCTCCATCGCCAGACAGGCTTGGCCGACCAGGGCCAGCAGACAGATCCAGATCCGCAACATAGTTATGACTCCAGTTTGAATTTTAGCGTGATGACTTGCACCAGCTTGTCGGTGGCGCCCGGTCTCGGCTGATAGCGCCACTTGTTGATCGCCTGAATGGCCGCCCGCTCGAACTGACGCTTGGGTTTGGCCTCGACCACTTCCACATCCTGCACGCCACCTTCGGCATTCACGCTAAAGCGCAGGGTGACGAATCCTTCGATCCCTGACTGCTGGGCACGATAGGGGTAGACCGGCTCGATCCGTTGCAGCGGCATCAGCATGTCACCTGCGCCTATACCCGCTCCCTGCTGCTGGCCGTGGTAGTTGCCACTCAATACCGGTGCGGTACTGGTCGCCACACCGGGGGCATAGACCTGCACCGCGCTGAGGCTGGAAACCAGATCCAGACTCGGCTCAACGGCCGCCAAGGGGGCCGCGGCAGGCATCGGCAGCGGTGTCGAGGCCAATGCCGCGGGAGGCTCTGGCAGAGGTTCAGGCTCCTGCGGCACCGGACGCTCGCGCACCTGCACCTCGGTCACCTCGTTCTGCATATTGATGACGATGGGCTTCTGTTCGCTCGCCACCTTCTCGCCCCGGGGCGGTTCAACCAGCGTGGCCATAAACAGCAGGATGCCCAGACTGAGGGCAATCCCCAGCCCCAGGCTCATCAGCTTGTATTTCATTTCGGCGCCACCGCCACGGCGATATTGGCGATACCCGCCGCCTTGGCCTCATCCATCACCCGCACCACCTTGCCGTGGGGCACCCGCTCATCGGCCTGGATAACCAGGCTGGCATCGGGCTGCTCTGCCAGCAGACGGGCGATGGTGGCCTGTACCCGCTCCACATCGATCTGCTTGCGGTCGAGGAATATCTGACCCTGAGCCCCGATCGCCAGCATGATGCTGGAAGATTTCTGCGCCTTGGCCTGACTGGCCTGAGGTCTGTGTACCTCGAGCCCGGCTTCACGCACGAAGGAGGTGGTGACAATAAAGAAGATCAGCATGATGAACACGATATCCAGCATGGGGGTCATGTCGATCTGCACTTCGTCACGCTGGCGTTTGGATTGCCGTCTCATTGCATTACCTTCTCTTCTCGCAGGCCGTCCCGGGTCTTGGCCAGCGCACGCTTGGCCTGACTCTCGAGCCGACTGAGTAACAACACGCCGGAGAGCGCCACCACCATGCCTGCCATGGTGGGGATGGTGGCGCGGGAGATCCCGCCCGCCATGCTCTCCGGGTTAAAGCGGTTGGCCGCGGCCAACGCATCGAATACGCCGATCATGCCGGTCACAGTGCCCAGCAACCCCAGCATGGGGCAGAGCACCACCAGGGTGCGGATGAAGATCAGATGACGGTTCAGTTCCAGCTCTGCCTGCGCCAGCCAGCGGCTGCGGATCGCCCGGGCGTGCCAACTGTGGCGCTCGCTGCGGGCCTGCCAGCGGCCGAGCAGCTGTTGCTGCAAGGGGCCAAAACCCAGATTGAGGTAGAGCAGCCACTCGATCATCAAAATCCACATCAGCACCAGCAAGGCCAGAATGACCCAGAGCACAGGGCCGCCACGGCCCATGAAACTCTGCAGCTGTTGCCAGATGTCGAGCATCATGCTGCTCGCTCCATCCCGCCGTTATTGCTCTCGGCGCGCTCGGCCAGAATGCCGGCCACCTGCTGCTCCAGTACATTGGAAAGCTCAGTGAAGCGCGATTGCAGCAGGCTGTGGGCCAGGATCAGCGGAATAGCCGCCACCAGACCCTGTACCGTGGTGACCAGTGCCATGGAGATGCCGCCCGCCATGATCTTGGGATCGCCGGTACCAAACTGGGTGATGGCCTGGAAGGTACCGATCATCCCGGTCACGGTACCGAGCAGGCCCAACATGGGGGCGATGGCCGCGATCACCTTGACCATGCCGATGCCGCGCTCCATGCGAGGGGTCTCCTGCAGGATCGCCTCATCAAGACGCAGCTCGAGGGTCTCCATGCTCAGCTCGGGGTGTTTTTCTGCCACCGTCAGCACCCGGCCAAGGGCGTTGTCGGCGTGATACTCGCCGCTCTTGAGCTGGCGGCGCACCCGACTCAGTTCGCGGGAGAGGCTCCACAGCCGTACCGCAGCGATACCCAAACCGATGGCGGCCAGCAGCACGATAATGGCGCCGACCTGACCACCTTGTTGTACCTGCTGCCAGAAGGTGGGCGCCTGTGCCAGCATCGCCAGCAGAGTGCCATGAGAAGGATCCAGCGGCAGCGCTTCCCCTTCCTGACCCTGATAAGCCGCAACGGCAGAGAGCACGCTACCGGGCAGACCCAGTACCGGGCTCAAGCCTTCGGCTGTCGGTTGCAGGAAGCCGTCACTCCCCAGCAGGGCAAAACTGCCAACCCGGGTCAGCGACTGCTCGCTGGCAGCCCCCTGGGCATCGAGCACCTTGCCGTTGAACTGGGCAATCCGGCCAGATTCACGGATCTCCTGCAGCAGCGTGGCGGGCAGCAGGGCGAGAGCGGCACGATCCGGTACCTGTTTATCCTGTGCCATGGCTTTCAGCGGGGCGAGACGCTCCGGGTACTGGCCCTCGACGGCGGATTCGCTCAGCAGCTTGACCGCATCGCTGGCGCTCTGACGGGTGACCGCGAAGATCTCGTTCATGTCGCCGGAGGCTTGCTCCCACTGGGCGTTGAGCTCGACCAGCTGCTTCTCGTTGCTGGCGAACTTGCCGGCCAGCTCCTTGCTCAGGCGCTGGGCCTCGGCCAGTCTGGCGCGGGCAGTGCCGAGCTCCTTGGCAACGGTCGCCAGATCTTGCTGAGCCTGCTGTTCACGAGCCTGTTCCTGCTGCTGCCACTCATCGGCGACAGCGGTGTTGGTACCGCAGGAGAGGGCAATAAGGAGGGGGAACCACTTCATGGTGACTCTCATGATTGGGCCTCCTGACTGCGGCTGACAGAGAGGGGGACATTGAGCAACTGGGGAACTTTCTTGTCGGCGGCCACATCCATCGCCTCGGCGATGGGGGAGAGCCACTGGCTGTCGAGGGCTTGCCACTGCTTAGCCTCGGCAGACCAGCGCCATGCCTGACTACGATCGGCCGTCATCGCCAGCAGGGAGACCCGACCCAACGCCAGCACATCGACCCGACGCGGAGCACCATCCAGCTCCAGCTCGGCGGAATAGCTGTCCATCCGGCTGCCGTACTCGGCTTCAATCTGATAGGCCTGCAGCAGCTGACGGAATTTCTCCGCCTCGCTAACGTCTGCGCGAGCCAGGGTCGCTTTCAACTGTTCAACCCGCGCCAAACGATCTTCCTTGCGCAGCGGAATGTCGTTTTGCACCAGCTGTTCCAGATCTGCCTGCATCTGCAACATCAGCGGGATCAAGCCCTGACGGGTCTCTTGCACCGCTTCCAGCTGCTGGCTCAATTTACCCAGCTCATTTTGCTGATCGGCCACCAGAGATTGCATGTAGCGGTTGTAGGCTTCGAGGTCGCGCAGTTGCAGCTGGGCATTTTGCAGCTCCAGTCGTGCGGCAACGGCGGCATCGGCGGCTTTTTCCACCCGCTGCTGGGAGGCTTTCCCGGCAGCTATGCTGTTCTTGAGGGCGGGAGCAACCAGCTCACCCCCGATGGCAGCAAAGTGGACTGACAGTGGCAGCAGGGCCACACCCCATAATTTGTTCATTGAAATATATCTTAATAATGATAACTATTATCATTATCTCAAATGCAGGGCGGACTGGCAACGAGAGGATTTTCTTGGCCTTTATGCACAAAAACAGGATAATTTTTAAGCACGCACGGAATAAGTGGCGCCAATAGCCACCGCACAAATATAAATAACGATAAAAAATCTTTTCGATCAGTGTGATAGAGATCGAAAAAGGAGAAAGTAATGCTCAACGATGCGATCTGGGAACATATCGACAAGTTCACCAAGGCAACAAAAACCAGCGATATCCAGCAACTGCTGGAGCGCTTCAGTCATCAAATGGGCTTTGATTACTTTCGGCTGCTGATTATTTTCCCCATCAGTATGCAAAAATCCCACGTGGCACTGTTCAACAACTGTCCGACCACCTGGTTTGACGCCTACAGCGAAAACCAGTATCTGACCCAGGATCCGGTGGTCTATCTGGGGCTGAAACAGACCCAGCCGATCTTCTGGAACAAGCTCGACTGCGACTCGCCCTGGCTGCCCAGCGCCAGCCGCGACGTGATGAACCTGGCCGCCGATTTCGGGGTACGCAATGGCGTCTCCTTTCCGCTGCACACCCCGCAGGGGGAGCACGGCATCCTCTCATTCATCACCAAGGAGAAATCCAACTCCGACCTGATGTTTGAAAATGTTCCGCTGCTGTCGTTCTGCGCCAGCTACATCTTCAACTCCGCACTGCAACTGATCAAAAGCAGACCGGATATGATGAAATACCTGACCGAACTATCGGATCGGGAGAAGGAGTGCCTGTTCTGGGCCAGCGAGGGCAAGACCTCCTGGGAGATCGCCACCATCCTCGGCATCAGCGAGCGGACGGTCAACTTTCACCTAACCCAGGTGACCAACAAGACCGACTCGAAGAACCGCAGTCAGGCCATAGCCAAAGGGATCACCAGCGGCATCATAGTGCCCTCCCTCGACGAGGTCACCATCACCAACCTGCGGCTGTCGTAACCCCTCAGCCGAAACAAAAAGAGCCGCAATTGCGGCTCTTGTGGGATAAAAATAAAGTTTCATCCCACATAGCAGAAAAACGGCCGTTTTTTCGGTCAAAATAGAAGCTAAAGTATCATCCTAAATCCGGCCATAAAACTACATAGGCCGAGATGCATGAAAATAAAGTTTCATCCTAGGGAAGGTGCGAACAAGTCCCTGATGTGAGATCATGAGCCCCACTTAGCATCAGGGATGAGGTTCAGCATGAGTCACCAACTCACCTTCGCGGATAGCGAGTTCAATGGTAAACGCCGCAAAACCCGCAAAGAGATATTCTTGGCTCGCATGGACGCGTTGCTCCCATGGTCAAGGATGCTGGAGGTCATCGAACCCGTCTATCCCAAGGCTGGTAACGGGCGTCGTCCCTACCCACTCGACACTATGCTCCGCATTCACTGCATGCAGCAGTGGTACAACCTCAGCGACGGCGCCATGGAAGACGCACTCTACGAGATTGCCTCGATGCGTCTGTTTGCCAAACTCTCCCTGGACCAGGCCATCCCTGACCGCACTACCATCATGAATTTCCGGCATCTGCTGGAGCAGCACCAACTGGCTCGCCAACTCTTCGACGCCATCAACCAGTGGCTCTGTGACGCTGGTATCATGATGAAGCAAGGCACGCTGGTCGATGCCACCATCATCGAAGCCCCCAACTCCACCAAAAACAAGCGTGGAGAGCGTGACCCCGAGATGCATCAGACCAAGAAAGGCAATCAGTGGTATTTCGGCATGAAGGCCCATATTGGCGTCGACGCCAAGAGTGGCCTGACTCACAGTCTGGAGACCACGTCAGCCAACGAGCACGACCTCAATCAGGTGGGTCATCTGCTCCATGGCAAGGAAGCGTTTGTGTTCGCTGATGCCGGATATCAGGGGGCTGAACATCGTGAAGAGCTGGCCGATGTGAAGGCTGAATGGGCGATTGCCATGCGCCCTGGCAAACTCAAGGAACTCAAAAAGCATCCTCGTAAAAACAAGGGAGTCATTGCTTTTGAGCGGCTCAAATCCAGCGTCCGCGCCAAGGTGGAACATCCGTTCCGACTTATCAAACGTCAGTTTGGCTTTGTGAAAGCACGGTACAAGGGGCTGCGCAAGAACGACAACCAACTGGCGATGTTGTTTACGCTGGCGAATCTGTTTCGAGTGGACCAGATGATACGGGGATGGGATAGCTGCGTCCAAAATGCGAGGTAATCCCATAAAAAGGGGATAATGGAGCAAAAAGCCAGATTTTGGAGTAAATACGTCCGAATTTTGAAGTAATGAAATTTTAAAATGTGGGCATATTACTCATGATGAAGGTGCGATCCACTTGTTCGCACCTTCCCTAGCAGTCTAACCATAGAAATGGTCTGGACCAGTCCTTGTCGCAACTGATCAGAAAGACTCGAGCCATCAGTGAGTGGCGACTCTTTGCAATAAACGCGCAGTGTCGCTTTTTCTCCAGGTCGTCTGCCAGAACGCATTAGCTGCGTAGCATTCAATTTTGCCAGCCTGCCCCGGCTGCCAGTCATCCCATGTCATTCACTAGGGGCGTTCGTGGGGACAACAGCATTATCGTTGCAAAACCTGCGGCAAGACATTCAATCAGCTGAATGGCCCGACCCGGCAGGACTGCATCACAAGCTTAAGTGGACCACCTATGCCAACTACCTCAGCCGGGGGCTGTAGCTGAGCGCGGCTGCAAATGAATGTGGTATCAACTTAAGAACCGCGTTTCGCTGACCCACAGCCACCACACATCGTTTACAACTTCTGTGTCCCGCTCTCATCACCTAATTGATTCGAGAAGCAGCAGCCCCCCCTCCCGCGGGGGAGAAGGGCGCCGAGGGCGTTTTCCCAGGGTGGCAACACTGCGCAACCCGGTTCTGCATTTTTGCCCTCGGGAGGGACTCAATTTGAGGGGAACAGGCGGTAGCGGGTGAGATGACGATAGGTCTCGCCCGGCAGGAGCCAGGGATCCCCCAGCTCGGGCCGGTTTGGGCTGTCCGGGAGTTGCTGAGCCTCGAGGCAGAGCCCCTGATGGTTGCGCCACTCACCGCCGCCGAGGGCCGGTGTGCCGCTCAGCCAGTTACCGGTGTAGAGCTGCACCCCGGGCTGGTCAGTATACATCTCTAGCTTCAGGCGCTCATCGCCGGCAACCAGGGTCACTGCAGGTTTATCCTCAGTTGTGTCGAGCAGGAAACAGTGATCAAAGCCGCGCGCCAGCATCTGTTGCGGATGGCTGAGCCACTGCTGACCGATGCGGCGTCCGTGGCGCAGGTCGAAAACCCCCTCCACTCCGGCACGCTCCAAGGGCAGCAAGAGTTCGTCGATCGGCAGATAATGGTCGGCAGCCAGGGTGATTCTGTGATCCCGCACGTCGCCCCCGTCCAGATTGAAATAGGCGTGACTGGTGAGGTTGACTGGCGTCGGCGCGTCAGTGGTTGCGCCGATCTCGATCACTAGGTCGAACCCCTCCAGCCGGTACTCCAGCTCGACGGCCAGGTTGCCAGGAAAGCCCTGCTCCCCGTCTGCCAGCAGGGTGTGCAGGCGGATGCGATCCTCGCCCTGCTCAACGAGGTCCCAGAGACGGTTGTGCAGGGACTGGCTGCCGCCGTGCAGGCAGGTGGGGCCCTCGTTGGCGTCCAGCTGCCACTCCTGGCCGTCCCGCGCCAGACGGGCGTTGCCGATGCGGTTGGCGAAGCGGCCGACCATGGCCCCCAGATAAGCGCTCTGGAGGGGGTAGTCGAACGGTTCGCACGCCAGCAGCACGTTGCGATAGCGGCCGTCGACCGGTACGGCAAGGCTGGTCAGGGTCGCGCCGAAGTCCAGCACGCCGACACGCAAACCCGCCTCGTTCTGCAGATGAAACTCTCTCATGCGATCACCCCGGACCCGGCTTTGGCGCAGTCGATAGCGCAGGGCAGCACGAAGCCGTCGTTGTGGTCGGTGTGCTCGCCGATGAGGTTGAAGCAGCCGGGGGCTACCATCAGTAGGTCGGGTTGCGGTTCAAACTGCTCGGCAAAAACGGCGCTGGAGCGTTGGCTCGGGGTCATGGGGTTACCTCATTAGTTTTGGGGGGAGAAAGCCCCAGCCATTCTGCGGCTTTCTCCGGGGTCAGATCGCGCTGGGTCAATGCCAACATCTCAAAACCCACCATGAACTTGCGCACTGTGACGGGGCGCAACAGGGGGGTATCTGCCCAACGTTCAGCGATTACAGGGATTCGGCGGTGGCGACCACGTTTTCCACGGTAAAGCCGAATTCCTTGAACAGCAGCTCGGCCGGTGCAGATTCACCGAAGGTGTGCATGCCGATGATCTTGCCGTTCAGGCCCACGTACTTGTACCAGTAGTCGGCGATGCCCGCTTCGATGGCGACGCGCTTGGTGACGGAGGACGGCAGCACGGACTCCTTGTACTCGGCGGATTGGGCGTCGAACACGTCGGTGGCCGGCAGGGAGACCACACGCACGGCACGACCCTTGGCGGTCAGCTCAACGTAGGCAGCCACGGCCAGCTCCACTTCGGAACCTGTGGCGATCAGGATGATCTCCGGGGTACCGGCACAATCCTTCAGCACATAGCCACCCTTGGCGACGTCGGCCAGCTGCTGGGCAGTACGGTCCATCTGGGCCAGGTTCTGACGGGAGAAGATCAGGGAAGTCGGGCCGTCTGTGCGCTCGATGGCGTGCTTCCAGGCTACCGCGGACTCCACCTGGTCACAGGGACGCCAGGTGCTCATGTTCGGCGTCAGGCGCAGGGAGGCGATCTGCTCGACCGGCTGGTGAGTCGGGCCATCTTCACCCAGACCGATGGAGTCGTGGGTGTAGACGAAGATGGCGCGCTGCTTCATCAGGGCGGCCATGCGCAGAGCGTTGCGAGCGTATTCCATGAACATCAGGAAGGTGGCGCCGTAGGGAATGAAGCCACCGTGCAGGGCGATGCCGTTCATGATGACGGACATGCCGAACTCGCGCACACCGTAGTGGATATAGTTGCCGGAGGCATCTTCATTGGTCAGGGACTTGGAGCCGGACCACATGGTCAGGTTGGACGGCGCCAGATCCGCGGAACCACCCATGAACTCGGGCAGCAGCTTGCCGAACGCTTCCAGGGCGTTCTGGGACGCCTTGCGGGTGGCGATCTTGGCCGGGTTCGCCTGCAGGGCTTCGATGATCTTGGCGGATTCAGCGGCCCAGTTGGCCGGCAGCTCGCCAGTGGTGCGACGCTTGAACTCGGCAGCCAGGGTCGGGTGTGCGGCTTCATAGGCGGCAAACTTGGCAGCCCAGTCGGCTTCCAGCTTGGTGCCCTTCTCCTGGGCATTCCACTCGGCGGCGATGTCAGACGGGACGACGAAGGGCGCGTGATCCCACTTCAGGAAGGCGCGGGCGGCGGCGATCTCGTCGTTGCCCAGCGGTGAGCCGTGGCAGTCGTGGGAGCCGGACTTGTTCGGGGAGCCGTAACCGATGATGGTGCGGCAGCAGATCAGGGTCGGCTTGCCGGTCTCGGCCTTGGCGGCCTCGATGGCGGCATTGATGGCTTCCGGGTTGTGACCGTCAACGGCCGGGATGACGTGCCAGCCGTAGGCTTCGAAGCGCTTGGGGGTGTCATCGGTGAACCAGCCCTCGACGTGACCGTCGATGGAGATGCCGTTGTCATCCCAGAAGGCGATCAGTTTGCCCAGTTGCAGGGTACCTGCCAGGGAACACGCTTCGTGGGAGATACCTTCCATCAGGCAGCCGTCGCCCATAAAGGCATAGGTGTAGTGGTCAACGATGTCATGACCCGGCTGGTTGAACTGCTCAGCCATGGCTTTCTCGGCGATCGCCATACCAACGGCGTTGGTGATGCCCTGACCCAGCGGGCCAGTGGTGGTTTCCACGCCCGGTGCATAGCCGTACTCCGGGTGACCCGGGGTGCGAGAGTGCAGCTGGCGGAAGTTTTTCAGATCGTCGATGGAGAGGTCATAACCGGAGAGGTGCAGCAGGGAGTACAGCAGCATGGAGCCGTGGCCGTTGGAGAGAATGAAACGGTCGCGGTCGGCCCACTTGGGGTTGTTCGGGTTGTGCTTGAGGTGGCTACGCCACAGCACTTCGGCGATGTCTGCCATTCCCATGGGGGCGCCCGGGTGACCGGAGTTGGCTTTTTGAACGGCATCCATACTCAATGCGCGAATGGCATTGGCAAGCTCTTTACGAGAAGGCATCTGTATCTCCTGCGATTGCTTCATTTGGTGACCAAGACTGTGTTTGGCGCATTATTGCTACAATGGAACTCTAGTGAGGCCCATACTGTTTGTGTAAAAGGCATCAAAGATGCTTGGCCAGCATGGTTTCCAGCTTCCCCTGATCGACGGCGAACATGCGGATGCCTTCGGCCAGTTTCTCGACCGCCATGGCGTCCTGGTTCAGTTCCCAGCGGAACTCGGCTTCGCTCATTGGTACCGGTTTTGCCTTGCGCTCACCAACGTAGTTCAGCTTACGTACTAGGTTGCCTTCGCTCTTACTCAACTCTTCAAGCAGGGCTGGGCCTATGGTCAGCCGATCACAACCGGCCAGTTCCAGGATCTCGCCGGTATTGCGGAAGCTCGCCCCCATGACCACGGTCGGGTAGTCGTGCTGCTTGTAGTAGTCGTAGATGGCGGTGACTGACACCACGCCCGGATCTTCCACCGCGCTGTAGTCACGGTTGTGCTTGGCCTTGTACCAGTCGAGGATGCGGCCCACGAACGGGGAGATCAGGAAGGCACCGGCTTCGGCACAGGCACGGGCCTGGGCGAAGGAGAACAGCAGGGTCAGGTTGCACTGGATGCCTTCCTTCTCCAGCACCTCGGCGGCGCGGATCCCCTCCCAGGTGGAGGCCAGCTTGATCAGGATGCGATCGTTGGCGATGCCGGCCTCGTTGTAGAGGCGGATCAGCTTGCGGGCCTTGGCGATGCTGGCGTCGGTATCGAAAGATAGACGGGCATCCACTTCGGTGGAGATGCGGCCCGGCACGATGTTCAGTACTTCCAGGCCGATGTTGACCGCCAGCTTGTCGCCCGCGTCGATGATTTGCTGCGCCTTGTCCTGGCTCTGGGATTTGGCCCAATGGAGGGCATCTTCGATCAGCACTGCGTATTCGGGGATCTCTGATGCCTTCAGGATCAGGGAGGGGTTAGTAGTGGCATCGATGGGTTGGTAGCGCTTGATTGCTTCGATGTCGCCGGTATCGGCGACGACGGTGGTCAGGGTTTTCAGCTGAGTTAACTTATCGGTCATAGTAATTCACATCTCTTCATGAGGGAGCAATCCCGGATGGCGGGCATTACAACTTGGAAGTTGAAATCACGAGCCCTTTAAATCTTCAGACACCACGACAGAAAGTGTCACGACATCAATGGCAGCAACTGCTGGTAAAGCTGACTAAATACCTGTCGGCGCCCGGCGTAGAGCTTATGACGCGCCATATCCGGTTTGTGCTGCTGTTCCAGCGGTAACTGCGGCAGCAGCGATTGCAAAGATTGCCCCGGTGACATAGCAATTTGAGCAAGACGTGCAGCACCCAGTGCGGGGCCAATATCCCCTCCGGTGCGGTAATCCAGGGTTTGCCCGCTGATATCCGCTAGCATTTGCCGCCAGTAAGGGCTACGCGCACCGCCGCCGATAAGTGTCACACTCAGTGGTGTGATGCCGCAGGAATGTACTGCATCCATGCCATCTGCCAGCGCATAACCCACGCCCTCAAGAACAGCACGAGCGAGCTCTGCAGGCCCATGCTGATGGGTTAATCCGAAGAACACGCCTTTTGCCTGCGGGTTATTGTGCGGAGTACGTTCTCCGGAAAGGTAAGGCAGGAACCACACTGCATCGGCTGCTTCGTTAGACTTCTCGGCGGCGGCAAGCAGTGCAGGAACGGTCCCCAGCCCGGTGAGTTTTGCTGCCCAGTCCAAGCAGGAGGCTGCGCTGAGCATCACGGACATTAAGTGCCAGCGGTTTGGCAACGCATGGCAGAAGCTGTGCACCGCACTTTCGGGTTTGCTACGGAAGCCATCGCTAACAGCGAAGTAAACTCCCGATGTGCCAAGCGATAGCATGGCCTGACCCGTATCCACCATACCTACACCTACGGCACCTGCCGCATTATCACCACCACCGGCAACAACCGGCACCGCTGGCATTTTCCACACCTGTGCGACGTCGGCTTTGATAACTCCGGTGATCTCACTACCTTCGTACAAATCAGGCATATGCTGGCGACTTAAATGGCAGGCATCGAGCATGCTGTCGCTCCAGTCTCGCTTGGCTACATCAAGCCACATCGTCCCCGCTGCATCAGACATGTCACTTGCGAAATCGCCCGTTATGCGCAACCGCAGGTAATCTTTCGGCAGCAATACTTTATTGATTTGCGCAAAAATTTCAGGTTCATGGCGTTCAACCCACAGCAGTTTAGGGGCCGTAAAGCCAGGCATCATCAGGTTACCTGTGATGTCACGGGAATCCTCCAACTTGGCTTCAATCAGAGCACACTCTTCGCCGCTGCGGCCATCGTTCCATAAAATGGCAGGGCGGAGAACTTGTTGTTTACTGTCCAGAAGCGTTGCACCGTGCATCTGCCCGGCAATCCCCAACGCCTTGACCTCTCTAAGGGAATGCTGCTCACCGAGCGCTTTCATTGCCCGATCCGTCGCCTGCCACCAATGTTCTGGGTCTTGCTCTGACCATAATGGATGCGGGCGAGAGGCGCTCAGAGGTTCAGTGCGGGAGGCAAGCACCTCTCCTTTTTCCCCAAGCAGAATCGCTTTCACACCCGAAGTTCCAAGATCGATTCCGATGTACATGGTTACCACTCCTAATGACCGCGCCACGAAGACCGTGGCGCGTAGATGATTGTTTATTGCACAGTAAATTTATCGATCAAACATGTAGTGATTAACCAGGTTTTCCAACAATTCCTGATGACCACTCTGATGCTGCGGTGCCAGATTGTGCTGTTCTGCATACTCTGCAAGCTGTGCTAAGGACATCTGCCCTTTCAGAATTTGCTGACCGAATTCACCATTCCAGCCGGCGTAGCGCTTCGCTACGCGTTTATCGAGTTCGCCATCTTCAATCATCCTGGCGGCGATTTTCAGTGACTGCGCCATCACATCCATCGCACCAATGTGACCATAGAACAGGTCGTATTTATCAGTGCTTTGACGACGTACCTTGGCATCAAAGTTCAGTCCGCCGGTAGAGAAGCCCCCTGCTTTGAGGATTTCGTACATCACCAGCGAATTTTCTTCCACGCTGCTTGGGAACTGGTCAGTATCCCAGCCAAGCTGCGGGTCGCCACGGTTTGCGTCAACTGAACCGAAGATCCCCAGTGCGATGGCGCTGGCGATTTCATGGTGGAAGGAATGGCCGGCAAGGGTTGCATGGTTTGCTTCGATATTTACTTTGATTTCCTTCTCCAGGCCGAACTGTTTCAGGAAGCCATAAACTGTCGCCACGTCGTAGTCATACTGATGTTTAGTTGGTTCTTGTGGCTTCGGCTCAATCAGCAGCGTGCCACGGAAACCAATCTTGTGTTTATGCTCAACCACCATTTGCATAAAGCGGCCGAGTTGCTCACGCTCTTGGCGCAAGTCGGTATTGAGCAGCGTCTCATAACCTTCGCGCCCGCCCCACAGCACATAGTTCTCGCCGCCCAATTTATGAGTTGCATCCATGGCAGCAACGACTTGGGTTGCAGCCCGGGAGAAGACCTCCGGATCTGGGTTCGTGGCCGCGCCCGCACCATAGCGTGCATTAGTGAAGCAGTTTGCCGTACCCCACAGCAGTTTCACGCCACTTTCTTGCTGTTTTTGCGCCAGGTATTCGGTCATTATTGCGAAGTTATTTTTGTATTCCTTAACCGAAGAGCCTTCCGGTGATACATCGATATCATGGAAACAGTAATACGGCACATTCAGCTTATGAAAGAATTCAAAGGCGACATCAGCCTTACTCTTGGCAAGAGCGATGGCATCTCCTGCTTGCAGCCACGGGCGCTCGAAGGAACCGGCACCGAACATATCTGCGCCATTCCAGCAGAAGTTGTGCCAATAACAGGCGGCAAAGCGCAGGTGTTCTTCCATTCGTTTGCCCAGAACAAGTTCATCTGGGTTGTAGTGACGAAAAGCCAGCAGGTTTGCTGTTTTAGGGCCTTCAAAACGGACGCGGTCCAGTTGATCGAAATAAGCTTGCATAATGAACTCCGTGATCTAGAACGTGGCAAATAAAACGACTATGACGTCATCTTGTATCTTCTTGGCAGATGGCTCAATTTCGTAATTTCACTTGGCTATTCAGAAAATTCTCAAACGTGAGCCATCTCACGAAAATATCGTTATGAATCTAACGCGTCGAGCGTCATATGAATTACTTGTATTCGGGGGGCATATGACAAGGGCTATAATAAAATTCTGGTTTTGTAGGGTGTGTTCACCTACTGAAGATGTTGCCCGTGAGTCGCCAATCAATGCTTGGGTCGGGTGACCTGGTAAGTGTTCTTTGTTCAGTAGATCACAGAAGTAAAAAAACATAATTAAGTAATATAAAAACACAATGGATCCACCGAGATAAGGCATGGCATAAACTACGCCACATTCGCATGAGAAACCGGTGAGGTCATAAAGATGAGTGCAAGTACAATGCAATGTCGTAATTATAATAATGAAAATCATAAAAGTCGACATGATGAATATCATAAGTTAACTCGCGGAGAGCGTATTGGCTATGGGTTGGGTGACTTTGCTCAAAACCTTGTCTTTGGCACAATAGGAGGTTTTCTTGCTCTTCACATGACGACTGTAAATGCAATCGGTACAGCAACCGCTGGTTTCATATTTCTTTTTGTCAGGATCGTTAACGTTGTTTGGGATCCTTTGGTGGGAACCTTTGTTGACAAAAGAACTTCAAAAGCTGGTAAGTATCGCCCTTGGCTTTTAAGGGCAGGTATTCCACTTGTTATTCTTGCCGCTTTAATGTTTGCACCAATTCCTGGAGTCAGAGGCTCAGTTGCTTTTGCATTTATCGTTTATTTAGCACTGGATTTAATTTATTCAGTTGTGAACATTCCTTATGGTTCTCTTAATGCTTCATTGACTAGGGACCCTGAATCTATTGATAAGCTAACCGGTACGAGAATGATGCTGGCCAATGGTGCCAATCTACTTGTCTATACCCTATTCCCAATGTTTGTACAAATGGCCGCACCAAAGGATCGAATCCTAAAGGATACTGGTTTTTTTGGACTTGAGTTAAATTTGGGTAACTATACCGATCCATCAGCTGATTACGCGTGGTTTGGTGTTTATTCGGTTTATATGATAATAGGCGCTGTTGCACTTTTCATCTCATATAAATTCACAAAAGAGCGTGTTGTTGCTTCTGAAGAACAAACTGCCAACGTAAAAGCGACAGATCTATTCCTTGAACTCAAAAATAATAGGCCGCTTGTCATTCTTGGGTTTTTCTTCATGTTGGCCTTTACGTTCATGTTTTTCATGAACACTGTTAATGGCTTTTTCACTCAGTATGTTGTCGGCCATTCAGAATGGATGGGGGCTGTTGGCCTTGTAGCCTCAATTCCTGGTATTTTACTTCCAGTTTTTTGGCCAAGACTCAAGAAAATTTTTGGTAAAAAAGGGTTCTTCCATCTTTTCCTTGGCATGTTTATTGTCGGTGAATTGTTGACTTACGTTTGGTCACTCGATGGAATGCATGATGCACTTTGGCTTGCTTACATTGCTACATTCATTAAACAATGGGGTCTAACTTCGGCAACTGGATTCATGTGGGCCCTTGTTCCTGAAGTTATTGCTTATGGCGAGTTAAAATCAGGCAAGCGAAATGCTGCAATCATTAATGCTATTATGGGACTTTTCTTCAAGATTGGTTTTACTATTGGCGGCGCTGTGCCACTCTGGCTACTTGCCTCTTATGGATTTAACCAAACTGATGTGCTTCAAAATGCAAATGCTATCGCCGGAATAAATATGGCAGCAATTTGGATTCCAATAGTTTTAGCTGCTGTGTCGATGATCATTATGCAAATGTATCCAATCTCAGACGAAAAAATGATAGACATAAACCGTCAGCTTGATGAGAAGCGTGGGTAGATATTTTTTAGTATAAAACCAAAATGCGTGATTACCCATGAAATACAGTCTAATAAGATAAGGTGTTGAGCTGAATATAAATAATCGCTTAGCATGGGTAATCAAAAAAATTATAAGCAAGTACATTTTAATAAAAGGTAATGTCATATGCCACTTATTCAAAACCCTGTATTACCTGGATTTAATGCAGACCCAAGTATTATCCGTGTAGGGGACACTTACTATATCGCCAATTCTACATTTGAGTGGTTCCCAGGTGTTCGATTACATGAGTCAAAAGACCTAGAACACTGGAATCTTCTCCCAAGTCCATTGTCAACAACAACTCTTTTAGATATGAAAGGAAATCCTTCATCCGGTGGGATTTGGGCTCCTGATCTCTCTTATGCCGATGGCAAATTCTGGTTGGTTTATACTGACGTGAAAGTCACAGAAGGCGCCTTTAAGGACATGACCAACTACCTGACCACTGCAACAGATATTCGTGGTCCATGGACAGATCCCATCAAACTTAATGGCGTCGGTTTTGATGCTTCATTATTCCATGACGAAGATGGTCGTAAATATATCGTTCAACAAACCTGGGACCATCGAGAGTACCATCATCCCTTCGATGGTATTACATTGACTGAACTTGATACAAAGACACTGAAATTAAAACCAGAAACAGCACGTACCATTTATCGAGGCACTGCCGTTGCGCTTGTTGAGGGGCCACATCTCTACAAACTGAACGGATATTATTATCTTTTCGCTGCTCAGGGGGGGACAGTTTTTACCCACCAAGAGGTTGTTGCTCGTTCAGCAACTCTGGGCGCTAACAGTTTTGAAACAGAGCCAGGGGAAGTTTTCTTAACTAACGTAGATACTCCAGACAGTTACATCCAAAAACAGGGACATGGCGCTTTGGTATCGACCCCCAAAGGAGAGTGGTATTATGCCTCGCTTTGCGCCCGTCCGTGGAATCGCCCAGGTGAGTCTGCGTATGATCCTCGTGGTTGGTCAACTCTTGGTAGAGAAACGTCTATTCAAAAAGTTTATTGGGATGAAGATGGCTGGCCCCGTATTGAAGGAGGCCACGGTGGAAAAACGTTTGTCGAAGGGCCAATAGATGTCATTTACACCGAAAGGTTAAAAGATCATAGCCAGCGCGATGAGTTTAAAACCTCTAAGCTCGATCTCAACTGGAATACACTTCGTGTCCCGTTTACAGAGAAGATGGGTACAGTAGGCGATGGCAGTTTGACTTTAATTGGGCAAGGTTCTTTAGCGAATACTCATGACTTGTCACTTATTGCCCGGCGTTGGCAAGCCTTTTATTTTGATGCTCAAGTTAAAGTGAAATTTAACCCATTTAATTATCAGCAAATGGCAGGGTTAACGAACTACTACAATGATCGCCACTGGAGTTTTATTTTTATCACTTGGAATGAGATTAATGGATCAGTCATCGAAATAGGTGAGAATAATCGTGGAAAGTATACATCATACTTGAAGGATGATGCGATTAAGGTTCCAGAATATGCTGAATTTGTCTGGTTCCGCACGAAAGTTAGAAAAGAAAGTTATACTTATGAATACAGCTTTGATGGGATCAATTTCACTGAAATCCCTGTCAAATTAGATGCTGCAATTCTTTCTGACGATTATGTTCTGCAAAGTTATGGCGGATTCTTTACCGGGGCATTCGTTGGTCTTGCGGTAGTAGACTACTCTGGTTACGATGCCAACGCTAAATTTTATAATTTTTATTATAAGGAGCTTGGTGATTCATTGGTTGCAAATGGAATTTACACCTGGGACGCAAGTGAATCACGTTTCGATTAAATAATAAAGAACCTACGTTATCTCTAAGGTAACGTAGGTTCGAAATTTTTAAGAGTTTAATTGATGTTTAATTTTTTAGCACAGTCGTTGTTTATTTAACAAACATCCCAACCAGTACAGATATTGATATATTCACTGTTCATGTACAGGGCCTTAAGAAAAAACGTCAATTAAAACACCTTCCAAAGTCCTGTTTTGTATCGATTTTCTTTGCTTTGTCCGGCGAGCGTTTTTTGACAGAAAATCAACGGCCCATTCCAGTCGCTCCCTTATTTCGCTGATGGCTCGGTGCGCTATTGCTTCCAATATCGGCAGCCACCATGTCACACCACTCTTCGCAGCCTTGAGCGTCGATAGACCCTCTTTCATCAGCGTCTGTGCCACTCGTCGTTTCAGCACCAACGACAGCAGGCTGGCCCACACCAGACCCTCGGCGATCGCTTGCTGGCCTGTCACGAAGCCCTTGAGGTTGTTGTGCGATTTCCACTCCTTGAACAGCAACTCGACCTGCCAGCGGCAGCGATACAGACGCATTACGCGCTCTGCTGGCCATGTCTCTCGTGGCAAGTTGGTCATCCAGACGCAGAATCGCTTCTCCTCGGCGAACCAGCGCCGGAGCAATCGATACTCGTACTTACCCGATCTCACATCCATATCCAGCACTTCTGCCCGGCAGTGCCGCCGTCCTGCCTCCTTGAGTGACATGCCGGTCAGCTTGGGGACTGTTCGCCCATCATCGCGCCAGGCACTGAGGATCTCCGGGTTCAAGTTCTTGCCCCCCCGAACCAGATAAAAGCCACCAGCCTTGTTCACCTCGGCAAAATAGGCGTGGCTGATGTAACCCGCATCCGCCAGCAGCAGGCTGCCGGTCAGCGCATTGGCATCAGGAAGAAACTGGCGCTCAGACGCCGTGTCAGCAGAGAGCTGCATACAGACCGGTTTTTGTTCCAGCAGTGACATGAGCATGTGACATTCGATGGCGGCTGGACTGATGGTCTTGAATCGTCCGGGAAAGACCGTAGCCAAGCGTTTGTGAACCGCAAAAGAGGAACCATCCTGAAGCAACACTTGCTTGAAAGCGCCCTGTGCAACATCAGTCACCTGCTGACCAATGCGCAGGGCAATGGCTCGCTCAACCAGGGCTTTCATAAACTGGGCAAACGCGGGTTTGCGCAACTGATTATGAAAGGGTTTGTAGGAGACTTGATGGCCACCTACGAGCTGCAAGCCATTGAAATGCTGATGCAAACTGGCAATGGCCGCGACCGTGTCCCCACCGAAAGCGCGTAGCAGGGAGGTGACCATCATCCAGGGGGTAATGGCACGCAGACGCAGGCAAAACTTACAGAGGCGTGCAATGCGCTCGAGCTCGGCGGGAACGAGGAGTTGATTGAGATAGTGATTGGCGTGGATAATAGTCATGGCTTCGGGCGTGGCGGTTTTGTTTGGCGATAGAATCAGATCACAAACGAAGCATTTTTTATATCTATTTCAATTGGTTGCCGCTAAAGATCCTGTACATGATCCGGGATTGATGTAGCGCGCACCAAGCTTGCGGTGTTTGCGATTAATGGCCTGATGGTTGCCGTCGCAGGTCTGATCCTTAGCTCACGCCTTGGGGCAGGCTCACCTTCTGCCGGGAACATTGCGGAGCTTGATGCGATTGCCGCTTGTGTCATTGGTGGCACCAGTCTTGCTGGCGGTGTGGGTAGCGTGGCCGGTGCCGTGATGGGCGCATTTATCATGGCTTCTCTGGATAACGGCATGAGTATGATGGACGTGCCGACATTCTGGCAGTACATCGTCAAAGGGGCCATTTTGCTGTTAGCGGTCTGGATGCGATTCAGCCACTAAACGTCGGTCTTGAGAGTGTGTTTTAGATCACAATTCCGGGGTAATATTCCCCGGCATTTCTTCTTCTATGGTATTAAAACAAAAGGAGTTTTTGGGGATTATTAACATGTTTGAAAAACGCCATCGCATCACGTTGTTATTCAATGCCAATAAAGCCTACGATCGTCAGGTGATCGAAGGTGTTGGTGAATATCTGCAGGTGTCTCAATTAGAATGGGATATTTTTATTGAAGAGGACTTTCGCGCGCGTATCGACAACATCAAGGAGTGGTTGGGCGACGGTGTGATTGCAGATTTCGACGATACGGAAATCCAGCGGTTACTGGAAGGGGCAAGCGTGCCGATTGTCGGCGTGGGCGGCTCGTATCATCTGGCAGAACATTTTCCGCCAGTGCATTACATTGCTACAGACAACTTCGCTCTGGTGGAAAGCGCGTTTTTGCATCTCAAAGAGAAGGGTGTACAACGCTTTGCGTTTTACGGCCTGCCAAGTTCCAGCAACAAACGGTGGGCGGTTGAGCGCGAACATGCTTTTCGGCAACTTGTGGCTGAGGAGAAATACCACGGGGTGGTGTATCAGGGCATTGAGACAGCGCCGGAAAACTGGCAGCACGCGCAAAACCGGCTGGCAGACTGGGTACAAACGTTACCTCCGCAAACGGGGATTATTGCTGTCACAGATGCCAGAGCGCGCCATTTATTGCAGGTTTGCGAGCATCTGCATATGCCTGTACCGGAGAAGCTCTGTGTCATCGGTATCGACAACGAAGAGCTCACGCGATATTTATCCCGTGTAGCGCTTTCTTCCGTTGCGCAGGGAACAAGGCAGATGGGCTATCAGGCAGCGAAGCTGCTGCATCGCCTGCTGGACAATGAGGTTTTGCCTCTTCAGAGGGTGCTGGTTCCACCTGTACGCGTGGTAGAACGACGTTCAACGGATTACCGCTCTTTGCACGATCCTGCGGTGATTCAGGCCATGCACTACATTCGTAATTATGCTTGTAAAGGTATTAAGGTCGAACAGGTGCTGGATTCAGTTGGTATTTCTCGCTCCAATCTTGAAAAACGCTTCAAAGAAGAAGTAGGCGAAACTATCCATGCGGTGATACACACAGAAAAGCTCGAAAAAGCGCGCAGCTTGTTGGTTTCTACTTCCTTATCGATAAACGAAATTTCACAAATGTGCGGCTATCCCTCACTGCAGTATTTCTACTCAGTATTTAAAAAAGATTATGATGTAACGCCAAAAGAGCATCGTGAACGGTATAGTGAAATTCTATGATTCTTTATTTCTTGGTATGAATCTTTATTACTCGAATACAGCTCTTGTGGGATGAAAATAAAGTGTCATCCTAAAACGAGTGCAAAACAGCCAAATGTGGGCGTTTTGCGCTCAACACATAAACTTAAAGTATCATCCGCAGAGATAGCTCATAGACTCAACCACCCCAAAACCATGAAAATATAGTTTCATCCTTTTGTTATGGATGATGTCAAATCGATACTACCGCAGCTATTTCCAATCCGGTAACCCATTGCTCTATAGCCACGCAGCCGTTTGTCCCACATGCGCAGTAACGCCGGGTGACCAGAATCAACAAAATCAATGATCCTCACATTGGTTTTTCCTGCATGATCACGATGTAGACGTCCAGCGTACTGCTGTAATGTACCTCGCCAAGAGACAGGCATAGCAAGGATCAGCGTATCAAGTGGTGGGTGGTCAAAGCCTTCCCCTACCAATTTGCCTGTTGCCAACAAGATGCGTGGGGCATCCGGCGGCAATGCAGCCAAGTCAGCCACCAACACAGAACGCTGTCGCTTAGATAACCGCCCATGCAATACAAATAGCTGAGGTGTGAGATTGTCGAGGGCCGCCTTTATTGCATCAAGGTGGTCGGTACGCTCGGTCAGAACGAGAACCTTACGCCCTAAGGCAATTGCTGTACGCACCTCGGCAGCAATGGCTTCTGTTCGCTCAGGATCATTAGCAAGCTGCCGGAAAACATCCTGAATCCCGGTCTCTGCGGTGAGTTCAATGTGAGACCTCCATATGCGAGGTACAACCTCCAAATCTTGTGGTGCACTTGCCGGTTTAGCCGCCGTATGTCTAATCGGCCCGCACTGCATAAAGATGATTGGCTGTAAACCATCACGGCGGATGGGGGTTGCTGTCAGACCCAGCACATACCTTGCTTTTGTCCTTTTCAGGATCGAATCGAAGGAAATTGCCCCTACATGGTGACACTCATCCACTATCACTTGACCATAGTTTTCAACAAGCGGATTCACCTCTCCCTTGCGGGAGAGTGACTGCATCACAGCAATGTCTATTTTGCCGGTGGGTTTGAATTTGCCACCACCAATGCAGCCAATAACCTCCTTATTGACGCCGAGAAAGGTCTGTAAACGCTCTTGCCACTGTTTGAGCAGTTCAGTTCTATGAACCAGCACCAAGGTGTTCACCTCGCGACGTGCAATCATCGCTGCGGCTGTAACCGTCTTGCCAAATGCGGTTGGTGCACTCAAAACCCCCACATCGTGATGCAACATGGTCGATACCGCAATTTCTTGATCGAGACGTAACACTCCTGTAAAGGCAACATTGATAGCCTCTCCAGCAAAGCGTTCATCGCTCAAGTCGCAGGTGATGCCATTATCTCGCAGTAACTCGAGAGCTGCATCAAGGCAACCACGAGGCAATGCTATATGCCGAGGGTAATTTTCAGCACAACCAATCACTCGTGGCTTATCCCATACCGACATTCGCATGGCTTGGGCCTTGTAGAACTCAGGATTCTGGAAAGCCGCCAACCGGATCAAACGATTGGCCAATGACTGGGGAAGCCTTTCTTTTTCGAAATAGAGTAGATTTGCCAGAGTCACATTCACGGATACTGGCATCTGTCCGGTCAGCTTATTGGTGGACGGTTGCTTCCGCTTCCAGGGGATGACAAGATCTTCTTCATCAATGAATGTAACATCCAGAGGGTGAGCACTCCCCGTTGCCCGCAGGATCGTAGGCTCAATATCATGCGCTGGCATGAGCTGTATGCTGGCCAGAAATGCCCATTGGTCAGGATAGGGACGCAGATCGGTATCGACGAACACACTGCAACCACGTTCTCTTGGTCCCTTTTGCAACGGTAATGCGATCAGATTACCGAAACCTCCTTTAGGCATGGAGTCTTGATTGGGAAACAGACGGTCATAAGAGCCGAGCTTCAACTGCCTGGTGCGGGCACAGGTATGGCTGATAATGGCAGAACCCAGGCGTCTAGCATCACGTGCAGAGACCCTACGCGAAAAAAATCCATGCATGTGCCCCCTGGCCAGATCGTGAAATTTCCAAGGCAGCAGGCACCCCCAATTCTTCACATGAGCTAATAACCGCGCAGGCATCATCTCGCCAATCCGCCTCATCAAAATCGATGGCAAGGAAGTGGCAGGAGTCATCCTCCAGGAGCGGGTAAATTCCCACTGTGTGCCGACCAGCGAGGTGATCATAAATCACATGTTCAGAGAGCGGGATCAGATGGCGATTATGGCAGTCAGCACATTTGATTCGAGGTTTTTCGCAAACGCCGGCACGCCACTCATTAGCGCATGCCGGTGTGTAGCCTGATTTACCAGCAGTTTTGCTTTCCCAGCGCACAGGATAGACATCAGGCCGTCCTCGAAACAGCTTAATGAACAGCGCAACTTTTTCTGTCGGAGAAAGCCGTGATGGCGCAGACTCCTGCACTACATCGATTAATGGCGGGGGTAACCGCCATTCAATACCGTGTTGTTCGAGCAGGGCAATCAAACGTTCGTTTTCTGCCTTGATCCCCTCCAATTCACCATGATTCATAAGTATGCCCCGAGCAAAAACCCACTCTTGCTGCCCATTAAAGCCAATCGATAGATAAACCTAATCCCTTCGTTTACTGGTCTGAATACCCTGGCGACACAAGGACAAAACTATCATTCCTGTCACGTGCTACATTGTAACTCACCCCAAAAATGTGCTACATTGTATCTCATTATGGGAGTGTCAAATATGTCTACTAAACCAACTACAACAATACGCATCGACCTAGACGTCAAGAGACGGGCCAGCGAGGTGTTCGATGAAATTGGCATAGGAATGTCAGCCGCAATTAATACCTTTCTCAAAGCGGTGGTTCGCGAGGGCAACATGCCATTTGATATGAAGATCGAACGACCAAAACTACACTCGAAATCCGGAAATGCGACTCTCAATCGCGCGTTCATCGTCAAAAAGGATGAAGTTCTATACGCAGTACGAAGACGTGGCAAGGGAAATGGTGAAGCATCGAGAGCAACTTAAGGGAAAGACCATACTTTGCAACTGCGACGACCCTTTTGAATCTGCTTTCTTCCGATTTTTTGTGCTTCATTTCGAAAAATTTGGGCTAGCGGGGCTAACATCAACCTGCATCGCTGGCTCCCCAATCGCAGGACGGGAATATCCACTCGAGGGAGTAACAAGTGCCTACAAGGCGGTAGTAACCGAAGTACCAGAAGACCCCCTTTTGAGACCAGACGGTTCTCTGGATTTAGAGTCCTTATTTGCCATGCCAGGCAACTCTCTGGTACATCTCGCTGGTGACGGCGATTTCCGCTCAGAAGAGTGTGAGGCTTTGCTTAAGGAAGCCGACATAGTGGCCACCAATCCACCCTTCAGCCTCTTCCGCGAGTACATTAGCCTGCTTGAGCGTCACAAAAAGAATTTTATTATTCTTGGAAACATGAACGCAGCAACATGTAAAGAGGTATTCCCGCTCTTCCGTGACAATAAAATCTGGTATGGAGAATCCATCCGCTCCGGCGATCGCAAATTTCATGTGCCAGATAATTACCCGCTAAACGCCGCCGGCTGCGGTATAGACGAGAGAGGACGGCGCTTTATCCGAGTGAAGGGCGTGCGCTGGTTCACTAACTTGGATACTAGTAAGCGGCACGAGCCCATATCATTGGCACGCGGCTACACTCCGGACGAATATCCACGCTACGAAAACTACGATGCTATCGACGTTGGACGCACGCAAAATATTCCTGCCAACTACGACGGGATTATGGGTGTCCCGATCACATTTTTAGACAAATACAGTCCGGATCAGTTTGAGATCATTATGCTCGCTAACGGCAACGCACGCACCAATGTGTCTTCTACAACCCTAGCCGAGGTAGGGTATCGTCCACATACTGAGGATAGGGGGGGGGTCGGCATCATCAACGGACGGCGCGTTTATGCACGAATCCTGATCCGTAGGAAGTCCTCATGAACAGCAAAATGCGCGTACCCTGCGCATATCAGGGCGGCAAACAGCGCGTAGCGTCCCAAATCGTCGACCTTCTTCTCGAAGCCGCTCCCGGGCCGAACTCACGATTCTATGACCTGTGCTGTGGATCTGGCGCGGTGTCAATCGAACTAGTTAATAGAGGCATTGACCCATCACGCATCTGGATGCTCGACATCAGCTCTTGGGGAGCATTCTGGTCCGCCATTGGATCCGGCACCTTCAATTTGGACGTGTTTGATCGGTTTTTGTCCGAACTGCCAAATGATAAACGCGATTTTAAAGCTCACATGTTGTCGTTATCAGCGCTCCCGGTTGGTGATCATGAAGTAGAACTCTATCCGTTGCTTCAGGCCTGCTCCTTTGGAGGAAAGCAAATTTGGCGCAATGGAGAACGCTGGGTGAATGCGTGCTTCCGAGACTACTGGGAGCCAACCACAACCAGCATACGCCGCAGTCCTGCCAATCCGATGCAACCCTCTTCAACCGAGTTGCGTCGCCGCATAAGTGCCCTCATGACAGGAATGAAAGGAGTGACCTGTCTCAACATGGATATCATGACACTCCTGAATGACCCCTTACCCAGCAATGCTGTTGTATATATAGATCCGCCATATCAAAGCACGACAAAGTATGCTTTCAGCTTTGATCTAACATCGTTCATAAATCACTTCCGCGAAGTGAATCAGGCTCCCTTGTTCATTTCCGAAGGAATCCCGCTGAATGACAATGCTTTGATGCTCAATTTCGGCGGGGCAAATGGTGGCATTAGCGGGATTCGAAAAGTAAAACACCAAGAATGGCTAAGTCAGTTCTAAAGCAGTCCTAGCCACTTAGCTGTGCGTGTAGACCCGTTCCGAGCCAATATGCGTGAAGCTACCTTTAAATCTTCAAGCTCAGATTCTGGGAGAACAGTTATGAAGTAGTAATCATCTTTAATCTTAGTAAAAGTGATTACTTTCTCGACTAAGTAGTACTCCTCACCTTTGGATCTAAAGGCATCAGTAATCTTTTCTCCAGAAGAGGTAACTCCCTTTATCTGGAGTCGCCATGTACCGTTTGCGTGCTCTCCGTCAGGAAAAAGTATCTTGTTACCAGTATAATCAACCCCTTCGAAATTGAGGATGATATCTTTGCTATGGTCAGTGGCTGTAGGGTTTATACCAAAAAACTCTACCCCACCGCGCATGAACCCTGGCTCACCAAGATCAAATGGGGTCCCAACGGGTTCGCCACGCTCAACCAACGACCTCTTTGACAGATCAAGAATGTTTCGTGACCCGCCAGTCAACCTTTTGGTTTCAAACCAAATAACCTGTCCTTCGTCATTTAGGGTGGCAGAGATGGGGCTTACTGGTGCCACGGAAACCGCCACTGCCTTCTGTTTCTTCGGCATGGCGATGCCAGGTAGCTGTGCTGGGGCACCATTACCGAATAGACGCTCCTGAGTTCCATCCTGTGTAGCAGCTTTCGCCCGACGTACTTGCTCGGTCACTTCTTTAAAGATGTAGCCGTTCTGGAGGAGCTTATCTATGTCGTCTTGTGCACCTATCGACATGAATGAGTCTTTGAGTGAGGACAGATTCTCGATGTACTCATCCAGTCCCTTCAGTAGTGCCACCTCATTGGCCTCCGACCCGTCTACCGGGATGAGTACTGAGCTTTCGAAGTTGGTCCACAGGCCTCCTGCAGTCAAGTTGTGTGAGCCAATAACCACTACTCCCTTCTCTTCCCCTACAAATTGGTAGATTTTTGGGTGGAATGTCTGACCATGTTCAGAGTGGACAACATTTAACGAATCAGTATGAAGTAACAAAGCTGTAAGGGCTTCGTACGACGTCCCGCCAAGGTCGACTCCGACGTAAACATTTACTTTACCCTCTCGTTCTCTGAACTTTTCGAGCGAGTCTTTGATTCTGAGAACGCCGCTGTTTTTTGCGAAGGCGACTGCGATGTTCAGTGTGTGATAGTCCGAAGAATCGAGTAACTCGATCAGACGGTTTCCAAGCTGCCCGTTAAAGGGCTGGTTCATCAACTCCATTAAGTCCTCCTTTGAATACTCCCCCATTGAGCTGTTAGAAATGGCAGAGTGAGAGCCCAGGCAAGTGGGTGCAGGATTCAATCGCACCGAGGAAAATTAACGGATTGCATGATATCAGACGATGATTTGCATCTATAGCCTTACACATCGCAACAGACGTTGTAACCAGTTTTGTTGCCGCGCAGCGAGGTTATGGAGATCTCCTTTAGGATGATGTATCGGTTCATTGACATCACAAAACGTGTCGATGCTCGCGGGCCACCGAAGTGAAGCCTGAAGCGTATCTTTCAAAATCAGCGTGATTGCCAACATCGGTGCCACAGTGGGCTTAATCTGAAGAATACGCGTCGATAAGCGCTTTTTGTTATCCGTGGTGTCCACCTCCAACAGAAACCGTTCCAGCCCCGTTTTTAATCTAAAGTGGGCCTTGAGATAACAGCGAGGGGTACCATCCTCCATTAGGTGATAACCGCGTCGTGGAACCAAGGGAAGTGGCCTAACGACCATAGATAGCAGCTCGATATCCGACTGCCCGGCCATTTCGTGGATAACCTTTTGCAACAACTCGAAACGGTTTGGAAATTCCTGCTCTTCCTGCGGCTCTTCAAGTTGTTGCAATTCACCCGGAGCAATATCCCCACCAGTGACATCATCGCATAAACCAAGTAGGGTCCCATCTCCAGGCAGGGCTTCGCCTTCCAGCTTCTGACCAAAGCGGCTAGCTCTTTGCCCCTCGTAGATTGCTCTGGTCTGTCGATAGCCCCGAAACGTGAATTCCTCTATCGGCATATCCAGTAACTGGCGGACCTTATCCTCATTTGTGTCCACATTTCCGTCCAGTTCAACGATTCCGCCCATTGTATTTGGCGTTTGGTTCCCGCCAAGCCCACCACTAACAGAAAGTTTAAGGGCAGGATGATGAAACTGAATCTCTTGTAAGCAGCTCCACTCCAGTCCTTTCAGGGATTTTATCTCCCAAATCAGCATATCTTTGCTCTCCCAGTCCAGAGGACCAAGAGCCACAAGTTCAACACCAGATACACAAGATGGTGGATGAAAATCAAACTGCCTACGCAAGTAACCTGTCGTGTTTTTGGGCATTCCTTCGTTAAGACATTGCCAGATCGATTCGAATGAACGCTTGGCGTCCTGGTTAAGTAACAGCCAACTCAAGTGGTTTCGATATGCTTCGTTTTGCAATAGGCAAGCAGGAGCCCCCGTCTTGGCGGGCGTTTTTATATGAATTACACCGGCGTCCCTGATCACCGTAAAAAGCATATCCAATCCATTTGGCTCAAAAGAAGCTCTTGATAAAAAACTGGCATGAAAAAATAATTTTCGTGCCAGCTCGAATTTAGGCAACCAGTAGGTGATCCCACCGACATCAAAGACAAAGCACTTCTGATTAACTATCTCCTGATGTTTCGCGAGCCGTTTGGCAAGACGAGGACACTCCCCCAGCAAGCGCTCTTGCCAACGATCAAGAGCGGGCAATGAAAGCGCTCGTCGGAATCCTCGCGAAATGTAAGGTTCGTTTTCCTCTTGGATAAACTCTCGACCAACGCCTAATAGGCAAGCCATTTCAGAACCGAACGTGTGTGATCGAACATCACCGTTGACCTCCAGCAAAGAGGCTACTCGCCATGAGGATCCGGGGCTCAGACTTCTGAAAAGGTTCCCGATGGCAAGTAGCTTGGCCCCTTGTGGTATCTGACGAAACAGGATCTTGCTCAACGCTGAACTCCTATGCTTGCAATAAACATTGCAGCCAAGGGGGTTAACCTCTCCTTCTGCAATCCGCAACGCCTTTCCAATTCCCATAATTCGGAACATCTTCCCACCGAAGCATCCTCCAATATTGCCCTGCACAAACGGCGGATTTGGTATTCGCCTACTGACTCAACATAACGAGCAAGAAAAGCCCGACAGAGAGAAAGTTGATCCAGGTGGCGCTCGACGGATGCTCGATGAGGAAGCTGATGCAGATACCAGCTACGACTCTTGCGTGGCAGGCTCAGATCCGCTTCAGAGCGCTCGCCTATTCGCACCAAGAGTCGCACTAACTTTCTATCTCTGGCAGCCCAATTGATGCAGCTGTTGTTACCCTGCCGAGCATGCTTGGTCTTGTCGACATTCAGCAGCCATACCCTGTCATGCCGGTAGATCCAAGCATAAACAGCTTGGAAACCTGCACTTCTGGCAGCCTTGGCTCCACCATATGTATTCAGGGCAACAAGCCACTGAGATCGGTATTTTCTCTTCCTGCTAGCATCAGCAGGTAATTGTGGAATAGATCGATGGGAAGCGACTTCCGCGATGCAAGTCGTTGCTTCAGCGATGAGATCATGGACGGCTTGCCCAGGTCTTAGACTTGTCCAAACAATGAGATGTTGCAGAAAGCTAAATGCCTTGCGGTGCTTTCTGAACATTGATTGTAACCAAAGCGGCGGTTCAGTCGCCCATAGGCCGTTGACTGCAAGCCAGTCCCTCGGATAAAACTCAAGGAGCCTTTCCCATATGACCCAGGCCTTGATTTGCTGGCCCTTAATGGCTCCGCACTCGGCGGCCAGATGCCGATAGAAGTTGGTCCACCCCTCGTAACCGGAGGGGGTTGTTCCCCTGAAAGCTAGGAGCTGCGTTAATGCGCTCGCTAGCCTAGCAGCTCCTTCCGCACAGGGCTCGGCTGTGGCACCATCGTGCAGGAGCAGGGAGGAGGCTGCATGAAATTCGTGTCTCTGTGCTCGCCTGAATGGGATCGGCGAATCCACAAGTGCGCAACCATGAACCGGGCAGACGTCCACACCTTGGACCTGCCAGCTTCGCCGCCAATAGGGCTCCCCAAATTTCGCCACCATTTCCTCAAGACAGAGCGGGCAGTAACGTAACCACTCGGGCCATTTGACCAAGGCTGTCGAAGAGCCAGCTAGACCTATCACTCCGGGCATGTCTGGAGCCAGCATGACCTGGAGAAGTCTTTGTCGGCGATCCTGCGGGATGAAAGGCGAATAAAGCGGGAATAGGGTATGGTTGGCCACCAGATCACCTGCGTCCAAGCCTGTGTTGCTCGCCAGACTTTCCAAATGGCTGGGCAGGTCAGTAATCGCCGCTACCTTGGTATCGCCGAACAGCTCCCTCAACAGGCTCTTATGGCTGTCCACCCCCAAATGAACCCGGCAGCGAGCGATGGCGCTGTAGAGGAGTTCGTCTGGGTAAAGCCTGGGGAAATACATGTCAGCTCGCCTTGCCCAGCAGCACTTGCAGGTCGAACACCAGACCAGCCTCTTTGAACCTGCCGTAAACCTCGCCCTCGGGTCCGCTGGTATAGCGTCGCCGCAAATCATCTTGAGGTAACTGACCCCATTCCGTCCGCTTCACTCTGGAGAATCCTGAAGCCTTGGGTTTGTCCTGGACTAGGTAGGATGTCGCCTTGTGGATCAATGCTGCCAAGGGAATCTCGGGATACTCGGCCAGCAGCTCGTTAGCTATAGGAATGGCAATATCCTTGGGGATCTCCATTCCCTCGAGCAAGGCCGCCAGCTTTTTGGCCCTATCGTCAACCGGCGGGGCCAGAGGCTTGGATTCTGTAATTCTGTCCAATGACTGTGTAAGGGAGATCAGCTTGCCTTCTATTTCTGGCATCAGAAGGTCGTCGTACTTGGCGATAGTTCCGGCCTGTTACTCCGCAATGCTGCCAACATGGGATGGACCGGCTTGAACTTCATCCTCGTAGACTTTGCGCAGCAACATTGGCTTGATACATTCAGCACCCGTCACTATGGCCCGGATCTGCGCCAGTGCGAACAACTTGATGACGATATCCATGACCCCCTGAGTGAGCTCGTACATGGTCGCCTCAAGCTCATCGTCCAAGGGGTAGGCATTCCGCACCCACTGATATTTCCAAAGCCGTTTCAAGAGCCGTTTCCAGTGATCGTCTCTTGGCAGCCTGTCCCAGCGGATGCTGCCCAAGCCGGAGATACGTCGAGCAGCCCTGAATGTGCGCTGGAAGAACTTGCTGGCCCTGTGTGTGCCCACCTGAATGATGGGCACTCCTATGGTGTTGACCAAGGATACGAAGAAATTGTGCATCTTCTCAGCCCCGCCAGACCTGGCCTCGTTGAGGTTCTGAACCTCATCGATGATCAATACTCCAAGAGCATGAAGATTGGCGATCTGGCACATGCTGGCCAGCAGGCGCTTGGTACCCAATTTCTTACGACCATGGCTGCGGCTGTAATGAGTGCCCAGCACCCTGTCCACTTGGTTTAAAAAGCTCAGGCAAAGCTCGTCCAGATCGCCGTCTATGGGGCAGTCTACTTTCAGGTAGGTCAGCTGAGTGATGTTGTAGTCGTGATGATGGAGGGCCTGGGGGTACATACTTAGGATCCGCTCTAGGGTACGGGTCTTGCCGCAGCCAGAGCAGCCGAACAGCGACAGACTGCTGGCCGTCGAAGAAACGCTCCGGTAGACCGCAGCCTCTAAATCCTCTTCCTCCACGCGGCGGTAACCGTTTTGTAGGTGGGAATACCAGGCACCATTGGCAGGGTTCCGACCGATGTAACCCTGGCGGATCATCAGGCTGATCTTGGCTTCCAACTCAAGGTGGTGGGTCAGAGGCTGAAAGAAACCATGCAACAGGCGGGCAATGGCGTGGGCCCTGAGCCGCCCGTCAAGGAATGCCTCCTGAGGATCGAAGCTGGGTACAGCCTGAAGTTGGGTAACCACCTCTTGCAGGTCGGGTATGGGGGGCAAGGCGCTGATAAGCGGATTGTCCTGATATTCTGGTAGTTGCTGCTCCAGATATTGGGCCAAAGGGATGGCGCCGCTGCGGATCTCGTCAGTCATTGTCCCCCTCCCCGAAGATAAGGTCGCCCAGATCCGGATAGGCATAGTCCTCTGGTTTCTCACCCCTCAGCGGGACCACATCGGCGGGCTTGCCTGACTGCTCTCTCGCTGGTCTGAAGGCCCCTTGGCGACGCTCATGGCGCTTTTCATCCTGCTTGTTCTCGCGGATCTGGGTTCCCAAATCCTTCTTGGACATGCCGGTTTTGATGGGACTGGCATTCTCCGCCAAAGCGGCGATGGCCTCGATCTTCTCGAGTAGCCTGCCCCTCTCCTTCATCCCCTCCATGGCAGCGTTGGCATCACTTCTGCGCTCCTCCTTGGACAGCAGCCAGACGTCCCAGAAGGTCATCCCCCGGAAGCGTCTGCTGCGATCGGCGAGATCACAAATCCAGTACTCTTTGAGGTTGTTGGAGGGACGAATGTAGATGTGCTCTGCACTGCGCGGGTCGTAGGCCACCATCACCTTTTCGGGTCTATGGCCTTGTCCCCGGTGGAACCAGCCGGACTTCAGAGCCTCCTGACAAGTATAGAAGCAACCAAATAGCCTTATACCCAGTTCCGAAACTGTGGCCTGATCATGGGGCAGCAGGTTGATGCGAACCAGGTCCTGGGGTGCGACCCGCAACCGGCCCGTCAGGTTACCCAGCCCCCAATGCCACAACCTGGCAGGTATAGCGGGCAGGTCACCAGGCATACCGGCAGTCCTGTCGTATTTACTCAGGACGTGGAAGTTGTTGTGCCAGAGGACACTTGCGATGATGCATTTGGTGAATTCCGGTAATGTCAGGCTGGCGTCGAGTCTGTAGTCATGGCCACCGCGCTTGCGGCTGATGTGACCTTCGACCACGCCGCTAACGTAGGGCTTAAAACGTTCCTGTACCGTCCTGAATTGGCGCTCGACAATACCCTTGGCATCCCCACGCCTGGCTGGTGCATTTTCAATGCGAACTCCGAAGGATTCGGCGAACACCTCGACCTTGGTGCCGTTCAGCTCACCTTTGTCCGCCAGCACCACATCGGGCAAGCCCTGTACAGGCCAATCTCTAACGTCAATCTCCACACCATACTGGCGGCAATATTCCACCTTGTCGGCAGTGGTATTAGCCAGAGCCACCATGGCGCTGATCCAGGATGGCCCCTCGAACCCGATGTACATGCCCGTCACCATCCGGCTAAACACATCGCTCACTATGTAAACAACGGGTCTGCCTACGATCAGGCTGCGATCATGATCCGATATCAGGTAAATATCAGCAATGGTGGCGTCGATCTGGTAGCGGTAACCAGGCCCCAGAGCCTCAGTCGTCGACGTTCCCCTGATCGGCCGGATATCCTTGGCGAAATCCACTGCGGATGCCTGGCGAGCCAAAATTGCAGTAAAGTGGTATTCGCGCTTGTAGAAGTAACGAAACTGCTGCACCGTCGGCAGATCATGTGTCGGCAAGTCGGGAAACATAGTACCGAGCAGGCTCAGGCTGGCAGCGTAGACGTCGGGAATCGACGGATGTTTTTCCTTGAGCAGGCGCGCCTCTATGACGCGCCTGAAAATACGCTCCATTTCGGGAGTAACGTTGCTTCCCTGCCCATCTCTGACCATCCTGGGCCGCCCCAGTTTGGCCTGGTCCGGTTTGCGTCGCTTACCACGGCCTCCCGAGTTGGCGTAATCCGGCAGCAAGGCATTCTTGCACATGCCCCGTTGCCAGTAGCGCCTGAGAAGCCGGTACACCGTCTGCTTGGTGACACCGTGGCGCGCCATTATGCCTTTGACGATTTTCCCTCTGGCTCGGCGCTCAAACAGGCCTGTGTCGCGAACTGTCTCTGCCAGCATATCCCAGGCCGAATCGCGCTTTTGCTGGTCACTTGACCCCGCCTCAACCTCCCGAAGAGTCACATCCAGAAAAGGGTCATCTATGCGTTTTAGCTCCCCGGCTATAAGCAACCCCTCCAGCTCTGCGACTGAAGCCGATTCTGGAAATGCCAAGCTCGAGTCAATATCGATCCAGATGACCAGCTCTGTGTCGCACCAGAGCAAACGTCTGCGTAACTCACCCATCTGGAGCACCAAGTTAACCGGGAACATGGCGTATCTCCTGCTGTTCTTGATGGGGATTTACGGATAGATCACCCAGCTTGAGCTCTCTGTAGAGCTTGTTGATATCGAAGAGAAAATAGTGGCGAGCAAGCAACTGACGCAACCAATAGAGTGCCTGCCCTGGTTCAAGCTCGTAAGCCACATCTAGGCTCTGAACAATGCTCGTCAGCGTCTGATCAGGATGGCGTTGGAACTCGTACAGGAACAAGCTGTAGTAGCGTTCGAGGTCGCTGAGGACAATATCTTCCTCGGCCTGGGCGGGGTAGAGCCACTGGATGTTGGCAAATGCCGTCCGGGAGATCTCCCTCTCGGTGACAATGGCCCAGGAGATCTCTTTCTCTTCCCAGTAACGCCTTTCGAGCTCTAGGCGCTCGATGACTTCAGGTTTCTCGAGGTCTGTGCTGTATTTTGCTTGGAGCGCCATAGCCGGGCTTGTGGGATCGTCGAAGTCCACCAGAAAGTCGGAACTAAGCACCTGCGGGATTCCCTGAAACTTGCTGTGGGGAAGCCCATACGTTTCAGCAAGGCGGACTGTGTCCTCGACCCGAAGGGGAAATTGCTCCCGGATATCGATGACCTTGGGAGACCAATCCAGAGTGAGGAAGACGGCGAGCTCTAAGTCGGAAAGGAGGTGGTGCATGCGTCGGCATTTATTGCCGAACAGGCGGTGGGAACGTCCCAGAGAAGAGACATCCCTGGTGTAGATGAACGGCTTGTAGTCAGATCCCCGGCCTTGACCGCGCCCCTCCTTCAGCTTTCTATCGATCTGAGCCTGAGTCAGGCCCTTGAATGTTCCAGCCATAACAAAGCCAACGTCCTAGTTGATACCATCAACATAGCGCACGTTGGCTTAGGGTGAAACTCTATTTTCAAGGATGATACTTTATTTGTAGGGATGAAACTTTATTTTCATCCCACAGCTCTTTTTCATTTGAGAGAGTGACTTACTCGACGGTCACCGATTTTGCCAGGTTGCGCGGCTGGTCCACGTCAGTGCCCTTGATCAGGGCAACGTGGTAGGAGAGCAGCTGCAGCGGCACGGTATAGACGATGGGGGCGATCACCTCTTCCACATGGTTGAGGTTCATGACCCGCATGGTCTCGTCGCTCTTGAAGCCGGTATCGGCATCGGCGAACACGTAGAGGATACCGCCACGGGCGCGCACCTCTTCCACGTTGGACTTGAGCTTCTCCAGCAGATCGTTGTTCGGCGCCACCACAATGATGGGCATCTCGGCATCGATCAGCGCCAGCGGGCCATGCTTCAGTTCACCAGCGGCGTAGGCTTCGGCGTGGATGTAGGAGATCTCTTTGAGCTTGAGCGCCCCCTCCATGGCGATGGGGTACTGGCTGCCACGGCCGAGGAACAGGCTATGCTGCTTGTCGGCAAACTCTTCGGCCAGGGTTTCGATATCCTTGGCCAGCGCCAGGCTCTCTTTAATACGCAGCGGCAAGGCTTGCAGCGCCTTGACCAGTTCGGCCTCGGCGGCCGCGCTCAGGTGGCCACGGCAGTGACCGACCGAGGCCACCAGCATCAGCAGGCCAGCCAGCTGGGTGGTGAACGCCTTGGTAGAGGCTACGCCGATCTCGGCACCGGCACGGGTCATAAAGGCCAGATCCGATTCACGCACCAGCGAGGAGCCCGGCACGTTGCAAATAGCTAGCGAGCTCATATAGCCGGATTCCTTGGCCAGACGCAGGGCGGCCAAGGTATCGGCGGTCTCGCCACTCTGGGAGAGTGTCACCAGCAGGCTGTTGGGGCGCACTACCGACTTGCGATAGCGGAACTCGGAGGCGATCTCTACATCGCAGGAGACGCCAGCGATCTCTTCGAACCAGTAGCGAGCCACCATGCCGGAGTGATAGGAGGTGCCGCAGGCGACGATCTGTACGTGCTCGACCTTGTCAAAGATGGCGCGCGCGCCGTTGCCGAACGATTCGACCACCACGTGATCGCTGCCCAGACGCCCTTCCAGGGTGTTGGTGATCGCTTTGGGCTGCTCGTGGATCTCCTTGAGCATGTAATGACGGTATTCACCCTTGTCACCGGCATCGTGGGAGAGTTCGGACTCCTGCTCTTCGCGCACCACGGCGTTGCCGTTGGTATCGAAGATGTGCACGTCACGGCGGGTCACTTCGGCCACATCACCCTCTTCCAGGAAGATGAAGCGACGGGTCACCGGCAGCAGCGCCATCTGGTCGGAGGCGATAAAGTTCTCGCCGATACCACGGCCGATCACCAGCGGTGAACCGGAACGGGCAACCACCACGCGGCTGTCGTCGCGGCTATCCATCACCACGGTACCGTAGGCACCGCGCAGCTGCTTCACCGCAGTCTGCATGGCGGCCAGCAGGCTGCCGGCGCTCTTCAGCTCATGATGGACCAGATGGGCAATCACCTCGGTATCGGTGTCGGAGCTGAACACATAACCCAGCGCCTTCAACTCTTCCCGCAGCTCTTCGTGGTTCTCGATGATGCCGTTGTGCACCACCACGATATACTCGGAGACGTGGGGGTGGGCATTGCGCTCGGAAGGCTCGCCGTGAGTGGCCCAGCGGGTATGGGCGATGCCGGTACCACCATGGACGGACTGCTCGTCGAGCGCCTTGGCCAGCTCGGCCACCTTGCCCAGACGGCGAACCCGCTGCAACGGCTGGTTGGCGCTGAACACGGCCACACCGGCTGAGTCATAACCGCGGTACTCCAGACGGCGCAGTCCCTCTACCAGAATTTCAGCCACATCACGTTGGGCAACAGCCCCGACGATGCCACACATACACTTCTCCTTGAGATGCAAATCGTAAAGTCAGTTGGATGGTTCAGAGCTCGATGTCAGCAAGTGACCGGGGCGCAGATAAGCTTCACCCCCTGGGCTTGAATCTGTTCTCTGGCCTCGCTGGCCAGCCCCTCGTCGGTCACCAGGGTATGGATGCTCGACCAGGGAAGTTCGAGATTGGGGATCTTGCGGCCGATCTTCTCCGATTCGACCATCACAATGACCTCCCGCGATACCTCGGCCATGACCCGCGACAGGCCCACCAGCTCGTTGAAGGTGGTGGTGCCACGCTCCGGGTCGATGCCGTCGGCACCGATAAAGAGCTGGTCGAAGTCGTAGGAGCGCAGCACCTGTTCCGCCACCTGCCCCTGAAAGGATTCGGAGTGAGGGTCCCAAGTGCCACCGGTCATTAACAGAGTAGGCTCATTTTCCAGCTCGCGCAGGGCACCGGCCACATTGAGGGAGTTGGTCATCACGATGAGGCCACGCTTGTTGCCCAGCATGGGGATCATGGCGCTGGTGGTGCTGCCGCTGTCGATGATGACGCGGTTGTGATCACGCAGCCGCTCGGCCGCCGCACGGGCAATGGCTAACTTTCGGTTCGAAACTTGTTCAGGGTTGACCTCGACCACCATCTCGCTCGGCAAAGGGACGGCGCCACCGTAACGACGCAGCAGCAGACCGCCGGTCTCCAGTACCGCCAGATCTTTACGGATGGTCACTTCGGAGGTAGAAAAGTGTTTGGCGAGGGCGTCGACGCTCACTTCACCCTGCTCTTGTACCAGGGTCACTATGGTGTGTCGGCGTTGTTGAGTATTACGTTTGGTCATTTTTAAGTTTCGATTCGAAAGAACATAGAAATATTAGCCCCTTTTTCGGAAAAATAAAACAGCAAATAGGATCCGATTTGGTTCGATGCCAGAATGGGGTGCCAATTTGCGACGAGGATGCCATGCAAAAGAGAGTCATCTGGCTGGTGGAGGATGAGGCCAGCATCGCCGACACCCTGATTTATGCCCTGCAGACCGACGGGTTCGAGGTGGAGTGGTTCATGCTGGGCCAGCAGTTGCTGACACGACTGGAACAGACGCGACCCGACTTCCTGATCCTCGATGTGGGGCTGCCCGACATCAGCGGCTTCGAACTCTGCAAGCAGGTGAGGGCGCTGACCAATATTCCCCTGATGTTCCTCACCGCCCGCAGCGAGGAGATAGACCGGCTGATCGGGCTGGAGATCGGTGCCGACGACTATGTGGCCAAACCCTTCTCGCCACGGGAAGTGTGTGCCCGGGTGCGGGTCATCCTGCGCCGCAGCCAGCCCGTCGCCCCCCAGCCCAGCGCCCTGCTGGTGCTGGATGAGGAGCGGGCCCGCATTCACTTTCGCGGTCAGCTGCTGGCTCTCACCCGCTACGAATATCTGCTGCTCAAGACCCTGATGCTTGCGCCGGGCCGGGTCTACTCCCGCCAACAGCTGATGGATCTGGTGTGGCAGGATGCGGAAGAGAGCCTGGATCGCACCGTAGATACCCATATCAAGACCATCCGCGCCAAGCTACGCGAACATGATCCCGAGGCCAACCTGATCCTCACCCACCGCGGGCTGGGCTACAGCCTGGAGCTGGCATGAGACTCGGACTGCAACTGCTGTGCGGCCTGCTGCTGATCTTCGCGCTGGCCGCCTGGTTCGTGCTGGAGATCTTCGTCGAGGAGATAAAACCGGGAGTGCGCAGCGCCACCGAGGATACTCTGGTAGACATGACCCAGCTGCTGGCACCGCTGGCGCTCGATGATCTGCAAGAGGGCAATATGATGAACGGGCGGTTGGCCAGCGCCTTCGCCCGCCTCAACCAGAATCCCATCAATGCGATGATCGATGGCCACCTCAAGCAGCAGGCGGAGTACCGCATCTATGTCACTGACCAGAAGGGTATGGTGATTTACGACTCCGACGGCACGGATCTGGGCAAGGATTATTCCCGCTGGAACGATGTCTACCGCACTCTGCGCGGCCAGTATGGCGCCCGCAGCACCCGCACCGATCCCGACGATGCCGCCAGCTCGACCATGTATGTGGCGGCGCCGCTGCGGGAAGGGGCCGAGATCATCGGCTCCCTCACCGTCGCCAAACCCAACCGCACCCTGATGCCCGCCATCGAGCGGGGGGAACAGGAGCTGCTGCGGGCCGGCGGCCAGATGCTGCTCATCTCGCTGCTGATCGGCAGCCTGCTGGTGTGGTGGCTCAACCGCGCCATCGGCAAGCTGGTGCACTACGCCGACTCGGTCAGCAAGGGGGAGGCGGCACCGCTGCCACGGCTGCACACCGTCGAGCTGGATCGGCTCGGCCGCTCGCTAGAGACCATGCGCCACCAGCTCGATGGCAAAAGCTACATCGAAGCCTATGTGCACAGCCTGACCCACGAGCTGAAGAGCCCGCTGGCCGCCATTCGCGGGGCAGGGGAGATTTTGGCCGAAACGCCGCCCCCCGAAGTTGCCAAACGGTTTATCGGCAACATCAATCTGGAAACCGCCCGCATGCAGCAGCTGATCGAGCGAATGCTGCAACTGGCGCGGCTGGAGTCGGGGCAGGGGCTGGATCGCCAGTCGGTGGAGCCAGCGAAACTGGGCAAGCGCACCCTCGATGCCCGCCAGATCATCGCCCAGCGCCGTCAGGTCGAGTTGGTGGCCGAGCTGGCCAGCGCGCCGAAACAGAAGTGGGATCCGCTGTTGGTGGAGCAGGCCATCGGCAACCTGTTGGATAACGCCATCGACTTCTCTCCCGCCAACGGGCAAGTCACCCTGAGCGGCAGCCAGCAGGAGGAGGGCTACTGTTTTCGGGTCACCGACTGCGGCCCCGGCATTCCAGACTACGCCCTGCCGCGCATCTTCGAGCGCTTCTACTCCCTGCCACGACCGGACAAGGGCAAGAGCAGTGGTCTGGGGCTCAGCTTCGCCCATGAAGTAGCCCACCAGCATGGCGGTCGTCTGACCCTGAGCAACCGGCCGGAGGGAGGCGCGCTGGCGGAACTCTGGCTGCCGTTCACCTAGTCCCCCCGCAACTTCACATTCCCCACACAAAGCGGCATTAGACTGCCGCTTTCTCTGTCATCCATTTGCTCAAGGAAATGCTATGTCCCGCCTGCTTCTCTCCAGCCTGCTGGCTGCCGGTCTGCTCGCAGCCCTGCCTGCCTCCGCCGCCAGCGGCTGCTTTCTCTATGCCGACGGCAACGGCCAGACCCTCTCCAGCGAAGGGGACTGCTCCAGCCAGCTGCCGCCCGCGTCCACCTTCAAGATCCCGCTGGCGCTGATGGGTTACGACAGTGGCTATCTGGTGGATGAAGAGCATCCGGCACTGCCCTACAAGCCGAACTACGATGGCTGGCTGCCCGCCTGGCGTGAAACCACCACCCCGCGCCGCTGGGAAACCTACTCGGTGGTCTGGTTCTCCCAGCAGATCACCGAATGGCTGGGGATGGAGCGCTTCCAGCAATATGTCGACCGCTTCGACTACGGCAATCGGGATCTCTCCGGCAATCCGGGCAAACATGACGGCCTGACCCAGGCCTGGCTCAGCTCCAGCCTCGCCATCAGTCCGGAGGAACAGGCCCGCTTCCTCGGCAAGATGCTGAGCGGCAAGCTGCCGGTCTCGGCGCGGACCCTGCAGTACACCGCCAATATCCTCAAGGTGAACGAGATCGACGGCTGGCAGATCCACGGCAAGACCGGCATGGGCTACCCGAAGAAGCTGGATGGCAGCCTCAACCGCGATCAGCAGATCGGCTGGTTCGTCGGCTGGGCCAGCAAACCGGGCAAACAGCTGATCTTCGTCCATACCGTGGTGCAAAAGCCCGGCAAGCAGTTCGCCTCCCTCAAGGCGAAAGAAGAGGTGCTGGCTGCCCTGCCTGCACAACTTAAAAAGCAGTGAGCTCGCTTCCCGCCAGATAAACCCCGATAACTACGGTCAGCCCACCAGCGACGGGCTGACCGCCATTCGTAAACGAGACAAACATGAAATTATTTCTATTGCTGCTCTGGCTTCCGGCCAGCATGGCGCTGGCTGCCTGTGATCTCTCCGACCGCCTGAGTAGGCAGGGAGAAGTCATCCATGATCGGCTAAACCACCTCGAATGGCAGGCGTGCAGCCTCGGCAGCCAGTGGCAGGAGGGGAAAGGGTGCGTGGGCACACCGGCCCTGCTGACGCTGCTTGAAGCCAAAGATGAAGCTGCCCGCCTTGGCGAGGGGTGGCGACTCCCCACCATCGAGGAGCTCTTCACCCTGCTCGACGAAGATTGCCGGGCGCCGATGACAGACCCGCGCTTCTTCTCCGATATCCATGACAACGGGGAAAATTCAGCCCCCTACTGGACCTCCAGCTCCATTGAGGAGATGCCGGAACTGGTCTATTACATCGACTTTATGCACGGACTCATCGACGGCCACACCGATCGCTTCGCCCAAGCCGCCCGACTGGTGCGCTCCCGCCCCTGAACAATCCCACGGCGCCTGATGGCGCCGTTTTTCAACAGTTCACCGCCACTTCACACAAGCCCATCACCACTTCACGCCGGACTGACAGACTCGCTCCATCAAACAAGGAGACGTGTCATGGTCAAACAGATATTTACCCACAAGATCTTTCTGCTGCTGTTGCTCAGCCTGTTGTTGATGGTGCCGGTGCAATCCATCATGGAGCTCAACCGGGAGCGTCAGGCTTATCGCAGTCAGGCCATTCACAGCATCATGGCCAGCAGCAGCGGCCCGCAACGGCTGATGGGGCCCATTATCGTACAGCCCTATACCCGCTCGTTAACGGTCGAGCAGGAGGGCAAGCGCTTCGTCCGTCAGGAGCAGATCTACCGCTACCTGCTGCCGGAGCAACTGGATATCAGGGCCAACATGGAGGTGACCCCGCGCAAGCTGGGCATCTATCAGGCGCAGGTATACCAGACCCGCCTCACCCTATCCGGCCGCCTGCCCACCCGGCAGAGTTTGCTGAATGACGCGACCTCACCGCTCGGTGAAACGGCCGAGCTGGTGGCGGGCAAACCCTACTTGAGCCTGGTGCTCTCCGATGCCCGCGGTATCAACAGCGTCCCCGAACTGCAACTCGGCACACAGCGGATTCCGTTTGCCCCCGGCGCCCGTCTCGGTGACGCGCTGGCCGGTATCCATGCCCCGCTCGACAGCCTGCCCCAACAGGATGGCACCTTTCATCTGGAGCTCAATCTGCAGGGGATGAACGCCCTCGACATAGTGCCGCTGGGCAAGGAGAGCACCCTGCAGCTGGCGGGCAACTGGCCCCACCCCAACTTTATCGGTGACTTTCTGCCGGGCAGTCGCACCCTGAGCCCACAAGGGTTTGAGGCCAACTGGCAAACCAGCTGGTTCGCCAGCGACATAGAGACCCGCTTCAACCGGATGATGAACGGGGGCGATAGCAATCTCTCCACCTTCAGCGTCAGTCTGGTGCAGCCGGTGGATCACTATCAGCTCAACGAACGGGCGGCCAAGTATGCTCTGCTGTTTATCGGCCTTACCTTTATCAGCTTCTTCATGTTCGAGCTGCTCAAGGGGCTGCGGGTTCACCCGATCCAGTACGCGCTGGTGGGTATGGGGCTGGCTATCTTCTATCTGGTGCTGCTGGCCCTGACCGAACACCTCGGCTTTGGCTGGGCCTATCTGGTGGCTGCGCTGGCCAGCGTGCTGCTCAACGGCTTCTATCTGAGCCATGTGCTGGGCGGCCCGAAGCAGGGGATCGGCTTCGCGGCGCTGCTCGGGCTGGTCTATGCCATCCTCTACAGCCTGCTGCAGGCCGAAGAGATCGCCCTGCTGCTCGGTGCCCTGCTCTTGTTCGCCACCCTGACGCTGATCATGATGCTGACCCGCAAGCTCGACTGGTATCAGGTGATGGGGCAACAGAGTGTCGAATCCCGCCCAGCCGGACATGACAATGACGACTGAGGGCACAACCTCCGTCAATCTCTGACCTAGACAACAAAGGCTTCAGTCGGTTCTTCTCGAAAACAGCGGAACCGGCTGGGCCTTTGTCCGCCAATTTCCTAGCATGCAACCATGTTCCACAGGCGGACGATCACATGAAAATGCATCCGGGCAGGATCCTGCTCTATTCCGGCTTGCTATGGGCTCAGGGAGCTCTGGCCGGCACCCTCACCATTCATCCCGAACCGGTCGAAGACCTCTTGCACAATCCCGGCGTCGGTATCGAAGAGTTTCACAACAGCTGGGGTCATCCCCTCTCTCTGGCTGAACATCCGGTCAGCACGGTCGACTACTTCCGCTTCTACTGGAGCGAGCTGGAGCCACGGGAGGGCGAATACAACTTTGCTCTGATCGACAGGGCCATCGATCAGGCACAGCACGCCACCCCGAAACAGTCGATTGCCCTCAGGGTCATGACCCTTGATAAGCCCTTCTCGGGCAGCAAGATCCCGGAGTGGCTTATCAACAAGGGGATTCGGGGAGAGTGGGGGAACAACCACCAGACCTTTGTGCCCGACTACAGCGACCCGCTGTTCCTCGCCCGTGCTACCCGGCTGTTTCAGGCGCTGGGAGACCATTACGATGGCAATCCGGCGCTGAGTCATGTCGACATCGGCATGATAGGTTCATGGGGGGAGTGGCACATGAGCAACTTCCCCGGCCCGACGCTGGAACAGCGCTACAGCAGCGAGCAGCTCAAACCCTATGTTGACCTGCAGATGGCCGCTTTTCCGCGAACCCCCAAGCTGATGCTCATCAACAACCTGCCCATGTTCGAGTATGCAGTGGGCAAGGGATCTGGCTGGCGGGCAGACTGCCTCGGCGACTGGCACCACTTCTCCCAAAGCTGGAGCCACATGCGCAATGCCTACCCGGAACGACTGGCGAGCGCCCGCGCCAATGTGGCGAACTTCGATTCCAGCTGGCAGAGGGCTCCGGTCAGTTTCGAGGTGTGCGGCAAGCTGAGCGAGTGGCCAGGCCAGCAGCAGTACACCATGGAGGAGGTCAAGGCCACCTTTGACTGGGCGCTGGCCCAACACGCCTCCACCATCAATCTCAAGTCGGATCCGGTTCCCCCCCAATATCGACCCATCGTCGACAATGCCCTGCGCAAGATGGGCTATCGCATCGTGCTGGACCAGCTGACCCTCAAGGGAACCATGAAGCCGGGGGCTACCCTTACCCTCAACGGCGACTGGCACAACGACGGAGTAGCGCCGGCCTATCGCAACTGGCCGCTCACCTACCGGCTGGTCAACGAGGAAGGGCAGGTCGGCGCCATGCTGGTGACCCGCAACGACATGACCCGCTGGATCCCGGGCAGCAAGGCTACCACTCGCGACAGCCTGACCCTGCCGGGCCGGATGGCACGCGGTCACTACTATCTGGAGCTGGCCTTCATCGGTCAGGACAAGCAGCCCGCCCTGCAGCTCGGCATTGCCGGTCTGGAAGAGAGTGGCTGGTATCGTCTGGCCGAGATCGACATCCAGTAACGCAAGAGGGCTCCCGCAGGAGCCCTCTTTCATCACATCAGCACACTCTTTTTGAACAGATCCCACACCCCGAACGAGAAGTGCTTGAAGATGTCGATGCCAAGGGCCGACTTCACCAGATAGAGCAGCAGCACCATGCCGCAGATCGCCAGCAGCAACAGCAGGGTGGTCAGCAGCACCTTGAGGTGAAAGCGAAAGCCGCTCTCCCGCCCGCGGTAGCGGCGATCCCGTCCCATCAGCACCACCAGATAGCAGCGCCAGCGACCGATGCCGAAGGCGCTGTTGACGTTGATGGCGTGCGACTTGCCATCACTCATCAGCCGCAGCGCATGCTCGATACCGTCGCGCTGGGTTTCACTCAGGCTCTCGGCCACCTCGGGGGGGAGAGCACGGTAGAAGCGGTCGATCGCCCCCTGCGGTTTCTGCGGTAATTGGCTCATTGGTTTTCTCCTGCGGGCAGGCCCAAAGCCTTGCGGTAGACCTCCATGGTCTGGCCGGCGATCCGCTGCCAGTCATACCGCTGCAGATAGTCGCTGTAATCGACCTTGCCGCGGGTCATCTGGGCGCTGAGTCGCTCTGCCAGCGCACTCACATCGCCGACCGGGAAATAGCACTCCTGTTGCAGCGCCACCGCCAGATTGGCGGGAATGTCGCTCACCACCACCGGCAGGGAGAAGGAGAGCGCCTCCAGCAGGGCGATCGGCAACCCCTCGTGATAAGAGGGCATGGCAAACAGGGCCGCCTGTGAAAAGACGCTGATCAGCGCCTCGCCATTGAGGAAACCGGTGCGGATCACCCCCGGAGTTTCATCCGCTATCCGCTGCAAGCGCTCGCTGTAGGGGGTCGGGTGATCCGTATCCCCCACCAGAACCAGTGGCAGCTCGGTATCAAGCTGGCGATAGGCTGCGATGAGATCGTGCAGCCCCTTCTCCTCGACGAAGCGGCCCACCGCCACCAGATAGCTGCCAGCGGTCAGTCCGAAACGGGCCAGCGTCAGCTCCCTCTTGTCCGCTGCCGGCAACTCGACCCGTTTCACCCCGTTGTAGATGAGGTGGGCATCCTGGCGATCGTACTGGCGGCGGATCGCCTCGTTGATCACTTCGGAGATGACGATCACCTCGCAGGCATAACGTACCGCCCAGCGCTCGCCAAGGCTTAATACCCACTTGGCCAGCGCCCCCCACTTCTGGCGGTCATAGTCGGGGCCGTGATGGGTAAAGACCACCCGCTTGCCAAGCAACCTCAGCAGCGGCACCACCAGCCCCGGGCCGATGGCATGGACATGCACCAGATCGCAGGCATGACGGCGGCAGTAAAAAGCCGCGAGCAGAGAGTGGAGGATTGCCTCCAGCGACTTCTTTTTGGGGGCGGGCAACGCCTTGAGAGCCACCCCTTCAAACTCGCCGCTTCGGTAATTCACATAGGGGGCGCGAGCCAGCACGGTCGCGGCCACTTCGAACTGGCGGTGCAGCTCCGGATAGAGGGACTGACAATGGGTTTCGACACCGCCCAGTACATGGGGGATCCCCCGGGTACCGAGTACGGTCACACTAATCTGCTTCATGATCTTCTCGAATGATTCTGGCGGGATTGCCCGCAACAACGGCGCGAACCGGGACGGAACGAGTAACGACGGCGCCGGCACCGACACAGGCATGATCACCAATGGCGATGGCCCCGATGACGATGGCGCCGGTGCCGAACTCGACCCCGTCCCCCACGGTGGGCGAGAGGAGCTGGCCGCTTTGGCGATCAGGCTTGTTGCCCAGGGTACAGTTGTGGCGCAGGGTGCAGTCACGCCCCATCTGCACGCCGTCACCGATGACGATATTCTGCGGGTGATAGAGGCGTAGACCCCAACCCAGCCGGGCTCTTGGCGAGATATCGAGGCCGCACAACAGCTTGAATCCCTTGAGCAGCAGCAAGCCGGGTAACGCCAGAAAGCGGCCTCCCTGATAACGGGTCTGTGCCAGCCGGTAACTGAACAGGAACAGGCGCGCCGTCTTGCTCGGATTGAGCGCCAGTTCGGCTTTCAACTCGTGCCAGAAACTCATCTCTGTTTCTCCTCCAGCAACGACTGGTAGAGCGCCAGCAGAGCTTGCTGGTGGCTGGCGAGGGAGTAGTTGTCGATCAGCCGCTGGCGGGCCGAACGCCCCATGGCCGCCGTCTGCTCCGGCTCGGCCACCAGCCTGTCCATGCAGCGGGCCAGCTCGTCGGCATTGCCCGCCTCGAACAACAGGCCATCGAGACCGTCGCGGATCTGCTCCGGAATCCCGCCAATTCGAGCCCCGATCACCGGTTTGCCATAGGCCATCGCCTCCAGTACCGACATGGAGCAGTTCTCGTACCACTCGGACGGCACCACCACGGCCTTGGCGTGACGCAGCAGATCGAGCAACTCCTCCCCCTGCCTGAACCCCAGCAGTTCGGCATTGGGATAATGCTGCCCGAGGTGCGCCTGCAGCGGGCCACCGCCCACAATTTTGAGACCCGCCGGCCGCGTCATGCGCTGATGGGCACGGGCAAGCGTTTCGACCCCTTTCTCGGCCATCAGGCGCCCGAGGAACAGAAAGTACCCCCGATCCTCTCCGCTTTCGCGGCTCGACTCGACATCTATGCCATTGAGGATCACCTCGATGCGGGAAGCGGGCAGCCGGGTGCGAAGCATCCCGGCCATGAAGGCGCTCGGCGCCACCAATGCATCGACCTGCTCATAGTTGCGGCGCCACTGCTGCCAGGCGGCCTCGGCAGAGAGCAGCAGGCTCTTGCCCCATGATCCCTCCTGCCACTGATGGCGAAACAGCTTGAGCCAGGAACCCTCGATCCGGGTCAGATCGAACGGCTCGCCATCGACCAGCATGCTGTAGTTGGGACAAGCCACCTTGTAGTCGTGGGCTGTCAGCACCGTCTTGCAGCCCAGGGATTTGGCCACCCGGATGATTGCCGGGGTGAGCTGGTGGTAGATGTTGTGAAAGTGAACGATATCGGGCCGCTCGGCACGGATAAGCTCCGCCAGCCGATCACAGGCCTCCTGATTGTGGATGAAGCGAACGGCGATCTTCAGCCGATCGAAGAGCCCGTGCCGCTGGTGATAATCGACGTTGGCCGGAAAGTAGCCACTCTGGGGCGAGGGGAGGTTATCCGGATGCTGCATGGCAAAGTCGATCACCTGATGACCCGCCTGACGCACCATATCCCGCTCCTGAAAGAGTACTGTCTCGGCGCCCCCCTTCATGAAAAAGAACTTGTTGGCAAAGAGCACCTTCACGGCAATGACTCCTGGATCAGACGATGGGCGGGCGCCTCGCGCGGAGAGCGCTGGGGCAACAGCAGGCCGCGCACCAGCCCGGCTGCATAGATGGAGAGGTTCATGACACTGCGCAGGGCATCTTGCAGGGAGCGGTTCTTCAACCACTTGAGAGCGATGAAGCCACCCAGCGGTGCCAGCGCCAGCAGCGGCAACCAGAACGGCAGCCCGGCTGCGAAAAGCAGTACGCAGAACAGGAGTGTCAGCAGGTAGAGCCCGAACAGCAGCTCGGAGCGGATCACCGACAGCACCTCGCGAAAATAGGGCTGCCCCCACGCCGAGCGCACCAGCTCGCCGCTGGCAAACAGATACCCCATGCGCCAGCGGTAACGGATCAGGGCAAGGGAGTCCATGGTGTGGGAGGTGTGAAAGAAGAAGGGGACATCGAGCCGCTCCAGCCGATAGCCCGCCTGACGCAGCCGGATACCCAGCTCCGCCTCTTCGTAACCGTGCAGGTTGCGATTGGTGAGATAGCCGATCTGCTCGATAGCGCTGCGTCGAAACAGGCCGCCACCACACAGCCAGCGCGACTCGCCCAGCGGATAGATCTGGTTGATGCGCTGCTTGCGCGACTTGAACTCATAGCTGTGGGCATCATCCATCTCGGCCCGCCCGGCCACGCCACCGCATTCGGGGTGGGAGTGCATGTGCGCAAGGGCGGCCGGCACAAACTCCGGCTCCAGCTTCATGTCGCCATCGAGCAGCAGCAGGAACTCCCCTTCGCTGAAGAGGTAGCCAAGCTGTGGCCCCACGCCGCAACAGCGATCTGCCGGGTCGGTCAGGCTCACCACAGTCACCCCCAGCTGGCAGGCAATCGCCTGGGTGCGGTCGGTCGAGAGACTATCCGCCACGATAATCTGGTGGGAGTAGTCGGCCAGAGCGCTCCTGATGCTGGCTATGGTGTCGGCAATCCCTGCCTCCTCGTTGTAGGTCTTGATGATGACGGAGATAAGGGGGGATGGAGTCATGACACCTCACAGGAACGGGTGGCCTGCCGAACCGAAGAACGGATCACCAGGGCGGCACCCAGCACGAAATAGAAGAGAAACTGCTGCACCGGGATTAGCATCAGCAGCTGGCTGTAAGGCAAGCTCAGCAGGCAGGCGATCCCGAACGCGATGAAAGCGGGTTGATAGCTGAGCAGACGCACATCTGCCGCGCTCAGCAGCTGGCGATCCAGCAACGGACGGGGACGGCAGCACCAGAGCAGCAGAACGATCAGCACGATGAAGATCAGGGTGCCCATCAGTCCCACCTCCCACAACAACACGCTGAGGGACGTGGAGTCGAGCAGCACGTTGAACAGGGGGTTGAGAAAACCGGGCAGGGTGCTGCCATGGTTGGTGGTGTTGAGGCCATAACCAAACAGCAGATTGCTGAGACCGTGGTGATCACCGTTGCTGGCCCAGAAAAAGAGCGTCGTCACCCGCCCCAGCTCGCCGGTTTCCGGGTTGATGTGGTTGGGATCGAAGATATAGCCGAGGGAGTCGATAAACAGCGCAATGGCCCCCTGTTGTCCGGCCCCCTCGAACACGGATGAGTAGGAGGCAGCCAGCACCAGAACGGCCACTGCCACCAGCGCAGTCATCGCCAGCGCAATCAGCAGCAGACGCTTGAGGTCATAGCTCTTCATCCCCCTGACATAGCTTGGCGAGAGCCAGACCCAGGCCAGTAGCAAGGGGGACAACAGGATGACGAACTTCACCTCGGCCAGCACACAGATGGCAAAGGCGGCAAGAATGTGAAAAGCGACCGAACGACGCGAAATGAGGCCGTGGCGAAACTCGGAGAGCTTGATCAGCATCACCAGCAGGCAGAAGAAGCCGAGTGCACCGGTATTGCCGCCCCCCATGGGATCCCCCCCGAAGGTGCCGACCACTGAGTCCCACTTCTCAAACTCGCCGCGCATTGCCACCCGTTTCGGCACCACCACCAGCACCTGAAACAGCACCACCGGGATCTGCAGGTAGAAGACCCACTCCACCAGCTTAATGATGCGGTAAATCTGTGACTCGCGGCAGAAGCCTAGCAACAAGCAGGGAAGCAGCAGAGAGAGCGCCAGCTCGTTCTTGAAACCGATGATAGTCACCATGCCCCCCTGCTGAAGCAGGGTGCCCAGCAGCGCCAGCACCAGCAAGCCACAGTAGAGCAGCAGCAGCACCTTCTCCTGATAGTCGAGCCGCAGCGGGCTGTAACGCGTCTGCAGCGGCAGCAACATCAAGGTGGCAATCGCCAGCAGGAAGGGCAGCCAGAGGAAGGCTGTAATGCCGGTGACGTACTGGGCCAGGCCGCAGATCACCAGCGACAGCAGCAGATTGGCCTGCATGATGAGGGCACTGTTCACGAGGCCAGCTCCATCCGCCCCTGCAACTCGGCAGCCCGGCGGTTGACCCGCAAAAAGACGAAGCCGTAGCGCACCGCAGTCAGCAGAGAGAAGGCCAGCACGCAGAGCTCGTACTCCTGATGCAACCAGGGCAACAGCACGAAGGCGATCACTACGACCAGCAGCTGCTCAAGCTGGATCCGCAAAAAGTAGCGGGGCGAGCCGAACACCAGCTCGATTACGGTCAGCGGGCAGATGGCCACCGCAGTAAACACATAGGGCAACATGTAGCGGGAGGTATCGATGGAGGCGTTCCACTCCGCATTGAAGAACCACTTCATCACCAGCGGATAGCAGATGAGGATCCCGAGGGTGGCCGCACTGCCCATCGCCAGCAGCAGCCGCTTCACCTTGCGAAACTCCTCCCCGTTGAAACGGCGCAGGCGGAAATCCTCCGACCATCGCGAGAAGATGGAGTGGCGGATGGCGTTGCCGACAATCACCACGGGCGCCAGACAGAAGCGGTTGACCACGGCAAAGTAGCCCGCCACCAGAGGGGAAAACCAGAAGTTGATCAGCACGGTTGGCAGATTAGCCGTCACCATCGCCAGCACTTCGGCACTGCCGACACCTGCCAGATGCGCTTTATGGCGGGAGAAGAAGTGCAGCAGGTGGCGCGGGGCAGCCTCCCTCAGCATGGCACTGTGCCAGGTAAAGGCAGACCACAACCAGCCCCCGATCACCACCAGCAGCAGACAGGCCCATAACTGATAGAAGTGCGCCATGTCAGGGGCCAACAGCAGACAGAGCAGCACCACGGCGGAGGCCGAGATACGCTGCAGACCGAGCCGCTGGTAGTGGCCGGCCCGCAGGGCCAGATTCTCGGCGATGAGGATCAGCCCGTGGGTCACGGTCAGCAGGTAGAGCGGCCAGAGCGGCAGCGAGAAAAAGCAGACCACCACCAGCACATAGGGGATGGGGAACAGCCAGACCTGCAACAGGGAAAAGATCAGGTTGCCGGGCAGCTCGGCCTCCTCCAGCTTGGGCAACAGCAGTTGCGAGGCAAAGGTGGCAAGCTGGGCACCGATCAGCACCAGACTGTAGCTGAGGGCATAGAGCCCGACCGCAGCCATGTCGAACTTGTGCGACAGTGACCAGACCGAAAACGCCCCGATCAGCTGGGATAGCACGGAAGCACCCCCTATGGTGGTGATGCTGCGCAGCAGTTTCATAGCGCGCCCCGGGTGGGTGCACCACAGAATCTCAGGTTCTCCGCCCCTTCCAGATCGCGCTCGGCGACCTGGGTCAGCACTGTCCCCAGTACCGCCACTCTGGCATCCCGCAGTTGTGCCAGCACGCTCAGCACCCGACTGGCCGGCAGCTGGCCGGACTGGATCACATGAATGGCACCATCCAGCGGCTGCCCCAGCAGCAGGGCATCCTTGCCGACCTCCAGCGCAGGGGTGTCCACTATGATGCGGTCAAACTGCCCGGCCAGAGTTGCCAGCAGTTCGCTCCAGCGTGGCGAGCCAAGCAGTGCCAGCGGGGAGGAGACCGGCTGGCCAGCCGGCAGCAGGGTCAATCCCTCTTTTGGCACCAGACAGGCAGCCAAATCGGCTTCGCCTGCGAGCAGCTCGGCCAACCCCGGTCTGGCTGCCTGCCCCAGCAACTGGCGACCAAGGGAGCCCCGGCGCAGATCCCCATCCACCAGCAGCACTCGCTCATGGCGGGCAAAGCTGGCGGCACAGAGAGCCACCAGCGTCGACTTGCCCTCACCAGCACGGGTCGAGGTGATCATGATGCGCTGCAGCTGACCCGGCTCCAGCCGCATGATGGCGTAGAGGTCATCGGCACTGGCACCTACTCTGGGATTGACCGCCCCCACCCGCAGCAGAGCACTCTGATCCTGCAGGGCCGCCAGCCGCGGGATTTCACCAAGCACCCGACCACCGAGCTGGGAGACCAGCTGGCTCAGACGATTCAGGGTATTGCGCAGCGCTCCGGCAGTGATGACTACCAGCACGGCAACCATGCCCGCCATGATCACCACCATCAGCAGAAACAGCATCTTGTTTGGTTTGGCAGGCAGCAAGGGCACCGATGCCGCGTCGTAGAGGATGGCATTCGACTCGTGCAGCTGAGCGTTCAGGCGGGTCTCTTCCTGACGGCGAAACAGCTCGTTATAGAGCTGACGGGTCTTGTCGATATTGTTCTTCAGGTTGTTGTACTCATCCTTCTTGACTGCCAGCGAGGAGAACTCCCGCTTCTTCTCGTCAAGCTGGGCGAGGTACTCCTGCTCCTTGCGCTGGCTGCTCTGGTAGCGATCCTCGATACCGTCGGCAATCTCCCGCATCAGCTGGTTTGACTGGGTATTGAGCGCCTTGATGCGCGCTTCGGCCTGCAGAATACGGTCATGCTTGGGGCCATAACGCTTGGCCAGCTCGGAGAGCTCCTGCTGGGCCTTGATGAGGGCGATGCGCAGATCCTGCATCTGGGGGTGGTTGGAGACCTCGGGCAGGGAAGCCAGCGCCGCCGGATTGCGGCCGTACTCCTGAATGGACTGGAATTCGGCCTGCGCCGCCAGCCGCCGCTCGCGGGCATCCGCGTACTTGTTGGTGATGATGCCGAGCTCTTCGGTTTGCAGACCATCTACGCCGCGAAACGTCAGCAGATCATTGCGGGCAAGAAAATCGCCGAGCTGCTTCTCCTGCTTCTCCAGACTGGCCTTTATCTCCACCAGCCGGCTCTGGTTCCAGTGCGATGCCGTGGTGTTGGCATCGACCCGCTCCTCCACATTGAGATCGATGTAGGTCTGGGCCACCTCATTGGCGACGCTGGCGGCCAGCTCGGGAGAGCGGGATTCGAACCCGATGCTGACCAGCTGGGTATCGCGCACCGGCGAGACGGTCAGGTGTCTGGCCAGATACTCCAGCGCATGCTGGTGGCGTGAGGAGGCATCCTCCTGATGTGCGGCACTCCAGAGCCCCTTGATGCGGCTCAGCCAGCTGTCGGGATTGGGCTGTCCGTTGAATTCCGGCAACTCGGCCAAACCCAGATGAGTAACCACCTTCTCGGCTACCCGGCGTGACTTGAGCAGCTCGAACTGGGTGTTGTAGTACTCGCGGCGGCTGGTATCGACCCGATAGACGGGCTCGATAGGGGAAGCGCTGTTGGCATCTGCCTTCAGCAGCAGGGTCGCACTGGATTGATAATAGGGCGGCATGCTGAGAATAAAGGGGGCTGCCGCCAGGGTCACCACGGCGGCAAACAATACCACCCTCCACCAGTTTGCCTTGAGCACCCGCCAAGGGCCGCTGAAATCGAGGCGACTCTCTAGCGCACGGCCATTTTCAACCAACAATGAAGTCATGAAGAGCGTCCTGGATCAGAAGAAACTTTGTTCGATGGTGATGATGTCGCCGGGATTGAGCTGCCGTTGCAGGCTCACCTCTTCCAGCAACTGATCGCTGCCATTGAGGCGCAGGCTGATATCCCGTCTGGCGGCGCGATCGGTGAAACCACCCGCCAACGCGACAGCCTTCTCCACCGTCAGGCCGGGCTGGTATTCATAGCCACCCGGGTGAGCCACCTCGCCAGCAACAAACACCTGGCGGAAAGTGGTCACGTTGACCGTCACCATGGGGTCGAGCAGCACGCCGTGCTTGAGCCCTCTGGTCAGCAGCTCGGCCACCTCAGTGGTGGTGTGCCCCATCAGCAGCACCTGACCCAGATAGGGGTAATTGACGTGGCCACTGGTATCGACCTTGAACTTCATCGACAGATCCGGCTCGCCATACACCCGGATTTCGACCTCGTCCCCCGGCGCCAGCCGGTAGGCGGAATCGTTGCCTTGCGGGCTCTGGCCAGCCCAGACCGACAGGCTGAACAACCAGCCAAGCAGAAGCACCATCACGCTTTTGTTCATGTTAAATGGCTACCTTGAGTGAAAGAGAAAGCTGTTGTTTGTCGTAACCGAGGGCCCGGCCATAACAATTGCCACCGATGTCGATGGGCTGCCCGGCAAAGCTGGAACCGGAGTCGGCCTGCTGGTAGTGGAGCCCCAGATTGACGGAGGGACGAATGTCGTAGCTGATGCCCATGCCCCAGCGATGGATGTCATCCTGACGGTGGCGGTTGTCGTTACCACAGACCACCGACTGGTGATAATCATCCCGGATATCGTGATAAGAGAGCATGGTCGCCACTCTGGGTGACCAGTGGTGCTGCCACTCGGCGCCATATAGCTGGCTGCTGACGTAGCCGCCGTCACCACCCGGATCACGAATGGTCCGGCTGGAGAGCAGCGCGAGCTTGCTGTAATCGAGCGGTTGCCACTCCAGACGCAGATCCCAGTTCAGCCCTTTGAAACTCTCCGCCTGCGGATCGTTGACGAAACGCTTGTAGATCCCGCCGATATTGGCATCGATCCGGGTCTTGCCGGTCAGCTGGCTAATCACCCCTGTGATGAAAAAAAACTCGTCGGAATCCTTGCGCGGATTGGCCGGATAGCGTCGCAGATTGGTCTGCAGGGTGTAACGAAAACGGCTGACATGGCTCACCTGATCGAACAGCTCGACAATGGCGGTGTTCTCCTGCCACTCCTGCTCGGCCATATAGCGCTCAAAGTCATGCAGGTAGAGGTGCTTGTCGAGATAGCCCAGATCCTTGTGGGAGAGCGCCAGCTCCAGCTTGCCTCTGGCATCGGGAGCGCCGTAACTGTAGCGGCCACCCACTTCGCTGCGTTTGAAGCGCAGCGGCTCATTTATCTGAAATCTGCCGAATGTGGCATCACCACAGAGCGCACGACCTTTCTTATCAGCGTCGCTGGGACAAGGAGAGGCATCTCCCTGCAACATAAAGCCTTCGGTCAGCCCCTCGCCACGCGCCTCATGGCCCAGCCGATACTGGTACATCAGCTTGAAGGCGTTGCGCAGGGAGAAGCGCCAGCTGCCGTCAAACTGGAACTGGTGATCGGCATAGTCATCCGCATGGCTGCTGCCATAGCGACGATAATCACCCAGATAGCTGAACTGATAGCGATCCAGGCCGCGTTCGCCCACCATGCGAAATTCCGGGGTGATCCCGACGAAATCGGAGCCAATCGCCTGACCATTGTCACGCAGCCACAACAGGTTGCTGTCGTGGCCGTAACGGCTCTCCACCTCGGTCTGGATCTCCAGACCAAGCGGCCCCTGATGGGATACGGGGGTGACCTCGGCGCGGACTGAAAGAGAGGGGGAGAGCAGCAGTCCGGCGCAAACGAGGCTAGTAAGCGGATGCACCGACAAACCCTTTGAATACAGTCAGGAAAATGACTTTGAAATCCAGTCCGAGCGACCAGTACTGGATGTACTTGAGATCGAACTTGACCCGCATCTCCATCTTGTCGAGGGTGTCGGTTTCACCACGAAATCCATTTATCTGGGCCAGCCCGGTAATCCCCGGTTTGACCTTGTGGCGCAGCATGTAACGCTCCACCAGTGAGCGGTACTGCTCATTGTGCGCCACGGCATGGGGACGCGGCCCCACGATCGACATGGAACCCTGAATCACATTGAAAAATTGCGGCAGCTTATCCAGCGAGGTACGACGCAAAAACGCACCGAATGGCGTCACTCTGGGATCGCCTCTGGTTGCCTGAGTCACCACGGCATCATTCTCCATGACGCGCATGGAGCGGAATTTCCAGACCTGGATCCGTTTCCCCCCCAGGCCGTAGCGATCCTGCTTGAAGAGCACAGGTCCGGGTGAAGAGAGACGCACCCCGAGCGCCACCAGCGCCATGACCGGAGAGATGAGCAGCAGGATGAGCGAACCCAGCACCAGATCTTCAATCCGTTTGAGCAGGGCGGCGCCACCTTCAAACGGGGAATCGAAAAAGCTGAAGGTATAGATATCGCCCACCCGATCGATGTGGGATACGGTCAGGCCGTACTCGTAGAAATCGGGTACCAGATAGGTATCGACCGTGGTATCGGAGAGTTCGTAGAGGTAGTTATTGATGCGCTCTCGGGCAGTCAGGGGCAGCGCCAGATAGACTTCGTCGACCAGCCCTTTGCGGGCCAGCTCGAGCAGCTCGTCGACATCACCCAACAGAGGACTGCGAGTCGGGTAACCGAAGCGCTCTTCGCTGCGGGCATCGAAAAATCCGAGCATCTGGATAGCGTGACGCGGACTCTCCCAGAGGGATTTCTCCAGCGCCAGTCCGGCCGGAGTCACGCCAATGATGGCCACACGACGACAACAGGAAGCACCGCTGAACCAGAGGGTCACCAGTTGGTACAGCACCCGATAACCGGTGGAAATAAGGCAGGCCATGGCAAGCCAGAGCACAGCCAGCTCCAGCGGGAAAGGGTGGTAAGGTTTGAAGAGGGGAACCAGATAGACCAGCAGGTAGAGCAGGGTCGCGGTTACCAACCAGGAGAAGATGAGGCGCAGCAGAGACTGCGCCAAATATTTACGAACCCGGCTGCAATAAAGCCCGGTATTCTGGGAAACCAGAAAGAAGACCACCATGCCCAGCGTGGTCAGAGACATCTCGTCCAACCCATGAAACAAACCAAAGTGCCGCGAGAGCAGCACCATTGAGACTGAAATTCCCACCAAATCGACAAAGCGGGAAAACAGACTGTGGCTCGCATCTGCGAGCTTGATAATTCGCTTGTTCATGGGTCGCCTTCATACTGATATCACTTATCAGTTTTCTTGACCGGACGAGCCCAGTTCTTGATATGGCGCTGGGGTACCCGGGTAATCACGAGTTCATGTTCGCCCACGTCCTTGGTAATAGTAGAGCCGGCACCCAGGGTGGCCCCCTTGCCGATGCGAACAGGCGCTACTAGTTGGGTATCAGAACCGACGAATACATCATCCTCGATGATGGTCTGGAATTTGTTGACCCCGTCGTAGTTGCAGGTGATGGTACCGGCTCCGATATTCACCCCGGCACCGATCTCGGCATCACCCAGATAGGTCAGATGACCGCACTTGGAACCGACACCAAGACGGGCCTTCTTCATCTCGACGAAGTTGCCAACGTGCGCATCCTGCTCCAGAACCGCCCCCGGACGCAAGCGGGTAAACGGACCCACTGAGCACTGATCCGCCACCTGTGCACCCTCGATGACCGAGTAGGGTTTCACCTCGGTGTGATCGCCAATGACACAATCTTTCAGTACGCAACCGGCTCCGATACGAACGTGATTGCCGAGAGTCACCTTGCCCTCAATGATGACGTTTGCATCAATAACAACCTCTTCACCAATTTCCAAAACCCCACGCAAATCAAAGCGTGCGGGGTCGATCATGGTTGCACCTGCAATCATAAGTTTCTCGGCCTGCATCTGCTGATAGCTACGTTCAAGCTGAGCCAATTGCACCCGATTGTTGGCCCCTTCCACTTCAGCGGCGCGCTCCGGATGAACGGCGGCAATCGGGCAATTATCGCCGCGAGCCATCGCGATCACATCGGTCAGATAGAACTCGCCCTGGGCGTTTTTGTTGTCGAGACGAGACAACCATTGACGCAACTGGCCCCCATTGGCCACCAGCACGCCGGTATTCACCTCACGGATCGCCAGCTGTTCGGCATTGGCATCCTTCTGCTCAACGATACCGACCACCAGACCGTTTTCACGGACGATGCGGCCATAGCCGGTGGGGTTGTCCAGCACCACGGTCAGCAGTGCCATCCCGTTTTCCGCTTTGGCGGCGAGCAAGCGCTGCAGGGTCTCGGGCTGGATCAGCGGGGTATCGCCGTAGAGCACCAGCACGTCGTCTTCATCCTTCCAGAACGGGATGGCCTGGGCGACGGCGTGACCTGTCCCCAGCTGCTGAGCTTGCAGCACCCAGTTCACATCAGCCGCCACGATCCGCTCTTTCAGCAGCTCGGCACCGTGGCCATAGACCAGATGCAGCTGCTCGGCACCGACCTGACGTGCAGTATCGATCACATGGGAAACCATAGGTTTGTTGGCTACCGGGTGCAGTACCTTGGGCAGGGAAGAGCGCATGCGGGTACCTTTACCCGCAGCCAGGATCACGACGTTGAGGGACATAAATTGACCTTTGGAACATGAGGAAATACTCGGCGGAGTCTATCCAACGGGTAAAAAAAAAGCGACCCGAAGGTCGCTTTTTACATCACCGTTATTAGCGGTAATTCTTTTTGACGATATCGATGACTCGCAGTTGAGCCATCGCCTTGGCCAGCTCGGTGGCGGCCTGGGCGTAGTCGATATCACCATGGGAGCTGTGGATCCGCTCTTCGGCTGCGCGCTTGGCTTCCTGGGCTTTCGCCTCATCCAAGTCGTCAGCACGAATCGCGGTGTCCGCCAGCACGGTCACGGATTCAGGTTGTACTTCCAGCATACCGCCGGAGATGTACAGCACCTCTTCAGTTCCGTTCTGCTTCACCAAGCGGACCAGGCCCGGCTTGATGGCAGTCAGCAACGGAGCATGACCGTGGCGGAGACCCAACTCACCTTCGGAGCCTGATACCTGAGCAGATTGCACGCGACCGGAAAACAGTTTTCCTTCGGCGCTCACCACGTCCAGGTGAAAGGAGATCATCTCTGCCATGGGCCCTCCTGTCGAGGCTTACAGTTTCTTGGATTTCTCGACGACTTCGTCGATACCGCCAACCATGTAGAACGCCTGCTCGGGCAGATCGTCATACTCGCCTTTCAGGATGCCCTGGAAACCACGGATGGTCTCTTTCAGCGGCACGTATTTACCCGGAGAACCGGTAAACACTTCTGCTACGAAGAACGGCTGGGACAGGAAACGCTCGATCTTACGGGCACGGGCTACGGTCAGTTTGTCTTCTTCTGACAGTTCATCCATACCCAGGATGGCGATGATGTCCTTCAGCTCTTTGTAGCGCTGCAGTACGGTTTGAACGCCACGAGCGGTCTCGTAGTGCTCTTTGCCAACCACCAGCGGATCCAGCTGACGAGAGGTAGAGTCCAGCGGGTCAACGGCCGGGTAGATACCCAGTGCCGCGATTTGACGGGACAGTACGACGGTCGCATCCAGGTGGGCGAAGGTGGTCGCCGGAGACGGGTCAGTCAAGTCATCCGCAGGAACGTAAACGGCCTGTACGGAGGTGATGGAACCGGTCTTGGTGGAGGTGATACGTTCTTGCAGAACACCCATCTCCTCGGCCAGGGTCGGCTGGTAACCTACTGCGGAAGGCATACGGCCCAGCAGTGCGGATACTTCGGTACCGGCCAGGGTGTAACGGTAGATGTTATCTACGAAGAACAGTACGTCACGACCTTCGTCACGGAACTTCTCGGCCATGGTCAGGCCGGTCAGCGCAACGCGCAGACGGTTTCCGGGCGGCTCGTTCATCTGACCGTAAACCAGAGATACTTTGTCCAGTACGTTGGACTCCATCATCTCGTGGTAGAAGTCGTTACCCTCACGGGTACGCTCACCTACACCGGCGAACACAGAGTAACCACTGTGCTCGATCGCGATGTTACGGATCAGCTCCATCATGTTTACGGTTTTGCCTACACCGGCACCACCGAACAGACCAACTTTACCACCCTTGGCGAACGGGCATACCAGGTCGATAACCTTGATGCCGGTCTCCAGCAGATCGTTGCTGTTGGACTGATCTTCGTAGCTGGGGGCAGCGCGGTGGATAGACCAGCACTCTTCTTCACCGATCGGACCTTTTTCGTCGATTGGCTCACCCAGTACGTTCATGATCCGACCCAGAGTCGCAGTACCGACCGGAACCTGGATGGATTTACCGCTATTCACTACTTCCAACCCACGACGCAGACCGTCGGAGGAGCCCATGGTGATGCAACGAACGACGCCGCCACCGATCTGTTGCTGAACTTCCAGCACCAGACCCTGGCCTTGACCTTCGCTAACGACCTTCAGTGCATCGTACACCTGGGGCACGGCATTCTGCGGGAACTCGATGTCCACCACAGCGCCGATGATTTGGACGATGAAACCGTTACTCATGTCAAATCCTCTAAACCTTTGATAACCCTTGCCTTACACCGCAGCAGCACCGGATACGATCTCTGTCAGCTCCTGGGTAATACTGGCCTGACGGGCCTTGTTGTATACCAGTTGCAGATCGTTAATCAGGTTACCGGCGTTGTCAGTCGCGGCTTGCATGGCAACCATTCGGGCTGCCTGTTCACTTGCCAAGTTTTCCACTACACCCTGGTAAACCTGAGATTCGACGTAGCGAACCAGCAGGGTATCCAGCAGCTTCTTGGGATCCGGCTCATAGAGGTAATCCCAGTGGTGTTTCTTGGCGAGCTTGCTGTCTTCAGTTACGGGCAAAGGCAGCAGTTGATCGACCCGTGGTTGCTGCACCATGGTGTTGACGAACTTGTTGTACACCAGATACAGCTTGTCAATCTCACCGTTGTCGTAAGCCTTCAGCATGACCTTGACTGAACCAATCAGGTCATTGACGCTCGGACTATCGCCCAGTCCTGCGACATGAGCTTTAACCTTGGCGCCGTGCCGTTCAAAGAAGTTGGAGGCCTTGTTACCGATCAGTGCCAGGTCAACCTTGGCACCTTTCGCGCTCCATTGCTTCATATCATTGAGGGCAGCCTTGAACAGGTTGATGTTCAGACCACCACACAGGCCACGGTCGGTGGAGACGACGATGTAACCCACTCGCTTGACCTCACGTTCGATGAGGTAGGGGTGCTTGTATTCCAAGTTCCCCTGAGCGATATGGCCGATCACCTTGCGCATGGTTTCAGCGTACGGACGGCTGGCAGACATGCGTTCCTGCGCACGGCGCATTTTGCTTGCTGCCACCATTTCCATAGCGCCGGTGATCTTCTGAGTGTTTTTCACACTCCCGATCTTGTTACGTATCTCTTTTGCGCCGGCCATCTCTTACTCTCCATCAAGTGGCAGCTCACGCTGCCACACACGCTTACCAGGTCTGGGTTGCTTTGAAGCTATCCAGCAACGCAGTCAGCTTGCCAACGATCGCGTCGTTGTAGTCGGCTTTGGCATTGATTTCAGCCATCAGCTCGGCATGCTGGGTATTGGCGTAAGAGAGCAGAGCGGCTTCGAAGTCGACGATTTTGTTCAGCTCGACATCGGAGAGATAGCCTTTCTCGGCAGCGAACAGCACCAGAGACTGGTGAGCCACGCTCAGCGGAGAGTACTGCTTCTGCTTCATCAGCTCGGTCACTTTCACACCGTGATCCAGCTGCTTGCGAGTCGCCTCGTCCAGATCGGAAGAGAACTGGGCGAAGGCCGCCAGTTCGCGATACTGGGCCAGCGCGGTACGGATACCACCGGACAGCTTCTTGACGATCTTGGTCTGAGCAGCACCACCTACACGGGATACAGAGATACCCGGGTCAACCGCCGGACGAATACCGGAGTTGAACAGCTGTGAAGTCAGGAAGATCTGACCATCGGTGATGGAGATCACGTTGGTCGGAACGAACGCAGATACGTCACCAGCCTGGGTTTCGATGATCGGCAGCGCGGTCAGAGAGCCGGTCTTGCCTTTCACTTCACCCTTGGTGAACTTCTCTACGTACTCGGCGTTAACGCGAGCAGCACGCTCCAGCAGACGGGAGTGCAGATAGAAAACGTCACCCGGGTAAGCTTCACGTCCTGGCGGACGGCGCAGCAGCAGGGAGATCTGGCGATAAGCTACGGCCTGTTTGGACAGGTCATCATAGATGATCAGCGCGTCTTCACCGCGGTCACGGAAGTACTCACCCATGGAGCAACCGGCATACGGAGCCAGGTACTGCAGAGCAGCCGCTTCGGAGGCAGAGGCAACCACCACGATGGTGTTGGCCAGGGCACCGTGCTCTTCCAGCTTGCGCACCACGTTGGCGATGGTGGAGGCCTTCTGGCCAATCGCAACGTAGACACACTTAATGCCGGAATCTTTCTGGTTGATGATGGTGTCGATCGCGATGGCGGTCTTACCAACCTGACGGTCACCGATGATCAGCTCACGCTGGCCACGACCGATAGGGATCATGGCATCGATGGCTTTCAGACCGGTCTGGACCGGCTGGTCAACAGACTTACGCTCGATAACGCCCGGTGCGATCACTTCGATCGGCGAGAAGCCGTCGTTGTCGATCGGACCTTTACCGTCGATCGGCTGACCCAGGGTGTTCAACACCCGGCCCAACAGACCACGACCTACCGGCACTTCCAGAATGCGGCCAGTACCTTTTACTTTCATTCCTTCTGACAGACCGTCATAGGAACCCATAATCACCGCACCGACGGAGTCACGCTCCAGGTTCAATGCCAGAGCGTAGCGGTTGCCCGGCAGCTCGATCATCTCACCCTGCATGGCATCAGCCAGGCCGTGAATACGAATGATACCGTCGCTCACAGAGACGATAGTACCTTCGTTACGCGCTTCGCTCTTTACATCAAACTGCGCAATGCGCTGCTTGATCAGCTCGGCGATTTCAGTGGAATTCAGTTGCATGCTCTAATACCCCAATCAAGATTGCAGCGCGTCAGCCATGCGATCCAGCTTACCGCGGACTGTGCCGTCGATTACCAGATCACCGGCCTTGATGAGCACCCCGGCCATCAAGGACGCATCGATGCTGCAATTCAGCTTCACTTTGCGCGCGAGACGTTGTTCCAGAGAAGCCTGAATATTGGCTTTCTGCTGGTCGGTCAGTTCGATCGCCGAAATCACGTCAGCCTGAACCTCTTTATCCAGTTCAGCTTTGAACGCTACAAATTCAGCAACGACCGCCGGCAGCACACCCAAGCGACCATTCTCGGCCATCACCCGGATCAGGTTCTGGCCATGCACGTCGAGTTGCTCACCGCAGACACCGACAAACAGCGTTGCCAGCTCTTCGGCGGCCACAGAGCCGTTTACCAGGTTGTGCATGGTCTCGTTTTCCACTACTTGCGCAGCGAAACCGAGCATACCCAGCCACTGGTCAACCGCCTTGTGCTCAACGGCAAACTCGAAAGCAGCCTTGGCGTAGGGGCGAGCGATTGTAGTCAGTTCAGACATAGCCCCGTTCCCGTTACAGTTCTGCTACCAGTTTGTCGACGATGTCGCTGTTGGCAGCCTGGTCGATTTGACGCGCCAGGATCTTCTCTGCACCAGCAATGGCAAGAGCAGCAACCTGCTTACGCAGTTCTTCTTTGGCACGATGACGTTCAGCTTCGATCTCGGCACGGCCCTGAGCCAGGATTTTTTCCCGCTCAGACTGGGCACCAGCGGCAGCTTCATCAATGATCTGGGCTTTACGTTTGTTAGCCTGCTCAATGATTTCAGCAGCCTGCAGCTTGGCTTCTTTCAGCTGATCGGTGGCGTTGGCCTTGGCCAAATCCAGATCTTTCTTGGCACGTTCGGCAGAAGAGAGACCGTCAGCAATAGCTTTCTGACGGGCTTCGATGGCAGCAATCAGCGGCGGCCATACGTACTTCATGCAAAACACTACGAAGAAGAAAAAAGCAATTGCTTGGCCGAGGAGGGTGGCATTGATATTCACAGCCGATGTCCTCTTAAGTTAGTTAATGGGTTATGCCTGGAGAGTCGTAACGACTTAGCCAGCAACCGCAAACATCACGTACAGACCCAGACCAACGGCGATCATCGGGATCGCATCCACCAGACCCATTACGATGAAGAACTGGGTACGCAGAACAGGGATCAGATCCGGTTGACGAGCAGCACCTTCCAGGAACTTGCCACCCAGGATACCGATACCGATGGAAGCGCCGATAGCAGCCAGACCCATCATCATTGCAGCAGCGATGTACAGCAGGTCCATGTTCAAGTTTTCCATGAGGATCTCCAGTTATTTAGATGTAATTGATTGTATAAAAAGGATTATTTGAGTTGCATCAACCATGGTCTTCCTGCGCCATCGACAGATAGACGATGGTCAGAACCATGAAAATGAATGCCTGCAAAGTGATGATCAGGATGTGGAAAATTGCCCAAGGCACGGACAGGATCCACTGTGACCACCAGGGTAACAAACCAGCAATCAGGATAAAGATCAGTTCGCCAGCATACATGTTGCCGAACAGTCGAAGACCCAGAGAAACAGGTTTGGAAATCAGCGTAACAGTTTCCAGGATGAGGTTAACCGGGATGGCCGCCGGGTGGTTGAAAGGCTGAAGCGTCAGCTCCTTCACAAACCCGCCGATACCCTTGACCTTGATGCTGTAATACAGGATCAAGAAGAACACGCCCAAAGCCATGGACATGGTGATGTTAACGTCAGCAGAGGGAACCACACGCAGATAGGGAATACCCATCAATTGTGCAGCGTGAGGGATAAAGTCAACGGGGATCAGATCCATGAAGTTCATCAGGAAGATCCACACAAACACCGTCAGCCCCAAAGGTGCGATGACCTTGTTGCGACCGTGAAAGATGTCTTTGACGTTACCATTCACAAACTCGACCAGCATCTCCACAAAGCACTGCAGCTTACCCGGCACCCCGCTGGTAGCGTTAACGGCTACTTTGCGGAACAGCAGGATAAACAGGGCGCCTAGCACGACGGAAAATACCATTGAGTCGATATTGACCGTCCAGAACCCGGACCCGACTTGAAGGTGGGTCAGGTGGTGGGAGATATATCCCTGAGGAGTCAGGACTTCTCCGGTTGCAGACATGAGTTTTCCTAATAGTGGTTGTTAAGCGTGAATGAAACCATCCACTGTACAACGAGGGCGAGGATATAAGTGGCGAAAAACGAGACGGTAACGACCTCGACTCCCGCACCAAACATCAGGGCGAATAGACCTGTTGTAGAAATGAGCTTAATCCCTGCCCCACCATAAAAGTCCCGCAAAACCAGGCCCACACTCTCGGTTGTCACCTCGCGGCGCAGCACCCAGACAGTAAACAAGGCTTGAGGAACCCAGTACATCCCCCCTCCGTAGAGGGCGGAATAACCGGCGCTGGCACCAGTCAGGTAAAACCAGACGGCACTCATCGCCAGGATCAGGATGAGCTGACAAACGAGCATAACCAAGGCCAGTGTCAAACCTTCCAAGGCTATTTTCTGCTTCACCAACCTACCCCTGAACATTACAGAACTGTAAAAAATCGGGATCCGAAGACCCCATGTTAACAGCTCTTAAAGCCGGTCAAATTATACCCTTGAGGGCAGCTATTGCAATATGACAAAAATCCTTAATTTTTGCGGCTTTCCGCGGCAAATCAGGGTTATGGTCATATCAAAAGGAATGGATGTTTTATTACTACAAAAAGCGTAAAAATCACGATTCCGACACGCCAAAATAGCCCAATATACGGTCCAAATCGGACAAATTCTCGTAACTTATTACTAACTTCCCGCTATCCCGCTTGCCAGGCTGAAGTTGCACCTGATTGCCAATTTTTTCTGCCAGTTGGCGCTCCAGGTAGCCGATCTGCGGATCACGGGCCGGTTCGACCCTGGCTTTTGCCGGTTCGAGCGCTTTTTGCACCAGCTTCTCGGTATCGCGTACGGTCAGCCCTTTCTGGGCAACCAGCTTGGCCAGTTCAGACTGGGCCTGCCCGCTCAGGGCCAGCAGGGCACGGGCATGGCCCATGTCGAGGTCGCCATGCTCGACGAAACGCTTCACGTCGTCGTTGAGCTGGTTGAGACGCAACAGGTTGGTCACCGTGGTGCGGGACTTGCCCACCGCCTCGGCCACCTGCTGGTGGGTGAGTTCAAATTCGGTCAGCAGTCTTTGTAGAGCGACCGCCTCTTCGATGGCATTAAGGTCTTCCCGCTGAATATTCTCAATCAGCGCGATGGCGACGGCAGCCTCGTCGGGTACATCCTTGACGATACAGGGCACCACCTCGAGCCGCGCCAGCTGGGACGCGCGCCAGCGCCGTTCACCGGCGATGATTTCGAAGGATTGTTCGCCGAGAGGGCGTACCACGATGGGCTGGATCACCCCTTGGGCGCGGATGGAGTTGGCAAGCTCTTCCAGTGCATCCTGGGACATGTCCTTGCGGGGCTGGTACTTGCCGGACTGCAACCACTCCACCGGCAGCTTGCGCAGCTCGCCCTGATTGGTGGGGGCCATGGCCTCTTCAGTACGTTGATCGCTCATCACCTGTTTCTGGCGGGCAGCCGTGCTGGTACTGAGCAGGGCATCCAGCCCCTTGCCCAGTCCACGTTTTTTCGGAGTCATATGCTCTCTCGGTCTGCGATGGTCGCCTGACGTTCCTGCTCCTGGCGGCGCAGGATCTCGCCAGCCAGTGCCAGGTAGGCCTTGGCGCCCACCGATGATTTGTCATAGTGCATGGCCGGGGCACCGAAACTCGGGGCCTCAGCCAGTCTAACGTTGCGGGGAATGATGGTGCGGTAGACTTTGTCGCCAAAGTGCTGTTTTAGCTGATCGGACACATCATTGGCCAGCCGGTTGCGGTGATCGAACATGGTGCGCAGCACCCCTTCGATCTTGAGCTCCGGATTGACCACGGCGGCCAGCTTGCTGATGGTGTCGACCAGGGCGGTGAGCCCCTCCAGCGCGTAATATTCGCACTGCATGGGCACCAGCACGGAGTCGGCGGCGGCCATGGCGTTCACGGTCAGCATGTTGAGAGAGGGCGGGCAGTCGATGAAGACGTAGTCGTATTTGTCCCGCACCGAGGCCAGCGCATTGCGCAGGCGGATTTCGCGGGCGAAAAATTCCATCAGACGGATTTCAGCCGCGGTCACGTCGGCGTTGGCGGCAATCAGGTGATAGCCCCCGGTGGTTTCGGGGATGATCACTTCGCTGATGGGGGCATCCTCGATCAGCAGCTCATAGGCGGTGCGCTCGACGTCATACTTGTCGACACCGCTGCCCATGGTGGCATTGCCCTGCGGATCCAGATCGATCACCAGCACCTTGCGCCGGGTGGCAGCCATGGAGGCGGCCAGATTCACACAGGTGGTGGTTTTACCCACTCCACCCTTCTGGTTGGCTATGGCGATGACTTTTCCCACACGATCCCCTAAATGAAACTGCGACCCTATTCGGGCTGGATATGTTTGAATTCCAGCAGATGACGTTCGCCTTCCAGCTCCGGCACCCGCAACTCATGACAGGCTACCAGACGGATATTGGCAGGCAACTGGGCCAGCTCCTGCTCGGGATATTGTCCCTTGAGCGCCAGGAAGCTGCCCTGTTCTGACGGCAGGTGGTGACACCAGCTCAGCATGTCCTCCAGAGAGGCAAATGCCCGACTCAGTACACCATCAAATCCCACCTCGGGTTGATACTCTTCAACCCGGGATTTGACCGGCGTCACATTGGTCAGACCCAGCTCCTGGATCACCTGGCGGATGAAGTTGATCCGCTTGCCCAGACTGTCGAGCAGGACGAACTGCTTGTCCGGATTGATGATCGCCAGCGGCAATCCCGGCAGGCCGGGACCTGTCCCCACATCGATGAAGCGCTCACCGTGCAAGTGGGGGCTTACCACCAGACTATCGAGGATATGCTTGACCAGCATGGCGTCCGGATCTCGCACCGAGGTGAGATTGTAAGCCTTGTTCCACTTGTGCAGCAACTCGACCAACTGCACCAGTTGGCTCTTTTGGGTATCGGTGATAACAATTTCGGCCTGCTTGAGCAGGCCGTTCAATCTTTCCAACATGGGATTCCTCAGGCGGTTTTACGCAGCAGGCCGTGTTTTTTCAGGTGAACCAGCAGGATGGATATGGCCGCCGGGGTGATGCCGGAGATGCGGGAAGCCTGACCAATGGTCTGCGGCTTGGCATCGTTCAGCTTGGCTTTCACCTCGTTGGAGAGGCCGTTCACCTCGCGATAGTCCAGATCCAGCGGCAGCAGGGTGTTCTCGTTGCGCAGCTGCTTTTCCACTTCATCGTGCTGACGCTCGATGTAACCGGCGTACTTGATCTGGATCTCAACCTGTTCGGCCGCGGCAGGATCGGTCACGGAAGGGCCGACCCCTTCGATGGCCATCAGCGCATCATAGGTCACCTCGGGGCGACGCAGCAGCTCTTCCAGACTCTGTTCGCGGGTCAGCGGGGTGTTGACCAGGGCGTTGACTGCCTCCAGTGACGGATGTTGCGGGTGGATCCAGGTTGAACGCATGCGCTGACGCTCCAGCTCGACCTGTTCCATCTTGGCGTTGAATTTGCTCCAGCGCTCGTCATCCACCAGACCCAGTTCGCGACCGATGGCAGTCAGGCGGATATCGGCGTTGTCTTCCCGCAGCAGCAGGCGATATTCGGCGCGGCTGGTGAACATGCGGTAAGGCTCGCGGGTCCCCAGGGTGGAGAGATCGTCCATCATCACTCCCATGTAGGCCTGATCCCGACGCGGGTTCCAGGGATCCTTGTCCTGGGCACGCAGGGCCGCGTTCAGGCCGGCCATCAGGCCTTGTGCCGCCGCCTCTTCGTAGCCGGTCGTGCCGTTGATCTGGCCGGCAAAGAACAGATTTGGAATGCACTTGCTCTCCATGTTGGCCTTGAGATCCCGCGGATCAAAGAAATCGTACTCGATGGCATAACCCGGGCGGGTGATGTGGGCGTTCTCGAAGCCGCGCACGGAGCGAACGATCTGCACCTGCACGTCAAACGGCAGGCTGGTGGAGATCCCGTTCGGGTAAAGCTCGTGGGTGGTCAGGCCTTCCGGCTCGACGAAGATCTGGTGCGCCGTCTTGTCGGCGAAACGGGTGATCTTGTCTTCGATCGACGGGCAGTAGCGCGGGCCGATCCCTTCGATGACCCCGGCGTACATGGGGCTGCGATCCAGGTTATTGCGGATCACTTCGTGGGTACGCTCGTTGGTGTGGGTGACGTAGCAGGGCACCTGACGGGGATGCTGGCTGGCATCGCCAATAAACGAGAAGACCGGACGAGGATCGTCGCCGTGCTGCTCCTGCATTACGGAGAAATCGACGCTGCGGGCATCGATGCGCGGCGGGGTGCCCGTCTTGAGACGATCGATGCGCAGCGGCAGCTCACGCAGGCGCTGGGCCAGAGCGATCGAGGGAGGATCCCCGGCACGGCCGCCCTTGTAGTTTTCCATCCCGATGTGGATCAAACCATTCAGGAAGGTACCGACCGTCAGCACCACAGTTTTGCCGCTGATGCGGATCCCGCTTTGGGTGACCACACCGGCAACACGATCCCCGTCCATGATCAGATCGTCACAGGCTTGCTGGAAGATCTTCAGGTTCGGGTAATTCTCCAGCATCTGGCGAACGACGGCCTTGTAGAGCAGGCGATCCGCCTGGGCACGGGTGGCTCGCACTGCCGGGCCCTTGGAGGAGTTGAGGGTGCGGAACTGGATCCCGCCAAGATCGATGGCACGTGCCATGATCCCGCCGAGTGCGTCAACTTCCCTGACCAGGTGTCCCTTGCCGATCCCGCCGATCGCCGGATTACAGGACATGTGTCCCAGCGTATCGATATTGTGGGTCAGCAACAGGGTGTTCATGCCCATACGGGCTGCCGCTGTTGCTGCTTCGGTTCCGGCATGACCGCCACCGACGACGATCACATCAAATTGTTCATGGTATTGCATTGGGATCACCTTGATCTGCACGCCTGAAGATCTTTATTTGCCTGGGCTAAAGGGCGGAACATTCTATCTGTTTCGCGTCCTGAGGGGAACGTCTACTTAACGTTCAGTATGAAGGGAGGATCCACTAATTAGATCTTAAGGATCTTTAGATCGATCTTTTACTGGATCTCTTATTAGGATCCGCCCTTTCTGTTGATAAGCACTTTTTGATCATAAAGATCATTAATTTAAGGACGATCCTAGCTTGTGGAAAAGCTTGGATCCTGGCCCGGTGAACGAGGGGATAACCAGGACTTTTATACACAGAGGTCTGTCGGTCTGGATCTAATACATGGATAACTATAGGTTTTGCAGAGCTTTACACCGTAGTTATGCACATTACCCCTGGGCGTTGTGGGTAACCTTGTAGAACAACTCCCCCGGATCAATCTGTTAATAACATGGTGGATAGTCGATCTGGGGATAAGTGGGGAGATCAAGCTTTTTTTCAGGATCTCCCGCACGCTGATCAGGCGATCATCGTCATCCAGTCGCGGATCCACACTTCTGCGGCATCTTCGGGGATCTCGTGTTGGGTCACATCGATGTCGAGCCGCTCGCCGATCCGGCTGGCACCGCACTCGGCCAGCAGCCGATCCAGCGTCTTGCCACCCTGGCAAAAGGTGTCATAACTGCTGTCGCCAAGGGCGATCACGCCATATTTCAATGAATTAAGATCCGGATGCTGCTCGGCAAGATCCTTGGCGAAGGGTTGCAGGTTGTCGGGCACATCCCCGGCACCATGGGTGGAAGTGACCACCAGCAGGATGGATCCCGCATCATCCAGCACCTCTGCCAGCTTGGCCGGGTTGTGGATGCGGGTCTGGTGGCCAGCCTGTTCCAGCAGGTTGGCGACGTGGTCTGCGACATATTCGGCGGCGCCCAGCATGGAGCCGACGACGAGATTGAGTTTGGCCATGGAATGGATCCTGATTTCAGACAAAGAAACGGAAAGCCGGATTCTACCGCCAAAGGGTGTGGATAAATATGGATAAAGCTTGGGGATAATGGATCCAGTCAGATAATGCAGCCGGATCCATCCTGCCGATCTTTTTTCTGCTTCTTTATATTCCTCTTCATTTTCTTCTCCGCTAATGGCTCTCCTGATGACGCCCATCCCCCGCGAAATCCTGCCAACGATGCAGCTAGATAACAATGTAGATGCAAATGATTAGCAATTATTGAATCGATTCGATCACGGCTCCTGTAGTACGATTGCGCTGCTTTATTCGCCCATGGAACAGGGTGATGTCGTGACAAACGACCACAAATAACAATTAAAACAACATAACTCATTGATAAACGAGACTTTAATATGATTGCGCAAAAATACACTACAGGCCCCGGCAAGAAGGGCGCCTTCGGCGTGCTTTCGCTCTCCGGTTTGCTCGTCTCTCTGCCGCTGATGGCCGAACAAACCACCGCTGAGCTGCCCAAAGCCAGCGAAACCATGGTGGTGACCGGTACGGCCATGAAGGTGGAAGTGCCGATGGCCGAGACCCCTCGCGCCGTCTCCGTGGTTAATCGCGAGGAACTGGATCAGCACGCCGTGTTGCAGCTGGATGAAGCGATTCGCTACCGTTCCGGCGTATTGACCGGTCTCTATGGATCCGACAACAACACCGACTGGTTCAAGGTGCGTGGCTTCGATGCCGCCTCTTATCTGGATGGCAACCGCTTGTTTGGCACCGGCTACTACGTCTGGACGCCGGAACCGTTCGGTCTGGAGAGTGTGGAAGTGCTGAAGGGGCCAGCCTCGATCCTTTACGGTGAGGCGCCTCCGGGCGGGGTGATCAATGCCATCAGCAAGCGACCGACCGCCACGCCGCAAGGGCAGGTAGATCTGCAGCTTAGCAGCCGGGATCATCGTCAGGTCGGGGTGGATGTCTCTGACGCGCTCTCCGACAACAGCCGCTACCGCATGGTTGCTCTTTATAAAGAGCGTGATGGTGTGCTTACCGGTACTTACAACGATCGGGTTTATCTGGCGCCCAGCATCACCTTCGATCTTTCGGATCGTACCAGTCTGACCCTGCTGGCCAGCTTCCTGCACGACGAAGGGGTCCCGACCAACGGCTTCTTCCCGGTCTATGGCACCCTGAATACGTCAGGTGGCCAGATTGATCCCTCCACCAACCTGAGTCAGCCGGATTACGATAGCAACCGCAATGCCCAGATCTCCACCGGTTATGAGCTGGCCCACCAGCTCAACCAGACTTGGGAGTTCAAGCAGAACGTCCGCTTCAACTATAACGATCTGCTGCTGCGCCAGACCTATATCTTCCCGACCTATGAAGGCACAACCGCCAGTCGTGGCCTGGTTTACCGCGATGGCAATACCAAGAGTGCCACCATGGACAACCAGATGGTGGGCTACTGGAACACCGACAGCACCGAGCAGACCTTGTTGCTGGGGGTTGATCTGCAGCGTCATGTCAATGAAGGGGTCGAGGCCGACAACTACGGTATGGGCTCCATCAATACCATGAACCCGGATTACAGCGGCTTCCCCGGTTTTGACGAATCGACCGCCACTCACCAGAAGAGCAGCAAGGGCCAGAGCGGCCTCTATGCCCAGCACCAGATCCGCTGGGACGATCGCTGGTTGCTGACTGCCGGTGGCCGTTTTGACTATGTGGAGACCCACAACACCAATACCAGCAAGGACGAGCGCCAGTACGATCACGAGCTATCCCTCTCGGGCAGCCTGATGTATCTGGCTGACAACGGCCTCTCTCCCTACTTTGCCTATGCCGAGTCGTTCGAGGTGCTGCCGGGGATCGATCCTAACACCCGAAACTCCTACAAGCCGCTCAAGGGCAAGCTCTACGAGACCGGCGTGAAGTATGCGCCTGCCTTCCTCGACGGTTACATCAATCTGGCGCTGTTCGATCTGGCCCAGACCAACTCGCTGGTCTCTACCGGTTCCGGCCAGCAGACCCAGGCGGGTGAAGTGACCTCTCAGGGGGTTGAGCTGGAAGGGAGCGTGCAGGTGACCGATGCACTGCGTCTGACCGCTGCTTATACCTACACCGATGCCAAAACTAACGACACCGGCAGTGGCGATCGACGTGCCAGCCTGATCCCGCGGCACCAGGCCTCCTTCTGGGATAACTACAAGGTGCAGCAAGGGGTGGCTTCGGGTCTGGAGCTGGGGACCGGTGTGCGTTATATCGGTTCCAGCGTGGGTATTGGCGCCGTGAATGCGGACTATACCCCCATCTACGGCTCTGCCGAGGTGCCGGCCCATACCGTCTGGGATGCGATGATCGGGTATGACTTTGCCAAGAACTGGCGTGCCCAGCTCAACGTCAACAACCTGCTGGGTGAAACCTACGTGGCCAGTTGTGACTACTACTGCTACTACGGCGAGCCGCGCAGCGTAGTGGGCAGCATCAACTACCGCTGGTAATCGAAGTCGGGCGGGAACCGGATTCCCGCCCTTCTTTTCACCCGCAGTTGTTCTGATCTCTCTGGAATACCGGTCCGTTATGGAACTCTTGTCTCTGGTTTATCGCCAATATCGTTGGCCTTTTATCGCCATTACCCTGCTCAGTCTGCTCAGTGCCGTCAGCGGGATTGGCGTCATTGCTTTTATCAATCAGTCTCTTATCGAATCTATAGGTGATCCGCTGCCGATCCTCGGTCAGCTGGTCGGCCTGATTGTGTTGCTGCTGGTGATCACTCTCGGATCTCAGCTGGCCCTGACCACTCTCGGTCACCATTTTGTCTACCGGTTGCGCGGCCGTCTGCTCAAGCAACTGCTGGATACCGATGTCGCCCGCATTCGCCAGATAGGTCAGGGGCCGCTGCTGGCCTCCCTCTCCAGCGATATCGGCCAGATCACCATCGCCTTCGTGCGCCTGCCGGAGCTGGTGCAGGGACTGGTGCTCACGCTTGGTTCTGCCCTCTATCTTGGCTGGCTCTCTCCTGCATTACTCGGGGTGACCGCACTCTGGGTCACCGTCACCATGGTGGTGGGCTGGTTGCTGGTGAACCGTGTTTATCGCCATCTCTCCCACATGCGTCAGGCCGAAGATCGGCTCTATCAGAACTATCAGGCCATCATCGCCGGCAGCAAGGAGCTGGCGCTCAACCGCGAGCGGGCTCACTTCGTTTACCACCAGCTCTATGAGCAAAATGCCCGTGACTACCGCCAGCAGATCATTCGCGCCGACACCTATCACCTGAGCGCGGTGAACTGGTCGAATATCATGATGCTGGGGGCCATCGGTCTGGTCTTCTTTCTGGCCAACGGCCTTGGCTGGGCCAACACCAATGTGGCCGCCACCTTCGCCCTGACCCTGCTGTTCCTGCGCACCCCGCTGTTGCAGGGGATTGGCGCCCTGCCGACCCTGCTTGCCGCTCAGGTGGCGTTCGACAAGATAGCCGCCCTCAATCTGGCCGAGCCGGATGCGGACTTCCCGCTGCCGCCCGCCATCCGCCCCTGGCAGCGTATCGAGCTGGAGCAGGTGAGCTTTCACTATCAGGGGGAGGGCGGTTTTGCCGTTGGCCCCATCGATCTGGTCATCGAAAAGGAGGAGCAGATCTTCATCATCGGCGGCAATGGCTCCGGCAAGTCGACGCTGGCCATGCTGTTGACCGGCCTTTACCAGCCGGTATCGGGCCGCATCCTGTTGGATGGTGAACCCGTCACCGATCGCAACGGCTATCTGGCGCTCTTCTCCGCCATCTTCACCGACTATCACCTGTTCCAGCACCTGCTGGGGCCGGAACCCAAGGATGAGCTGGTGGCCGAGTGGCTGGAGCGGTTGCAGATGGGCCGCAAGCTCACCATCGAGGATGGCTTTATCGCCGATATCGAACTCTCTCAGGGGCAGCGCAAGCGGGTCGCCCTGCTGCTGGCGCTGGCCGAGCAGCGCGAGGTGATGCTGTTTGACGAGTGGGCTGCGGATCAGGATCCCCAGTTCCGCCGCATCTTCTATCAGGTGCTGTTGCCGCGCCTCAAGGAGATGGGCAAGACGGTGATTGCCATCAGTCACGACGATCACTACTTCCCGCTGGCTGATCGCCTGCTGGAGATGCGTCAGGGTCAGCTCACCGAACTGACCGGGGCGTGCCGCGCCGCAGTGAGCCGCGATGCGATCGCCCATCTGGATTGTGAGGTGCCGGCTTGATGCCGGCACCGATGAGACTGGCGGCAAGCCAGCACAGGAATTGCTTATGTTTGAGATGAAATCAGCGAGTTTTGTGGTGAACGACCGCACGCTGCTGCACCCCACCGACCTGCGTTTCGAGCAGGGACAGGTCTATGGCCTCATCGGCCACAATGGGTCGGGCAAATCGACCCTGCTCAAGCTGCTGGCACGCCAGCAACCCCTCAGCGACGGCGAGATCCTGTTCGATGGCAAGCCGCTACCCGACTGGGGCAACCGGGAGTTTGCCCGTCAGGTGGCCTATCTGCCCCAGCATCTGCCGAGCGCCGAGAATCTGCTCGGGCGGGAGCTGGTGGAGATGGGCCGCTACCCCTGGCGCGGCCTGCTGGGCCGGATGGGGGCGGAGGATCACCGTCAGGTCGAGCGGGCCATCGCCCTTACCCATACCGAACGCTTTGCCGATCGGCTGGTGGATACCCTCTCCGGCGGCGAGCGGGGGCGGGTCTGGCTGGCGATGCTGCTGGCGCAGGAGAGCCGCTTCATCCTGCTGGACGAGCCGCTGGCCGCGCTGGATGTGGCCCATCAAGTGGAGGTGCTCACGCTCGTCAAGCAGTTGAGCCGTCAGCTCAACCTCGGGGTCATCATCGTCATTCACGACATCAATATGGCTTCCCGCTTCTGTGATCGGCTGGTGGCGCTCCACTCCGGCAGCCTGCTTACCCACGGTGAACCTGAGGGGCTCATGACCAGCGAGACCCTGCACGCCATCTATGGCATTCCGATGGAGGTCATTCGCCACCCGGCTCATGCTCATCCCATCGCCATCGTCTGACCGGGGGCATCCTTGAACCTTTTATTGAAGAAGATGGCTCCCTGCCTTATCAGCCTGTTGTTACCACTTGTGGCGCAGGCCGACACATCCCCGATCGCTTCTGCGCCGCTACCCCGTATCGCCACCGTCGACTGGACCATAGCCGAAACCCTGCTGGCGCTCGGGGTGACGCCGCTGGCTGTGGGGGATGCTGGCCCCTATCAGGCCTGGGTCGGTGAGCCACGGCTGCCCGCCGGAGTGGTGGATATCGGCCTGCGCACCCAGCCCAACCGCGAGTTGCTGGCGGAGCTCAAACCCGATCGCATCCTCATCTCGCCGCTGGCGGCCCCGCTGGCGCCAACTCTTTCCCGCATCGCGCCGGTGAGTACCATCGCCCTCTATGATGGGCAAACCGATCTGTGGCAGCGGCTGCACGAGGTGACCCTGACTCTCGCCCGTATGGTGGGCAAAACCGCCGAGGGCGAATGGCTGCTGGCCGGGCTGGATCGGGATCTCGCCAGTATGCAGGCCGGATTGCCTGCGGATCTGCCGCCCCTGCTGGTGGTGCAGTTTATCGATGAGCGCCATGTGCGGGTGTTTGGTCGCCACAGCCTGTTCGATGCGGTGATGACGCGGCTTGGGCTGCGTAATGGCTGGCAGGAGCAGACCAATGACTGGGGTTTCTCGGTGGTCAGCATCGAGCAGTTTATGACCTTGCCAACCGCGCGGCTGGTGGTGGTCGATCCCATCCCGGTAGGGGTGAGCGAACGGCTGCAGGAGCCTGGGCTGTGGCAGCATCTGCCGCTGGTAAGGCAGGCGCCCGTGCTGCATCTGCCTGCGGTCTGGAGTTTTGGTGGCGTATTGGCCGCCCGCCGTTTCGCCGGTCTGCTCAGCGATGCATTGTTGCAAGATGCCGAGCGTATGGAGGCGAGCCGATGAAGCGACTGCTCACATCGCCGCTGCTGCGGCCGGTCTCGATCCTGCTGGGGTTGACCCTCTCGCTCGCGTATTGGGAGCTGGCTCGCCAGCTGCCCGCTGCGCTCTGGTGGCAGAGCCTCTTCGCCCCCAATCTTAATGACGTCAGCCAAGCGGTGGTGCATTTCAGCTGGTTGCCCCGCTTGGCGGTCACCCTGCTGGCCGGGGCGGCGCTCGGGCTGGCGGGCACCCTGATGCAGCAGGTGCTGCGCAACCCGCTCGCGTCACCGACCACCTTGGGGGTGGCCTCCGGTGCCCAACTGGCGTTGATGATGGTGACCCTGTTTGCCCCCTCCTGGCTGTTGCTGGGGCGGGAGTGGATCGCCATGGCCGGTGGCTGCCTCGCGATGGCACTGGTGTTTGCCCTGGCCTGGCGTCGTCAGCTCAATCCGGTGGTCATCGTCTTTGCCGGGCTGGTGATCAACCTCTATCTGGCGGCCATCAGCATGGGGCTCTTGCTGTTCTTTCAGGAGGAGCTGAAAGGTTTGCTGGTGTGGGGCAGTGGTTCGCTAGTGCAGAATAGCTGGAGCGGGGTGAGTTACCTGTTGCCCCGCCTGCTGGCAGCTGCGGTGCTGGCCGTTGTGCTGGTACGCCCGCTGGCGGTGCTGGAGCTGGATGATGCCAGCGCCCGCAGTCTGGGGGTCTCCCTTCAACATCTGCGTTTTGCCGGACTGGGGCTGGCGGTGTTTGTCACCGCTTGCGTGGTGAGCGTGGTGGGGCTGATCGGCTTTATCGGGTTGGCAGCGCCCGCCATGGTGCGGTTGCTCGGGATCCGCCAGCTTGGCCAGCGGCTGCTGTGGGCTCCAATCCTCGGCGCCCTGCTGCTGGCGGCGACCGATCTGTTGCTGCAGAGTCTGAGTCGCTTCTGGCCAGTCTTGATCCCCACCGGCGCCATGACCGCCCTGCTGGGGGCGCCGCTGCTGCTCTGGCTGATCCCGCGCCTAGGTATCAAGTCGGGTACGCCTAAGGCAAACGCTGGCCTGCTGGTGGCTCGCCATCCGGCTCCGGCTCGCCTTATCGGCCTGTTGCTGGTCGGGCTGCTGCTGGCCGTGGTCGCCACCCTGCTGTTGGGGCAGGGAATGACGGGCTGGAGCTGGCCAAGCTGGCTCCGCTGGCAGGCCCAGCTGGAGTGGCGGTTGCCGCGCACTCTGGCGGCGGGAGCTGCTGGCGTGTTGCTGGCGCTGGCGGGCACCCTGTTGCAGCGGGTCAGCAACAATCCTATGGCGAGCCCGGAGCTGCTGGGGGTGAGCGGCGGCACCTTTATGGGGGTGATAGCGACGGCGCTGTTGCTGCCTGCATTGCCCCTGCCGCTGATGCTGTCCGGTGGCTTGCTCGGTGCCTTCGGCTGCCTGTTGCTGCTGGTGGTGATTAATCGCAAGCACGGCTTCCAGCCGGAGCGGATCCTGCTCTCAGGTATCGCCATCACAGCGTTGTTTGAGCCGCTGCAGGCTATCGCGCTGGCCAACGGTGACCTGCGGGTGCAGCAACTGCTCTCCTGGATGTCCGGTTCCACCTATTACGTCACCCTGCCGGTGGCCTGTGGGCTGGTGGGGCTGGCGTTGTTGATGCTGGCCGCCTGCCTGCTGGTGAGTCGTTGGCTCGATCTGCTACCGATGGGGAGTGCTGTAGCGACTGCGCTTGGCATTCGCCTCAACCGTGCCCAGCTCGCCATCTTGCTGCTGGTGGCCGTGCTCACTGCCAGCGCCACCCTGGTGGTCGGGCCGCTCTCGTTCGTCGGTCTATTGGCGCCACATATGGCCAAGCTGATGGGGTTGGTGCGGGCACGCTGGCACCTGCTTGGGGCCGCCGCTTCCGGTGCCCTGTTGATGGTGTCGGCTGACTGGGTTGGCCAGCAGGTCCTCTTCCCGCAGGAGGTGCCGGTCGGGCTGGTCTCCACCTTGTTAGGGGGCGCTTACTTCATGTGGTGCCTGCGTCGCCTCTAGGTTCGCGGACAAAAAACGCACAATAAAAAGCCCGGGATTAGCCCGGGCTTTTTATTGTTTGCCGAACCGGCTTACTTGCCGATGCAGAAGCTGGAGAAGATACGGCCCAGCAGATCGTCGGAGCTGAATTCGCCGGTGATCTCGGAGAGGGACTCCTGCGCCAGGCGCAACTCTTCGGCCACCAGCTCACCGGCCACGAACACTTCCAGCTGCTCCTTGGCCACCAGCAGGCGCTCGGCGGCGCGCTCCAGCGCATCCAGATGGCGGCGGCGGGCCATAAAGCCTCCTTCGGTGTTGCCCTGGAAGCCCATGCAAGCCTTCAGGTGCTCGCGCAGGGCAGGCAGCCCCAGCTCGGTCTTGGCGGAGATGCGGTAGACGGCGTGGCCCTGCTCCTGACTCGGTGCCAGATCCTCGCCGGTCAGGTCGGCCTTGTTGCGAATGACAGTGAGGCCGATGTTTTTTGGCAACCGATCAACAAATTCCGGCCAAATTTCCCGCGGGTCGACCGCGTCCGTGGTGGTGCCATCCACCATAAACAGCACCCGGTCGGCCTGTTCGATCTCGGCCCAGGCGCGCTCGATACCGATCTGTTCCACCTTGTCCTGGGTGTCGCGCAGACCGGCGGTGTCGATGATGTGCAGCGGCATGCCATCGAGATGGATATGCTCGCGCAGCACATCGCGGGTGGTACCGGCGATCTCGGTGACGATGGCCGACTCACGGCCCGCCAGGGCATTTAGCAGGCTCGATTTGCCGGCGTTGGGACGACCGGCGATCACCACCTTCATCCCTTCCCGCAGCAGGGCGCCCTGTTTGGCTTCCCCGCGGACATCGTCCAGCTCGGACATGATGGCGTAGAGGTCGCCCGCCACCTTGCCATCGGAGAGGAAGTCGATCTCCTCGTCCGGGAAGTCGATGGCCGCTTCCACATAGATGCGCAGCCGGATCAGGCTCTCCACCAGTTGCTGAATTTTGCTGGAGAACTGCCCCTGCAGGGAGTGCATGGCGCTGCGGGCGGCCTGTTCGCTGGAGGCTTCAATAAGGTCAGCGATAGCTTCGGCCTGGGCCAGATCCAGCTTGTCGTTGATGAAGGCGCGCTCGCTGAACTCGCCGGGCCGGGCAGGACGAATGCCGTCGATTTTCAGAATGCGGCGGATCAGCATGTCCATGATGACGGGGCCGCCGTGGCCCTGCAGCTCCAGCACATCCTCGCCGGTGAAGCTGTTGGGGGCTTTGAACAGCAGGGCGATGCCCTGATCCAGTACCTGGCCTTGCTCATCCCTGAACGGCAGATATTCGGCGTAGCGCACCCGCGGGAGCTTGCCGAGCACTATCCCGGCGACCTGTTCGGCGGCGGGGCCGGAGACCCGGACTATGCCGACGCCACCACGGCCTGGCGCGGTGGCCTGGGCCACGATCGTATCTGTTGTCATCTTGCTTGGCTCGTTTGTTCGCTGATAGGAAAACGTAGTGGGGACATTGTAATAAAAAAGGCGGCCCGAAGGCCGCCTCTTTTGTCATCACGGGAAGATTAGCTGCGTGAATGCAGTCCTTTCTTCTCCAGCTGACGATAGATGATGGTCTGCTGGATGATGGAGATGACGTTGCTCACCAGCCAGTAGAGAGTCAGGCCAGCCGGGAACCAGAGGAACATGAAAGTGAAGATGATCGGCATGAACTGCATCACTTTCTGCTGCATCGGGTCGGTTACGGTGGTCGGGCTAATCTTCTGCAGATACCACATGGAGGCACCCATGAGGATTGGCAGCACGAAGAAGGGGTCCTTCACTGACAGGTCAGTGATCCACAGGGCGAACGGCGCGTGGCGCAGCTCAACAGACTCCATCAGTGCCCAGTAAAGGGCGATGAAGATCGGCATCTGAACCAGGATCGGCAGACAGCCACCCAGCGGGTTGACCTTCTCCTTCTTGTACAGCTCCATCATGCCCTGAGACATCTTCTGGCGGTCATCGCCGAAGCGCTCGCGCAGGGCCGCAATCTTGGGTTGCAGCATGCGCATCTTGGCCATGGAGGTGTACTGGGCCTTGGTCAGCGGGAACATGATGCCGCGTACCAGCAGGGTCAGCATGATGATGGCCAGACCCCAGTTTTGGACGAAACCGTGGAACACGGTCAGCAGCCAGTGCAGCGGTTGGGCGATGAACCACAGCCAGCCGTAGTCGACGGTCAGGTCGAGGTGGTTAGCCACCTTGGCCATCTGGTCTTGCAGCTTGGGACCAACCCACAGCTTGCTGGTCACTTCAGCCTGTTGGCCGGCAGCCACGTCAACCAGCGGCGCCTTGTAACCGATGATGGCCTGGCCTTTGCCCGGGATCACACGGCTGTAGAAGCTGTTGGTATCGTCGGCATTCGGTGCCCAGGCAGAGACGAAGTAGTGTTGCAGCATGGCGACCCAACCACCCTTGGTGGTCTTGTTCAGGTCGGCATCCTTCATCTCGTCGAAGGTGTACTTCTTGTAGCGGGTATCTTCAGTGGAGAAGGCACCACCACGGTAAGCGCTGGCTACCATGGCATGACCTTCCTGATCCTTCGGTGTGGCTACGGTCTGCTTCAGCTGACCATAGAACTGCACCTGAACCGGCTCGGCAGATTTGTTGTCGATCTTGTAATCAACGCCAACGGCATAATCGCCACGCTTGAGGATGAACTCCTTGGTGAAGACCACGCCCTTGCTGTCGGTCCAGGTCATCGGAACGACGACTTGATCCTGACCATCGGCCAGCTGATAGCTGGTCTGGGCGGCTTCATAGGTAGGACGACCTTCGGCCTGACTGTCCGGACCGTTGCGACCCACCAGACCGCTCTGGGCGATATAGAGGTGCTCGGGCTTGCTGGTCAGCAGCACGAACGGTTGGTCCTTGCCCTCTTCCAGTTTGTGAGACAGCAGTTCGGCAGACACGATGTCGCCACCCTGGGTATCCAGGGTCAGCTTGAGCACGTCAGAGGAGACGGTGATCAGCTTGCGTGCGGCAGTCGCATTGGCTTGCTCGGAAACCTGAGGAATATCACCGGTCTGACCGGCTTCAGGTACGAAATGTTCGGTTTGGGCCACGGTAGTCGGGGCCGGCTTCGGAGCCTTGTCGGACTCCCACTGTTGCCAGAGCAGAAAGCTCACGAACAGCAAACCGATCAGGAGTAGATTGCGTTGTGATTCCATAGTTTTCAGTTTCTTCGCTTTGGTTGCGGAACCGGGTCATAACCACCCTCGGATAAGGGATGGCATTTTAATAGACGTTTGCTGGCTAACCAAACGCCTTTTATGAAACCGTGAAGTCGGATGGCTTCTATCGCAAATTGGGAACAAGTTGGGGTAAAACGGCAGCGCGGCCCGAGCAGAGGGCTAATGATTAGCTGATACAGGCGTATCAGTTTGATAGCTACCCATTGCAACGGCGTGACAGGGTGCGCCATAGCTTTTCCAGTAACTTGAACAGTTCCTCGTTATCCATCTCTTTCACACCGGCCTTGGCGATCACCACGATGTCGATAGCGGGCAGCTGATGTTGTTTGAGGCGGAAACTTTCCCGAACCACCCGTTTGACACGATTACGCCAAACGGCACGCTTGAGTGCTTTTTTGGGCACAGCGAGACCAAGACGAGGGTGTTCGAGCGAATTGGGAGAAGCGAGAAGGGTAATCTGCGGAGAGGCGGCCCGGACAGGCTCGGCGAAAACGCGTTTGAAGTGTTCGGGAGTTAACAGACGAACTCCCGAGAGAAGGTGTGCTGGGTAGGCATTAGACTACCAGGCGGGCACGACCCTTGGCACGACGAGCGGCCAGAACTTTACGACCGTTGGCAGTTGCCATGCGGGCGCGGAAACCGTGAGAGCGCTTGCGCTTCAGGTTGGACGGTTGAAAAGTACGTTTCATGATTCGATTCCGTATTTCTGTACAGTTTTGATTGTCACACTTAGCCGACGCGCCAGCTATAGCGTGTGACGACTAGCAAAAGAGGCCGAATTCTAAACAGAGTTCGGCTTTTAGTCAATCCGCCGTTCCCTCTCATCCTGCCGTGGTCTTGAAAAGGCCGCTGCCGAGCGTGAGGATCCAGAGGATCAAGGGCTCCGGATTATACTGGCAACCCGGGGTTAAACAAGGGATCCCTCAATAAAAAAGGCGGCCAGGCCGCCAAAGAGAGAGCTATTTAAGGACTTTCCGCAAGAACTCCCGGGTACGGGGATCCTTGGGATCGACCAATATCTGATCCGGCGGGCCCTGCTCGACGATCCGCCCCCCTTCCATGAAGATCACCCGATCGGCAACATCACGAGCAAATTCAATCTCATGAGTCACCACCACCATGGTCTGGTGCTGGCGGGCCAACTCTTTCATCAGTCCCAAAACCTCGTCGACCCATTCCGGATCGAGCGCCGAGGTGGGTTCGTCAAACAGGATCACCTTGGAGTGGGCCGCCATGGCCCGACCGATGCCGACCCGTTGCTGCTGGCCGCCGGAGAGGGAGGCCGGATAGGCATCCTGCTTGTCGGCGAGACCAATGTCCTTGAGGATGCCGAGCGCTGTGGCGCGGGCCTCCGATTTTGGCTGCTTCCAGACGGTGATCAGCCCTTCGGCGATGTTGTCGAGCGCCGTCTTGTTGGCAAACAGGGCGTAGTTCTGGAACACGAAGGAGGCCCGTTTGCGCAGCTCGATCGCCTGCTGCTCGCTGGCATTTGCCAGATTGAGCTGCAGATCGTCGATGGCAAGCGAACCTGCATCCGGGGTCTCCAGCAGGTTCAGGCAGCGCAACAGAGTCGACTTGCCGGTGCCGGAGGGACCGATGATGACGACAATTTCCCCCTTTTTGACCTCCAGATCGATGCCATTGAGCACCTGATTGCCGTGATATGCCTTGGAGAGGCCGGTTAGCTTGATCATGAGAGCCCTCCTTTAAACAGGCGCAGTGTTAAAACGGACTTCCGGCGTGCATTGCAAGCGGGTCAGTTGCTTTGTCATGGCAAACCCCTAATAGGCACGGTTGAGACGAATTTCCAGCAGGTGCTGCAAGCGGGTAAAGAAGATCACCACCACCCAGTAGATCAGCGCCACCGCCATAAAGCTCTCGAAGAACTTGAAGGAGGAGGAGGCTTCCATCTGCGCCTTGCCCATGATCTCGGCCACTCCCAGTGTGAAGGCCAGCGAGGTGCTCTTGATCATGTCGATGAAGTAGTTCATCAGCGACGGGGTGGCGATGCGTGCCGCCTGCGGCAGGATGATCCGCTGCATCGCCTGATAACGGCTCATGCCGATACTGAGCGCCGCTTCCATCTGGCTTTTGTGAATGCCGAGGATGGCTGCTCGGATCGACTCGGCCATGTAGGCGGCGAAATGCAGGGTCAGACCGACGATGGCGGCAGTAAAGGCATCCATCCCCACGAAGATCGGGAACAGTTGCGGCAGTCCGTAGTAGAGCAGGAACAGCTGAACGAGTAGCGGTGTACCCCGAAAGAACGAGATATAGAGCATCGCCAGCCAGTGAATCGCGGGGACGCGAAACACCCGTACTATCGCCAGGGCCAGCGAGAGTACGAGTGCCAGCACGAATCCCCACAGGGCCATCTCCATCGTGGTGCCCAGATATTTGAGCAGGATGGGAAACAGCCCCAGCGTGTATTCGAGGTCAAATTCCATCATTTATTTGTCGGTGATGTCGGAAGCGAACCATTTCTCGGAGATCTGACGCAGGGAGCCATCCTTGCGCATGGCAGTCAGGGCCTCGTCGACCTTCTTCAGCAGCGCCTGTTTCTCCGGGGTCTTCAGGAAGGGCAGGGCGTTCTCGATAGTCTCGAACGGTGCGCCAGCCTGTTGCAGCGGCAGCTTGGACTCTTTGATCAGCTGGGCGGTGGAGACGCGGTCCATCACGAAGGCATCGATGCGACCCAGGGCAACATCCTGCTCGAAGGCGGAGTCATAGGTGCGGATATCGATCTTCTTGTTCGGGTCGTTCTTGCGCAGCAGCTCTTCGAAGTTGGAACCCAGGTTCACGGCCACCTTCTTGCCTTCCAGATCCTTGATGCCGTGGATGGTGTTGTTGCCCTTGCGTACCACAATCTGGGCGCCGTCATAGACGTAAGGCTGGGAGAAGTCGTACTTCGCCTTGCGCTCGTCGGTGATGGTGATCTGGTTGGAGATAGTATCGATGCGGCCGGTTTCCAGCATGCCGAACAGGCCGGAGAAGCTGGCGGTCACGAATTCGACCTTGTAGCCGGTGCGCTCGCCGATCTGGTTCCACATATCCACTTCAAAACCCTGCAGCTTGTCCTGCTTGACGAAGGTGAACGGGAAATATTTGCCGGACATGCCGACCTTGATGGTCTCCTGGGCAATGGCCTGACCGGACAGGGTGGCGAGCAGGATGGCTGCGCCGGAAATAAGCTTGATGGAAGTTTTCATGGGTTTTCTCTCTCTCAATGTCTTGTATTTGTAGTTGTAATCACTGCTTTGGCGCTGATGTTATTGGAATAAAATTTAAAAAATAAATGACATTTGGTTATATGAAATAACAGGAGTGCAGCACGAGATCCGCCAGTTGCAGCAGTGGATCAAGCTGTGGGTAACTTTGGGGATGAAATCCGATCCAAAGGCGCTGGATCCTTGAAAGTCAAGGATCTTATTTGCTGGATCCACCGGGCGATGGCTGGAGATCCGGCAGCTAAAAACGTAGAATAGCCGGTCTTTAGTTAATCAATCGACAGGAGTTTAGAGTGACTGCTTCGCTATGGCAGCAGTGCCTTAACCGGCTGCAAGATGAGTTGCCCTCGGCAGAATTCAGCATGTGGATCCGGCCGCTTCAAGCGGAGTTGAGTGACAATACTCTGACCCTGTATGCACCGAATCGCTTTGTTCTGGACTGGGTACGAGACAAGTATCTCATCCGGGTTAACGGCATCATCAACGAACTCTGCGGGGTCGACGGCCCCGCCCTGCGTTTTGATATAGGCAATCGTCCCCATCCTGTTGCTGTCGCCAGAGCGCCGGTACAGGGTACCGCGCCTGTGAATAACTTGCAGAAGAGCTGGGAAAGCAAGGCTGAAGCCAAGCCCGAGCCGAACCACAAGAGCAATACCAACGTGAACTATACCTTCGAGAATTTCGTCGAGGGTAAGTCCAACCAGTTGGCGCGTGCGGCTGCTCGTCAGGTAGCGGACAATCCGGGTGGTGCTTACAACCCGCTGTTCCTCTATGGCGGCACCGGCCTGGGTAAAACCCACCTGTTGCACGCCGTTGGCAATGCCATCAAGGAGAGTAAAAAAGATGCCAAAGTCATCTATATGCACTCCGAGCGGTTTGTTCAGGACATGGTGAAAGCGCTGCAAAACAACGCCATTGAAGAGTTCAAGCGTTACTACCGCAGCGTCGATGCCCTGCTCATCGATGACATCCAGTTCTTCGCCAACAAGGAGCGCTCCCAGGAGGAGTTCTTCCATACCTTCAATGCCTTGCTGGAAGGTAACCAGCAGATCATCCTGACCTCGGATCGCTATCCGAAGGAGATCAACGGTGTCGAGGATCGCCTCAAGTCCCGCTTCGGCTGGGGCCTGACCGTGGCGATCGAACCGCCGGAGCTGGAGACCCGCGTCGCGATCCTGATGCGCAAAGCTGATGAGAACCAGATCCATCTGCCGGACGAAGTGGCCTTCTTCATCGCCAAACGTCTGCGATCCAACGTCCGTGAACTGGAAGGCGCCCTCAACCGGGTGATCGCCAACGCCAACTTCACCGGCCGTGCCATCAACATCGATTTCGTACGCGAAGCGCTGCGCGACCTGTTGGCACTGCAGGAGAAGCTGGTCACCATCGACAATATCCAGAAGACGGTGGCGGAGTACTACAAGATCAAGCTGGCGGATCTGCTCTCCAAGCGTCGTTCCCGCTCTGTTGCCCGTCCGCGCCAGCTGGCGATGGCACTGGCCAAGGAGCTGACCAACCACAGTTTGCCGGAGATAGGTGATGCCTTTGGTGGCCGTGACCACACTACCGTTCTTCATGCCTGCCGCAAGATCGAGCAGCTGAAGGAGGAGAGTCACGACATCAAGGAGGACTATTCCAACCTGATCCGTACCCTTTCTTCCTGATAACGGAATCGAGTGGACAGATGCAGCGCGAATATTCCAACCTGATCCGAATCTTTTCCTCCTAATCACAACGGAGAGCACAGATGCAGCTCGAAATTAGCCGTGAGGCCCTGTTACGTCCTCTGCAACTGGTGTCCGGCGCCCTCGGCGGCCGACCGACCCTGCCGATCCTCGGCAACGTGCTGCTTGATGTCAGCAACGGTCTGCTGTCACTGACCGGTACCGATCTCGAAGTAGAGATGATCGGTCAGGTCTATCTGAACGGGGCCAGCGAAGATGGCCGCACCACAGTACCGGCGCGCAAGCTGCTGGATATCTGCCGTGGTCTGCCGGAAGGCGCCGAGATCCGTCTCAATACCGAAGGCGAGCGCCTGATCATCCGCTCCGGTCGTTCCCGCTTCAACCTCTCGACCCTGCCGGCGACCGAGTATCCGAACATCGAGGATTGGGAATCCGTGCTCGAGTTCGATATCAGCCAGCTGGAGCTGAAGAAGCTGATCGATGCGACCCAGTTCTCCATGGCCAGTCAGGACGTGCGTTACTACCTGAACGGCATGCTGTTCGAGAGCGAAGGTCACGGTCTGCGCACCGTGGCGACCGACGGTCACCGTCTGGCCACCTGCCGCCGCGAGGTAGTAGGGGAATCGCTGCCCGATCATCAAGTTATCCTGCCGCGCAAAGGGGTACTGGAGCTGGTGCGTCTGCTGGAGGCGGAAGACAAGCCGGTGCGGCTGCAGATCGGTCGCAGCAACCTGCGGGCTGCGCTGGACGGCTTCATCTTCACCTCCAAGCTGGTGGATGGCCGCTTCCCGGACTGGCGCCGCGTCATTCCGCGCAACAGCGACAAGGCGCTCATCGCCGGCCGTGAGGATCTGCGTCAGGCGTTTGCCCGTGCCGCCATCCTCTCCAACGAGAAATTCCGTGGGGTGCGTCTCAATCTGCAGGAAAACCTGCTGCGCATCACCGCCAACAACCCGGAACAGGAAGAAGCCGAAGAGCTGCTTGACGTACAATATGCCGCTGGCGAGATGGAGATCGGCTTTAACGTCTCTTATGTGCTCGACGTGCTGAATACGTTAAAATGTGACCAAATTCGGATTAGCCTGAGCGATTCCATCAGCAGTGCCATTATTGAGGATTTTGAACATCAGGATGCTCAGTACGTGGTGATGCCGATGCGGATCTAGTCGTGTCCCTGGTCAAACTCCAGCTCAGCGACTTTCGCAATATCCAGCAAGCCAGTCTCAAGCTGTCGCCCGGCCTCAACATTTTGGTCGGGTGCAATGGCAGCGGCAAGACCAGCGTGCTGGAAGCCATTCACTACCTTGGTCTGGGGCGCTCCTTTCGCACTCATTTGACCGGGCGGGTTATCCGCCAGGGGGAGAGGGCATTTACCCTGTTTGCCCAGTGCGAGCTGGAGGGGCGTCAGGTACCGATCGGTCTTGCCAAAGACAAGAGTGGCGAGACCCAGCTCAAGATTGCCGGGGCGCAGGCCCAGCGGCTGGCCGATTTGGCGGAGCTGTTGCCGGTGCAGTTGATCCATCCCGATGGCTTCAACCTGCTGACGGGCGGGCCTCAGGCTCGCCGCGCCTGGCTCGATTGGGGTGTTTTCCATCAGGAGCCGACCTTCTTTGCCCTTTGGGGGCGAGTGCGGCGGCTGCTGAAACAGCGCAATGCGCTATTGCGCCAGAGCACTCAGTACCGCCAGCTGGCATTCTGGGATCAGGAGCTGGTGCGGCTCGGGGGTGAGTTGGCCGAGTTTCGCGCCAGTTATTGTCAGGCCATTACGCCCCTGATCAAGGAGATGACGGCGGATTTTCTGCCGGAATTCGATATCAGTCTCGGCTTTTACCGGGGCTGGGAGAAAGATACTCCCCTCGGCGATCTGCTGGAGGCGGGGTTTGAGCGGGATCGGGCGCTGGGCTATACCGGTGTCGGTCCACAGAAAGCCGATGTGCGCCTCAAGGCGAACGGGGTACCCGCTCAGGATATTTTGTCCCGGGGTCAGCTGAAGTTGCTGGTCTGCGCCATGCGACTGGCCCAAGGGCTCTATTTGAATCAACATAGCAGCCGTGGCTGTATTTTTTTAATTGACGATTTTGCCTCTGAACTGGATGTTGACAAGCGCCGCTTGCTGGCCGCAAGGCTGAAGCAGTGTGCGTCCCAGGTGTTTATCACCGCCATCGACACCGGTCAGCTCGCAGACATGATGGATGCGAATGACTGCAAGTTGTTCCACGTGGAACAGGGTAAAATCTCCGAAACGTTAGAGAAGGCAGAGAGTAAGCTATGAGTGAAAATACTTACGACTCCTCGAATATCAAGGTGCTGAAGGGCCTGGATGCGGTCCGCAAGCGCCCGGGGATGTATATCGGCGATACGGATGATGGCTCGGGTCTGCACCACATGGTGTTCGAGGTCGTCGATAACTCCATTGACGAGGCGCTCGCTGGCTACTGCTCCGATATTCTGGTCAAGATCCATTCCGACGGTTCTGTCTCTGTGCGTGACAATGGCCGGGGTATCCCGGTAGACATGCATGAGGAGGAGGGCCGCTCCGCCGCAGAGGTCATCATGACCGTGCTGCACGCTGGCGGTAAGTTCGATGACAACTCCTACAAGGTTTCCGGTGGCCTGCACGGCGTGGGTGTCTCAGTCGTTAACGCCCTCTCTGACAAGCTGTTGCTGACCATTCGTCGTAACGGCCACGTCTACGAGCAGACCTATCATCTGGGTGAGCCGCAGGCGCCGCTCAAGCAGATTGGCGACAGCACCGGCACCGGTACCGAAGTTCGCTTCTGGCCGAGCCCTGCCATTTTCAGCGATACCCTGTTCCATTACGAGATCCTGGCCAAGCGCCTGCGCGAGCTCTCCTTCCTCAACTCCGGTGTCTCCATCCGTCTGCAAGACGAGCGTGATGGCCGCGAGGCGCATTTCTGCTACGAGGGTGGCATCAAGGCGTTCGTTGAATACCTGAACCAGAACAAGACCCCGATCCACCCGAAGGTGTTCCATTTCACCACCGAGCAGGATGGTATCGGCGTTGAAGTGGCGATGCAGTGGAACGACGCCTATCAGGAAGGGGTCTACTGCTTCACCAACAACATCCCGCAGCGGGATGGTGGTACTCACCTCGTTGGCTTCCGTACCGCGCTGACCCGTACTCTGAACTCCTATATGGACAAAGAGGACTACAGCAAGAAGGCCAAGTCTGCCGCCAGTGGCGACGACGTGCGTGAAGGTCTGATTGCCGTTATCTCCGTCAAGGTGCCGGATCCCAAGTTCTCATCTCAGACCAAAGACAAGCTGGTCTCTTCCGAAGTGAAGACCGCCGTTGAACAGGCGATGGGTGAGAAGCTGGCTGACTTCCTGCTGGAAAACCCGGGCGATGCCAAGATCGTGGTCAACAAGATCATCGATGCGGCCCGTGCCCGTGAAGCGGCCCGCAAAGCCCGCGAACTGACCCGCCGCAAAGGCGCGCTGGATATCGCCGGTCTGCCCGGCAAGCTGGCTGACTGTCAGGAAAAAGACCCGGCTCTCTCCGAACTCTACATAGTGGAAGGGGACTCTGCTGGCGGTTCCGCCAAGCAGGGTCGCAACCGTAAGAACCAGGCCATTCTGCCGCTCAAGGGTAAAATCCTGAACGTGGAGAAGGCCCGTTTCGACAAGATGATCTCCTCGCAAGAGGTGGGCACCCTGATCACCGCACTGGGTTGCGGTATCGGTCGCGACGAGTACAACCCGGACAAGCTGCGTTATCACAACATCATCATCATGACCGATGCGGACGTCGATGGTGCGCACATCCGAACCCTGCTACTGACCTTCTTCTATCGTCAGATGCCGGAAATCATCGAACGTGGCTACGTCTACATCGCCCAGCCGCCGCTCTACAAGGTGAAGAAGGGCAAGCAGGAGCAGTATCTGAAAGACGAAGACGCGCTGCTGCAGTACCAGACCGCCATGGCGCTGGATGGTGCTACCCTGCACGTCAACGAGTCTGCCCCGGCTATCGGTGGCGAGGCGCTGGAGCGTCTGGTCAACCAGCACCGCTCGGTGACTCACCTGATCACCCGCATGTCTCGTCGTGCGCCAGAAGCCGTGCTGACCCAGCTGATCTATCAGCCGGAGTTGAACGAAGCGCTGCTGAACAGCGAGAGCGATCTGCTGGCCTGGTGTCAGGGTATGGAAGCCGTGCTCAACGAGAGCAACCACGGTATCCAATACCAGATCCAGGTTCGTCGTGATGAAGAGCGCAGCCTGTACGTGCCGCACGCCGTGGTACGTCAGCACGGTGTCGACCGCGAATATCCGCTTAGCTACGACTTCCTGCAGTCCGGTGAATACCGTCAGCTGGTTTCGCTGGGCAAGGAGATCGCCAACCTGATCGAGGAAGGTGGTTTCATCAAGCGTGGCGAGAAGGTCAAGCCGGTTGCCAATTTCGTAGAAGCCGTCGAGTGGCTGATGGGCGAAGGCAAACGCGGCATCTACATCCAGCGCTATAAAGGGCTGGGAGAGATGAACCCGGACCAGCTGTGGGAAACCACCATGGATCCGGAAGCCCGTCGCATGCTGCGCGTCACCATCGACGACGCCGTCGGTGCTGACCAGCTCTTCTCCACCCTGATGGGTGATGCCGTTGAGCCCCGTCGTGACTTTATCGAGACCAACGCCCTGCGCGTAGCCAACCTCGACGTCTAATCGACGCAGTCAGTTCGATATAAAAAGCCGCTCCTTGTGAGCGGCTTTTTTTTATTTTCAGGGGCGGGGAAATGGCACGTTCCACGTGAAACATGAAACTGCTTGGTGTTGATGGTTATAACTCAGCTCAGTTCTGGTGCCAGGCAGTAGAGTCGCAGGCGATGGCCATCGGGATCAAGAGCCATGCCGGTATAGCCAAACTCCATCCGGGTTGGTTGCTGGATGATGGTCAGGCCACGAGCTTGCCACTCTGACAAGCCAGAATCGACACTGGTTTCATCAGGCAGCGAGAAGGCCAGTTCCATGGCGCCAGCACTTTGGGTAACGGCTGGCTCGACGGTGGTACTGGACCAGAGCGCCAGTCTGGCGCCTGACTCGAATACGAACATGGCAAAGGTAGGTGACTCTTCCACCGGTTCACGCCCGAACAGCTGGCGGTAGAAGAGCGCACTGCGGGTCGGGTTGGCAACGTAGAGGATGGTGAACTGGGGAACTAACATGGTGATGCTCCTTGCTGATGAGATGGCGCATTGGCGCCGACCCCGTCAGCATGGTGCTACCTGCTGTCAGTTTCTGTCAGCAATGAATTTCGGTTGCGGGATCTGCTGGGTGGTGCGCCACTTCTTCAGCAGGCTCTCTCTGCTTTTTGGATAGCGGCAATCTTGCGGTTGCATCCGGGTGATGCGATCGACCCGAAGGTGGCGAAAGCCCTGACGCAGTTCGCACCAGGCTACCAGTACCCGCACCTGTTCGAAGTAGCCGAGGGCAAAGGGCCAGACGGTACGCTCAGAGGCCTCATCCTTGAGGTCACGATAACTCAGGGTCACCTTGCGTTGCTGGCGGATGGCGCAGCGCAGCGGGGCTTCATCGGTGAGTCGGTCGCTGCGGGAGGTGCCGATCAGCAGGGCATTGCTCTGGAGCTGCTGGCGATAGTCGGCGGGCAGCACGGCTTCTATCTTGGCCAGCGCACTGCTGGCCGATGCACTCAAGGCTCCGTCACCGTGGGCGACTACCCAACGTGACCCCAGCACCAGCGCATCCAGCTCCTCTTCACTGAACATCAGTGGCGGCAGCATGAAGCCGGGACGCAACACATAGCCGATCCCCGATTCGCCCTCGATATGGGCTCCTTGTGCCTGCAGGGTGGCGATATCCCGATAGAGGGTGCGCAGGCTGATGCCAAGCTGGCTGGCCAGTTCCGCGCCAGTAATGGCGTAACGGTGGCCGCGCAGCAGCTGGAGCAGGGCCAGCAGGCGTTCGGAACGGGACATGGGATGACTCCTCGGGATTTCTGGTTAGCCTGCCATAGCGGAGTGAGCGGGTATAGAGGATGTCATCAGACATTGTTGCCACGAAAAGATCGTCGCCACTCGCTGGGGGAGATGGCAAAGCGGGCTCGAAAGTGATTGCGCAGGGAGGTGGCACTCTTGAAGCCGACCAGCTCGGCGATGCGATCGATGGAATGGCCGCTTACCTCCAGCAGCTCCTGACTGCGCCTGAGCCGCTCCGCCAGCAGCCATTCACCCACCGAGAGGCCGGTAGCCTGATGAAAACGGCGGGTAAAGGTGCGGCGGCTCATCAGGGTGTGGGCCGCCAGAGAATCCAGGGTGTGGGGTTCGGCCAGATGGGCACGCAGGTGATCGAGCAACTGGTTCATCCTGACATCGCGAGTGGAGGCGGGCACCGGCTGTTCGATAAACTGGGCTTGGCCCCCTTCCCGGTGAGGCGGGATCACCAGCCGCCGCGCCACCTTGTTGGCGATGGCCGAGCCGTGGTACTGGCGTACCAGATAGAGGCAGCAGTCCAACCCGGCGGCAGTGCCTGCCGAGGTGACCAGCCCATCGTCATCCACATAGAGGGCGTTGGTATCGAGCTGCACGCAGGGAAAGCGGCGGCAGAAATCCTGTTCGTACTCCCAGTGGGTCGATGCTTTGCGACCATTAAGTAGTCCGGCGTAGGCGAGCACATAGGTGCCAAGACAGAGCCCGACCAGCCGGGCACCTCTGGCTCTGGCGGCAATCAGGGCATCGAGCAGTGCTGCGGGTGGCTGTGCTGCCGGGTCGTGCCAGAAGGGGATGACGATGATCTCCGCCTCGGCCAGCACCTCCAGCCCATGAGGAGCCTGAATGGTGAAGCCTTGCGCCGAGTGTGCATGATGGTTGCCATCACCGCAGCAGATCTTGAGCTCGAACAGCGGCTGGCGCGGCAGGATGTCGCCGAAGATGAGACAGGGGACGGCGCAGTGAAAAGGGCTGAAGTGATCGAAGGTCACCACGGCAACGATCGGGGTGGTCATGGTGTTGGCTCCTCTCTGCGCGCAGACCACTCATCATAAGCGTTTGGCTGTGAAAGCCGAAGGGCCATGTCTGACATGGCTCTCTTGTGGATCATAGCGATATCGCCTCGCCATCTTGCGGCACCCGTACCCGATCCATCATGCCCCGGTCCACCAGATAGTCGCGTAGCTCCTGGCGTGACAGCACGGCGTGGTTGACCGCCTCCATATGACTGGCGATCAGCGTGGCTTGCGGTGCGGCCTGATAAACGGCGGCGACATCCTCCTTACCCATGATGATGGAACCGAGTCCGGGCACCTGTGCATCGCCACAGTTGAGGATGATGACCTCGGGTTGATGCTGTTGCAGGGCTTGCTCGACCCGGGGATGCCAGATGGTATCACCGGCCAGATAGAGGCACTGTTCATCGGGGTGGGAGAAGACCACGCCGCATACCTCTCCCATGCGCTCGCCCAGTACCGCCATCAACTGGTCGCTGCCGTGCTGGCCACCGGTCTGTTGCAGGCGAATGCCGGCAAACTCGGGCTGGTCGCTCAGCAGCCGCACATCCTCAAAGCCACTGGCACGAATGGCATCGGCATCTTTCTGATGTTGCACCAAGAGCGGCAGATGCTTGGGGAGCAGGGCTCTGGCGGCATCATCCCAGTGGTCGGGATGGTCGTGGGTGACGATCACGGCGTCCACATCGACCAGCTCATCGATCGGTAGCGGCAGCTCGACCAGCGGATTGCGCAGATGGCTGTTGGCGGTGCCTTCAAAGCCGGGGAAGGCTCCCTTGGCCGAGAGCATGGGGTCGATCAGAAAGCGGGTGCCGGCATAGTCGAGCAGCAAGGTGGCGTTGCGAACCTGGGTAATCTTCATGAGATGGCTCCATGTTGGCTGGTGGATATGCAACCAATTATGGAGTGCGGAGCGCATTGCCATCAGTGGCCCACGGGTCGATTATCATCACTATCGGGCCAACAGGTTGATGTTCTACAGGTCGGTGCGGCCATTTAAAAAATTCGAAAAAATCCCCTTGAAAGGAAAAAGTGAGCCCCTATATAGGTAACAAGGCCGGAACGCTCGACAGAGGTTTCGACCAGGCGCCCGTCCATAAGGAGGGCAAACAATCCGTTATCGCTCACAAGAGGGTAATACTATGCGTTCTATCGACTTTTCTCCGCTCTATCGTTCTGCCATCGGTTTCGATCGTCTGGCCAATCTCATCGAATCTGCGGCCAGCAATGGCAATGCCGGTTATCCCCCCTACAACATCGAGCAGTTGGGTGACAACGACTACCGCATCAGCATGGCGGTGGCGGGCTTTACCCAGGAAGAGCTGGAGCTGAGCTTCCAGGAAAATCTGTTGACGGTGAAGGGCAACAAGCAGGCCGATACCGAGCGTAACTATCTCTATCAGGGGATTGCCGAACGTGGTTTCGAGCGCCGCTTCCAGCTGGCCGACTATGTGCGGGTTAAAGGGGCCGATCTGAAAAACGGCTTGCTGCACATCGAGCTGGTGCGTGAAGTGCCCGAGGCGATGAAGCCGCGCAAGATCGAGATCAACGGCTGATAGCCTGAATTCACTGAAATTTTAAAATTCCCCGGGTGCCGATGACGGGCCTGTGGAGAGTTGAACCTGTTGCTTATTAGAAGGATAGGATTATGCGTAACCTCGATTTTTCTCATCTCTATTCCAACGCCGTCGGCTTCGAGCGGATGGCCCGTGAGCTGGAAGGTCTATTCGAGCAGAAGACCGCCGCTTACCCCCCGTACAACATTGAAAAGCGCGATCAGGATGGCTATCGCATCACGGTCGCCGTGGCTGGCTTCGAGCGCGAAGAGCTGGAGCTGGAGACCGAAAACGGCACCCTCAAGGTGAAGGGGCGCAAAGGGGCTGCGGCCGGTGAGCGTCAGTTCCTCCATCAGGGGATTGCCGAGCGCGACTTCGAGCTCGCCTTCAAGCTGAGCCAGCACGTGGAAGTGCAGGGCGCCAAGCTGGAGCATGGTCTGTTGACCATCGACCTGGCTCGCGAGTTGCCGGAGGCGCTCAAGCCCCGCGCCATCCCCATCGGTAAACCCGAGCAGCTGGCGCTGCCCGGCTAAGCAAACCGGATTGCGATAAACAATAAAGGCCTGCATCTGCAGGCCTTTCTGTTTTTGGCTGGCCGGACTGATTTAGCCGGCGTAGAGGGCATTGATTTCATCGGCCAGAATGGCGATGCCGCGACGAACCAGCTCCTCACTCTGGGAGTAGTTGAGGCGGACGCACTCCTGGCTGTGGCGCCACTCGGAGTCGTCGATGCCGGGGAAGAAGTAGTGACCCGGCACGATCAGCAGGTTCTTCGCCTTCAGTCGCTCATAGAGCTCCTGACAGTGGATCGGCAAATCTTCAAACCAGAGCCAGAGGAAGAGAGCCCCTTCAGGCTTGTGGATATGGAAGCGCGGGTCGGGGATCGCTTCGCGCAGCAGCTGCACCGCCAGCTCCGCCTTCTGCTGATAGAAGGGCTTCACCACCTGTTCGCTGAGGGCGATGATCTCGCCGCTCTCGATCATCGGGATGGTGATGGCGGGCCCCAGACTGCCCGGCGCCAGATTGATGATGCCGCTCAGGTTGGTGATGGCCTGGATGATCTTCTCATCGGCGATGACGATGCCGCAGCGGGTGCCCGGCAAGCCCAGCTTGGAGAGGCTCATGCAGAGGATGGTGTTGGCGTTCCAGAACGGCTTGGCTTCGCTGAAGATGATACCCGGGAAGGGGACGCCGTAGGCGTTGTCGATCAGCAGCGGAATCCCCTTGTCGCGGGCGATCTGATCGAGGTGTTCGATCTCTTCATCGGTCAGCACATTGCCGGTGGGGTTGGTTGGGCGGGAGACGCAGATCACCCCGATATCGTCGCCCACCTGCAGGCTCTCGAAATCCACGTGGTATTTGAACTGGCCATCGGGCAGTTTCTCGATGGTGGGCTTGTAGGCCACGAAGTAGTCGTCGGCCAGCGCCGAGTCGGCATAGCCGATGTATTCGGGGGCGAGCGGGAACAGCACCTTCTTCTTGCGGCCATCAGCAAATTCACCGGCCAGCAGGTTGAACAGGTAGAAGAAGGCATTCTGGCTGCCGTTGGTCAGGGCGATATTGCGGGCTGAGATATCCCAGCCCAGCTCCTTGCTGAGCAGTCCGGCAAGCGCCCTGGTGAACCTGTCTTTGCCTTGCGGGCCATCGTAGTTGGCCATCGCCTTCACCAGTTCGCCGTTGTCGAGCAGGGTTTTGGCCTCGGCCTGAAAGCGCTCCAGCATGGCGGGGATGGGGGCCGGATTGCCACCACCCAGCATGATGGCGTCCGGATTGGTCAGCCCCTGATTGAGGTCATCCATGAGTTGGGTAATACCGGCGTGGCGAGTGAACTTCTCGCCGAACAAGGAAAATTCCATTCAGTGACAGATCCAGATTTGAGTTACGGGGATGTAGCACCATAGCTCAGTTTAAAAGCGGGTGTCGATCAAAAAGATGGGACGTTCCACGTGGAACATGGTGCAAAAATCAAGCGTGGTTAAAAGCACCAACTGTTGGTTTAAAAATGACCGAGCGGGATGCATTTTGCGACTCAATTTGGTATCGAGATATAGTTAATTTAAACAAAATCATCATGTTATGAATTGCGTGAGGATTGGCACAACTATTGGAATAGCTATCTGGTCATCTCAACCATACCGGAGCAAACCAGATGAAAAGCCTGATCGTTACCCTGATTGTGAGTGCCCTGAGCCTGAACGTGATGGCCAACGAAAACCCGCGGCCCGAGCTGGAGAGTGCCCAGCTGGAGCAAGATGTGCAGAGCGAGTTGCAACAGGCATCACATGCCGTGGTGCAGGATGCGCTGCACAATCTCAAGCCGCTGGCGCTGGATACCCTGGTGGTGGAGGCGAGTCAGGCTGTGGCGACTCACCCCGAGAGCTGAGGTAGCGCAGGGGGGTCTGTCCCGAATGTTGTTTGAAGAAGCTGATAAAGGCGCTGTCGCTGGAGAACTCCAGCGCAACGGCAATCCGGCTGATGGACTCGCTTTCTGCCAGTAGCTCCATGGCGCGCAACAGCCGCCACTGCTGACGCCACGCCTGATAGCTCATGCCGGTCTCCCGCATGAAGATGCGGCCAATGGTCTTGTCACTGGCACCCACCCGCTCGGCCAGCCGGTTGAGCCGATCGGGCAGGGCATCTCCCCGTTTCAACTGCTGTAGCCAGTCGCCCAGTCTGGGATCGGTTGGCAGCGGCAACTGCCACGACTCCCGCGGCGCCTGCCCCAACTCCTCCATAAACAGTGCCACCGTCCGTTGTTGCTGCTCTTGCGGTTTGTCCCACGGCCAGAGCGCCATCCGCTCGATCAGTTCGTGCAGCAGCGGATTGACCGCCAGCACCTCCACCGTGCCGGGCAACTCGGGGTGCGGCTGGAAGTAGAGTGAGCGGTAGGCCACCACACCGCGCATCAGTACCCGGTGGGCGGTGCCTGCAGGCAGCCAGGCGGCACGGGTGGGCGGCAGCAGGCAGACTCGGCCTTCCAGCTCCATGGTCATGCAGCCGGATTGGGCGAACAACAGCTGGTGGCGCTGATGCTGATGCATGCCCGAGTCGTGCCAACCGAGGGCGGAGGCAATGCCGATCACGCTGCCGGTCAGCTGGTCGGGCTCAAAAGGGTGATCGGGAAGAATAAAGGCCATATGTCCGATTTTTGATGTTTATAGTCCTACTTATTGTAATCAGACAATCGACATCTCTCTAGAATGGCGACCTCTTGTGAAGGAGGTTTGTCATGAACAACAAGTTGCCACCGCTCTGGCTGGTGGTGGGATTGATGATGTTTCCCCAAATTGTGGAGACCATCTACAGCCCGGTCCTGACCCACATTGCTACCCAGTTTCAGGTGAGCGAAGGGCAGGCATCCCAGACCCTGTCGGTCTATTTTCTGGCGTTTGCGGTGGGCGTGGTCTGCTGGGGACGGCTCTGCGATCTGATAGGGCGGCGTCCCGCCATGCTGGCGGGTCTGCTCACCTATGGTGTCGGCACCTTGCTGGCGCTGCTGGCCAACCAGTTTGAAACCCTGCTGCTGGCCCGGGTTATCTCGGCCTTTGGCGACGCCGTGGGTTCTGTGGTGACCCAGACCATGCTGCGCGACAGCTATCAGGGCAGCGATCTGGCGCGGGTCTTCTCGGTGATGGGCATAGCGCTCTCCCTGAGCCCGGTGCTGGGGTTGCTCAGTGGCGGCCAGCTGGCGAGCGGGTTCGGCTATCTCGGGGTGTTCAGCGGTCTGCTGGTCCTGGCGGTAGGTTTGCTGCTGGTGACCTGCTGGCAGTTGCCGGAAACCCGTCCGGCCACCAGCCAGCGGGTCGCGCTCTGGCTGCTGGCGCGCCGGATGATGAAGGATGGCGGACTCTGGCGCAGTGCCATGCTGGTCGCCCTGTTCAACACTATGCTGTTTGGCTACTACAGTCTGGCCCCCTTCCTGTTTGCCGGATTGGGATTGAGCACCGGCGAGTTTGGCTATTCGGGGATCTTGCTGGCGCTGGCGACTCTGCTCGGCAGCTTGCTCAACAAGCATCTGCTGGGGAGGGGGTGGCTGCCGTCATCTCTGGTCAGGTTGGCTTGCGCTCTGGCGCTGGTTGCCGGGCTGCTGGTATGGGTGACTCAGGGCAACCTCTGGTTTCTGTTGCCCATGATGGGTGTGGTGGTGGCCTTCGGGCTGGCTATCCCCAATGTGCTGAGTCAGGCGCTGCTGGCCTATCGCGAGGTAGCGGGCAGTGCTGGTGCCCTGTTCGGGCTTGGCTACTACCTGCTGCTTAGTCTGGGGTTGGCGGTGGCGGCCGGATTGCAGGAGCTCGGCCTGTTGCTGAGTGGCTGCGGTCTGCTGGCGCTGATTTGCAGCGGGCGTCGTTCCACGTGAAACGTCAGTTGCCGATAAAGCGGTAGCCGATACCGGATTCGGTCTCGATAAGCGTCGGTTGCTGGGGGTTATCCCCCAGCTTTTTGCGCAGACTGGCGATGACGATGCGCAGGTAGTGGGTGTCCTCCTTGTGGCTCGGCCCCCAGATGTCGTTGAGCAGCTGGGTCTGCATCACCAGCTTGCCGGGGTGGCACACCAGCGCTTGCAGCAGGGCGAACTCTTTGCGGGAGAGAGGGATCTCCTCGTCTTTCATGGTTACCTTGTGGCTGCTGACATCCAGCGTCAGGCCGCATTGGGGGAAGTGGCGTCGCTCGCCGCTGCTGACGCCAGCACGTTGGCGCAACAGCACGCGAATACGTGCCATCATCTCACCGATGCCGAACGGCTTGCTCATGTAGTCGTTGGCACCGGCATCCAGCAGTCGCACCTTCTCCTGCTCCGAATCACGGGCCGACAACACCAGTACCGGATTGGGGTGGTGTTCGCGAATGGCCTGCAACACCTGAATGCCATCGCCATCCGGCAGACCGAGATCGAGGATCACCAGATCGGGGTTGAGGTGGCGATACTGCTCCAGCCCTTCATTGACCCCCACCGCCTCACTCACCTGATGCCCCTCGGCAATCAGGCTGATCCGCAGAAAGCGACGGATCGCCGCTTCATCATCTATGACCAGAATGTGCGCCATCAGACCTCCGGTGAATTGAGCGCGAGCGGCAGGGAGATGCGCATGCAGGTGCCGTTGCCATTGGGGCCGGAGAAGGCCCAAATCTTGCCGCCGTGGGCCTCTATCATAGCGCGGGAAATGGCGAGGCCAAGCCCGGTGCCACGGCTGCCGCAATCGCCCACCGGTTGGGTGTAGAAGAGATTGAAGATCTTCTCCCGATCCGACTCGGCGATACCGACCCCGATATCGATGATGTCGATGATGAGGTCTGGCTCGGCCACCATTACCTTGAACTCGATGGGGGTGCCTGCCGGCGAGTAGCGAGAGGCGTTGTCGAGGATGTTGACCAGCACCTGTTCGATCAGGGCGCCATGGACATAGAGCTGGGGCACATGCTGATCGAAATGGACCAGCAGCTTGTGCTGGCGCCAGGAGGAGTCGAGCCGCTTGCGGGCGCTTTCCACCAGATCCGCCAGATCGACCCAGTCCCGTTTCAGCTGGAAGTCGGGGGAGCCGATGCGGGTCATATCCAGCAGATTCTGCACATAGCTGTGCAGGCGGCGAGCCTCCTCCTGTACCGAGTGGAGCAGTTCGTTGCGATCATCCGGCGGGATCCGGTCACCATATTCCAGCAGAGTGCTGCCGGCACCCATGATGGTGGCCAGCGGCGTCTTCAAGTCGTGGGAGACCGAGGAGAGCAGGGCGGCCCGCATTCGATCTGTTTCCGCCTGCAACTGGCTGTCGGCCAGCCGCTCGTTGAGGTCGATCCGCGCCAGCGCAGCGCGAATGTCGGTGAGCAGCGCCTGCAGCTGATGCTCGGCGGAGGAGGAGAGCGGATTGGCCAGTGTTATGCCGATCACCAGGTCATCGCTGAGGTGGTGATACTGGGCCTCGGCGGCATTGAGGGTGGCAGTGTGGGCTCCGGCACTCTGCTTCTGGGCCAGACACCAGTCGATGGCCGCCTTGTCGGTCTGGCCGGGTCTGTGTTTCTCGTTGCCGAGGCGGTCGTGAAAATCCTTGTCGATCACTACGGTCGGCTGGCCCAGCGCCAGCGAGATCGCTTGCGCCCCTTGTCTGAGCACCTCCTCCGGGCTGTTGGCGGTCGCCAGCCCCTGACTGAGGGAGAGCAGGGCATTGCCCAGCTGCTGGGTCTCGCGCAGGCCTATCAGCTGCTGGCGCTGGCGGGAGGCGAGGCGCCCCGCCGTCATGCCGACGATAAGCAGCACGAACAGGGTGAGCAGGTCGCTGTGGTTGGCGACGCTCAGGGAGAAGTAGGGGGCGGTGAAGAGCAGATTGTGGGCGATAAAGCCCAGCACCGCCGCCAGTGTGGCGGGAACCAGACTGGTGGTGAGGGCCGTCGCCAGCACCCCCAGTACAAAGATGAGCGGCAACGCTGCTGGTGGCAGCCAGTAGGAGAGCCCCCAAGCGGCGGCTGAGGTGATCCCCATGATCACCACTGCCAGCATGCTGTGGTGTATATCCTTCGGGGTCGGGACGCGCATCCCCACTCTGTGTTTCTGCTTCTCGGTATCGACCAGGGTGATCTCCAGCCCCTGCGCCTGCTTGAGCAGGTGCTGCACCAGCGAGCGACGCCACGGCGCCTTGTGCGGTTTGCCGAGCAGCAGCTGGGAGACCTGCTGCTGCTCGGCAGTCTCCAGCAGGGTATTGGCGACCGCCGGACTGGAGAGGGTCAGCACCTTGGCGCCCAACTGGGAGGCGAGCGCCAGCGCTTGCTCCACGTCGGCCGAGCTGCGGCCATTGCTATCCACGTGCACTACCAGCCAGGGTAGCTGGCGACGCTGGGCAAAGCGGTGGCCATAGCGCACCAGCGCAGCCCCGTGCTGGTTGCCGAGGCAGACCATCAGCTTGCCCCGCAGCGGCAAGGTGCTCTTGCCCGCCGCCTGCCATTGCAGTTGCAGATCGCCCTCCACATGGCTGGCGGCGGTCTGCATCGCCAGCTCCCGCAATGCAGTGAGGTTGTTGAGGGAGAAGAAGGATTGCAAGGCGGCCTTGGCCTGATGGGGTACATAAACCTTCCCTTCGCGCAGGCGGCCGAGTAGCTCCTTGGGGGGGAGGTCGATAAGGATAATGCTGTCTGCATCGAGCAGAACCTGATCGGGCAGGGTCTCTTTGACCCTGACCCCGGTCAGCTGCCACACCAGATCGTTGAGGCTCTCCAGATGCTGGACGTTGAGTGTGCTATAGACGTCGATACCTGCGTTGAGCAGCTCCTCCACATCCTGCCAGCGCTTCTCGTGGCGGCTGCCGGGGGCGTTGCTGTGTGCCAGCTCGTCCACTACGGCGATGGCCGGTTTGCGGGCGAGCAGGCCGTCGAGATCCATCTCTTCCAGTCGCTGCTGGCGGTGCATGTGGATCTTGCGCGGCTGGATTGCGAGTTTGTCGAGCAGGGCCAGTGTCTCCTGCCGGCCGTGGGTCTCCACCACGCCGATCAGGATGTCGACCCCCTCCTTGGCCTGTTCCCGCACCGCCTGCAACATGGCGTAGGTCTTGCCCACGCCGGGGGCGGCCCCGAGAAAGACTTTCAGCTTGCCCTTGTGCTCTTGCTCCAGACTTGCCAGCAGGGCGTCAGCCCTTACCTCATCACGCATCCCCATGCTCCTGCATCAGACTCGTCAGCAGGGCGTCAGCGCTTGCTACATCAGCCATTGTTATCCCTATCGAGCCAACTGCCCGTTTCGAAAATGGAGGTCAACGCCAGATCGGCAAGGAGCGCCCTCAGGCGCCCTTTTGATGATCCAGTTGCAGGTTCAGCTGGAGAATGTTGACCACCTGCGGGCCAAGGATACCAGCTTGTGTGGCCGACATGACCTGCTCCGTCAGTTGGGCGGGATCCAGTCCACGTTCTTTGGCGACGCGGTCCACCTGAGCCAGTACCGCATCCAGCGGCAGGTGGGGATCGAGGCCGGAGGCGGAGCGGGTCAGCATGGCGGGGGAGCTGGTTCCCGGCTGTGCCTTGGCGGCCTGTTCGGCAAACTCTGCCCGCAGCGGTGAGCTCATCCCCAGATTGCTGGCGCTGCCGCCTATGGTGTTGAAATCGCTGGCGGAGGGACGGGGATGGAAATAGTCGGCCCGCTCGAATTTCTGCCCCAGCAGGGCGCTACCAATGAGTTGCTGCTTGCTGTCGGTGAGCTGGCTGCCGTTGGCCTGCCAGGGGAACAGCAGTTGGGCCAGCCCGGTCACCGCCAGAGGATAACCCACGCCCAGCAGCAGGGTGAGGGTCAACAGGGTTCTGATTGCTATCATGATTCTCTTGCTCCAAAAGGATGGCTGGGGATGCGGGTCTGACCCGCATCCCGGTTATGTCGTTACACCAGACCCAGGCCGGTAATAACCAGATCGATCAGCTTGATGCCGATAAAAGGCACCAGCAGACCACCGACCCCGTAGATCAACAGGTTGCGGCGCAGCAGACTGGCGGCCGAGCCTTTCAGGTCGACACCACGCAGGGCCAGCGGCACCAGCGCCACAATGATCAGGGCGTTGAAGATGATGGCCGACAGGATGGCGCTCTGCGGGCTGCCCAGCTGCATCAGGTTCAGTGCCCCCAGTTGCGGGTAGGCGGCGATGAACAGGGCTGGCAGGATGGCAAAGTACTTGGCGACGTCGTTGGCGATGGAGAAGGTGGTCAGGGCACCACGGGTCACCAGCAGCTGTTTGCCGACCAGCACCACGTCCAGCAGCTTGGTGGGGTTGGAGTCTAGATCCACCAGGTTGCCCGCCTCCTTGGCGGCCTGGGTACCCTCGTTCATGGCCAGACCCACGTCAGCCTGCGCCAGTGCGGGCGCATCGTTGGCACCGTCGCCGCACATGGCAACCAGACGACCATCGGCCTGCTCCTGCCGGATATAGGCCAGCTTTTTCTCCGGTGTCGCCTCGGCGATGAAGTCATCCACCCCGGCTTCGGCGGCGATGGCGGCGGCGGTTTTCGGGTTGTCACCGGTGATCATCACGGTACGGATCCCCATATGGCGCAGGATCTGGAAGCGAGCCTTGATACCGGGCTTGATGATGTCCTTGAGGTAGACCACCCCCAGCAGTTTCTCCTGAGTGCAGACCAGCAGCGGAGTACCACCCTGACGGGCGATGCTGTCGACTGACTTGAGCACCAGCTCCGGCACCGCCTTGCGGTCGAGGCTGAGGTAGTTCAGCACGGCATCTACCGCCCCCTTGCGATATTGATGACCGTTGCGATCCAGTCCGCTCAGCCGGGTTTCGGCGCTGAAGGGGATCACCTTGTCGCTCTCCAGTTGGCTCGGCTTGGCCATGCTCTTGCTGGCCAGAGTCTGGATGGATTTGCCCTCCGGGGTGTTGTCACCCAGCGAGGCCAGCATGGCGGCTTGTGCCAGCAGGGCGGGGTCGACGCCCGGTGCCGGGATCAGCTCATCCGCCATCCGGTTACCGAAGGTGATGGTGCCGGTCTTGTCCAGCAGCAGGGTGCGCACGTCACCGGCCGCTTCGACGGCACGGCCAGACTTGGCGATGACGTTCAGCTTCACCAGTCGATCTATTCCGGCAATACCGATGGCGGAGAGCAGGCCGCCGATGGTGGTCGGGATCAGGGTAATGAAGAGGGCAATCAGGTAGAGGCGCGGTACCTGGGTGCCGTTGTAGTCGAGGAACCAGGGCAGGGTGGCGACCACCAACAGGAAGATCAGGGTCAGGCCCACCAGCAGGGCGTCCAGCGCCATCTCGTTGGGGGTCTTCTGGCGCTTGGCCCCTTCCACCAGTGCGATCATCCGATCCAGCGTACTTTCGCCCGGATTGTTGCTGACGCGTACCCAGATCTCGTCGGAGACGACCGTCGTGTTGCCGGTCACGCCGCTGCGATCGGTACCCGACTCGCGGATGACGGGGGCTGATTCGCCGGTGATGGCGGCCTCGTTGACCGAGGCGATGCCGGCGATCACTTCGCCGTCGGCCGGGATCATCTCGCCGCTGCGTACCAGCACCAGCTCCCCCTTCATCAGGCTGGTGGCGGGTACCCATTCGCCCTGACCATCTTTGGCATTCGCCACCCGGCGGGCCTTGAGCTGGCTCATGCCCGCTTTCAGGCTGTCGGCTCGCGCCTTGCCGCGCCCCTCGGCCAGGGTTTCCGCGAAGTTGGCAAACCAGAGGGTCAGCCAGAGCCAGGCGGTCAGCTGCCAGGCCAGTGAGGGAGCAACGCCGGAGAGAGGCTGCCCCAGCAGGGACTCCACCGTCGCCATGACTGCGGCCAGCCAGAGGGTGAACAGGATGGGGCTGCCAAACAGCGCCTTGGGATTGAAGCGATAGAGGGCCTCAACCATTGCTTGGATGATCTGTGATTTCTGTTTTTTGCCCTTCACCAACATGGTGTCGGTGCTCATTGCAGTGGACTTGCTCATTGTAAAGCTCCCAGCATCAGATAGTTGGCCATTGGCATCCGGATGGTGACCGACAGGGTCGGGTTCATCAGAGTGCCCCTCCGATCAGGCTCAGATGTTCGGCCACCGGGCCCAGTGCCAGCACCGGCAGGAAGGAGAGGCCACCTATCAGCAGGACGGTGATGATCAGCAGGGTAACGAACAGCGGACCGCTGATGGGGAAGTCCCCTTCACTTGTCTCCTGACGGGGCGCACGGGCCAGCTGACCGGCGATGGCCAGTACCGGAATGATGTAGCCGAAGCGACCGAGCAGCATGGCCAGACCGATGGCGATGCACTGCCAGTTGTCACCGGCGGCAAAACCGGCGAAGGCGGAGCCGTTGTTGCCGGCAGCCGAGGCATAGGCATAGATGAGGCGTGACAGACCGTGCGGGCCATCATGGCCGATGATGGTGCTGGCATCCGGCATCAGTAGGGTGACACCACCGATCACCAAAACACCGACCGGCATGACCAGCATGCTGGCGACGACCCACTTCATTTCGGTGATGCCGAGGCGTTTGCCCAGATAGGTCGGGGTACGTCCCACCATCAGGCCGCACAGGAACACGGTCAGCAACACGAACAGCATCATGCCGTAGATACCGGAGCCGACCCCGCCGAAGATGACCTCACCCAGCAGCATGTTGATCATGCCCACCATGCCGCCGAGCGGAGTAAAGCTGTCGTGCATGGCGTTAACGGCACCGTTGGAGGCGGCAGTGGTCGCCACTTCCCAGATGCTGGAGAGCACAGGGCCGAAGCGGCTCTCCTTGCCTTCCCAGTTGCCAGTCATGTTGCTGGCGTCAGTGGTGAGCTGGGCGAGGGCGTGATCCGGTTTCAGCTCCTGGGAGAGGGAGACGAAGAGCCCCAGCACCAGCATGAGGGTCATGGCGCCGAGAATGGCGCGGCTGTGGGCCATGTCTTTCACATAGCGGCCCAGAGTAAAGACCATGGCGGCAGCGATGGTGAGCAGGGCGACCATCTCCAGCCAGTTGGAGAGGGCGGTCGGGTTCTCGAACGGGTGGGCGGAGTTGATGCCGAAGAAGCCGCCGCCGTTGGAGCCGAGCTGCTTGATGGCAATTTGTGAAGCTGCCGGGCCGAGGGGCAGCAGCTGCTCCTGACCTTCCACACCGTGGAACGGCAGATAGGCGGAGAGGCTTTGCGGCACCCCTTGCCATACCAGCACCAGCGCCATGATCAGTGCGATGGGCAGAAGCACATAGAGGCAGAAACGCACCAGATCCTGCCAGAAGTTGCCAAGGTTGATGGTCTGCTGGCGGGCGATGCCGCGGAACAGGGCAATGGCTACGGCGGCGCCCGTCCCTGCGGAGACGAAGTTCTGGGTGGTCAGGCCCACCATCTGGCTGAAGTAGGAGAGGCTGGCCTCACCGGAATAGGCTTGCCAGTTGGTGTTGGTCATAAAGCTGACTGCGGTGTTGAAGGCGAGTTGCCAGCTCAGACCCGGCAGTTGTTGCGGGTTGAGGGGCAGCAACCCCTGCGCCATCAGGATCAGGAACAGCAGACCGAAACCGGCGCCGTTGAAGGCCAGCAGGCTGAGGGCGTAGGACTTCCAGTCCTGCTCCCGTCCATCGGTGCCACAGCAAGCCAGCGTGGTGCGCTCGACCGGTGCCAGCCAGTGGATTTTGCCTTCAAATACCCGGTAGATGTAGTTGCCCAGCAGCGGTGCTGGTAGCAGAACCAGCAGCACGAAGGCTACCGGATAGATTATTTCTTGCCACATGTTCTAGTTCCTCACTCGTGGTCACGGTGCGTCAGGGCACGCATTGGATTGCTCACGAGGCTCGGCAGTTTGCTGGCCACCGGGTAGATAAATTTTTGCTGCATATAGGTAGTCCCTCACTCGTGACTGCGCGTGAGTGCGCGCATCAGATAGGCCATCAAGGCGAGGACGAGCAGCAGATATAGCCAATTCATATCGACTCCATTGAGATAATTAGCTGCGAGAGCCGATGTAAGACCATATCGACTCTGTTGGTGTCATTGACGCTGAAAAGGGTATGTAAAACAGGCGTAAAGGCGCCATAAAGCGCCATGTGGCAGGCGTAAAATCGGCGTAAAGAACGACGGATTTGCGAGAGAAATGGCGAGGAGTGATCAAAAAACCCGGCCTGAGCCGGGTTTGGGTGAAGGGGTTACATGGCTGTAGACGCCGGCTGCTCGTGACAGGCCAACTTCATCTGCCCTTAGCGCATAGTGACGAACTCTTCCGCGCTGGTCGGATGGATAGCCACGCAGTTGTCGAAGTCCGCCTTGGTGGCACCCATCTTCATGGCGACACCGAAACCTTGCAGGATCTCGTCCATCGCAAAGCCGATGCCATGCAGACCGACCACCTTCTCTTCCGGGCCGACGCAGACCAGCTTCATCCGGGTGGGCTGGCGATGCTGGGTCAGCGCAGAGTACATGGCGGTGAACTGGCTGCGGTAGACCTTCACCTGGTCCTCGCCGTATTGGGCGATGGCTTCAGGTTCGGTCAGGCCTATGGTGCCGATGGGCGGGTGGCTGAACACCACGGTCGGCACCAGATCGTAGTTGAGGTGCTCGTTGGGCTTGTTGTTGAACAGCCGCTCGGAGAGGCGACGGCCCGCAGCGACGGCCACCGGGGTGAGCTGGATGCGACCCGTGTTGTCACCCACTGCATAGATGTTGGCGACGGAAGTGTTCTGGAACTTGTCGGTCGGGATAAAGCCCTTCTCGTCCAGCGCGATGCCTGCGGCAGCCAGATTGAGGTTGTCGGTAGCCGGTACCCGGCCGATGGCCCAGATCAGGCAGTCGACGGTGAGATGGCGACCATCTTCCAGTTGCAGGGTCAGGCTGTTGTCAGCGTTCTTGAGCACGGCTTTGGGAATGGCGTGGGTGTGCAGCTTGGGCCCTTCCTGCGCCATGATTTCGACCAGTGTCTCGTGGATCATGGGGTCGAAGTTGCGCAGCGGCGCGTGCTTGCGCACCACCAGATGGGTCTCGGAGCCGAGCGCCTGCATCACCCCGGCGATCTCGACTGCGATGTAGCCAGCTCCAACCACGGCAACCCGCTTCGGTTGTGCCTGCAGTTCGAAGAAACCGTCGGAGTCGATACCCAGCTCGGCACCCGGGATCGCCGGAATTTCCGGGCGGCCACCGGTAGCGATCAGAATGTGATCGGCAGTGTAGTGCTCGCCATTAACCTCGATGGTGTTGCTGCTGACAAAGCGGGCGAAGCCCTTGATGACGGTGATCTGGTTCTTGCCCAGCACGTTCTGATAGGACTGGTGAATGCGGCCGATGTAGGCCTGGCGGGACTCGACCAGCTTGGCCCAGTTGAAGTGGTTTAGAGTGGTGTCAAAGCCGTAGTCGGCGCCATATTTCAGGGCATCGGCGATCTGGCCGGCATACCACATGGCCTTCTTCGGTACGCAGCCTACGTTGACGCAGGTTCCACCCAACTCTTTGGCTTCAATCAGGGCAACTTTCTTACCGTACATGGCAGCCCGGTTGGCCGAGGCGATGCCGCCGCTGCCGCCGCCGATGGCGATATAGTCAAAATGCTGTGCCATTGCGAGGTTCTCCGCTCATTAAGAATGCAATCACAGCATGATGGGGATAAAGCGGCTGGCTCACAAGAGCCAGCACTCAGTTATGTTGGATCGGCAGGCGAATATGGAACTGGGCGCCGTTGCCCGGTTCGCTGGCACAGCTGATACGGCCTTTCAGCAGTTGCACCACCAGGTTGTAGATGATGTGGGTGCCCAGACCGCTGCCACCCTGACCCCGCTTGGAGGTGACGAAGGGATCGAAGATGCGCGGCAAGATTTCTGGCGGGATGCCGCGGCCGTTGTCCGAATAGTCGATAAACAGCTCCTCTCCCTGCTGTTCCACCTTGATGGTGATCTTCTTCGGTTTGTCCCAGCTGTCGAACCCGTGGTTGATGGAGTTGAGGATCAGGTTCGAGTAGATCTGGGTAAAGCTGCCCGGGAAGGAGAAGATCGACAGCTTGGGATCGCACTGGATATCCACTTCGCACTGGCTCTTCTTCAGTTTGTGGCCAAGCGAGACCACTACCTGATGGAGGTTGTCGGCGAGACTGAAGTTGTAGCGCGCTTCCGAAGACTGGTCGACCGCCACCTGCTTGAAGCTGGCAATCAGCTCGGAGGCGCGCCGCAGGTTGCTCTGCAGCAGCTGCATCGACTCGTCGAGGTTGACGGTGAACTCGTTGAGGTAGGAGCGCGACAGCTGTTTGGAGTCGATATGGGACTTGAAGTCGGCGACCCGCTCCTGCAGGTAGGAGGAGGCGGTCACGCTGATGCCGATCGGAGTGTTGATCTCGTGTGCCACCCCGGCTACCAGCGAGCCGAGGGAGGCCATCTTCTCCGACTCCACCAGGGTTTGCTGGGCCTGTTTCAGGTCGTCGTACGCCTTGCCCAGCTGGTTGTTGGCTTCGCTCAGGCTGCGGGTACGTTCCACCACCTTGCCTTCCAGCTGCTCGTTGAGCTGGATAATCTCCCGCTCGACCTTTTTCAGCTGGGTGATGTCGTAGCCGAAGCCGATCTGGTATTTGAGGTTGGGGCCATCGTAGAAGGGGACGAAGGTCCATTGCAGTACCAGCTCATGGGCCTGCTGGTCATGCATGATGACCTCTTTGTCGGCCAGTGAACCTTCCGCCGCCAGAATATCGTTCAGCTCTTCCCGTTGTGCCGGGCTGACAAAGAGATCCAGCCAGTTGTGCTGCAACAGCTCCTGCTGGTGGTAGCCGGTCAGCAGTATGGCTGCCGGGTTGATGCTGGCGATGGTCAAATCCGGTTCCATGCAGCAGATAACCATGTTGGCGGAGTTGATCAGGGTGGCGGAGAAGTCCCGTTCCTTTTGCAGTTGTTCGACCGCCTGATGGCGGGCAACCAGCTCGTCACGCAGTCTGGTACGCATCTGGTTGAGGGTGGAGACCAGGGTATCCAGCTCATCGGGTTTCTTGCGTGGCTGCGGGCGGCCTTCCAGCTCCAGCGCCATGTCGAGCCGATCGAGGTTGAACTTCTGGGCGTAGTTGGCGATGCGGTTGATGTGCCTGACCACCAGATAGTAAATGATGATCAGGATGCAAAATGAGACTACCAGGGTCTTGATGGTCTGGCTGACCATGATCAGCACCGATTTTTCGATGAGGCGCTGGTAGATCTGCTCGAGAGAGGCGGCAACGAACAGCTTGCCGACAATCTCCCCCTGATAGGTGAGGTTGAATTCTCGGGAGATATCATAGCTTTCCCGCTCGACCCCCTGGGTCAGCAGCGGGACTTCGGAGTTGCCGAGCATCTCCTTGACCATCACGAACTGCATGTTGGGCAGGTTCATGATCCCTTCAATTTGCACTTTGACCTGCTCTTCATCCAGGTTCCACAAGCTGGCTGCGATGGGTTGCAGGAACGAGGCCTCGATCTGGCCGATGCTGTCTTCGATGACTGCGACATCCTTGCGGTAATCCCACGCGAGTTGCAGCGCCGTAATGATCATCGCCAATACGGTACTGCAGACCAGAATGTAGGAGAGCAGGCGATATGAGAGTCCGTTGCGGCCTACGGCCCTGGCGGTCTTGGAGAAGAGTCCTGACATGGCGTCCTTGCGGTCTGGATGTGGTGTTTTTTAGTTTAACTGCTTCATGCACTTATGTCGTCTTTCCTGCGAAGCATAAAAAAGGCCCCGTATCGGGGCCTTCGCATGTGATTGATGATTAATGTCCGCCGTTTGCTTTGGGCGGAATGGTTTCATCGAATACCGGCAAGGGTTTGTGCTCGGAAGCCAGATAGGTGTAGATCACCGGCAGCACGAACAGGGTAAACAGGGTGCCGATGGCAAGACCGGCCACGATGACGATACCGATGCTGAAACGCTGTGCCGCACCGGCACCTGCGGCGTAGAGCAGCGGGATCAGACCGGCAATCATGGCGGCAGTGGTCATCAGGATCGGACGCAGACGCACCTTGGCGGCTTGCATCACGGCTTCCATCCGGTTCATGCCGCGCAGCAGCTGCTCTTCCTTTGCTACTTCACAGATCAGGATACCGTGCTTGGTAATCAGACCCACCAGGGTGATGAGGCCCACCTGGGAGTAGATGTTCATGGTCGCCATACCCCATGCCAGGGCAATCAAGGCCCCGCTGATGGCGAGCGGTACAGAGACCATGATGACCAGCGGGTCACGCACCGACTCGAACTGGATTGCCAGCACCAGGAAGATGATGGCCAGTGCCAGTGCGAAGGTGGCATAGAGCGCATTGCCTTCGGTGACGAACTGACGGGCTTCACCCATGAAGTCGTAACGATAGCCTTGCGGCAGCTTCTCGTCGGCGGTGGTCTGGAACCAGTTGATCGCATCACCCATGGCCACGCCCGGAGCCGGAACGGCGCCTATGGTGGCAGAGTTCAGCTGGTTGAAGTGGGGCAGGGCACGGGGCTCGCCAACCACTTCAATGCTGATCAGGCTGCCGAGCGGGATCGACTTGCCGTCTGCGGCCCGCACGTAGTAGCCCTTGATGGACTCCGGATTGAGACGGTATTTGCGCTCGACCTGCGGGATCACCTCGTAGGAGCGGCCATCCAGGTCGATACGGTTGACGTAACCGTCCGCCATCATGGTGCCCATGGTGATTCCGATATCCTGCATGGTGATGCCGTAGGCACCCGCCTTGTCCTTGTCGATGCGGATCTTCATGGTGGCGGAGTCGTAGTTCAGATCGAGATCCGAATAGACGAACTGACCGTTACTCTGCGCCGCTGCCAGAATTTCACCGGCCACCAGGAACAGGCTTTCGAAGCTGTTGGGGGTGGTGATGACGAACTGGATCGGCAGACCACTCGATGCACCCGGCAGTTCCGGGAACTGGAAGGTGGTGATGGCCATACCCGGAATGTCTTTCACCAGATTGGCGACCCGATCCAGCACCTCTTTCTGGCTCGCTTCACGCTGACTCCAGGGTACCATGGAGGCGATACCGAACGCCTGGTTGGCGTTGAACACCCCTGAGAAGACCTGGGAGAAGGCGATCTCGGGCTGGTCGTCCAGGATCTTGTTCACATCCGCCATGGTGTTTTCGATGTAGTCCAGGTTGGCGTTGGACGGTGCGGTACCCAGCACGGCCATTACCCCCTTGTCCTCTGACGGTGCCAGTTCGCTCGGGATGAACTTGAACAGCAGCGGCAGGCTGGCGAAGACGATGACGGCGAACACCACGATGACGGGGCGCTTTTTCATCACGGCGTGCAGCATGCTGTCGTAGCGATCGGTCATCCGCTCCAGCAGGTGGTGGACTGTGCTCTCGAACTTACCCGGTTGCTCGTTGGCCTTGAGCATCTTGGAACACATCATCGGTGACAGAGTCAGGGCGATGATGCCCGAGACGAACACGGCGCCAGCCAGCGTCAGGGCAAACTCCTTGAACAGGGAACCGGTGATACCCCCCATCAGGGCGATAGGCGCGTATACAGCCGCCAGGGTAACCGTCATGGCGATAACCGGTACCGCGATCTCGCGGGTACCGATAATGGCGGCCCGGAACGGTTCTTCCCCCTCCTTGATATGGCGGTCGACGTTCTCCAGCACCACGATGGCGTCATCCACCACCAGACCGATCGCCAGCACCATCGCCAGCAGGGTCATCAGGTTTATCGAGAAGCCGAACATATCCATCATCATCACCACGCCGATAAGACTGAGCGGAATGGTGATAATAGGGATGATGACCGCGCGGAACGAACCGAGGAACAGGGTGATGACCACCAGAACGATGGCGGCTGCCTCCAGGATGGTCTTGATAACCTCGTGGATGGACTCGTTGATCGCCACGGTGGAGTCATACATCACGTTGAGACGCATGGTGCTCGGCATATTGCGCTCAAGGCTCGGCAGCAACGCCAGTACATCGTGGGCGATGTTGATGGGGTTGGCTGTCGGCGCGGCGTTGACCGCCATGACCACAGCTTCGCGGCCATTGGCGCTGGCGCGATAGATGTCGTGGCTCTTCTCGAGGGTCACCTTGGCAATGTCGGAAAGGCGGATCACCTTGCCGTCACGGGTAGCAACAACCAGACGCTTCAGCTCGTCGACATCCTTGACCTGGGTCTCGGCGTTGCCGTTGAACAGGGTAAAGTAACCGGTCGCCTGACCTGTCGCGGACTGATAGTTGTTGCTGTTGAGCACCGTCATCACGTCACTGGCAGTCAGGTTGAAGGCCGCCATCTTGGCCGGATCCAGCCATACCCGCAGGGCAAACTCGACACCGCCGTAGAGGTCAACCTTGGAGACCCCGCCGACAGTAAAGAGCTGCGGCTTGATAACCCGCTCCAGATAGTCGGTGATCTGGCTGGAATTGAGCTCCGGGCTGGTAAAGCCGAGGTAGAGCACCGCCGTGGTTGAACCGGTGGAGGAGGTGACCGACGGGTCTTCCGCCTCTTTCGGCAGCTGGGAGCGCACCGAGTTCACCTTCGCCAGGATGTCGGACAGCGCGGCGTTGGGGTCGGTGTTGAGCTTCATGTACGCAGTGATGGTCGAGCTGCCCAGCTGGCTGGAGGAGGTCATGAAGTCGATGTTGTCGGCTTGCGCGACCGCCTGTTCCAGCGGCTGGGTGATGAACCCCTGGATCAGATCAGAACTGGCGCCATAGTAGCCAGTGCTGACGGTGATCACCGTGTTGGTCACCTCGGGGTATTCCCGTACCTGCATCTTGAAGATGGCCTGAAAGCCCAGCAAGGCGATCAGGAAGCTGAGCGAGATCGCCAGCACAGGCCGTTTTATAAATATGTCAGTAAATCGCATCGCAGATCTCCGCGCTTACAGCATCGGGGTTTGTGCCGGAACGGCCAGGGCGTCGTTCTCGACCACATGCACCTTGGTGTCGTTGCTCAGGCGAACCTGACCCGACAGTACGATCTGGTCACCGGCCTGGATGCCGGAGAGCACATGCACATCGTTGCCACGGCGCTCACCGGCCTTGACCACAACCTGCTTGGCTCGCAGCACTTTCACCTTGTTACCCTCTTTGTCGGTCTCTTCGCCCTCTTTGAGCACGTAGACGTTCTGACCGTAAAGGGTGAAGGAGATAGCGGTTTGCGGGATCACAATCTGATCTTTCACCGTCGGCAGAATGATGCTGGCGCGGGCGAACATACCAGAACGGAGCTGGCCGTCGTTGTTCGGAATGTCTGCCTGTACCTGGATCAGGCCGCTCTGGAAGTTGACCGCAGGCTCGATGGCGGTGATATGACCGTCAAACTGGGTTTGCGGATAGGCATCCACATTGATCTTGATGGTCTGGCCCAGCTTGATTTTGGAGATATCGGTCTGGGGCACGGTGAAGCGCAGGCGCATCACGCTGGTATCTTCCAGGCGCACGATATCGGTGCCCGGCTGCAGATACTGACCGAGGAACACATTGCGCAGGCCGACCACGCCGCTAAAGGGCGCACGGACTTCACGGCGGGCAATGGTCGCCTTCAGACTCTCGATATCTGCTTCCAGTGAGCGATAGGCCGCTTCCGCCTCATCCAGCTGTTCTTTGGAGATGGAGCTGGTCTTGTAGAGGTTCTGGAAACGATCGAACTTGGCTTTTGCCGCCGGCAGTTTGGCCTGGGAGGCGCGCAGATTGGCCCGCTCCACGGTGGAGTCCAAGCTAAGCAGCAGTTGGTCGGCCTTGACCGGTTTGCCCGATTCGAAGGTGATGGCATCAATGGTGCCGGCCAGTTCGGTGGAGAGGGTCACCCCCTGATTCGGCTCGATGAAGCCGATCGCTTCGATGGTCGGTACCCAATCCTGCGCCTTGGTCACCATGGCGGTGACGGGGAACTCGGGTTCCGGCCGGTTGGCCATGTATTGGGCAATCATCTTCTGTTTGAACAAATTGAAGCCGATGACGCTGCCAAACAAGGCGATCGCTATCAGCAACATAATGGCCATCCACTTTTTCATGAACAGGCTCCTGAGGTGGAAAGATTGGGGGATAAAATGGCATTCCAGCTGGCCCGGATCGCGGTTTCCAACTGCGATTCGGTCAGCGTGATGTTGTGCACCCTGCACTGCAGGGCCAGATGCATGACACTGTCCAGACTCAACACCTGGAGTGCCCGTATCGGTAAATCAATAAACAATCCTTGTTCAACGCCCTGTTCAAAAAATCGGTCCAGAGGCTCCCAGGCGGCCAGAATGACAGGATTGGTCTCCAATTCTGCCCCTAGCGGAGAGCTCTCGTACTGCAATTTGCACCGGATAGCGTTGGGTTCGTTAACAAAAATGGCATGAATATTGAGCCATAATTGGCGAAATTGTTGAAATGAAACTTTATCGATTGCTACATCGGCCATGACCATGGGCACACACTGCAAGATAGTGTGCTGGTGCAGTTGCCGGATCAGATCATCCTTGTCGCCGAAGTAGCGATAGATGGTGCCGGTGGCAACATTGGCCTTCTTGGCGACTTCTGCAATCGACAGACCATGAAAACCCCGTTCACCCAGCACCTCATGGGCCGCGTTGAAGATGCTCTCTTTTTTATCCAGAATCATCAGTGTGACTTTCGATTGAATGAACGTTCATTCATTCTAGATGGGCATCAAATCAAGTCAAGGCAGCAAGGCGATTTGCGACAGCGATCTGCCCCTTTTCGGCTGGCAGCAGGGGAATAGTGGAAGAAAAGTGCGCAATATGCTTGAAAAAGCAACGAACAGTGTTTCGGTGACAGAAAAGTGTAGACAAACCAGCAACCATCATTAATAATGCGCCCCGTTCGACAGCGTAGCGCCCGTAGCTCAGCTGGATAGAGCGCTGCCCTCCGGAGGCAGAGGTCACAGGTTCGAATCCTGTCGGGCGCACCATCAAAAGTGCGTCGGTTAAACGGGCGTTGTTGTGGAACGAAAACAGCTGTGGTGGCTGTAGCTCAGTTGGTAGAGTCCCGGATTGTGATTCCGGTTGTCGTGGGTTCGAGCCCCATCAGCCACCCCATTTTACAGCTTGTCAGGTACGCGAAGGTGGCGGAATTGGTAGACGCGCTAGCTTCAGGTGTTAGTGCCCCCCGGGTGTGAGGGTTCGAGTCCCTCTCTTCGCACCATACTTGCTGTATGACGAGGATGACCATCAGGTCGTCTTTGTTTTTTTGAAGTAAACTATTTTGAAAGAAATAGCCTCGGTGATTAGCGCAGTCCGGTAGCGCATCTGGTTTGGGACCAGAGGGTCAAAGGTTCGAATCCTTTATCACCGACCACATTTAGAAAAACCTCGCTTCGGCGGGGTTTTTTGCTTTCTGGCCTCCGCCGTGCCAGTACTCTCTCCCTGTTACGTCTGTTTACACTCTATTTGGGCAGCGCGCCCCGCCTTTCGGTTATGCTTCAGCCTCGAGTCACTGACAACCGGATGTCATCGGCCCATTTCAGGCATTTTTCCATGAATAACAAAATTTCCTTTGCTTGCTCTCCCGCCCCGCTGCCTCGATGTGGCCGGGCGACGCCATACCCCCGGCACGCCGCTGCGGCTGGCTGAATGCTACGGCGGGGCGAACCAGAGCTTCAGCTGGCAGCGGCCCAATCCCTGGCTGGAGACCCTGAAAAAACAAAGCCTCACATGGTGAGGCTTTGTTGATTCGAATGTCGGGATTGAAGAGGATCAGGCGGCGCTGACGCTCTCCAGCTCGAACAGCTTCTCCAGATAGACGGCGACGCCATCTTCGTCAGAGGTGAGGGTCTGCTCGTACGCCGGCAGCGCCATTTTCAGGCGGTCATGGGCGTTGCCCATCACGATGCCGCGTCCCACCATGGTCAACATCTCGAAGTCGTTCATGCCATCGCCGAAGGCGATCGCCTCCGACATATCGAACCCGTTCTGCTCCAGCACGGCACGCACCGCATTGCCCTTATGCACCCCGGCGTGCATCACTTCGAGGCAGTCCGGCAGGGAGAAGGTGACGTTGAGCTGATCGCCATAGCGCTGGTTGAGGTGCGCCTCGATCTTCAGCAGTTTCTCGTGGTCGCCGATGTAGAACACCTTGTTGATCTGCTCTTTCGGTTCCTGCTTCAGGTCATCGACCAGACGGTAGGTGAACCCTGACTCGTCGTGGAACTGCAGCAGCCAGGGCAGCTCCTCTTCCACCACCCAGTCATCACCCTGATAGACATTGAGGTGGATAGAGGGGTCGCGCTCCAGCGCAATCAGTTCGGCGGCGATCTCGGTCGGCAGCGGCTGGTTGAAAATCAGCTGATCCTGTTTGTCATGGACCACGGCGCCATTGGAGGTAATGAGGTAGATGTCCATCCCCAGCGCATCGCGGAAGCTGCGAACGTCAACGTGATGACGGCCGGTGGCGACCACGAATTTCACACCTTGTTCTACCAGGCGGTGCAGGGTATCCCGGGTACGGGGAGAGATCTGGTGCTGCTTGTTGAGCAGAGTGCCATCGAGATCGGATACAACTACCTTGAACATCATTACCTCGGCATCGATTGAAAACAGGGGCAGTTTACCTTAGCCCGCACTGTCACCCCATTTATTTAGGGTTACAAAAAATAGCCAGCTCAGAAGCGGGCGAAAAAGTCGACCATCGCGGTCAGGGCGGGCTGGCGTTTGTCATCGGATTCGATAAACAGTTCGTGCCAGGCTCCCTCGATGCGCAGCGGTTTGCCCCCTTCACACTTGGCAATGGTGCAGAAGCGATCCTGCGCGGCATTGTCCACCACGCTGTCGTTGCCAGCTTGCAGCACCAGCAGCGGGGTTTTGATGGCGCCCGCATCGGCAATGGCGGCATCGGCACCTGTGATCCCCTGATAAATCCAGTGGGCGGTGGCGCCACCCAGCTTGATCTGCGGGTGCTGTTCGTAGAGTTGGCGGAAGGCTTGATAGCGGGGCTGGCTGTGAGTCAGCTCGTTATCAGCAAAGCCGTGATCCTGATAGGCGCCCTGACCGGGGCCGTAGGGAGGCTCGCCAATCCAGCCGCCGACCGTGCCTATGGTGCTCGCCAATCCCTTGGCCAGCCACTTGGGCAGACCGCCGAGATTGATGCCCAGCATGGGGGAGGAGAGCACGGCCGCCTTGATATCATCGGGCCAGCGTTCCAGATAGCGGGCCGAGATGGCGCCGCCCATGGAGTGGGCCAGCAGGAACAGCTTGGCAGGCTGGTCCGCCATGATGATCTGGTCGTGAAACCGCTTGAGATCTACCACATAATCGTCGAACTGGTCGACATATCCCTTCTGCGGGTCATCCAGCATCCGGCTAGACATCCCCTGACCGCGATGGTCGATAAGGTAGAGGCTGTAGCCCTGACGCCAGAGATCCCACGCCAGCTCCTGATACTTGAGGTAGCTTTCGACCCGGCCATTGACGATGAGGATGGCGCGATCAACCTTCTCCTGCCGCAGCGCGGCATAGCGGATGGTCACCCCGTCCTTGCCCTTGAACTCTCCTTCAACCGCATGCTGGCGCCAGAAGTCGGGTAGGGTTTGCTGGTAGAGGCTGGGTACATCGGCTTCGCTGGTGAGCTGATAGGTATTGGTCACGGCAAGGGCTCCGGCAGAAAACAGGGTCAGGGCCAACAGGGAAAGAGAGAGGGGGTTCATCAGGCACACTCCTGTTGCCAATGGTGATAAAGGGAGGCGATATCCCCCGAGCAGAGCAGCGCCATGCTGGCTTGCAAGCGGGGCAGGGGCCAGTCCCACCACTGCATCTCTTGCAGCATGGCGATCTGCTCATCGCTGAAGCGGCGGCGGATCGGCTGGGCCGGGTTGCCGCCGACTATGGTGTAAGGGGCCACATCCCTGGTCACGACGGCGCGGGTGGCGATGACGGCGCCATCACCTATGGTGATGCCGGGCATGATCATCGCTTCCGAGCCGATCCAGACGTCATTGCCAATCCGGGTGTCCCCCTTGCGCTGAAAGCCGCTGCGGGCCCCTTCGCCAAAGGTGTCGGGGTTGAACGGGAAGGTGGAGACCCAATCCAGCCGGTGGCCCTGATTGCCCGCCAACATGAAGGTGGCGCCCGAGCCGATGGAGCAGAATTTGCCGATGATCAGCCGGTCCACCTCGCCCCAGAGGCCGCTCTCCCAAGTGTCGCGGGTCGAGCCATCGCCGAGCAGGTAGCGGACGCAGTGATCCTCGAACGGCTTGCCGTGGTAGTAGCCGGAGTAGTAGCTGTAGTCGCCGGCCTCTATGTTCGGGTTGGTCAGGTGATCTCGGATGATTTGCGATTCCAGCCAGCTGCCAAAAGGGTTATCCATCACTCCTCCTGCGGATCGTCCTGTTCGCTCTGCTGCGCCCACCCTTTGCGGGTCAGCTGCATCCGTTGCCACCACTCTTCGTCCGCCAGAATTTCACCGGCCGGGCCGAGCTGGGGGTAGGGCATCTCTTTCTCTTTGCAGAGCTGGGCATAGATAGGATAACCCCCCTCGAACAGGATGCTGTTCTGCTCCTCCAGCGTGAGCGGGCAGCCGCGTTGATAGCAACCGGCCAGCTCGCGCTGGCGCTGCGCCTCGTAGAGGATAGCGGCGGCAGCCACCGAGACGTTGAGGGACTGCACCATGCCCACCATGGGGATGACGATATGGTGGTCGGCCAGCGCCAGCGCCTCTTCACCGATGCCGTGCTTCTCCTGACCCACCAGAATGGCGGTCGGTTTGGTGTAGTCGATAGCGCGAAAATCGACGGAGCTGTCGGAGAGGTGGGTTGCCAGGATCTGCATGCCTGAAGCTTTCAGCTCGGCAACGGCGCTGCCGATGTCCGGGTGCAGTTTTACATCCACCCAGTTCTGGCTGCCGCGGGCGGTGCCCTTGCGTTTGTGGATCCAGGTTTTGGGCCAGACGGCGTGTACCCGGTGGATGCCGATGGCATCGGCGGTACGCACGATGGCGGCCAGATTGTGAGGTTTGTGTACCTCTTCCATACAGACGGTCAAATCGAGCTGACGCTGGGCCAGCATATCGGTGATGCGCTTGAAGCGTTCGGGGGTCATGGCTTGTCTCTATAAAAGCAGCAGGCGGCTTGCGCCGCCTGTGTTCAGTTCTTCTGTCGGCTCACCTTGAGCACGTTGGGCATCACGCGGATCTTGCGCATGATGTTGGCCAGGTGGATGCGGCTCTTGGTGGTGATGAGCAGGCTGACCTGATAGACCCGGCCATCCTTCTCTTCGGTGCTGATGGCGTGAATATTGGCGCCGGTGGCGGCAATCACGTTGGCCAGCTCGGCCAGCGCACCCTGATGGTTGACGATCTCGATGCTGATGCCGGTGCGGAACTCCTGTTCCTGCTCCTTGTCCACTTCCCACTGCACCGGCAGGTACTTGTCCGGCTCCTTGCTGTAGCCCTTGATGTTGCGGCAGGCTTCCTGGTGGATAACCAGACCCTTGCCCGGACTGATATGGGCGATAATGGCATCTCCCGGGATCGGGCGGCAGCAGTTGGCGAAGGTGACCAGCATGCCGTCGGCACCCTTGATCGGCATCTTCTTGCTGCTGGTTTTGGGCTGCTCTTCCGGCGGCAGTTCATCCCCCAGCATGCGGCGCGCCACCATGACGCTCATGGCGTTGCCGAGGCCCACATCGGCCAGCAGCCCCTGCAGATTTTCGTGCTTGGTATCGGCCAGCACCTGCTTGATGCGTGGCTCGGGAATATCTTCGATATTCTTGGCGCCCAGCGCATGGTTGAGCAGGCGGCGACCCAGCACCACCGACTCTTCGGTGCGCAGGTTTTTGAGGAACTGGCGGATCTTGGAGCGTGCCTTGGTGGTCACCACAAAGTTGAGCCAGGCCGCGTTGGGGCGGGCGCCCGGCGCCGTGATGATCTCCACCGTCTGGCCCGAGTGCAGCGGGCTGCTGAGCGGGTAGGGGTGGCGGTCGACCCGCGAACCGACGCAGGCGTGGCCGATGTCGGTGTGCACCGTGTAGGCGAAGTCCACCGGCGTGGCGCCAGCGGGCAGCTCCATGATGCGTCCTTCCGGCGTGAACACGTAGATCTCGTCGGGGAAGAGGTCGGTTTTGACCCCTTCGATGAATTCAAACGAGCTGCCGGCGCTCTGCTGCAATTCCAGCAGGCTCTGCATCCAGCGCTGGGCGCGGATCTGGGCTGTGGTGCCCGAGCTGTCGCCATCCTGCTTGTAGGCCCAGTGGGCGGCAACCCCTTTGTCGGCCATCTGATCCATGAACTCGGTGCGGATCTGTACCTCGACCGGCACTCCGTGCGGCCCCACCAGCGAGGTGTGCAGCGACTGGTAGCCGTTGGTCTTGGGGATGGCGATGTAATCCTTGAAGCGGCCGGGGCGCGGTTTGTAGAGGCTGTGCATCTGTCCCAGCACCCGGTAACAGGTATCTATGTCCTTCACCTTGACACGAAAGGCGTAGATATCCATTACCTCATGAAATTGCAGCTCTTTTTTCTCCATCTTGTTGTAGATGGAGAAGAGATTCTTCTCGCGGCCACTGACCTGATGCTCGATCCCCGCCTCTTTCAGGCGACCGCTGATTTCGCTCTGGATGGAGTCGATGATCTCGCGACGATTGCCACGGGCGCGGCGCACCGATTCGCGCAGCACGCGGGATCGCATCGGATAGAGCGCCTCGAAGCCCAGCTCTTCCAGCTCGTTCTTCATGGTGTGAATACCGAGGCGGTTGGCGATGGGGGCGAAGATTTCGAGGGTTTCCCGAGCGATGCGGCGGCGCTTGTCAGGGCGCAGGGAGCCCAAGGTGCGCATGTTGTGAGTGCGGTCGGCCAGCTTGATCAGAATGACCCGGATATCCTGGGTCATCGCCATCACCATCTTGCGGAAGTTCTCGGCCTGCGCCTCTTTGCGATCGCGAAACTTCAGCTTGTCGAGCTTGGAGACCCCGGCCACCAGTTCTGCAACCGCATTGCCAAACTGTTCGGCCAGATCGGCCTTGGTGACAGAGGTGTCTTCGATGACGTCGTGCAGCACGGCGGCCATCAGGGTTTCATGATCGAGGCGCATGTCACCCAGGATTCGGGCAACGGCAACGGGGTGGGTGATATAGGGTTCGCCACTGGAACGCATCTGGCCCTGGTGGGCATCACGGGCCACCACATAGGCTTGCTTGAGCTTCTCAACCTGCTCTGGCGGCAGGTAGGAACTGGCTATTTCTTTAAGGTTTTCAAATAAATACAAGACAGTCCCCGCAGCGGTGAAACGGCAATTCGTGGAATTGAGGGTATAGCCCTGAGTTTGCGAGGTTTTCGAGCGGTTGTAAATGGGGATGAACAGTCGGCACCCGGGCGGGTGCCAACCGGAGGAATAACTTAACCGCGGCCTTCGGCGATGGCAGCAACGGCAGCCAGCTCGGCGGCTTCCTGCTCTTGCTGTTCGTAGCGGTCCTGGGTGTCCATCACTTGATTGTTCACCAGACCCAGCTCGATCTCACGCAGGGCGATCACAGTCGGCTTGTCGTTCTCTTCGTCGACCAGGGGATCTTTGCCTTGTACCGCGATTTGACGAGCGCGGCGCGCGGCGACCAGCACCAGGTCAAAACGGTTACCTACCTGTTTTACAGCATCTTCTACAGTAACGCGTGCCATGCAGGACTCCAGTGTTTGGGCTTTCTGTATTTAGAAAAGCAGTGTTTAAAAATGACGCAAAAGTTTACTTGTTTTTGGCTTACTCTGCCAGTAGCTGTTGCAGCAAGTTTTTTTGAGCCTGTTGCTGGTGACGCATCTCCAGCCGTTGGCACTCAATAATGGACCTGAGCTGGAACAGCGCCTGCTCGAAGTCTTCATTGATAATGACATAGTCATACTCGTCGTAGTGCACCATTTCGGCAATGGCTTTCGCCATTCGGCCGGCAATCACTTCGGCGCTGTCCTGACCGCGCCCAATCAGGCGGCGTTCCAGCTCTTCGCGGCTGGGGGGCAGGATGAAAATGGATTTGGTCGGCATCTGCTCGCGGATCTGGCGGGCACCTTGCCAGTCGATGTCGAGGAATACGTCGATCCCCTTGGCCAGACAGGCTTCGATGGCGGCGCGTGAGGTGCCGTAGTAGTTGCCGAACACTTCGGCCCACTCCAGAAAATCACCGCGTTCGATCAGTGCCTTGAACTCTTCCACCTGAACGAAGTGGTAGTGTACGCCGTGCTCTTCGCCCGGGCGGGTGGCGCGAGTGGTGTGGGAAACCGACAGCTGCATCTTGCCCGCAGCGTTATGTTGGGTCAGCAAGGCATTGAGCAGACTGGATTTACCCGCGCCGCTCGGAGAGGAGATGATATAGAGAGTGCCTTGTTGCGCCATATTATTACCTTTAATCGAAACCGCTGTTTTGGTTGTAGCAGAGACTGCCGTCTTGTGCCCGAAAGGGAGACAGCCAAACGCAAAACGCGGAAAATTCTTGAGTCAGAAGGATGTAAAGGCGGCGAATTTTACCAGAATGCGGCGAATAAAAAAACGGCCGGAATCATATTCCAGCCGATCAAAGTATTCGTAGCTTGCTGCGGAAGCGTAACCCACATCAGCCTGCATTGTGCCTTTGGCTGAGGGCAGAGGCTATCAGGTTATCCCTGCCTGATGGCTCGGAATTCCCGAGGTGCCCTGTCACTACGGCAGCTGACGATCGGCACAGAGCCGATCGAAGGCGGCGATCACCTGCTCGCTGGTGATTTTTCGCATGGCCTCCGGATCCTTGAGGCGGGTGCGCCAGCTCAATTCGGCCAGCGGCTTGCCGGTCTCCTGCTCGACCAGCTCCTGATAGACGCTGACCACGTAGTCGCGGCAGAGATATGGGCCGGTGCGGGCCGGATTGTGGTGGGCATAGAGACCGATCACCGGCGTGCCCACTATGGTGGCCATATGGGTGGGGCCGGTATCGGGGGCCAGTACCAGCCTCGCCTCGCCAATCAGCGCCAGCAGCTGCTTGAGGTTGGTCTGCCCCACCAGATCGACCGGCTTGCTCTGGCTTAAGCGCTGGATGTCGGCAGCCAGATCCAGCTCCAGTTTGGCCGGCCCGCCACAGAGATAGACCTGAAAGCCCTTGCTGGCGGCGTGATCCGCCAGCGCGGCATAGCCTGCGGCCGTCCAGTTCTTGAAGGTCTTGCTGGCGGCGGCGCAGATCAGCAGGGTCGGTTTGCCGCCAATCTTCTCCCTTGCCCACGCCTGATGTTCGGCGCTGATGGGCAGCTGCCAATCCGGGGTCAGATCCTGGATGCCGAGCTCTTTGGCGAAAGCGAGGAAACCGTCCAGCACATGGGGGGAGGCAGGCGAAGGCACCTTGTGGTTGGTGAACAGCCACTGGCCGTCGTTGGCCCGTTCCCGATCAAACCCGAGTTTGACCTTGGCGCTGATGCCGAGGGTGGCGATGCTGGCTCGCATCGCTGCCTGCAGGTGGAGCAGGGCATCGAATTTGCGTCCCTTGAGGGTCTGCCAGAGATCGCGATAGCCGCGCCATCCCTTGCTCTTGTCGAAGGGAATCAACTCGACGCCGGGCAGATCGGCAAACAGGGTTGCCTCGATTTTGCCGGTGATCCAGGTGATACGGGTCTGTGGCCACTCCCGCTGGATGACGCGCACCAGTGCCAGTGCGTGGCAGCAATCCCCGATGGCGGAGAGCCGCAGGATGCAGATGGAGGAGGGGGGCGTTTGAAATAGCGGCATGTTGTGGCGCACGGCTGGCAAAAAGGGTGGATGGCATTATGCAAACTCCCCTCTGGATTGTAAAATTGCGCACAATCGTCAGCCAGGATAGGCCGGGCCCAGCGCCATGACCTGTCTCTGCACGTCGTTGATTAAAGGCCACTATTGCGGGCATGCCAGAGCGGCAGCCTCATCGCCAATTGAAAAATTGCGATCCATGACCCACCGAGCGGGATCTCCACGATGCGAGTACAGACCGAACACAACCAGATCTGCTGGTATGCCGAAGGGGCCTTTCGCGACCCTTCTCCCCAGTTATTCGATCCTGCCTGGTGGCAGAACAACCGTCAGGTGGTAGGGACCTCCATCGGACGGGGAGTGACCTGGTTCGTCAAGGATGAGTCCCGCCATCTGGTGCTGCGCCACTACTATCGCGGCGGCATGGTGGGCAAGGTGGTGCGGGATCGCTTCTGGTTCGAAGGGGTCGAGTCGAGCCGTGCCATGGCCGAATACACCCTGCTGGCCAAGCTGTGTGAGCTGGGGTTGCCGGTGCCGCGTCCGTTTGGTGCCCGCATGGTCAAACAGGGCCCATTCTATCGTGCCGATATCCTGATTGAGCGAATTCGCGGTGCCAAGGATATGGTGGCGCTGCTCAAGCAGGGGCCGGTGGCGACCGAGGTGTGGCACAAGATAGGCCAGACGGTGCGCCAGCTGCACGATGCCGGGGTCTATCACGCCGATCTCAACAGCCACAACCTGCTGCTCGATAAAGAGGGCAAGGTGTGGGTGATCGATTTTGACAAGGGGGCGATCCGCTCCCCCGGCGAGTGGCAGAAGGCCAATCTGGAACGCTTGCTCCGTTCATTCAATAAAGAGTCTCAACTGCATACCAGTTTCCACTTCGTACCGGAGAACTGGCAGACCTTGATGAACGGGTATCAGGGAAAAGCACTCTGACCCTGTTGCTCGGCGTGAACGCCAATGTTACTTATTGAGCAGGTATTCAGATCCTGTTTCGAGGCGCCCCATGGAAATGCTCAAGACACCTTTGGTCGATGTGACTGTCCGGCTTGATCCGGGTCTGCTGTCTGATGCCATGGCGCTGCTGGAGGCGGGGATCTGGAGCTGGTCAGCCCAACATGGACTGCAGCGTGATCCCTCCTGCCTGCGCCTGTTGGGATTGGGAGAGTGTTGGCCGGATGATCTCGGCTGGCTGGATCGGGTTCATCCCGACGATGTTGCCCGGCTGGAAGATGCCCTGCTCGCCTGCCAGAGCGGCCGCAGCAGCGGTCTGCGCCTCGAATACCGCATTCTGCATCATCACGGTCACTACATCCGGCTGGAAGAGCGGATGCGTCGCGATGAGCGGGGCTATCTGCTGGGGGTTGTCCGTCACCTCGATCCCGCAGCCGTGCTGGTGGAGGAGCGACATGGCACCGATCCGCTGACCGGTTTGGAGAGCCGTGGCCGCTTCGAGCAACTGCTGGAGGATCGGCTGGCGACCGAGAGTGGCACTTTCAGTCTGCTGCAGTTTTCGGTCGATCATATGGCCAAAATCCAGCAATTGTTTGGCGAAGCTGCTTGCGACGCCATGCTGGCCAAGCTGGCGCGTATCGTACGTCACGAACTGCGGCGGGAAGATCCCTTCGCCCGCTGGGATGAGGACGGTTTTATCCTGATGCTCTCCCAGACCGAGCGGATGAGTGCGCTGGAGATCGCCGAGCGGCTGCGCCTCGAGATTGCCGATGCCAGCCTGCTGTCACAGCGGCCGGTCACCGTCAGCATCGGGCTGGTGCAGAGTCAGGCTGGCGAGCAGCTCGATCATCTGCTGGCCCGGCTGGCCAGCTGTCACAGTCAGGCCAGACGGGAGCACAACACCGTCGTCGGCTGAGTGAGGTCAGGGTTGGCCGCTTTTGTCACGCTGGCAGACCCAGAGCGAGGCCAGCATCAGCAGGCCGCCGATGGTCAGTCGGGTCAGATCAGTATCCTTGCCCCAGAGCAGCAGATTGACCAGCAAGCCGGCCGGAATGAGCGCATTGTTCATGATGGCCAGCACCCCGCTGGTGACCAGCGTCGCCCCCTTGTTCCAGAGGAAGTAGCCGAGGCCGGAGGCACCCACCCCCAGCCAGAGCAGAATACCCCACTGCAACCCTGACGTCGGATATTGCGGCTTGCCCAGTAGCCACCAGGCGGGCAGTGCGATCACCAGCGCCCCCAGATAGAAGCAGCCGAACACCGCCAGTTGCGGCGGTTGCTCCACCTCCCGTGCCAGCAGTACCTTGTAGCCCACCTGACCCAGGGCGAAACAGAGGTTGGCCCCCTGCACCACCATAAATCCCAGCACATAGCTTTCGGTCAGGCCGTCGAAGCGGATGACGGCAGCCCCGAGCACCGCCAGCAGGGCGCCCCACAGATAGGTGGGCTTGAAGCGCCCCTCCAGCAGATCGTGGAGCAGGGTGACGTAGATGGGGGTGAAGATGGTAAAGACCAGCACTTCCGGCACCGTCAGCAGCAGGAAGGAGTGGTAGTAGAAGAGATACATGATGCCGAGCTGGATGGCGCCGAGGGCCATCAGCTTGGCCGCCAGATCGGGGCGCAGCCAGCGGCGGCGCAGGAAGGGGAGAAACACCAGACTGGCGAGGGCGATGCGGGTCAGCACCGAGAAGTAGGCATCCACCTGGCCAGCGAGGTAGACCCCGATCAGGCTGAAGGAGAATGACCAGAGCAGGGTGACCCCTATCAAGTAGTTCATGTGTTTGATTTATCATCAGTTGTCAATTTTAAGGGGGCTATGATGGCCGAGATGGAAGCGGCAATCCAGCGTTTATGGGCGCGATTGCCACAGGTCGGAGCATTTTCCTTTACCGCCAGCAATGGCGAGGGGTCGGCGACCGACTGGAATGGTCGGGGCGAGGGGCGTGTGCAGGTGACCGATCATCAGGGGGGCTGGCTGTTTAACGAGCAGGGTCGCTACACCACGCCTCATGGCAGGGAACTCGCCATGCACAACTGCTTCTGGTGGCAGCGCAGCGAACGGGGGATCCGTCTCTCCCATTTGCGTTATGAAGCGCCGGTCGAACTGTTCGAGCTGCTGCCGCAGGGGGATGGCCGCTGGCTGACCGCCGAACCCCATCTGTGCGGGGCGGATCACTACAGCGCCGAGTTGACCGAGATCGACGGCGGTTTCTTGCTGAGCTGGCAGATCACCGGGCCGCGCAAGAACGAGCGACTCAGCTATCGCTATCTGATCTGACGCCGGCTGGCAGGTATAAAAAAACCGGCGCAGAGCGCCGGTAGCGGGGGACAAATCGGAGGTTTTTTAAAACAGTCCCAAAAACAGGAGAGATAGACTCTCGTCACACATTCAGAGATGGACTTCAGGCATTCAGGGCATAGCTCAGCATGGCTTGCAGCTTGCTATCGAAGAACCAGGGCAGCAGTACCATCAGCAGGCCCAGGATCCCGGCCAGCCGCTGGCGATACTGCCAGCCGGCAATCAGTACCAGACCACCGCACAGTGTGGTCAGGATGCCTGACATAGGGAGACCTCGCGCTGCATGCGACGCTGTTGCGCCCACTGGTTCATGGCGACCGAGCCGAGGATCAGGGCCAGGGCCACGCCGGTGGTGGGGTGGATCTGCTCGCCGAGGAACAGGGCACCCAGCATCACGCCGAACAGCGGCACCAGATAGTTGCTGAAGGAGGCGAACGTCGGGCCGGCCTTCTGGATCAGTGCCATGTAGAGGAAGTAGACCAGACCGGTACAGAGGGTACCCAGCACGGTAATCGCGCTCAGGGCCTGGGTGCTCGGCAGGGTCAGGCTGCCGAGATCAACCATGAAGGGGGCGACCAGCAGCAACTGGATTGCCGAGGAGATCAGGATATTGCGGGCGACCACGACCGGATGGTCCTTGGCGAAGCGCTTGATCATCAGCAGGCCGATGGCGAAGCAGCTGGCACCCAGCAGGATGGCCATGGCACCGAGCAGGCCGGCGTTCATGCCCTGGGAGAGTTTCGGCCAGAACAGGGTGAGTACACCGGCAAAGCCGATGATCACGGAAAGCAGACCGGTTTTGGTGATTCTTTCACCAGAAATAAACAGCGGTGCAGCCAGAATGGTCACAAACGGGATACAACCCATGACCACGGCGGCGATGGCGCTATCCACATACTGTTGGCCCCAGGCGACCATGATGAAGGGGATGGTGGCATCCAGCAGGGCGATCAGCATATAGGTGCGCCACGGAGTGTGCTCACTCTTGAGCCGCATGAACAGGCAGAGCAGACCCAGGGTCAGGCTGCCGCACAGGGCACGACCGGCAGCCACCAGAATGGGGGGCAACTCGGCAACGGCCTGGTGCATGAAAATGAATTGGGAACCCCACAGCAGGCCAATGGCCAGCAATAACAGATAGCTACGCATTTGAATCTCCGATGTATTAAGCCAGCGCATTCTAGGCAATCTGTTACTATGGTAAAAATGAATTGTTGGCATTTAACTATGGCTAATATCGATGGATAGCTCGCTCGCCCGTCTCGACCTCAACCTGCTCGCCGTATTCGACATGCTGATGCAGGAGCGCAATGTCACCCGTGCCGCCGAACGGCTGCATTTGTCCCAATCCACTGTCAGTCACGCCTTGGGGCGGCTGCGGGTGGCGCTGGATGACCCGCTGTTCGTGATGAGTCGGCGCGAGATGATGCCGACCGAGCGGGCCAAGGCGCTGGCTGGGCCGGTTCGTCAGGCGCTGGCGATGCTGGAGCAGGGATTGCGGCAGGCCAAGGGGTTTGATCCCGCCACTGCGCGGCGGATTTTCCGCATCGCTACCCCGGGCTCGGTGGAGCACGGGCTGGTGCCGATGCTGGTGGAGAGGCTCCATCGGCAGGCCCCTCACTGTCGGCTTGAGGTGTGCGAGCTGGCCGACAGCAACTACGAGCGGGAGCTGGAGAAGGGGGAGCTGGATCTGGTGATCGGTTTCGCCGGGGCGAATCATCTCTCACCCCGTTTGTGGCGGGAGGAGTGGTTCAACAACCCGCTGGTCTGCCTGTCGCCCCTTGGCAGCGAATTGCCCGATGTGCTGACACCGGTCGAGCTGGTGAGCCGTCCCCACATCCACACCTCCAGCTGGGGTCACAGTCAGGCGATGGTGGAACTCTGGCTGGCTCGCTTCGGGGTGGAGCGGGAGCTGGGCGTGCGGTTGCCGAGCTTTATGGCGGTGCCGCCACTGATGGCGACCGGCCGCTATCTGGTGGTGGTGCCCGAGATGATCGGGCGCCACTTCTGCCGCTACTACCCGCTGCGGATGCATCAACTCGACCCCGCCATCCCCATCGTCTACCTGATGACGGGCCACCCGCTCACCGCCCACGACGAGGCGATCGGCTGGTTCAAGAGCCTGCTGCACCAGCTGGTGTTCGACCTCTATGGCGACGATGCACTCGGGACTCCCGCTCAGCGGATGCTGGCGAAGTAGTCGAGCCCCATGGCGCTTTTCACCTCCGCCAATACCTCATCGGTGATGATGCGGGCCTGCTCGGTGCCCTGATAGAGCAGTTCCAGCAGCATCTTCTTGTCGGCAATGGCCGCGGCACGGCGCTCCCGCATCGGGGCGAGCAGGGTTTGCAGGCAGTCATTGAGCACCTGCTTGCAGCGCATGTCCCCCAGTCCGCCGCGCCGGTAGTGCGCCTTCATCTCGGCGACCAGCGCCTTGTCCGGATGGAAAGCATCGAGATAGGTGAACACCGTATTTCCCTCCACCTGACCCGGATCGCTCACCTTGAGGTGGTTGGGGTCGGTATACATGGCGAACACCGCCTGTTTGACCTCTTCCGCCGACATGCCGAGTTCGATGGTGTTGCCGAGGGATTTGGACATCTTGGCCTTGCCGTCGATGCCGGGCAGGCGGCCGGTGTCGCTCAGGATCGGCTGGCACTCGGTCAGCACCTGTTTGCCTACCAGAGAGTTGAAGCGGCGGACGATCTCGTTGGTCTGCTCCAGCATCGGCAGCTGATCTTCCCCAACCGGCACATGACTGGCGCGAAAGGCGGTGATGTCGGCGGCCTGACTGACCGGATAGACCAGAAAACCGGCCGGCAGCGTGCGTTCGAACCCTTTCTGCTGGATCTCTGCCTTGACGGTGGGATTGCGCTCCAGCCGGGCGACGCTGACCAGATTGAGGTAGTAACAGGTGAGCTCGGCGAGGGCGGGCAGGGCGCTCTGCAAACAGAAGGTGGTCTTGGCCGGGTCGAGGCCGACCGCCAGATAGTCAGCCATCACCTCCAGCACGTTGTCTGTCACCTTGGCCGGGTTGTGGCCGTTGTCGGTCAGCGCCTGCAGATCGGCGATCATCACGAATTGACGGTAGTGGTGCTGGGCTTCGACGCGCTGGCGCAGGGAACCGACATAGTGGCCGATGTGCAGTTTGCCGGTGGGACGATCGCCAGTCAGGATTACGGGGTTGTGCATGTCACTCTCTCCAGTTGGGTGAGCCGGGAGGCGACAAAGGGATAAAAACAGTTGACCGCCTCTCGGCGGTCACGGTGTTTTCTTTGGGAAATCTTGAATAGAAACGCGGTGCCGCCTGTTTAGGAGCAGCACCACCAGTAGTTGTGATTGAATGCGGTCATGTTCATAGCAAATCAAACTACGCCGGTTTCATTACTTCTGCAAGGGGACGACCAGCAGATCGCAGGGCACGGTATTCATCAGCTGACGGGCGCTCGAGGTGAGCAGGCTCCAGAAGCTCTGGCGATGGCCGCACACCAGCAGGTCGATCTCGTACTCCTTGACCGCCTGATTGACCCGCTCGCTCAGATCGCCGCAGATCACCAGCTTCTTCTCGATGGGATAGTCCACCGAGGCCAGAAATGCCTCCAGCTTCTCTTTCGCTTCGGCGATCACCTGATCCTGCACGTTGTCGATGTCGATATCGATCATCTCGGTGTAGAGATCCTTGAGGTCCACATCGACATGGATAACCGACAGCTTGGCGCCGTTGGAGCGGGCTCTGTCCACCGCCTTGTCGATCACCTTGCGGTTATCTTCAGAGAGGTCGATCGCAGCCAGAATATGCTTGTAATAGGTTGTTCCACTCATGGGGGTTCTCCTTACCGATCCTTCAGCCCACTATACCAATCTCTGCTGAAACTAAAATGGTGCCTCAGGCACAGTTTTGGGATTTAAATGAGTTTAATGACGTGTGACACAGGGTCCGCCACTCAGTTATTAACCACTATTTGCCTATAAATTAAACAAGAGTTTGACGCCGGTCACACCCCTCGGCTTGCCGATCAGGGGGGAGAGGCATAGGATGGGCCCGTGCTTCGCAACGAACACAAAACAACAAAAAGCATCTGAATACCGCTTTGGGGAGCCACGTGCTCCCTTTTGTTTTTCTGCCTCAATTCCCGCGGCTTTTCTGACTGATAGCGATCCGGCATCAAGTTAATCTCTTTCGATTTGGTTATGCTGTAGCCAGTTTCTTTGGAGGCCTTCCCATGATCATTCATCCCCAGATTCAAGGTTGTGTTGCCCGCAACTGTCACCCCATCGGCTGTCGCGCCGCCGTGCAGCAGCAGATCGAACGTATCAAGGCCGCTGGCCCGTTCAATGGGCCCAAGCGGGTGCTGGTGCTGGGTGCCTCCTCCGGGTTTGGACTGGCGTCGCGCATTGCACTCGCCTTTGGTGCCGGTGCCGACACCATTGGTATCTCCTTCGAGCGTGGCCCCTCCGACAAGGGGCTCGGCAGCGCCGGTTGGTACAACAACATCTGGTTTCGCAAGGAGGCGGAGCAGGAGGGGCGTATCGCCATCAACCTGATTGGCGATGCCTTCTCCGACGGGATGCGCCAGCAGGCCATCGATACCATCCGCCAGCAGCTTGGGCAGGTGGATCTGGTGATCTATTCGCTGGCGAGTGGCATCCGGGTGCTGCCCGATGGCACGCAGGTGCGTTCGGTGCTCAAGACCACCGGCCAGCCGTTCAGCGGTTGGGGGCTGGATCTGGAGCGCGATACCCTGGTGCAGCAGTCGCTGGCACCTGCCACGCCGGAGGAGATCCGCGATACCGTCACCGTGATGGGGGGCGAGGATTGGCAGCTCTGGATGCAGGCGTTGCAGCAGGCCGGTTGTCTCGCCCCCGGTGCGCAGACCGTCGCCTACTCCTACATCGGCCCCGAATCCACCTATCCCCTCTATCGGGATGGCACCATCGGTTATGCCAAGGAGCATCTGCACGCCACCGCCGAGACCATCAACCTGCAGCTGGCCGAGATTGGCGGTCACGCCTGGGTGTCAGTCTGCAAGGCGCTGGTGACCAAGGCGAGCGCCTATATTCCGGTGCTGCCGGTTTATCTGGGCCTGCTGATGTGGGTGATGAAGGAGCGCGGTGTGCACGAAGGCTGCATCGAGCAGATGCAGCGACTGTTCGCTGCCAAGATGTATGGGCCCAATGGGGTAGTAGCCGATGGCAACCGGCTGATCCGGATGGATGACCACGAGCTCGACCCGGCCATTCAGGCCGCCGTTTCGGCGCTCTGGCCCAAGGTGACACCGGAGAATTTCCACGGGCTGGGGGACTTTGCAGGGCTGCGGCAGGACTTCATGCAACTCAACGGCTTCGAGCTGCCGGGCGTCGATTATGCTGCGCCGGTGGATGTCGCCTCCCTTGGGGAGCTGACCCCCTGAGCTGAAAGAAACGGGATCTCCCTCTCGTTGGCGGGTTGATTCGCGGCGGGAGTGTGGCGACAATCGATACCAAATCACTGAGGAGAAACAAGATGCTGGCCCAAGCCATGATCGAGAAGTTGAACGAGCAGATTAACCTGGAGTTCTACTCCTCCAATCTCTATCTGCAGATGAGTGCCTGGTGCGAAGACAAGGGCTTTGAAGGGGCGGCGACCTTCCTGCGCCAGCACGCGGTCGAGGAGCGCCAGCACATGGAGCGTCTGTTCACCTACGTGAGCGAGACCGGTGCCATGCCAAAACTGGGTGCCATCGATGCCCCTCCCCACGAGTTCAAGTCGCTGGGCGATGTGTTCCGTACCACCCTGGAGCACGAGTACCACATCACCAAGTGCATCAATGGTTTGGCCCACGTAGCCTTCACCACCCAGGACTACTCCACCTTCAACTTCCTGCAGTGGTATGTGGCCGAGCAGCATGAAGAGGAGAAGCTGTTCAAGAGCATCGTCGACCGTCTGGGTCTGGTGGGTGAAGATGGCAAAGGCCTCTACTTCATCGACAAGGAGCTGGCCGAACTGGCCAAGGGCGCCCCTGCCAGCATCATGGACAGCAACGCCTGATAGTCGTGGACACTTAGTGTTCAGCCAGTACAATAACGGCCCTTTTAAGGGCCGTTATTTATTCTGGTGGGCAGCCACTATGGTTGTGTTCCGTCAGAGGCAATCTCGGTTCTGGCCAGGTGCCGTTTCTATTTTGATAAGTGAGTGATGATGAAGCAGGTCGATGTGGTGGTGATCGGGGCCGGTGCGGCCGGATTGATGTGTGCGGCGCAGGCGGGCTACCGTGGCCGCTCCGTGCTGGTGCTCGACAACGCCAAGAAGCCGGGCCGCAAAATCCTCATCAGTGGCGGTGGCCGCTGCAACTTCACCAACCATCAGGCGGGCGCTCACGCCTACCTGTCGGAGAATCCCCACTTCAGCAAGTCGGCGCTGGCCCGCTACACCCAGCAGGATTTCATCGATCTGGTGGATCGCCACGGGGTCAACTATCACGAGCGCACTTTGGGGCAGCTGTTCTGTCTCGAGAGCGCCAAGGATATCGTCGATGTGCTGCTCACCGAATGTGACTGGGCCGGGGTGACCCTGCAGTTCCAGACCGAGATCCTCACTGTCAGTAAGCAGGATGAGGGCTTCGTGCTGACGACCAGCAAGGGGGAGATCGGCTGTCACTCGCTGGTGGTGGCGACCGGCGGTCTCTCCATGCCCAAGCTGGGCGCGACCCCGTATGGCTTCAAGCTGGCGGAGCAGTTCGGTCTCAAGGTGCTGCCGACCCGCGCCGGTCTGGTGCCCTTCACCCTCCATCAGGCGGAGAAAGAGGCCTTCGCCGATCTGGCGGGCATCAGCCTGCCGGTAGCTGTGACCGCCGAGGATGGCACCCGCTTCAAGGAGGCGATGCTGTTCACCCACCGCGGCCTCTCCGGCCCCGTCATCCTGCAGATCTCCTCCTACTGGCACGCCGGCGAGAAGATCCACATCAACCTGTTGCCGGAGCTGGATATTCCGGCTGCCCTGCGTGAATGGGCGCAGGCTCACCCGGCGCAGGAGCTGAAAACCGTGCTGGGGCGCGAGCTGCCCAAGCGCTTCGTCGACAAGCTGGTGGAGCTGGGCCAGCTGGTCAGCAAGCCGATGCGCCAGTACAACGAGCGGGAGCTGGAAGCGGTGGCCAACCTGCTGGGTGACTGGCAGATCCTGCCCAACGGCACCGAGGGGTATCGCACCGCCGAAGTGACCCTGGGCGGCGTCGATACCAACGAGCTCTCCTCCAAGACCATGGAAGCGCGTAAGGTGCCGGGCCTCTACTTCATCGGCGAAGTGGTGGACGTGACCGGCTGGCTCGGTGGCTACAACTTCCAGTGGGCCTGGTCCTCCGGCTGGGTGGCCGGTCAGTACTGTTGATGTCACAGGGGCTGGTTTATCCGGCCCCGATTTATTGGTCAGGGTTAGGGTGATCGGTCGGGTTGCCGCAAGGGGGCGCAGATGCTTGAGAATCAGATGATGTTGTTGGCGGTGTTCGAGCGGGCGGCGCTGATGCTGATGACCCTCTTCTTCCTGACCCGCACCCGGCCGTTCCAGCGGCTATTCCAGAAGCGGGATCACACCCCGGCGGAGCTGGTGCTGGTGGCCTCCATCTTCGGCCTGTTTGCGGTGTTCAGTACCTACACCGGCATTCCGGTAGAGGGGGCGCTGATCAACGTGCGGATCATTGCCATTATCTCCGGCGGCATCCTGTTCGGCCCCTGGGTCGGCATACCGGCCGGGGTCATCTCCGGCCTGCACCGCTATCTCATCGATATGGATGGCCACACCTCCATCCCTTGCCTTATCGCCAGTATTATCGCCGGTCTGCTCGCTACTTGGCTGCACCTGCGCTGCCGCAAGTCGCGGCTCTGGCTCTACGGCATTCTGGCGGGGATGCTCTGCGAAGGGCTCACCATGCTGCTGATCTGGCTGCTGACCGAGCCCCACGAAGTCGGTGTGGAGATCGTCAACCACATCGCCTATCCGATGATCGCCGGGGCGCTTTGCATCGGCCTTATCATCAAGCTGGTGCAGGATCTGGATGACGAGAAGGAGCTGATTGCCGCCAAGCAGGCCAAGCTGGCGCTGGATATCGCCAACAAGACGCTGCCCTTCTTCCAGAACATCGATCGCCACTCCCTCAGTCAGGTGTGTGATGTGATCCGGCGCGACATCAGCGCCGATGCGGTGGCCATCACAGATACCCATGATGTGCTGGCTTATGTCGGGGTGGGCAAGGACTATTACGAGCTGGATGAACACCACGCCATCAGCGACATGACCCAGCAGGCGGTGCTGCTCGACCAGATCATCATCAACAACGATCTGCGCCAGTATCACCTCTCCGATTTCCACTCGGTCATCATTATTCCGCTGCGGGAAAACGGCTCGGTGAGCGGCACCCTCAAGATCTACTACCGCCGCACCCACAGCATCACCAGCTCCCTGCGGGAGATGGCGGTGGGCCTCTCCCAGCTCATCTCCACCCAGATGGAGGTGTCGCGCATCGAGCAGCTCAAGGAGATGACCCGCAAGGCGGAGTTCACCGCCCTGCAGAGCAAGATCAACCCGCACTTCCTGTTCAATGCCCTCAACGCCATCTCGTCGCTGATCCGCATCCGGCCCCAACAGGCGCGCCAGCTGATCGCCAATCTGGCGGACTACCTGCGCTACAACCTCAACAAGGGGGATGAGCTTATCGACATTCAGGAGGAGCTGCAGCAGGTGCGCGACTACGTGGCCATCGAGCAGGCCCGCTTTGGCGACAAGCTGGAGGTGGTGTTCGAGGTGGACGATGTGCACATTCAGGTGCCGAGCCTGCTGTTGCAGCCGCTGGTGGAAAACGCCATCCTGCACGGCATTCAGCCCCGCAGCGCACCGGGCCGGGTCACCATCGAGGTAAAACAGCTGGCGGGCGGCATCCGGGTAGCGGTGCGGGATACCGGTTACGGCATCAGTCAGGCGGTGATCGACGGGGTGGCCGCCGGTCGGGTGGAGAGCCGCAGCATCGGCCTGATGAACGTGCATCAGCGGGTCAAGCTGCTTTATGGCGACGGCCTGCATCTCAAGCGGCTGGAGCCGGGTACCGAGGTGAGTTTCTATCTGCCGGATCAGGAGTCGATGCCATGCTGAGAGCCATCATGGTTGAGGATAAGTGTGTGCCGCGAGAGGTGTTGTCATGCTGAAAGCGATCATTGTGGAAGACGAGTATCTGGCTCGCGAAGAGCTGATCTATCTGGTGAACCAGCACAGCCAGATCGAGATAGTGGCGAGTTTTGAGGATGGGCTGGAGGCGTTTAAATACCTGCAGGATCACGAGGTGGATGTGGTGTTTCTGGATATCCAGATCCCCTCCATCGATGGCCTGCTGCTGGCCAAGAACCTGCACAAGTCGAGCCATCCGCCCCACATCGTCTTCGTCACCGCCTACAAGGAGTTTGCGGTGGAGGCGTTCGAGCTGGAGGCGTTCGACTACATCCTCAAGCCCTACAACGAGCCCCGCATCATCAATCTGCTGCAAAAGCTCGAGCATGCGGGCAGGTCGCAGTCAGCCACCACGGGGGAGGCGAGCGGTGAGGGGAACAGCCCCCACAATCGCACCGTCAATCTGGTGAAGGGGGAGCGCATCATCGTCACCCCCTGCGAGCAGCTCTACTATGCGGAAGCCGACGAGAAGCTCACCTATGTCTACACCCGCGATGACCGCTATGTGATGACCATGACCATCAGCGAGTTTGTCAGCCGGCTGCCAGCCGAGGGGTTCTTCCGCTGTCACCGCTCCTACTGCGTCAACATCAACAAGATCCGCGAAATAGTCCCCTGGTTTAACAGCACCTACCTCATCCGGCTCCATGATCTGCCGTTCGAGGTGCCGGTCAGTCGCAGCAACATCAAGGCGTTCCGTCAGCTGATGCGGCTCTGATTGTCATTCATTCCCGCCGATCTGCATTTCATGCCTTAATCGATCGGCGCGAACAGCGTCTTGTCTATAGTGGCCCCAGTTTCCTTAAGGCCATCGACCGAGACGCATCATGACCAAAGAGATGAATCGCACCCGGTACCTGACACTGATCGGTACCATCATCACCCAGTTCGCACTGGGTTCTGTCTATACCTGGAGCCTGTTCAACGCCCAGCTCTCCGACAAGCTGGACGAGCCGGTGAGTCAGGTCGCTTTCGCTTTCGGTCTGCTCAGCCTGTCGCTGGCGGTCGCCTCCTCCATGGCGGGCAAGCTGCAGGAGCGGTTCGGGGTGCGCAACGTAACCTTGGGCGCCGGCGTGCTGCTCGGCATCGGCTTCTTCCTCACCGCTCATGCCAGCAATCTGGCGATGCTCTACCTCTGCGCGGGTATTCTGGTCGGTTTTGCCGACGGTACCGGCTACCTGATGACCCTCTCCAACTGCGTGAAGTGGTTCCCGGAGCGCAAGGGGCTGATCTCCGCCTGCTCCATCGGTGCCTATGGTCTCGGCAGTCTCGGTTTCAAATATATCAACCTGCTGCTGCTCTCCAGCTCCGGCCTTGAGACCACCTTCCAGTTGTGGGGCTTGATTGCGATGTCCATGGTGCTGGTGGGCGGTATGCTGATGAAGGATGCGCCCAAGCAGGCCGCCTCCGTGCAGCAGAGCGAGAGTCGTGACTTCACCCTGGCCGAGGCGATGCGCAAGCCGCAGTACTGGATGCTGGCGCTGATGTTCCTCACCGCCTGCATGAGCGGCCTCTACGTCATCGGTGTGGCCAAGGATATCGGCGAGAAGATGGTGGGTCTGCCTGCTGTAGTCGCCGCCAATGCCGTCGCCATCATTGCCATGGCCAACCTGGGTGGCCGTCTGGTGCTGGGTATCCTCTCTGACAAGATGTCCCGCATCCGGGTTATTACCATCGCTCAGCTGATTACCCTGGCGGGCATGGCGCTGCTGCTGTTCGTGCCGCTCAATGCCAATCTGTTCTTCGTGGCGGTTGCCTGTGTGGCCTTCAGCTTCGGTGGCACCATCACCGTCTACCCCTCGCTGGTGAGCGACTTCTTCGGTCTCAACAACCTGACCAAGAACTACGGCGTCATCTATCTGGGCTTTGGTCTGGGCAGCATCATCGGCTCCATTGTGGCCTCCCTGTTTGGCGGCTTTATGGCGACCTTCCACCTGATCCTGGTATTGCTGGTGGTGGCGCTGGTGCTCTCCCTCACCATCCGCCTGCCGGCACCGGTAGCGGTGGAGCGGGCCTGATAAGCCTTCCTGCCATAGCAAGCAAAAACAGAGACCCGGGCCATGCCCGGGTCTTTGCATTTCCGATGCTCGATCAGCGCGGCGCTAGCCCCAGCAGCTGGCGAGCCTGACGGCAGCTCTCTTCCGCCGTTGACCAGTCGTCACCGGTCACCGTGATATGGCCCATCTTGCGGCCGGGGCGGGGTTCGCCCTTGCCATAGAGGTGCAGATGCAGGCCGGGCAGCGCCAGCAGGGCGGCCCAGTCTGGCGTGCCGTTCTGCCAGAGATCCCCAGCAGGTTGATTAACAGGGCGGGGCGCACGGCGATCTGCTCCGGCAGCGGCAGATCGCACAGGGCCCGCACCTGCAACTCGAACTGGCTGCATGCGGCGTTGTCGAGGCTGGGGTGACCCGAGTTGTGGGGGCGGGGTGCCAGCTCATTGACCAGCAATCTGCCTTCCACCAGAAAGAACTCCACCGTCAGCACCCCCACGTAATCGAGGGCTGCGATAAGCCGCTCGGCGATCCCTTTGGCTTCGCTCTCCAGCACCGGCACATTGGCAGGGGAGCGGGTCTGATCGAGAATGCCGCTGCTGTGCCAGTTCTGCACCAGCGGCAGGGCGCTGATGGTGTCGCTCGGACTGCGGGCCAGAGTCAGGGCAAACTCCCCCTCCAGCGCCAACCGTTTTTCCAGCACGCAGGGCACACCACTGGCTGCCAGCGCCGTCGCCAGCTCATCCAGATTGTTCACTTGCCACTGCCCCTTGCCGTCGTACCCTTCGCGGGCTGTCTTGAGGATGGCGGGGAAGAGTTCGCTGGCCTGTGCGGGGATGGGCTCTTCCGGCAGTAGCGCCAGAGAGGGGGCAACCGGGATGTTGGCCCTGCGCAGAAAGGCTTTCTCCTCGCTGCGATCCTGACAGATGCGCACCGCGCTGGCGGCTGGGCGCACCGGCTTTTGATTTTCGAGCAGCGCGAGGGTAGCGGCGGGCACATTTTCGAACTCGCAGCTGATGGCCTCGCAGCGGCTGGCCAGCTCGTGCAGGGCGGTCGGGTCGTCATAGGGGGCGACAATATGGTGATCGGCGGCGGCACCGGCGATGCTGGCCGGGTCGGGATCCAGCACCACCACCTTGTAGCCGAGGCGGTGGGCGGCCATCACAAAGTAGCGGCCAAGCTGACCGCCGCCGAGCATGCCGAGGGTGGCGGGGGGCAGGATCATGTCGGCTCCTCCAGTTGCAGTGCCAGCACTCGATCTTGCTCGTGGGTGCGGAAGTCGTCGAGCTGCTGCCGGTAGCGTGGGGCGTCGTCGTCTTGTGCAACGGAGAGCAGAGAGACCGCAAACAGGGCGGCGTTGGCAGCCCCCGCTTCGCCGATGGCGAAGGTGGCGACCGGTACCCCTTTGGGCATCTGCACGATGGAGAGCAGGGAGTCCATTCCCTTGAGATGGCGTGATGGTATGGGCACCCCCAGCACCGGCAATGTGGTCTTGGCGGCGACCATACCCGGCAGGTGAGCGGCGCCACCGGCCCCGGCGATGATGGCGCGCAGTCCGCGCTCGCGGGCAGTGGCGGCATACTCGAACAGCAGATCCGGGGTGCGATGGGCCGAGACCACCTGCGCCTCGTAGGGCACGCCGTGCTCCTTGAGGATGCGGGCGGCAGCCTGCAGCACTGGCCAGTCGGAGTCGGAGCCCATTACCAGGCCGATCAGGGGAGGGGTGTTCATTTTCTCTGAATCCTTGCTGTTAAACGTTTGCTTTTGATGAACAAAAAGAGCCGGCAAGCCGGCTCAGAATTTCTCGGGTCGCACGATTTCGACCGGTTGCAGAAAGGCGATCATGGCGTAGTCGGGGTAGTAACGACTCTGCAGATGGGCCAGCAGCCGCTCCGCCTGCTCCCGGCTGCAGATGGCCTCCAGCCGGATGTTGCCGCTCTCGCTCCAGCTGGCGTTGCGCTCGCCATGATCCCCCCGACCGCGGGCATCTGTGATGGTGTAGCCGCGTAGCCCCTCGCGGGTGAGGGTGCGCAGCAGGGTAGGCTCCAGATTGGCTTCCGTGATGATGGTCAGCAGGGTGCGGGTCTCGGTCTGCATGTGGCTACTCCGTGAAGTGGCGGGCCCAGCTGTGGTAGAGCGGGATCCCCAGCATGATGTTGAACGGGAAGGTGACCCCCAGCACAGCGCTGAGAGAGAGCCCCGGGTTGGCCTGAGGCACGGCGATGCGCATGGTGGCCGGCACGGCAATATAGGAGGCGCTGGCCGCCAGAGTGGCTAGCAGGGTCAGGCCGCCGAGGGAGAGCCCCATCAGCTGGCCAGCAGCCAATCCCAGTCCCGCCGAGGCGAGCGGCATCAACAGGGCGAAGCCGAGCAGGAACAGGCCATGGCGGCGCAGATCCTGACACTGGCGAGCGACGATGAGGCCCATCTCCAGCAGGAACAGCGCCAGCGCACCCTTGAACAGGTCGACAAACAGCGGTTTGAGCGGGGCAATCCCGTCCGGCCCGGCCAGATAGCCGATGGCCATGCCGCCCAGCAGCAGGGTGACCCCTTTGCCGAGGAAGGTCTCGTGCGCCAGCATGCGCCAGCGGGTCTCGCGACTGATGCCGCGGGCGAGCACTATGCCCACCAGAATGGCGGGGATCTCCATCACCGCGAGGAAGATGGAGAGCTGGGATTCGAAGCTGATGCCCCGCTCGGTGAGCCAGTTCACCCCGACCGCAAAGGTGGCGACGCTGACCGAGCCATAGTGGGCGGCGGTGGCGGCGGCATCGACCCGGTTCATCTTGAGGCACAGCACGGCAAAGCCGAGCAGGGTCTGCACCACGCCCAGCAGGATCACCAGCGCCAGTTGCGGCAGCAGAGGCTGCAGGGATTGCTGGGCCAGACCGACGCCGCCCTTGAGGCCGATGGCCAGAAGCAGAAAGAGGGAGAGGGTGTCGTAGAGGGCAGGAGGCAGTTTGAGCTCGGAGCGCACCAGACCGGCCAGCAGACCAAACAGAAAGAAGAGTACAACAACGTCCAGCATGATGGTTCGCAGGGCAGTTCAGATAATGGTTGCATGCTAGAGCCCGCAATGTTTCGATAAAATCAGATTCTCGCTGATGGTTGTTCGGTAAAAACTGATAGGGAACGGCATGCTCAACTACAAACAGCTCTACTACTTCTGGCATGTGGCACGCAGCGGCAGCGTGACGCAGGCCGCCGAACAGCTGCACTTAACGCCGCAGACCATCAGCGGTCAGGTCGCCGAGCTGGAGCAGTCCCTCGGAGTGGCGCTGTTCAACCGGGTGGGGCGGCGTCTGGTGCTGACCGCTGCCGGACGGCAGGCGCAGGAGCAGGCTGGGGCGATTTTCTCGCTCGGTGCCGAGCTGGAGCACACCCTGCGCCACGCCAGTCAGGAGTTGACCATGCAGGTAGGTATTGCCGATTCGGTACCCCGTACTCTGGCGTTCGAGCTGCTGGCTCCCGCCATGGCGCTGGCAACGCCGCTGCGGCTGGTGTGTCACGAGGAGCGGGCCGAGCAGCTGTTCAGTGAACTGGCCCGCCACAAGCTCGACATGGTGCTGATCGATCGCCCGCTCCCTCCCGACAGCGGCGTGCGTGGCTATAACCACGAGCTGGGGCGCAGCCCGCTGGCGCTGTTTGCCAGTCCCGAGTTGGCGGCGCGGGCGCGGGATGGCTTTCCCGCCTCGTTGGAGGGGTTGCCGTTGCTGATCCCCGGAGAGAAATCGGCCACCCACGATCGGCTGCTGGAGTGGTATCGCCAGCAGGGCATTCACCCCCATCTGGTGGGGCAGTTTGATGACTCCACTCTGATGAAGTCGTTCGGCAAGGCGGGGATGGGGATCTTCCCGGCGCCGCTGGCAATGGCTGACGAGATTGGTCGCCTCTACGGGGTGGAGCGAATTGCGACCCTCACCGACGTCACTCTCTCTTACTATCTGGTTTCGGCAGGGCGCCATCTCTCCCATCCCGGGGTGCAAGCGGTAATGGAGGGGGCCCAGCAGAGGCTGGCGGTGCTGGCTGGCAAGAAATAGAAATCTGGATGGCTATACATCCAGCTTGGCTCTGCCTATAATCCTCCCGCTTTGGCGCATCATGCTTAATAGGGAATCCGGTGAGAATCCGGAGCTGGCGCGCAGCGGTAAGGGGGAACGAAGCGACATCAGGGCACTGCCGTCAGGCGGGAAGCCGTCGCCGTAGGCTATCAGCCCCCGAGCCCGAAGACCTGCCAGAGTTCGTATTTCGGGCCGAGAGAAACCGGCCACGAAGTAGATACTTACGCGAACTTAAGGATCTCTCATGTCGAAGAAATTTCTGGCGGCTGCCCTGTTGCCGACGGCGGCGTTTGCCCAAACCACCATCCCCATCAATCCAACTCTGGTCATTACGGCCAACCGCGTGGAACAACCGGTCAGCTCGGTGCTGGCGCCCGTTGTGGTGATCGATCGTGCCGAGATCGAATCTCGTCAGGTTCAGAGTTTGCCCGAACTGCTGAAAACCCTGCCTGGTGTGCAGATAGCGACACTGGGAGGACGGGGTCACATCAGCAGCCTGTTTATCCGTGGAACCAACTCCAACCACTCGCTGGTTTTGATGAATGGTCGTCCGATTGCAGCCATGGTGGCGGGTACGCCTGATCTCAGCCAAATCCCGCTCGGCAATATCGAGCGCATCGAGTATATCCGTGGCCCACGCGCGGCTGTGTATGGTTCCGATGCCATTGGCGGCGTTATCAACCTCATCACCAAAACATCCGCCAAGAATGGCAGCGAGACACACCTGAAGGGCGGTGCTGGCAGCCATGGCTATGGTCAGGGTGAGCTAAGAACGGTTCAGTCATTGGGCCAAAAAACCGATATGAACATGCTGATCGGCTACGAACGTACCGATGGTTTTGATGTCGTAGCCAATACCAAACAGCCTGATCGTGATGGTTTTGCCAGCCGTAATGGCCAAATTGGTTTGAACCACGCTTTTAATGATGCTTGGAGTGCGGACTTCAATGCTCAGGGCTATGACAATCTCACCGACACAGATGGCAGCACGGACCAGAGTCGGGTACAGGCTTTCCAATATGATGGTGGTCTCAAGTTCCAGGGTAAGGATCTGATCAGTCGACTTGAAGCCAGTTACGGTGAGAACAAGCTGAAGACTTGGCAGGAGAGCAAGGGGGAGGCGAGTGGTCACCCCATCCATACCGGTTTGATGCGCCTATCCTGGATCAACAGCTGGAGCGGCATAGAAGGGGTCAATCTGACCGGTGGAGCAGATTGGCAGCGTGAACAGATGAAATCTGACTCTCGTGGGAGCGATTGGAGTTCGGGCTCTCCGGTAGTTAGCGGATTCCGCGCTCCTGACCGTGACAACACCGGTCTGTTTGCCGTGGGAAGCTACCGTTGGCAGGCGTTGCTGTGGGAGCTGTCCGGTCGGACCGATGACAACCAGCAGTATGGTCGTCACAACACCTGGTCTGCCGCCAGCGGGTTGGATATCGATGAGAACCACAATGTGCGGCTGAGTTATGGTACCGCCTTCAAGGCACCTACCTTTATCCAGCTCTATTACCCAGGTTCCGAGAACCCAGCACTCAAGCCGGAAGAGAGCAAGAACTTGGAGTTGGATTTTACCGGCCGTTATACCGGTTGGGATTGGTCGTTGAACTTATATCGCAACAAGATCCAGAACCTGATCGCCTGCCAGAGTGCGTCCTCCACCTGCAGACCGGATAACACGGATGCCGAGATCCACGGTGTAGAAGTGGCGCTGGGTCTGGAAACCGGACCACTGCGCCACGATCTGAGCTTTGATTACACCCGGGCTGAAGACAAAAACGAGGGTGATCAGCAACTGTTGCGGCGGGCCAAGCAGAAAGCCAGCTGGCTGACTCAGGTGCAGTTGGGACCGGTCGCTCTCTCGACCGAGCTGCTCTACGTCGGCAAACGGGATGACAAGAACTTCAACAGCTTCCCCGTCCAGCGAGTGGAGCTTGGCTCCTATACACTGCTCAATCTCGGTGCCAACTATGGCGTCACCCCCCAGTTCACTTTGGGGGGGCGTATAGACAACTTGTTCGATCGTGATTACGCCCCCGCTTATGGTTATGCATCACCGGGTACCGAGTTCAAAGTAACAGCCGACTACCGTTTCTGATGCTTTATTCAGTTCATCTTTGAAAAACCGAGGCCCTGCCATTGGCAGGGCCTTTTCTATTGGCGGCAGGCGGGAGTATGATCGCCGCCTTGCACCAAAGGGGAGCTCAAGTGGCCAATATTCTCGTGTTCGACTCCGGTATGGGTGGCCTGACCATCTACCGCGAGATCCGCCGCGTTCTGTCGGCACACAACTATTTCTACTGCTTCGACAACGCCAACTTCCCCTATGGTGAATTGAGCGAGCCCGCCCTGATTGCTGCCTGCACCCGCTTGGTGACCACCATGGTAGCCCGTCATCATATCGATCTGGTGGTGATTGCCTGCAACACGGCCAGCACCATAGCGCTGCCGGCCTTGCGTGAGGCACTGGATATTCCCGTGGTGGGGGTGGTGCCAGCCATCAAGCCCGCCGCTGCACAGACTCGCAACGGTTGTATCGGTCTGCTTGCTACGCCGGGCACCGTCAGCCGCGACTATACCCATGAACTGATCGCCCAGTTTGCTCCCGGCAAGCAGGTGCTACTCAAGGGCACCACCGAGCTGGTCATAGAAGCCGAACACAAGCTGGCGGGCCTACCGGTCAATATGGCGCTACTGCACGAGGTATTGGCCGATTGGCTGGAGGGGGAAGAAAAGCCGGATACGCTGGTGCTCGGTTGCACTCACTTCCCGCTACTCAATGAAGAGATTGGGCAACTGATGCCGCAATGTCAGCTTATTGACTCGGGCAGTGCTGTTGCCAAACGGGTGGCCTGGTTGCTGAACAATGGCGGGCATACCGTCGTGCAGCCTGTACATATAGAAGAGGTTATTGCCAGGGCTTACTGTACCCGGCTGGATGGGGAGGCTCAAAAACTGACAGCCCCCTTGCAAGCATGGGGGCTGTCATCACTGGAAGAGGTGAAGTACTGACGAGCGGTTAGGCGTCAGTTTCGCTACCTTCTCTTTCCTCTTTATCACGTTTGTCATTCGCTTCACGCACCTTGAGGGTGCGCTGCTGATACTCTTTGTCATTCAAAGCGGCAATCGCCTTGGCGGCATCGGCGGCGGGCATCTCCACGAAACCGAAACCTCTGCGCTTGCCGGTTGCCTTGTCCTTCATCAACCGTACGGAAATGACCTGGCCCTGTTCGGCAAACAATTCGCGCACTGCAATCTCATTGGCGCGATAGGGCAGGTTGCCTACATATAAGGTGCAAGTCTCCTGATTGGCGATCGACTCGGCGACATTAGCCGGGGTTCGCTTCAGGAACAGCGGTACCACGAAACCGCCAATGGCCAGACCTGCTGCAAAAATCACTTCCGCTTTCAAAGAGAACTGCAGGGCCTGGGCAACCAGGTAGCCAACCACTGCCAATACCAGAGCAAGGATTGCGGCCTGCATATATACGGGAAACTTGGATAAATTCATCTTAAAAGACCTTTTGTAAATGAAAGCAAAAAAGGTGCAACACTATATTCACCTCCATGGTAACCAGCTTTCCTGATTGGCGCTACCATGGACCACTCGGGAGAGGTTATCGGCTCCAGTATGGCATTCCCAAGGTCACTGAAGGCGACATAAATGACGCTAAAATGGGAGTGAAATAACCGGATTGTGGATAACATTGTATATATACACTGAATAAGCTGTTTCTAATTGAATAATTTGAAATTTTCGTGATTATCTTCAAAAAAAGTCTTGTCATCGCAGCGCGGCTCCCTATAATGCGCCCCTACCAGCACGGCGGAACACGCCAACCTGATGAGCCAGCTTCCTAGCGAAGTGGGCGCCGAAAGAAAAGCGAAAAGAATCGCTTGACTTTCGAAGTGAGAGGCGTAATATGCGCCTCCTCAACGCGACAAGCGTGACGCTCTTTAACAATTTGAATCAAGCAATCTGTGTGGGCACTCACAGCATCGAACATCAAAACAATTTTTGATTTTCAATGTCTGGTGAAGTGACCAAGACGATTTCTTAGCAATAAGAAGTCGAACAGTTTATTT
>NZ_JBQBEO010000002.1:4327500-4495000 GCF_051919525.1 Aeromonas sp. 6P | reverse complement strand
ACCGATAGTGAACCAGTACCGTGAGGGAAAGGCGAAAAGAACCCCTGTGAGGGGAGTGAAATAGAACCTGAAACCGTGTACGTACAAGCAGTGGGAGCCCTTCGGGGTGACTGCGTACCTTTTGTATAATGGGTCAGCGACTTACATTTTGTAGCGAGGTTAACCGTATAGGGGAGCCGTAGGGAAACCGAGTCTTAACTGGGCGTCTAGTTGCAAGGTGTAGACCCGAAACCGGGTGATCTAGCCATGGGCAGGTTGAAGGTTGAGTAACATCAACTGGAGGACCGAACCCACTAACGTTGCAAAGTTAGGGGATGACCTGTGGCTGGGGGTGAAAGGCCAATCAAACTCGGAGATAGCTGGTTCTCCCCGAAAGCTATTTAGGTAGCGCCTCGGACGAATACTACTGGGGGTAGAGCACTGTTTGGGCTAGGGGGTCATCCCGACTTACCAACCCCATGCAAACTCCGAATACCAGTAAGTAATATCCGGGAGACACACGGCGGGTGCTAACGTCCGTCGTGAAGAGGGAAACAACCCAGACCGCCGGCTAAGGTCCCAAAGTTCTGGTTAAGTGGGAAACGATGTGGGAAGGCTCAGACAGCTAGGATGTTGGCTTAGAAGCAGCCATCATTTAAAGAAAGCGTAATAGCTCACTAGTCGAGTCGGCCTGCGCGGAAGATGTAACGGGGCTCAAACCAGGCACCGAAGCCGCGGATTCACACTTATGTGTGAGTGGTAGGGGAGCGTTCTGTAAGTCTGCGAAGGTGTATCGAGAGGTATGCTGGAGATATCAGAAGTGCGAATGCTGACGTAAGTAACGATAAAGGGGGTGAAAAGCCTCCTCGCCGGAAGACCAAGGGTTCCTGTCCAACGTTAATCGGGGCAGGGTGAGTCGACCCCTAAGGCGAGGCCGAAAGGCGTAGTCGATGGGAAGCAGGTTAATATTCCTGCACGACTTGTAATTGCGATGGGGGGACGGAGAAGGCTAGGTGGGCCAGGCGACGGTTGTCCTGGTGAAAGTGCGTAGGTGGTGTTTCTAGGCAAATCCGGAGACACAACACTGAGACACGAGACGAACACACTACGGTGTGGAAGCCATTGATGCCCTGCTTCCAGGAAAAGCCTCTAAGCTTCAGATTACAAGTCATCGTACCCCAAACCGACACAGGTGGTCGGGTAGAGAATACCAAGGCGCTTGAGAGAACTCGGGTGAAGGAACTAGGCAAAATAGAACCGTAACTTCGGGAGAAGGTTCGCTCTTGACAGTGAAGTCCCTTGCGGATGGAGCAGTTGGGAGTCGCAGTGACCAGATGGCTGGGACTGTTTATCAAAAACACAGCACTCTGCAAACACGAAAGTGGACGTATAGGGTGTGACACCTGCCCGGTGCCGGAAGGTTAATTGATGGGGTTAGCGCAAGCGAAGCTCTTGATCGAAGCCCCGGTAAACGGCGGCCGTAACTATAACGGTCCTAAGGTAGCGAAATTCCTTGTCGGGTAAGTTCCGACCTGCACGAATGGTGTAACCATGGCCATGCTGTCTCCACCCGAGACTCAGTGAAATCGAATTCGCCGTGAAGATGCGGTGTACCCGCGGCTAGACGGAAAGACCCCGTGAACCTTTACTACAGCTTGGCACTGAACATTGAACCTACATGTGTAGGATAGGTGGGAGGCTTTGAAGGCGTGACGCCAGTTGCGCTGGAGCCGTCCTTGAAATACCACCCTTGTATGTTTGATGTTCTAACGCAGGCCCATGAATCTGGGCCGCGGACAGTGCCTGGTGGGTAGTTTGACTGGGGCGGTCTCCTCCCAAAGAGTAACGGAGGAGCACGAAGGTTGGCTAATCCTGGTCGGACATCAGGAGGTTAGTGCAATGGCATAAGCCAGCTTAACTGCGAGACGGACAGGTCGAGCAGGTACGAAAGTAGGTCATAGTGATCCGGTGGTTCTGAATGGAAGGGCCATCGCTCAACGGATAAAAGGTACTCCGGGGATAACAGGCTGATACCGCCCAAGAGTTCATATCGACGGCGGTGTTTGGCACCTCGATGTCGGCTCATCACATCCTGGGGCTGAAGTCGGTCCCAAGGGTATGGCTGTTCGCCATTTAAAGTGGTACGCGAGCTGGGTTCAGAACGTCGTGAGACAGTTCGGTCCCTATCTGCCGTGGGCGTTGGATGATTGAAGGGAGTTGCTCCTAGTACGAGAGGACCGGAGTGAACGAACCTCTGGTGTTCGGGTTGTCACGCCAGTGGCACTGCCCGGTAGCTAAGTTCGGAATCGATAACCGCTGAAAGCATCTAAGCGGGAAGCGAGCCCTGAGATGAGTCATCCCTGACCCCTTGAGGGTCCTAAAGGGCCGTTGGAGACCACAACGTTGATAGGTGGGGTGTGTAAGCGCGGCGACGTGTTGAGCTAACCCATACTAATTACCCGTGAGGCTTAACCATACAACACCCAAGAAGTGTTCTAAGGCTTGTAGCAAATAGAACGAACTACTCAAATTCAGTGATAGTGACAAGCCAAGCGCAACATCACTACTCACGTCAGCTTTCTGGATTAAGAATTTGCCTGGCGGCCATAGCGCCGTGGAACCACCTGATCCCATGCCGAACTCAGAAGTGAAACGCGGTAGCGCCGATGGTAGTGTGGCATTCGCCATGCGAGAGTAGGACACTGCCAGGCACCCAATTTAAGAACCCCGCTCATCGAGCGGGGTTTTTTATTGCCTACAATTCAGTAAATCGCCTTAATATTGACCTTTTATTCCCTCTTCTCTGCCGTTTTCCCTGTTTTTCCTCCCCTATTTTCTCCGGTTCTGCCATCGCCGCTGGCGTTGGTTGTCGTTATAATGGCCGCCCTCAAGCAAGGTGGTGGTATGAAAGCAGAATATCTACAGCGATTCGGGGGCATTGCCCGTCTTTATGGTCAGAGCGCACTGCGTTCCTTTAGCCAGGCCAAGGTCTGTGTGGTGGGGATCGGTGGCGTGGGCTCCTGGGCGGCCGAGGCGCTGGCCCGCGCCGGCATCAACCAGATCACCCTGATCGACATGGATGATATCTGCATCACCAACACCAATCGCCAGATCCACGCTATGCAGGGTACGGTTGGTCGCCTCAAGACCGAGGTGATGGCCGAGCGCATTCGCGCCATCAATCCGGATTGCGAAGTGATCGAGGTGGACGATTTCGTCACCGCCGACAACCTGGCCGAGCATATCAAGCGAGAGTTTGACTATGTGGTGGACGCCATCGACTCGGTCAAGGCCAAGGTGGCGCTGATTGCCTTCTGCAAGCGCAACAAGATACCGGTAATTGTGGCCGGTGGTGCTGGCGGGCAGATGGATCCGACCCAGATCACCGTGGCCGATCTGGCCAAGACTATTCAAGACCCGTTGGCGGCAAAGGTGCGCTCCGACCTGCGCCGGTTGCACAATTTCAGCAAGAATCCGGCGCGCAAATTCGGGGTGGAGTGTGTCTTCTCAACCGAGCAGCTGAGTTATCCGGATGGTAATGGTGGCACCTGTCAGGCCAAGGCGGCCAGCGATGGCACCATGAAGATGGATTGCGCCTCCGGTTTTGGCGCCGTGACGCCGGTGACGGCAACCTTCGGGCTGGTTGCCGCGTCCCGGGTATTGAAGAAGATTGCCGAGCGGGGGGCCCGCGCCGAGAAAGAGAGCGGGAATGAAGATGCAGGGTCGATTGGTGAAGCCTAATCGACCACTGAACAGAGCGGGTTAGACAGCCTGTTCCCGGATCGCCAGCACGATAGCTCTGAGCCCGTTACCTCGTGACGGGCTCAAGTGTTTCTCAAGTCCCAGTTCGGTGAAATACCCTTCCATATCAAATGCCTGGATCGCCGCAGACGATTGGTGGTTGAGTGCCGCCAGCACGATGACGATAAGGCCCCGCACGATCCGGGCATCGGAATCACAGGCAAAGTGCCAGCAGCCATCCTCGCTTTGTTCTCCCTTCAGCCAGGCCTGGCTTTCACACCCCTTGAGGCGGAACTCCTCCTGCTGCCATTCGGCGGGTAGCGCTGGCAGCTGCTTGCCGAGCTGGATGATGAGCCGGTACTGGTTCTCCCAGCCATGAGCGGCGGCAAACTGCTGGCGGATGGTGTCGGCGTTGGGCTCAAGGCCAATCTGGGTATAGCTTGCGAGGTCACTCATTCGGTTGTCTGCCTTAGAAGAAGTCACTGAGTTTGTGCAGGGCGGCCAGCAGGGCGTCGACATCGTTCCGATTGTTGTAGCAGGCCAGCGAGGCGCGCATCGTGCCGCCGATCCCGAGCGACTCCATCAACGGCATGGCGCAGTGATGGCCGACTCGCAGGGCGATCCCCTGCATATCGAGCAGGGTAGCAGCATCTTGCGGGTGGATGTCGTCGAGCAGGAAAGAGACCGAACCGGCGCGTTGGCCGGGTTCGCCGATCAGACGCAGCCCCGGCACCTGCTGAAGGCCAGCGACCAGATAGTCGGTCAGGGCCTGCTCATGCTGGTCGAGCCATTGCCTATCTTGCGCCATCACAAAGTCGATGGCGGCAGCGAGGCCGATAGCGCCAGCGATATGGGGAGTGCCCGCTTCGAACTTGAAGGGCAGGGTATTGAAGGTGGTGCCGCTGAAACTGACCCGATCGATCATCTCGCCACCTGCTTGCCAGGGCGGCATCCGTTCCAATAGCTCGGTGCGGCCCCACAACACGCCTATGCCGGTCGGGCCATAGAGCTTGTGACCGGAGAAGACGTAGAAGTCGCAACCGATGGCCTGCACATCCACCTCGAGATGAGCCACCGCCTGGGCGCCGTCGATCAGTGTCACGGCGCCAGCTGCCTTGGCCGCTGCCACCATCTCTTTGACTGGATTGACGGTGCCAAGGGCATTGGATACGTGGGCCACGCTCACCAGCCGGGTACGTGGCCCCAGCATGGCGTGATAGGCGGCCAGATCGAGATCGCCCCGCTTATCGAGTGGGATAACCCGGATGACTGCGCCTGTGCGTTGGGTGACCAGCTGCCACGGGACGATATTGGCGTGGTGCTCCAGCGTGCTGAGGATGATCTCGTCCCCCGCTTTGAGCTCGCTCATCCCCCAGCTCTGGGCTACCAGATTGATCGCTTCTGTGGTACCACGGGTCCAGATAACTTCGTGGCTGCGGGGCGCATTGATAAAGCGGGCGACCGTCTCGCGGGCAGCCTCAAAGGCGCGGGTAGCGCGGCCACTCAGAGCATGGGCGGCACGGTGCACATTGGCGTTGTCGGCCCGATAGTAGTGAGCGATGGCATCCAGTACCGCTTGCGGTTTCTGGGTGGTGGCGGCGTTGTCCAGATAGACCAGAGGGTGGCCGTTTACCTCCTGCGTCAAGGCCGGAAACTGGCTGCGCAGTTGGTCGTGCTGTTGCTGATTCATGCTCCCCTCATCATCTGGAAAAAGTCATCATCTCGAAAGGTCGGCCATGATCCTGAAAATAGCGCCCGAACACAAGGCGCGATAAGCCCGATTGGCGGTTGCCTGCCGTGCAGCAGGTACGGCTCGTCGGGTGATTTCTGGTACAATGCCGCCCCTCATCATAAGCCAAGAGATCCGGCCCATGAAGCTCAACCCCAATCAGAACGAAGCGGTCAAGTATGTCTCCGGCCCTTGCCTGGTGCTGGCGGGTGCCGGATCGGGCAAGACCCGCGTCATCACCAACAAGATTGCCTATCTGGTGCAGCAGTGCGGCTACAGTGCGCGCAACATCGCTGCGGTCACCTTTACCAACAAGGCGGCGCGGGAGATGAAGGAGCGGGTCGGCCAGACCCTGGGTCGCAAGGAGGCGCGGGGGCTGATGGTCTCCACCTTCCATACCCTGGGTCTCGATATCATTCGTCGGGAGCACAAGAGCCTGAATCTCAAGGCGAACTTCTCCCTGTTCGATGACACCGACCAGCTGGCGCTGCTGAAAGAGTTGACTGAAGACGAGCTCGACAACCAAGGACAAGCTCTCGGCCCTTATCAGCCAAATCTCCAACTGGAAAAACGACCTTATCCTGCCAGCCCGCGCCATGCGCATCGCTCGCGGGCCGGAAGAGGTGTTGATGGCCCAGCTCTACGAGCGTTATCACCGCCAGATGGTGGCCTATAACGCGCTGGATTTTGACGACCTCATCGTGATGCCGACCCTGCTGCTCAAGAGCAATCAGGAGGTGCGCGAGCGCTGGCAGAACAAGATCCGCTATCTGCTGGTCGATGAGTATCAGGACACCAACACCAGCCAGTACGAGCTGGTGAAGCAGATCGTCGGCGAGCGTGCACGTTTTACCGTGGTAGGGGATGATGACCAGTCCATCTACTCCTGGCGCGGTGCCAAGCCGCAGAATCTGGTGCTGCTAAGCGAAGATTTCCCCAGCCTCAAGCTGATCAAGCTGGAGCAGAACTACCGCTCCAAGCGGCGGATCCTCAAGTGCGCGAACATCCTGATCGCCAACAACCCGCACGTCTATGACAAGGCGCTCTTCTCCGAGTTGGATGAGGGGGTGAAGCTCAAGGTGCTGTTCGCCAAGAACGAAGAGCACGAAGCGGAGCGGATCGCCGCCGAGATGATGGGCCACAAATTTATGAACCGCACCCGGTTCAAGGATTACGCCATCCTCTATCGGGGCAACCATCAGTCGCGCATCTTCGAGAAGGCGCTGATGACTAACCGGATTCCTTACCGTATCTCCGGCGGCACCTCGTTTTTCTCCCGCACCGAGATCAAGGACATCATGGCCTACCTCAAGCTGCTGGTGAATCCGGACGAGGACACCGCCTTCCTGCGGGTGGTCAACCTTCCGCGCCGCGAGATTGGCCCCACTACCCTCGAAAAACTGGGTCAGTATGCCAATCAGCGCGGCAAGAGCCTGTTTGCTGCCAGCTTCGAACTGGGGCTGGAACAGCATCTCTCCGGGCGGGGCCTGACTGCTTTGCAGGCCTTCACCAACTGGCTGGTTCGCCTTGGCGATCAGGCGTTGCGTGGTAATCCGGTGGAGGCGGTGCGGGACATGATCAAGGAGATCCATTACGAAGAGTGGCTCTACGAGACCTCGCCCAGCCCGAAAGCGGCCGAGATGCGGATGCAGAACGTTTCCACCCTCTATCGCTGGATCACCGAGATGCTGGAGGGGGATGAGCTGGAGGAGTCGATGACGCTGGCTCAGGTGGTCACTCGCCTCACCCTGCGCGACATGATGGAGCGCAACGAGGGGGAGGACGATGCGGATCAGGTGCAGTTGATGACCCTGCATGCCTCCAAGGGGTTGGAGTTCCCCTATGTCTATATGGTGGGGATGGAGGAGGGCTTGCTGCCCCACCAGACCAGCATCGACGAGGACAACGTAGAGGAGGAGCGGCGCCTCGCCTACGTGGGCATCACCCGGGCCCAGACCGAGCTGACCTTTACCCTCTGCAAGGAGCGGCGCCAGTTTGGCGAGTCGGTACGGCCCGAGCCGAGCCGCTTCCTGCTGGAGCTGCCGCAGGATGATCTGGATTGGGAGAATAAAAAAGTAGTCAGCCCTGAAGAGCGTCAGCAAAGAGGTTTGGATGCTCTTGCTCAGATAAGAGCACAACATAATTTGAAAAAGGGGTAGGGCGATTCTTCTCTACTTCTTGAGTTATCCCCAAGGGGAAAACCAGAAGAAGGTGACTGCCGAGGAGCGCCAGCAGAAGGGGCAGGTTGGTGTTGCCAACCTGCGGGCGCTGTTCAAGAAGGATTAATCCTAAGGATTTGCCGGGGTCAGTAGCGGTACTATGTCTGCTCCCGGCATGGGCGGTGAGATATAGCGCCCTTGCCCCATCCGGCAGCCGATATCAATCAGCTTCTGCAACTGCTGCTGGTTCTCGATCCCCTCGACCACCAGGGTGTAATCGAGATCCTGACAGATATCCCGCATGGCGCGGATCAGCGCCAAATCTTTGGGTGATTGCAGCATCCGCTGGGTAAAGCTGTCATCCACCTTGATGTAATCCACCGGGAAGTGGAACAGGGCGTTGAGGGAAGAGAAGCCGGTGCCGAAATCATCGAGGCTGATCTGGATACCCTTGGCCCTCAGGTCATGCAGGGATGCCAGCGCATCGGAATCTTGCCGCGACAGCTCCCGCTCGTTGAATTCAAAAATCAGATAGCCGGGGGCGACCCCCTCCTCTTCGATAATTCCCATCAGCCGCATGATGTGGTCATGGTTGACCAGATGCTTGCCCGACAGATTGATGGCGATCTTGAACTTGCCCTGCCCGGAGATTGGCAGCCAGTTCTTCAGCTGTTGGCAGGTGTGGCGCAGGATCTGGTAATCCAGCTCCAGAATCAGGCCGCACTGCTCCGCCAGCGGAATAAAGTCGAACGCATCCTTCAGAATCCCTTCCTCGGTCAGCCAGCGCGCCATCACCTCCAGTCCGGTCAGGCGGCTATCCTGCAGCCGGATCACCGGCTGGAAGTAGGGGACGATACGCCCCTCCCGCAGGGCTCTGGCCAGCATCTCTTCCGGCGAATTCCAGTTCTGGTTGATGCAATCATCCGAGTAGCTGACGATGCGACTGCGACCATTGCGTTTGGCCTGATACATGGCCAAATCGGCCTGATGGAGCAGCTGGCTGATATCTGAGGTTTGCTCGGATACGCTCGATACCCCAAGGCTGACGGTAATGCTCAGCTCGTTGCCGAGTAGCCGGAAAGGGTAGGAGAGACGGCTGATAATGCGGTTGAGCACCGGGCTGATGTCATCGTCGCTCTTGCTGCTGTCCAGATAGATGACAAACTCGTCGCCCCCCAGTCTGGCCACCAGATCATTTTGCCGGATACAGGTTTGCAGGCGGCGGCTGACCTCCTTGAGCAGCTGATCCCCAGCGCTGTGGCCCAGGGTGTCATTGATCTGCTTGAAGTGATCCACATCGATGAATATCACCGCAAATCCCGGCGATTTGTAGCGGTTGTAGTGGGTCATGGCGTGGTTGAGGTGGTTCATCAACAGCGCGCGGTTGGGCAGCTGGGTCAGCGGGTCGTGAAGCGCATCGAATTGCAGCCGCCGTTCCAGCTCCTGATGCTGCTTGAGCTGCTTTTGCAGCCTGAGGTTGGTCTGACGCAGCTGTTGCAGCCGCTGGTTGATGGAGTCTTCGGTATTGATGTCGTTGAGCTGCTGGCGGATCCGTCTCAGCTCCAGCAGCAGGGTGAGCTGACCACGCAGGAAGTCGAGAAACAGCTTGTCGTCGGTCTCCAGCGGTTGAGCCGTGCTGATGATGAAGTGGGCGAAGTACTGTTGTTGCAGCCGCAGCGGCATGCTGTGCCAGTAGCGTGACTCCCTGCTCACCTCGATATTGCTGGTGCTGTGGCACAAGCCGCTGATGAACTCGTCTCCCTGATGGGGATGGGCAGGGTAGATCTTTTCCAGCTTCTGACTGGTTAGCCTGACCAGCAGCATGTCCTCGATGGTGAGCATCTGACGCAGTACAGCTTCCAGTTGGGAGAAGAGCGCCTGGGCCGGCAGGGTATTGGCGAGCCGCATGATGCGGCTGATGCTCTCGATTTTCTTTTTCCAGTTCGGGTCTTTGCGGATTAGCGGCGAAGGCAGCTCGGTGAGATGGGATCCCGCCTGGGTTTCGGTCAGCCGTTTGGCCAGACACTCCAGCAGCAGACGCAGGGTTGGCAGGTCGGCAGGGGTGCCGCGAGCCAGCAACCACTGTATCTGGCCATGCTCAATGGGGAAGACGCACCACCCTTCGGCTTCATCCAGCTGGGTGAGCTGATCGGTGATGCGGGACTGCTCACGGCCCAGCTGTTGCTTGAAGATGTCGCTGACCTTGTAGGCGTAAAGCCAGTTCAGACCGGTATCGGAGAGGCCCAGCATGCCGAAATGTTGCAGCGGGCAGAGTTGGTCAATCTGCTGGATCAGGGCATCGTAATCGTCAGACGTGGCGGTTTGTGGCGCCGGGAAGTCCATAATGGCAGAGACCAACGCCAACAGAGGAGTTGAGTAGTGGGGTTCGATGGATTGGGCCGACATGTGCAACTCCCGATATGTCTACCTTACAAGAGTAGTCGGAAGCCGATAGATTGAAAGGGCCGCAATTGCGGCCCTTTCAAATACTTACAGCTTGTCGATCATGTAGTGGATGGCGTTTTCAATCTCTTCATCACTACAGTTCGCACAGGTGCCGCGCGGAGGCATCATGCCGGACTTGCCGGTAAAGCCTTCAATGGCATGTTTCTTGAGAGTATCAATGCCCTGGGCGATGCGAGGATCCCAGGCGGCCTTGTCACCCCGTTTGGGGGCACCAGCGGCGCCGGTGTCGTGACAGGCAAAGCAGGCGCCCTTGTATACCGTTTCGCCATCGCGGGGACCGGAAGAGGCGGCCGCCGTCGGTGCAGCACTCGCGCCGGCAATACCTTCCAGATCCTTGGCGGTATAGACCTGACCGATTGGTTTGATCCGCTCGGCAATGGCCTCCGGTGACATCTCATCGGCAGCAAGCACTGCCCCAGACAAGCTGGCGGCCGTCATCCCGACAGCCAGCAAATAGCTCAGTTTTTTCAACACGCTCATATACTCCCAGCAGTCTTTTATTATCCATGTAAACGACGGGATTATAACCGAATAGTTACAGCCATTTAAACGCTTGTGTGTGAAGTGTTAAACACTCTGCGTACAAAGTTTTGGCCGATATCACGGCAATTCGGGCGGTGGAGATAAAAAGAAACCCGGCATTCGCCGGGTTTCGGTTAACCAAGGGGTGAAACGGCCTATTTATCCCAGCTCAGGATCACCTTGCCGGAGTGGCCGGAGCGCATCGCATCGAACCCCTGCTGGAATTCGTCGATATGGAATCTGTGGGTGATGATGGGGGAGAGATCCAGCCCGGACTGGATCAGGCTGGCCATCTTGTACCAGGTCTCGAACATCTCGCGGCCATAGATCCCTTTGATAAACAGCCCCTTGAAGATCACCTTGTTCCAGTCGATGGCCATGGTGGAGGGGGGGATGCCAAGCATGGCGATCTTGCCGCCGTGGTTCATCTTGTCGAGCATCTCCTGGAAGGCGCTCGGGACGCCGGACATCTCCAGCCCCACGTCGAAGCCTTCGGTCATGCCCAGCTCGCTCATCACGTCGGCCAGCTTCTCCTTGGCCACGTTGACCGCGCGGGTGGCGCCCATCTTGCGGGCCAGCTCCAGCCGGTATTCGTTGACATCGGTGATCACCACGTGGCGCGCACCCACATGGCGGCAGACGGCGGCAGCCATGATGCCGATGGGGCCTGCCCCGGTGATGAGCACATCTTCACCCACCAGATCGAAGGAGAGGGCGGTGTGCACCGCATTGCCGAACGGGTCGAAGATGGCGGCCAGCTCGTCCGGGATGTTGTCCGGCAGCTTGAAGGCGTTGAATGCGGGGATCACCAGATACTCGGCAAAGGCACCCGGGCGGTTGACGCCAACGCCAATGGTGTTGCGACAGAGGTGAGTGCGCCCGGCGCGGCAGTTGCGGCAGTGACCGCAGGTGATATGCCCTTCGCCGGAGACCCGATCGCCGATGGCGAAGCCGCGCACCTCCTGACCGATGGCGACCACTTCCCCAACATATTCGTGGCCGACCACCATGGGTACCGGAATGGTCTTCTGGGACCACTCGTCCCAGTTGTAAATGTGGATATCGGTGCCGCAGATGGCGGTTTTGCGGATCTTGATCAGCAGGTCGTTGTGGCCGAGCTCGGGGGCCGGCACATCCGTCATCCAGATGCCGACCTCTTTGTGCAGTTTGGAGAGTGCTTTCATGGCTGTTCCTTCAATATGAATGCTAAAAAAAGGGGCTGCAGCCCCTTGATTCAAATCAGATAACGCCGAGTTCACGGCCGATGCGGATAAAGGCGTCGATCGCCTTGTCCAGCTGCTCGCGGGTGTGGGCGGCAGACATCTGGGTGCGAATACGCGCCTGACCTTTGGGCACGACCGGGAAGGAGAAGCCCACCACATAGATGCCGGCTGCCAGCATGCGGCTCGCCATTTCGGAGGCTAGCTTGGCATCCCCCAGCATCACCGGAATGATGGCGTGGTCGGCGCCAGCCAGAGTGAAGCCGGCGGCGCTCATCCGCTCGCGGAAGTAACGGCTGTTCTCTTTCAGACGTGCGCGCAGGTCGTGACCTTCCGCCAGCATGTCGATCACCTTGATGGTGGCAGAGACTATGGAGGGGGCCAGCGAGTTGGAGAAGAGGTACGGGCGGGAGCGCTGACGCAGCCAGTCGATCACCTCTTTCTTGCCGGAGGTATAGCCACCGGACGCGCCGCCGAGCGCCTTGCCCAGGGTGCCGGTGATGATGTCGACCCGATCCATCACACCGCAATATTCGTGGGTGCCACGACCATTTTCACCGATAAAGCCGACGGCGTGGGAGTCATCCACCATCACCAGCGCATCGTATTTGTCGGCCAGATCGCAGATGGATTTGAGGTCGGCGATGACCCCATCCATGGAGAAGACGCCGTCGGTGGCGATCAGCTTGAAGCGGGCGCCATCGGCGTCAGCCTGTTTGAGCTGGGCTTCCAGTTCGGCCATGTCGTTGTTGGCGTAGCGATAACGCTTGGCCTTGCACAGCCGCACGCCGTCGATGATGGAGGCGTGGTTGAGGGCATCGGAGATGATGGCATCTTCGGCGCCGAATAGGGTCTCGAACAGGCCGCCGTTGGCATCGAAACAGGAGGAGTAGAGGATGGTATCTTCGGTGCCGAGGAAGGCAGACATCTTCTGCTCCAGCGCTTTATGCTGGTCCTGGGTGCCACAGATGAAGCGCACCGAGGCCATGCCGAAGCCGTGGCTGTCGAGTCCCTGATGGGCGGCAGCGATCAGATTCGGGTGGTTGGCCAGCCCCAGATAGTTGTTGGCACAGAAGTTCAGTACCTGCTCACCGCCGACGGCGATGCTGGCCTGCTGGGCGGAGGTGATGATGCGCTCCTGCTTGTACAACCCTTCAGCTTGCACCTGGTTCAGTTGCTCGGTCAGGTGACGATAGAATCCGTTAGACATCCTCGATCCTTAGTGGCTATTTCAGCTGCGTATCAACAGAGGGCGACATTTTACTGCAATCTGTTGCGGTAAATTCAAATGATTGTGCTGATATTCAACAAATGTGAAACAGATCTCACCCTGCTGGTTGGGCCAGCTGACGGTAGTGCTGTTCCAGCTGCTGGATCTGTCCGGCCACCTGGGGTTGCACATAAGGGCGCAGCAGGAACAGCACCTTCAACACGCCCTGATAGAGCAGCGGTTTGGTGATGCGGGTGTTGGGGGCCTGGGCAATCTGGAAGGGGATCCAGCAGGTCACCACCATCTTGATGGTCTGTCCCAGATCCGGCAGGTCTTCATCGCTGACATCTATGATGCCCCCTTCGCGCAGGCTTCTGAGCAGCGCGACCACGGAGGAGCGCATCTGTTCCTGGGCTTTGAGGTACTTCTGTTGCAGCGGTTCGTCACGGCTCAGGATGTCCGGCAGATTGGCGTAGAAGAAGCGGAACTGCCACATCAGATAGAAGATGGCATCCAGATAGCCCATCAGATCCTGCAGGGTGATCTCACGGTTGCGGGTCGGGACGAAGCTCTCGCTCAGGTGGCGGGCATACTGGTCGAAGATGGAGTGGATGATGTCTTCTTTATTGCGGAAGTGGTAGTAGAGGTTGCCCGGGCTGATGCCCATGTGCGCCGCAATATGGTTGGTGGTGATGTTGCGTTCACCCTGATCGTTGAACAGCTCGGTCGCGCTGTGAATGATCCTGTCTCTGGTTTTCATCACTCATTCCTCCAACAGGTTCCGCTCGGGGCAGTTTTGAACAAGGTCGAATCCCCGGACGGCCCGTGATAAACTTTTCGGCAATTTCAAATTGGCTCACTATACACAGCTTTAACAAGCAGTCACATGTAGCCATCAACGTACGAGAGGCAAACTCCATGATCGTAGTAACTGGCGGTGCTGGCTTTATCGGCAGCAATCTGGTCAAGCAGCTGAACGCTCAAGGACGGACCGATATCGTGGTCATTGATGACCTGACCGACGGCACCAAGTTCGTCAACCTGGTCGATCTGACCATCGCTGACTACATGGACAAAGACGAGTTTCAGGCTCGGATCGTCTCCGGTGACGAGTTTGAAGAGTGGGACAACGGCATCGAGGTGATCTTCCACGAAGGTGCCTGCTCTGCCACCACCGAATGGAACGGCAAGTTCATCATGGAGGTCAACTACGAGTACTCCAAGGATCTGTTCCACTACTGCATCGAGCGTGAAATCCCGTTTATTTACGCCTCTTCTGCCGCGACCTACGGTGGCCGCAATGACAACTTCATCGAAGATCCCAAGTTCGAACAGCCGCTCAACGTCTACGGCTACTCCAAGCAGCTGTTTGACCAGTACGTGCGCCGCTGGATGCCGGAGATCAACTCTCAGGTTGTCGGCCTCAAGTACTTCAACGTCTACGGCCCGCGCGAGCAGCACAAAGGCTCCATGGCTTCCGTCGCCTTCCACCTCAATACCCAGGTGAAGAAGGGTGAGAATCCCAAGCTGTTCGAAGGTTGCGATGGCTTCCCGAACGGTGGCCAGATGCGTGACTTCATCTATATCGACGATGTCTGCAAGGTAAACCTCTGGTTCTGGCAGAACCCGCAGCACTCCGGCATCTTCAACTGCGGTACCGGCCGTGCCGAGCCGTTCCAGAACGTGGCCGAAGCAGTGATCAAGCATCATCAGAAGGGAGCCATTGAGTACATTCCCTTCCCGGATCACCTCAAGGGTCGCTACCAGAGCTTCACCCAGGCTGACATGACCAAGCTGCGCAGCGTGGGTTATGACGCCGAGTTTAAAACCGTTGCCGAAGGGGTAGCGGATTACATGGCCTGGCTCAACCGCTAACGGGTGAGCACAACGCGGCAGTTTGAGCGCAAAACCGGAAGTGGGCACTCGCCTGCTTCCGGTTTCTGGTCTCTGTGGCTGCTTGCCATTCCTCTCTTCTCTACCGGGTAACCGCGCGATGAATATATTGATGGCACTCTCCCAGCTCGAGGTAACGGGAGCTGAGGTCTATGCCACCACGGTCGGTAACGAACTGACCCGGCGTGGTCACAACGTCTTTTATGTTTCTGATACCCTGACCAAGCCGACGCTTGGTCCCGTCTTCAAGCTGAGATTCAACAAGCGCAGCATTCTGCGCCGCTTCTGGCACGTCTTTTACCTCATCTATCTCATCAAGAAGCACCATATCCAGTTGGTGCATGCTCACTCCCGCGCCTCCGGCTGGAGCAGCTATGTCGCTTGCAAACTGACTGGCACCCCGATGATTACCACGGTTCATGGTCGCCAGCCGGTGCACGCTTCGCGCAAAGCATTCCATGCCCTTGGGCTTAGGGCGGTTGCCGTTTGTGAGGATATTGCCCATCAGATTGTCGACAATCTGGGGGTGGATCCCGCGATCGTGCAGGTGCTGCGCAACGGTATCGAAACCGACAAATTCCAGCTTGTGCCAGCGCCGGACAACCCAAAGCCGGTGATTGCCATCATTGGCCGTTTGAGCGGTCCCAAAGGGGAGCTTTGCTACCGCCTGCTCGACGAAGTACTCGATCTGGATGCCTGCAAGGTACGGATTGTCAGCGGTACCAAGGTGCCGGAGCGCTTTGCCCGTTTCGAAGATCGTACCGAGTTTGTCGGTTATGTCGATGATGTGCCTGCTCTGCTGGCTGGCAGCGATTTGGTGATCGGCGCCGGTCGGGTTGCGATGGAAGCACTGCTCTGTGGTCGGCCCGCCTTTGCCATTGGTGAAGCCAGGGCCATTGGTCTGGTGACCGAACAGAATCTGGATGATGCCCTGGCGAGTAATTTTGGCGATATCGGCCCCAAGGATCTGGCTATCGATTTTGCTGCCCTGAAGGGAGAAATCGAGACCGCCCTGGCCAGCAAGACGGTGCCGGAAGTCATTCGGCAGCGCATTCAGGATGAGTATGGCTTGCAGGGGGTAGTATCTGGCCTCGAAACCATCTATCAGGATGCCGTAGTCGAAACCCTGCGCCGCGAGATGCCCGTCATCATGTACCACCGCTTTATCGAACAGGATAGCGAGAAAGGGGTGCACGGCACCTGGATGCCGATCACCATGTTCGAGAAGCATCTGCGCCTGATGAAGTGGCTCGGCTACGAGACCCTGACTTTCCGCGATTTGGCGGACAAAGGCTTTATCCACCGTCTGCAATACGGCAAGAAGTACCTGATGATCACCGCCGATGACGGCTATCAGGACAACCTGACCCGCATGCTGCCACTGCTGGAAAAATATGGTTACAAAGCTGTGGTGTACGTGGTCACCGGCGAAGGTTATAACCGTTGGGATGTGGATCATCCGACCAATCCGGATACCAAGGTCTCATTGATGAGTGGTGAGCAGGTCAAGGCGCTGGCCGCCAGCGGTCATGTGGAAATTGGTGGTCATACCCTGACCCATCCCCGCTTGAGCAAGCTCACACCCGAACAACAAGCCCATGAAATTCAGGAGAATAAACGCCAACTGGAGGCCCTGCTTGGCCATCCGTTGCTCTCGTTTGCCTACCCTTACGGAGATATGAACGAGAGTGCCAAGGAGCAGGCTATCGCTGCCGGGTATCGTTTTGCCGTTGCTACCAATAGCGGCCCCAAAGCGATGCACCAGGACCCCTACCAGATCCGCCGGATCGCTATCTTCCCCCGTACTGATGTATTCGGGCTGTGGCGCAAGATCCGCGGGAATTATGTTTTTAGAAAATGAAAGAGAAAAAAATGAATTACAAAAAAATAGAAAGATATTTACTTTGTTTGTTTGCTGCTTCCATATTTACTAGTAAGCCAGCTATTTATATTTCATCGGCACTAATGATAGTGTTTTTTATTGGGCGATGTGTTTTTGACAGAGAATATTATAATGTGGTGAAACGCGATGTTGTTTTATGGGGGCCAATCGCGGTGTTCCTATTCGGGGTCTTCGCGAAAATAATATCTCCTGCTTCCTTTGTGGATATAGGTCATTTTTTTTATAAGGGGATGTTTTTATTGGTTTTCCCGGCCTTAGTTATTTCTTTGCGAGAGAATAAAAATAGACGATTAGCATTCTCGATATCGATGTTGGGTTTTCTTCTATCTGTATTATGGTCTTTTGTCCAAGCATTTGTTCTGCTTCCACATACTTGGAGTGGTGAGCGATTTGGTGGGTTCTGGGATATAGGTCGGTGGGCTGAGATCACAACGTTTGTCTTTGCATTTATGTTGCCAAAATTGTCTGATGATATGACGGCATCAAAGAAAATTGTCATTGGATTATTTTTGTTTGTGACTTTCTTGAGTCTTATAATATCTGGCGGTCGTGCTGGTTGGATTGCTGCATCATTTTCCCTTGTGGTGTATATGATCTTTATGAATCGGAAAATGTTGTATGTTTTTACTCCGGTTGCATGTGTGTTGATTTTTTCTCTTTATCTAGCAATGCCCTCACAATTTAATGCTGTAGCGGGAAGGGCTACATCTGTAACTGAGACTACAAGCAAGGATTATTCTAACTTTAGCCGTATTCTCATGTGGGGGAATGGCGTTTCTCTTCTGCATGAAAATTTATCACATTATCCTCGAAAGTTTCTATTTGGTATAGGGTTCAATAAGTTTCAGACAGAATACTCGGCCTATTTGAACAAAATTTCGAATACTGAGGATCTGATAAAATTAACGCAAGGTAATTACTCCTTAAATGACTTGCATAATTCTTATCTTGATTCGGCAAATAAAATGGGTTTTTTGTATACGTTGTTTTTCTATGGCTCATTAATTTTCATTGTGTATCTTTTTTATAAGAAAGAATCTCTCATTAAGGGTTGCATATTAATTGCTCCATTTTTAATTTTGGGTGTTTTCTATACAAATTATCTTGAGTTTCAAACCTACATATTTTTCTTTGTTGTTGCATTAGCCTACTCGGAGGTTGAGCAATATAATGTTGATAACCATAAGGTGAGAGCATGAAAGCTAGTGTTATTATAGCTTTTTACAATAATTTAAAAGCATTGAAAATTATTCTGTCAGCTCTTAACAATCAGTTTGAAGATAACTTTGAGGTTATTATTGCTGATGATGGCTCCAGGGAAGATGTTGTTTCAGAAATAAAGTCTATTCAGACAGGATTTAGTTATCATATAAAGCATGTATGGCATGAAGATAAAGGTTTTAGAAAAAACAAGATACTTAATCAGGCTGTGTTACTTGCATCAAATGAGTACATAATATTTATTGATGGAGATTGCATTCCACAAGTTAACTTCGTTCGTGATCATTTGGAAAATGCAGAGGTTGGTTGTTTTTTAAATGGAAGAAGGGCGGACTTGTCACCATCATTTAGTCAGAAAATAACACTTGTCAGGCCAGAGTCATTTTTTAAAGAGAACGTATTTTTTATGCTTGCAGAATATATTTTTCTTGGGAAAGGGAAAAATATAGAGAAAGGGATGAGAATTACTAATCGATTTTTGAGTAGATGGTTGAATAGGAAAAACAAAGGGGTTGTTGGATGTAATTTTTCTCTTTACAAGAAAGATTTGACTTATATTAATGGATTCGATGAGCGGTATGAGGCTGCGGGGGTCGGAGAAGATACTGATGTTGAATTCAGATTGAAGTTGGCTGGTTTTAGATGCAAAAATATTTTTTATTTGGCTAATCAGGTTCACATGTATCATAAAGAGCTTCCTAGAGATCGAGTTAATGATGAGATATATGCATCTGTTGTTAAATCAGGGGAGTATTTCACCCCGTGGGGAATAGAAAAAAAGGCAGTTGATTAAAATGAAATTTCGGCTATTTAAGACTATTAAAGATCAATTTTTCATAGGGCGAGATTTATTTAGACGGCGTCTGGCAAGAATACTGTTTGATAAAGAGAGAAATTGTAACAAACATAATCTTTCAATATCTAGAGGTAATGGGAAAAAATTTCTGGTTATTCGTTGGGATGCCAAACTAGGGGATTCTATAGTTTGCTCTTGGTTATATAGGGAGATTAAAAAAGAGAATAAAAACAATCAACTTATAGTAATTTGCAATTCTAACATACAGAAATTGTATGAGAATATTTGGGGAGGTGATGTTTTTGTTATAAAAAAACGGCCTTCTTATAGAGAGTTGCGTCTGTTGGCAGAGAAAATAGGTTTTGTCGATTATGCTCTTCATTTTGGTGAGAAGCTAAAAATGAGAGACATTTATTTTCTAAGTAAGCTCTCTACAACATGCATTGCGGGGATGGATGATGACCTTGATTTAATAAATATTAAACTTGGTCAAGTTACATCAGAAATGCATTTTAGTGAGAAGTTTGTTTATTTTTTAAATGGAATTGGATTTTTTAATGTTGATGCGAAATATATCATTCCTGACTTCCCATTAGTTGAAAATAAAATAAGTTCATATCGGTGGCCACAAAAGAGCAATACTATTTGTTTTAATCCTTATGGGAGTGGGTCATCTCGAAGAATGAACTCTGAGTTGATAATTTCTCTGTGCGATTTCATGCTAAGAGAAACGGGTTTTTCTATCGTATTGTTAGGTATGCGTGATCAAGTTAAGGTAATTGAACATATGATAGCTAAAACCATAGATCCTGGACGAGTTTTTTGTTTACCGCCAGAGGACGTGTCAATTGAGTCACTATTCTCTCAGCTACGAATGTCAATTGGGTTGGTATCCGTAGATACTGCTACGATACACATCGCTTCCGGTCTGAATTTACCAACATTGGCAATTTATAATTCTAAAAGTGGTGAGCCAGATCAAAATTTTTTAAACTGGCATCCAAATAATGAGAAGGCTGATGTTGTTTTTACTAAGGATTTGAGTGGTCGTGGTGTAAACTCGCTTTCTGTTGATGATTTTGAAAGTAGATTCAAACAGTGGGTGAAGCGATTTCTATCATAAAAAAAAATAAATTATTTTATTTCGGTGTGATGTTTATTGGTCTCTTGATCAGCATATTATATTCGAATTTACAGAAGCTCACCGGCGATCAGACCCAGATGCTCTACAAAGGTTACCTTGGGGCCTATGAGGGGGTCTGGCTCAGCTATGGCAATGCGGCGAGTGCGGTGGGCAATGTGCCGGGGAGCTTGTCGGCCTGGCTGATCGGCGGGCCGCTGCTGCTGTGGGATTCTCCCTATGCCCCCATGGTGTTGCTGCTGGCGATGCGGTTGGTCGGATTCCTGCTGTTTGATGCGGTGATCCGTCAGGTGTTTGATGACAGGGTGCGCCTGCTGTTTCTGGTGCTCTGCTGGCTTAACCCCTGGTTCCAGTACGAGAGTCTGCTCTACAACCCCTCCTATCTGTTCCTTTTCTCGGCCATGCACTGCTGGTCGGCCTGGCATATGCGCGAGCGGGCCTCCTTCTGGCACATGATCGTTCACCTGCTGGCCATCGGCATGGCGATGCAGCTGCACTACTCCTGGCCGCTGCTGGCGGTAATGTCCTCCTATCTGTTCTGGCGCCGCATTCTCAAGGTGAGCTGGAGCGGGGTGGTGGTGGCGACCCTGCTGATCGGTGCCTCCCTGATCCCTTACGCGATGGAAGTGATGAGCAACAGCCATATCACCCAAAACGTCGATCCCGAGGCGCGCCAGCGCTATATCGGCTGGGGGCTGGTGCATGTCTATCCGGTGCTGAAATCAGTGCTCTACTGGCTGCGCTACGGCTCCTGGCTGTTTGCCAGCAAGCTGGTCAACGACACCCAGTTCATCTGGTTGGCGGGGCACGAATACCTGCAGATGGCGGCAGTCTGGCTTTGGCGGGTGGTGATTTACGGGGTAGGCTTGGCGACTGTGCTGCTGGCGGCAAAGGCCAACTGGCAGCTGTGGCGTGAACTCAAGCCGCGTCTGCTGCGCAGCGACCGTGCTCCAGTGGATGGTGAAAGCTGGCTCGGCCTCTATGCGCTGGCGGCGGTGCTGGCTGTGCTGGTGAGTGCGGCGCTCTCGCCCATCATCTTCAACTACTGGCACCTGATGCTGATCTTCCCCTACGCCCTGTTCCCGATCCTGCTGTTGCTGGTGCGCTGGAGCCGTCGTTATCCGCAGTGGCTTGGCAAGGGGCTGCTGGCAGCCACCCTGTTCTGCACCGCGGTCAACCTGATTGCGGCGTGCGACAGCACCAAGTTCTCCTATCAGGCGGACTACAAAACCCAGGTGCTGGAGTATCTGCAAGAGGTGAAGTTGCAACCCAAGCAGTGAGTCATCCACGGCCAGCTCCCCGATCTCGGGGGGGCTGGCTATCACTATTCGAAACGGTCCATATGGGCGAAGTTTTTGGCTTCGGCAACCCAACCCTCACACCCCTGCTTGTCCCGAACTTTTACCCACCACCGGTTCTGCGGTGACCGGCCGTATCTGATCTCTTTGCGCGCATAGTCATAATCGAGAATGTAGGTTTTGCCCTTGTACCAGAACAGGCTATTGCCTTCGCCCAGTCCGCCGAGGATATAAAGCGTTTCCCCTGCCTTCATATTCAACAGCGGCCCTTTGCCCTCCTTGCTGTAGCCCAGCTTGACCGATCTGAGTATCTCGACGATCCCCGGTTGTTCGGTAATGACGACCCCGGTCAGCCCTTCCACCTGCTGGCCGCGGGGTAGCCGGAACAGCGCTTTGGCCGTCAGGGATGGCTCGGCTCTGACGATCACCTCTTGCTTGGTGGTCCACGTCTGATAGGTGCAACCTTCAAACGGGCAGCGACCCCAGTCGTAATAGGGCAGGCGCGGCTTTTCATCAGAACTTACGGTCGCAGCAAACAACGACAACAACAGCAAAAACAGTCTCATGAATCTACCTGTCCGGCGGGGCGTTCATCCGCCGGTTTAATGAATGGGGCCGCACTATATCTCAAGAGACCAAAATCCATCAAAGTAGCGGGATTATTGATTTTCACCGCAATAAAACGGGGGCCCATTGGTCATGGGAGTAGGGGGCACAAGAGGTCGAAGCGCAGTAGGAGCGGATAGCCCGCCCCTTTGCCTTGTGCCATGCTGATGGCTATCAGGGCATCGGGTCGGCACCTATGGGCATCTCTCGTTCGGGCACGCGTTTGTTATTACTGCTATCGGCACTTCTTCTCCCTCTTATGACCATCAGCCAGGCCGTGGCGATCAACGCGCCCCTGCGGGGATGCGTCTTTCAGCTGGCGCCGCTGGTCACCATTGATCAGCAGGGCAAGGTCTCCGGGCCGGTGATCGACTACTTTCGCCGTCATATCGAACCCGTAATTGGACGCACCATCGAGTGGCAGGGGCTCAATGTGGCGCGGCTGCTCAGCAACCTCGAGAGCGGCGAGTGCGATCTGACCCCGCTGCTGAGTTACAGCCCCGAGCGTGCCCGTCACTTTCGCTATATCGACCCCCACCTGTTGCTGCTGCGGCCGGTGCTGGTGGTACTGGTGCCATCGCGACTTCACTCGGTCGAGCGGCAGGAAGATCTCTACGGCACTACCATCGGCTGGTCGACTCAGGCGATCGTGCCGCCGCTGTTGCAGCATCCGCAGATCCACATCGACACCCTCTCCCAGCTCAGCTGGGAGCATGGCAACATGCAGAAGTTGCTGCGTGGGCGCATCGATGCCGCGCTCTTCTCCAACGATATTTCCGCCAACCATTTTCGTGCCAAGCTCCCTGCGGCGACCCGCCTCATCTACCTGCCGGTCACCCCGCTGCAGGTGCATATAGTGCTGAACAAGTCATTGGGGGATGGCAATCCCGAGCTGGTGCAACAGATGCGTCAGATGGTGGAGCGGGTGCCGCTCGCCTCGCTGGTGGAGCCAACCCCGCGGCTGTGGGGGCGTTGAGAGGGGGGTTGCGTGCAATAATTTACAAGTCCAAGGCCCGCTTCTGGTGTATCTATAACCCATGAATACCACCGATTCCCTCATCCGCTACTGGCAATCCCCGCACCTGCCGGGGGTCGAGCTGTCACACTCCCACCACAGGGCGTTCAGCTATGGCCGCCATGTCCATCTCGACTACCATATCGGGCTGGTGCAGCGGGGGGGCCAGAAGTTTATCCACAAGGGGAACAGCCACCATCTGGTGCGCGGGGTGCTCTCTACCGTCAACCCGGACGAGGTGCACGACGGCCTCAGCCTGCTGCCGGAAGGGTACGAGGTGAGGGTCTTTGCTATCGATCCGCAGCAGCTGGCGCTCTGGCTGCCGGAGCAGCCAGAACCCTTCTTCGACAAGGGATTGCAGAGCCGCCCCGACCTCTATCAGGGCTTTGCCCAGTTGCACGGCTATCTCGACAACCCCAAGGTCGATGGCCTGCTGATCGAGAGCCAGCTGCTCGCCCTGCTGGGGGAGCTGCTGCATCTGGCCCCCGAGGTACACCAGCTTGCCGATCCCCAGTTGCGATTCCTGCGCGACTACCTGATGGCTGCCCTCGACGAGCCCCACTCGCTGGAAGAGCTGGCGGGGCTGCTCGGGCTCGACCGTTTCGCCTTCCTGCGCCAGTTCAAGAAGCGCAGCGGCATGACCCCCTACGCCTGGCTGAAACGGCTGCGGCTGGAGCAGGGCAAGCGGCTGCTGGCGAGCGGGATGGCGGTGAGCGAGGTGGCGCTGGCGGTCGGTTTCTTCGATCAGAGTCACTTCCACCACGGTTTTCGCCAGGCATTCGGTCTGACGCCCGCCGAATTTCGTGCCCAGATGCAATCTTTTACAAGCCGCGCCCCCCGCTGATCCGCCATGCTGGCTCTCCGTCGTTAAAGCGAGAGTTGTTATGCTGACCAGTCTGTTTGTTACCCTCGGCCTGATGCACCTGATTGCACTGGCCAGCCCCGGCCCCGATTTCGCCCTGATCCTGCGCACCAGCCTGCACCGGCCGACCGCCCTTGGCGCGGCGCTGGGCATCTCGCTGGCGATCATGGTGCACGCCACCCTGAGCCTGACCGGGATCAGCATGCTGATCGCCAGTCACCCGCTGCTGTTTATGGTGATCAAGTGCTGCGGCGCCCTCTATCTGGGCTGGTTGGGGTGGGGCGCCCTGATGGCGGCTCGGCAGCAGAGCAGCACCCTGATGGCCAGCGCCGCCAACGAGCTGCGCGGCTGGGGCAGGGGCGTGCGCACTGGCCTTGCCACCAATCTGCTCAACCCCAAGGCGCTGGTGTTCTTTATCGGTCTGTTGGCCGCCATGGTGACGCCAGAGGTGGATGGAATGACCCGCAGCCTGCTGGTGGGCGAGCTCTTCATCATCTCCCTCTGCTGGTTCGGGTTGCTGGCGTGGAGCCTCTCCACCGATCGCGCCCAGCGCCTGCTGCTGCGGGTACAGCGACCACTCAATCTGGTGACCGGCGTGCTGTTTGCGGTGGTCAGCCTCTCCATTCTGGCGAGCATGGGCGCCGAGCTGATGGTCTGACGAGTCGGCGCATGGGCCTATACTCCAACAAGGTTTACCTGTCAGGAGTACCCGGCCATGCGTCTACTGCCTCTTTGCTGGTTGTTGGGGATGACCCCGGCGCTGGCGGCCCCGGTTCAGCTCAGATTGCTGGAGTGGGGCTATCTGCCTGCGGGTTATGAACAACAGTTTGCCGACTACGCCAAAGCCCATGGGGTGGAGGCGACGGTCAGCCGGGTTGAGCCGCTGCTGACCGATTTCGACAGCGTCTACCGCGCCCTGCGCACCCGCAGCGCCGATGTGGTGCTGCCGACCAGCTACTTCTACAAGGCCCATCACCAGCCGCTGTTCAAGCTGTTACTCCCCATCGATTTCAGTCGCCTGCAGCACTACGCCGAGGTGAAACCCGCCCTCAAGAACACCGAGTATGACAAGCAGGGGGAGCGCAACTACTCGGTGCCCTTCTCCTACGCCATGTTCAGCCTCGCCTATGACAGCAAGCAGGTGCCGCAAGTGCCCACCAGTTGGCAGGTGCTCGCCAACAGCTCGCCGCCGGGTCAGTTTGCCGAGTTCTGCGACCAGTTCGAGCCGCTGCTCTTTTCGGTGCTGCTCTCCCTTGGCAAGTCGCCCGCCCTGTTTGCCAGCGGCGAGATGCTGGCCGACAAGACCTTGCAGCAAGAGGTGGAGCTGCAGCTCTCGCAGCGGCTGCGAGCCAGTCGTGGCTTCTGGTTCAATCAGGCCAACCGCTGTGAGGATCTGCGCCAGCAGACCTTTGCTACCACCTGGGGGCTGGAGCTGGTGGAGTGCAACAAGCAGAACGAGCAGCAGTGGCGGATCGCCATGGTGCAGGAGGGGGCCATCTATGCCCTCGATGCGATCTCCATCGCCCGTCATGTTGGCGATGATCCTGCACGGCTCAAGGCCGCCTACCTGCTGGTGGATTTTCTGCTGAGCGCGCCGCTGCAACGCCAGATGCTGGTGGGCACGCCCACCATTTCGGCCAGCAATATTGCCTCCCGGCCACCCCTCAGCCCACAGGAGCAGGCGGTGCTGCCGGATCGCCCGCTGCCTGAGTTTGACGAGCGGCTGCTGGTGCCCGCGTTGCCCGCCCATATCAAGAATCGCTACAAACGGATGGTGCAGCAGGCGATCGTCGCCAGCGGCAAAGAGGGGCTGGTCAAGCAGTGCCCCTGGGACCTCGATAACTGATGAATGAGCCTGCCGCTTCTCCGGCGGCAGGCAAGTGTGCGCAAGATAGCTGATGATCGGTCATCGCCCGTTCCAGGATATTCCCCCGTTCAACTCACGCCGCTCGCTGGCCCACATCGTTTGAAAAAACTGAGCGCTTACCGCAGCCCCATTTAGCCGGATTAAACAACCGAACACTCGCCAGATTGCCGCTCATACCCTGGCTGACCCTGTACAAAAGTGCCTCAATTGTGACAACTTGGATGTGAGCTGAACAATCCTGATCTGTCCCTTGTGGGAAGGTGATGAATAGGTTATTTCTCTGTGACATTGGCGGCATCCGGCACGGGTTCTCCAGCCATGTGGTGCGAAATCCACAGCAAAAACAAACAGTAAAATGCAGGAGCAAATATGAAAAAGGTCGTGATGGTTGCCGTGGCTGCGGCCCTTCTGGGTGGCTGCGCCGTCAAGAATCAGGTATCCCACAGCTTGCAGGCGATCCCGCTGACAGCCTTCCAGCAGAGCGAGAGCAACCCCAATCAGCGCGTCTACAAGGAGCCGGGCGTTGACCTGCGCCAATACAATGAAGTGCTGCTCGATCCGCTGCAGTTTATCCGGCAAGAGAACGGTCAATGGTATCTGCTGACCGCCAATGAACAGAACCAGATTGGCCGCTATTACCACGACAAGTTCCAGAGCGAGCTGATCAAGCAGGGCGTCAAGATCGCCACTGCCCCCGGCCCGAAAGTGATGCGGATCCAGGCCGCCGTCACCAACTTCGACTTGACCCGCCCCGACCCCAAGCTGCGTGACCTGCTGCCAGCCAAGATCGCCATCAACGTCACCCGCGAAGTGATCGGCAAGGAGCCCTATCTGCTCAAGGTGGGCAGCATGGCCCAACTGCTCGACTCCCAGAGTGGCAAGCTGCTGGTGCGGGTGATGGATGCCCGTGAGAGTACGGATACCACCCACAAGGATGAGCCCATCACCGCCGGGGAGATGGAGAAGATGATCGACCAGTGGGCGGCCAGCCGCGCCAAACAGCTGGCGGACAATCTGGGGCGCTGAACGATTGGTGCGTCCAAGCGGGGCGCAGCGGGAGCCTTTTGGGCTGCAATAATGGCAAGATGTTGATAAGGTGGTCATTTTGCAGGCAGGAGAAAATGATATGAAACGCGTGTTGTTACCCATCCTTGTTGCTGGCCTGTTGAGTGCCTGTAGCACCTCGTCACCCACGCCGGAGTGTGCGCCGATGGCGGGTGGCTGGCAGAGTCAGCCGTTGCCCAATGCTGAAGGGGAGGCTGCGTTGGCCAGCGTGCTGGCTCGCATGAACACGGCCGCCAAACTGCAGAGCATCCGCGAGGTGCGCAGCCAGGTGGTCTCCGGGGTCAACTACGACATCGAGTTCCAGCTCGACAACGGAGAGGTGTGGAACACCCGTGTCTATCGGGATCTTGCCGGCAACTACCAGATGACCCGCCCGGCTGCACAGGGCGAGCTTCCTCCCTTGCCTTGCGTCAAGGCCAAGTAATTCCTGCTTGTTGAGCCCCTCGTCAGAGGGGCTCATCTGACCAGAAAATTTCTGCTTTTCTCCCCGCATTCTGACAGTCAGGATGACCCCTCCCGTGACTGCATCCTCATAGAAAAGGAACCGCTATGAATCGCCACCCCTGCATCAAACACTGGAGCGAGCTGCAAGAGCAGACGCCGCGCTACTACTCCGGCAGTCAGGAGCCCCTGTCGCGCGGTTGCGCCCTCGGCAAGCACTTTGGCTTCAGCCGCATCGGCATCCACCACGAGATCGTCGAGCCCGGCCACCGCACCAGCTGGCCCCACGCCGAAAAGACCGAGGACGAGTTCGTCCACGTGCTGGAAGGCACCCCCGATGTCTGGCTCGATGGCGTGCTCTATCGGCTGCAACCGGGCGACTCGGTCGGCTTCAAGGCCGGTGACGGGCTGGCCCACGCCTTTATCAACAACACCGAAGAGACTGTCCGGCTGCTCTGCATTGGCGATACCGATCGGGAGGACAACCGCATCCACTACGCCGTGCACCCCGAGCGCAATATCACCCTCGGCAAGCTGCACTGGGATGACGTGCCCGAGCGTGAGCTGGGGGATCACGATGGCCTGCCCGACAAGCTGCGCGAGAGCAACGGTCCCTTCTAGGGCGCAGCCTTTCTGCGCACCAGCCCTGCACCATCCGGCATAAAAAAGCCTGCCGCGTGGCAGGCTTTTGCTATCTGTTTGCCGCCAGTGGCGTGCAGCGCTTATTGCAGGTTGAGCCCGCCCAGATAGTCGCGCTTGCCGAGATCGACCCCGGCGCGGCGCAGCAGGGCGTAGGCCATGGTGAGGTGGAAGTAGAAGTTGGGAATGCCGTACTCATGGACGCAGGTATGGCCATCCATCCCCTTGCCGCCCGCCCAGTGGGGCACGTAACGGCCGCTGGCATACTGGCTGTAGTCCGCCTCCAGCTTGCCTTGCAGATAGCTGATGGTCTTGCCGATATGGGCGCGCAGATCCGCCATGGTTTTGGGATCATCGCCCATGGCCGGCAGCTCGCTGTGGCTGGCGGTGGCGACCACGGCGCGGGCCGAATCGCAGCAGATCAACACCTGCTTGGACAGCGGCAGCATATCGACGATCAGCCGCTCGCCGAAGAAGTTCTCCACGTTGAACTGCTTCGCCTCGGCGTGGGCCTCGGCCTTGGCCAGGCAGTGATCCAGATTGGTCAGCATCTTGATGAACTGGGCGGTAATGTCGCGATTCATGAGCACTCTCCATCTTGTTGAAACAGCGGCCCGCTTGCGCGGCCACAGTGAATGAGACTGGCTAATCGGCCACCAATATACCCCAACCGCTGCCGGGTTCGAGCCCACCACGACGAAAAGGGCAGGGCAGTGCCATTGCGCGCGACAGCCGCTGGCCATGCTCGCTTTTTCGCCCCATGAGTCTCTCTCTGCCCCTTTTTTGATCTGTGACATAAATCACCTTTTTTCAGAGGCGTAGGCTGAATGCCGTTGTCCTGGACAGACGCCTGCGCATCCGCCAGGACACAAGAAAAGGAGAATGAAATGAAGATCTATGACCGTAACCGCAATGTGCTGAACCTGGGTCAGCGCGTGATGATTGCCGCCACTGGCGCAGTCGATTTTCTGAAAGAGGCCCACACCGATAATATGACCCCCTATCAGGCGGAGCATGAGAAGTGCGTGCTGCTGGCAAACTCCGGTGAGCGCTACGCCCCCATCGAGTTGATTAGACTAGGCTGATCCCTTTCCCTGTCACCCTACTCTTTACAATTCACCCGGCCGTCGCGCCCCATCTGGCGGCCGGGTTTCTGAGTTCCCCCCTTCATCCCACCAAATGCTGGAAAATTGAACCGGGTCACACCCCAACCGATTTGAGCGATTGTCAGCCAGCGCAGGCTCATGCGAACCTTTAAACCCCGTTAACTCACTAAAAAATAACGACTATGTTCAGGCAAATAATGATGAGTGCCGCCCTGCTGTCGGCGGCGCTGCTTTCCGGTTGTGCTTCCGTACCCATGGCCGATGCCACCGCAGACGCCCAGGCCAAGCAGTTTGTGGCGCCCAAGGATGCGGCCAACCTCTATATCTATCGCAACGAGACCTTCGGTGCGGCGGTGAAAATGCCGCTGCTGGTGGATGGTATGGCGGTTGGCGATACCGTGGCCCACACCTATATCCTCAAGCAGGTGACGCCGGGCAGCCACACCATCACCTCCAAGTCGGAGAACGATGCCACCCTGACCCTCAGTACCGAGGCGGGTAAAAACTACTACGTCTGGCAGGAGGTCAAGATGGGCCTGCTGATGGCCCGCTCCAAGCTGAGCCAGGTCAGTGAGGAGGAAGGCAAACAAGGGGTGATGGAGAGCAAGTTGGTCAAGTGACCAAAGGCTTTCACCAAAAACAAGGCGTAGCTCCACCAGTTACGCCTTTGCCCGAAAGTGGGTGTTCCAGATTTCCTGTCCATGTAGGTTCGATTAGCGAAGCGTAATCGGACGATCGCGCAATGGAATATCCGCACCATCATGGCCCGTAAGCAGATCGACGTGAGGTAAGACTATGCTTGGCTTTTCGGTCTCAACGAGGGGAAAAGGATGGCCAATTGGCGGCGGGCATGGTGGCCCGGAGGAACCTGGTTCTTTACCGTCAACCTGCTGGAGCGGCGCAACAACCGGTTGCTGGTGGAGCAGATCGACCTGCTGCGCCAAAGCGTTGCCAAGGTGCAACAGGCTCACCCCTTCGCCATTCATGCATGGGTGGTGTTGCCCGACCATCTCCACTGCATTCTCTCTTTGCCGGAGGGGGACAGCGATTTCCCCCTGCGTTGGCGGCTGATCAAAAGCCACTTTTCCCGCACCTTGCCAGTGAACGAGCGGCGCAGCCAGACCCGGTTACGCCACGGCGAGCGGGGCATCTGGCAGCGCCATTATTGGGAACATCTGATCCGGGATGAGCAGGATTACCGCCACCATATGGATTACGTCCATATCAACCCGCTCAAGCATGGTCATGTCACCCGGGTGGCAGATTGGCCGTATTCCACCTTCCATCGTTACGTGGCGAGTGGCGTCTATCCGCAGGATTGGTGTGGGTCGGTGGATGGGGCGTTGGGGGGATTGGAGTAAACCTATCAAGGGTTAAACGTCCGATTACTCGATCGTCCGATTACGCTTCGCTAATCGAACCTACGGCCCTGCGTCATTTAACTATATGAATATATTGTGTTTTTGTGCTTCTCTGAACGTTGGGGTATCACAAATAGTGATATATTTTCATTGACGGCTAGGTCACGATTGTCCATGATTCCGGTTACACATTTGACTCACAAATTGTAAGTTAAGGGTGTAAAAAAGGGCCCGAAGGCCCTTGGTTAGATCTGGTAATACTGCACTTTGGTTGCTTCTGGTGTGCGAGACCAAAAGTAATCGTTGAAATCGTGCGGGACTACACTAAGCAGAAGTAAAAACACAAATCCTACAAGCTTTTGTCTTAAAGCGTCTAGGAACCCTGATATGAGCCACCTGATCCATTTTGGAAGGGTGGCTTTATCATTTGTAGTCTTTGGTGTTGAACGACGTGAACGTCGTGGCCTTTTTGGCATGGATGACCTCCATTATTTGCCATGGGATGGGCACAGTTTCGCCCGGGATAGGTTTTGATACTTCACTTCTCAACATGAGTTGCTCCTTAGTTGATGTAAAACCACTATATGTGGTGCTCCTGTCGCTTCGTAACACAAGATAATGGTGCAGAGACAGAGTTGCAATGTGTGGATAACTGACGCGCTGTGGATAAATTGTGAGTCCCTTGCTATCTGTTAGTATCCACTCACACTGAGCGGGTTTTCATTCGTCCGCTCCGCTAAATACAAGTCTCCCGATCGAGGATGGAAAATTTAAATAACTTTTTTTGCTTGCGATAAGGGTGCTTTTTTAATAGCAAAATTAAGTTGAATATACCTTATCCAATATGGGGCAAATATTGTTCTTCCACAGTTTAAACACAGCTGTAGGTTCGAATAGCGAAGCGTATTCGGACGATTGCGTATTTAAAGTTGTCGCGATAGGCAATATAAAAATCAACCCGGCCTAAGCCGGGTTGGTTGTATCAAAAGGCGGGAAAAATCAGAGTGCTTCTAATCTCGCATACGCCGTCACCAGCCACTTGGCGCCGACGTCGTCGAACTGGATCTGCACCCGGCTCTGCTGGCCGACCCCTTCGAAGTTGAGTACCACCCCTTCGCCGAATTTCGGATGGAGCACCCGCTGGCCGAGCTTGATGCCGCTGGCGTCGAAGCTCTGCTGCACCTCGTTCTGGCTAAAGCGGCCGTACTGGGTGGGGCGGCTGACCTGAGTGCGCAGCCGGATCTCTTCCAGACACTCGGCGGGCATCTCGCGGATAAAGCGGCTCGGCTTGTGGAACATCTCGCGGCCGTAGATACGGCGGCTCTCCGCATAACAGATGTAGAGCTTCTCCATGGCGCGGGTCATGCCGACGTAACAGAGGCGGCGCTCCTCTTCCAGCCGGCCCGACTCTTCGGTGGATTGCTGGCTGGGGAACATCCCTTCTTCCACGCCGACCAGCAGCACCAGCGGGAACTCCAAGCCCTTGGCACTGTGCAATGTCATCAGCTGCACCGCGTCGGCATATTCGTCCGCCTGATTCTCGCCGGACTCCAGCGCCGCGTGGGCGAGGAAGGCGGAGAGATCGCTCATATCTTCCAGCTCGTCCGGGCGCTGGTACTGGCGGCAGGCGGTGACCAGTTCGTCCAGGTTCTCTACCCGCGCCTGGGATTTCTCGCCTTTTTCCGCCAGATACATCGCCTTGAGGCCGGAGTTCTGGATGGCGATATCCGCCTGCTGGTGCAGCGGCAGCAGGGAGACCTGTTCCTCCAGCGCGTCGATGAGATCCACAAAGCCGCGCACCGCGTTGCCGGCGCGACCGGTCAGCACCTTGTCATTGAGCAACCCCTTGGCCGATTGCCACAGGTTGAGCCCCTGATCGCGGGCGTTGCCGCGCAGGATCTCGAGGGTGCGATCGCCGATGCCACGGGTCGGGGTGTTGACCACCCGCTCGAAGCTTGCGTCGTCGCCACGGTTGTTGATAAGGCGCAGGTAGGCCATGGCGTCTTTGATTTCCTGCCGCTCGAAGAAGCGCAGGCCGCCGTAGATGCGGTACGGCATGGCGTCCTGCATCAGCGCCTCTTCCAGCACCCGCGACTGGGCGTTGGAGCGATAGAGGATGGCGCAGTCGGCCAACAGGCCGCCCTTTTCCTTCCAATCCTTGAGACGGCCGACCACGAAGCGCGCTTCGTCCACCTCGTTGAAGGCGGCGTAGAGGGAAATCGGCTCGCCCTCGGCCCCTTCGGTCCACAGCTCCTTGCCAAGGCGCTCGGCGTTGTTGGCGATGACGCTGTTGGCGGCCTTGAGGATATTGGCGGTGGAGCGGTAGTTCTGCTCGAGGCGGATGGTCTCGGCCCCCTGATAGTCGGTCAGGAAGCGCTGGATGTTCTCGATCTTGGCGCCGCGCCAGCCGTAGATGGACTGGTCATCGTCGCCGACGATCATCACCTTGCCGCTGTTGCCCGCCAGCATCCGCAGCCAGGCGTACTGGATGCCGTTGGTATCCTGAAACTCGTCCACCAGGATGTTCTGGAAGCGGTCGCGGTAGTGCTCGAGGATGTGCGGCTTGTTGAGCCACAGCTCGTGGGCGCGCAGCAGCAGCTCGGCAAAGTCCACCAGACCGGAGCGATCGCAGGTCTCCTGATAGGTCTTGTAGATCTGCTGATAGGTGCGGGTGACGGGATCGCCGTAGAGGTCGATGTCGCCGGGGCGCAAGCCCTCATCCTTCTTGCCGTTGATGTAGCCCATCACGGCGCGCGGGGCCCAGTGCTTCTCGTCGAGGTTGAGCGCCTTGAGCACCCGGCGGATCAGTCGGTACTGGTCGTCGGAGTCGAGGATCTGGAAATCCTGCGGCAAGCCCGCATCCAGATGGTGGGCCCGCAGCAATCGGTGGGCGATACCGTGGAAGGTGCCGATCCACATGCCGCGCACGCCGTCGCCGATCACCTTCTCGACCCGGCCGCGCATCTCGGCCGCCGCCTTGTTGGTAAAGGTGACCGCGATGATGGAGAAGGGTGAACAGCGTTCCACCTGCATCAGCCAGGCGATACGGTGCACCAGCACCCGGGTCTTGCCCGAACCGGCACCGGCCAGCACCAGCAGGTTGCTGCGGGGCGCCGCAACGGCATCTCTTTGCTTGTCGTTGAGCCCGTCGAGCAGGGTTGAAACGTCCATCACCACTCCTGTTTATTTATACAGGCGGGGATTATACGGCCTGAGCGGCCAGAGACCAACCAGCAGGATCAACGAAGGGGGCGGTGATAATCTCGATATTGGCCCAACACATCGCCAGAAAAGCTCAATAACATGGCGCGTGGGGAATCCAGCACTTGATGGACGGGATCAAAACGAAGGGAGGCAGCGTGCAAACGGCCTTCAGGTAAGGTCACTTCCGTGTCTCCCATTATGAGCTGGCCATCTTGATAATGCCCATGCTGGAAGTGCACGATGACTTCATTCGCCATCAAGGTGCCCTGCCTGAGCTGCAGTGACTCTCGTTGCATCTCTCGCAACGCAAAGAGAGTGGACAATGAGGGACGCCCGTTGGGCATCCGCTGCATATATTCACGGGTGGTTAATTGATATTGCAATTGACCCTGACGATCGAAAACACTCTCCCGATAATCTTTGTAGCGTGCCAACATACCGGCAGCTTGCGCCGTCGGTATCAGCAAAAAGAGCGCCCCCAGCAGGAGCGCTCTGCATTGTTTACAGCTGATCGGCACAGCTGACCTTGTTTCCATCCAGATCGGTACAAGATACAAAGACTTTGTCAAAGGTCGACCCAGCCACCGGTGTCATTTGGGTTGACCAGTCATAACCCACCCCCTTGGCATAGATGGTGGTGCGACTGTATTGATCTTCCTGCATCCAGCCGATGTACTTGAGTGCACCGTAATTGTTTTGGGCATGAAGCGCCTTGAATTCATCGCTCGAGATCAGGCACATGGGTTCTCCCATTGCTTTGGACAGTTCTGCATCCCGCATACCCACAGCACAGTTGCCAGATACCTTGATGGTCATATCGCTGCGATCCAGCATCTCGTCAAAGAACGGGATAACGTTGATGTTGAATTTGACGCCAACCTCTTTGGGCTCCCAGCCCATGCCGGTATTGACGTACTTGATCTTGCGATTTGTCCACTCGACAGTGGGCTCCTTGCCCAAGAAATGGTTCGCCAGCTGGGTCAGTAATTTGGTGTTGGCGGCGATATCCTCTTCAGTCAAAGAGTCGTCCAGCTTGCTCTGATCAATGGTCAGCGCAATGTCTACCGCTTGCTTCAGCTGAGCTTTGGCCTTGCCCAAGTGCATCTTGGCATTGTCGGTCAGGCGGAAGAAATCGGGGTGGCTCATCAGGCTATCCGGCTCGATATCCACCGGGCTGAACTGGGTCTTGAAGGTGCTGGCATTCTCACCATAGATGGTGTTTTGCTGTTGCCCATCCGAAGAGTAAGTGATGAGCATGCGAGGCAAGGTCACCTCTTCTTCCTGAACAGAATAGGCTTTGTCCGGGCCATATTGGTATGACGCGGCAATATTGAGTGCCGATGCCATCGCCATGGCTGAGGCGCGCAGGGCCTTTGCTCCATCGAAGTTGAGGGTGATGGCGTCGTTCTCACCATAGCGCGCGTTGTACTCCGGGTCCTGGATATCGGCCAGGCTGGCGGCAACTTTGTCCATGCTATCGGCATAGGTCCCCATCAGCTTGGCTACGTCGCGGGTATACCCTTTGTCACCTTTGAGGATAACGGAGGCGGAATAGGGGGTGTGGATGATGACATCGATCACTTTGGCCAGGTTGGTGCTGTAATTCACACCCATTTCAGAGGAGGTAAAGCCCAGACGTTCTGCCACAACAGGGTCGTTGGTCACTTCGAGCATGGCCAGTGCGGCCAGCACGATCTGGCGGTCAACCTTGCCATTATCTGTGGTTTCCGCCAGCAGAGTGTCTTTGTACTCCTTGAGTTTCTTTTCAACGTTAAGGGTCTTCAGGTCGGTCAGCGCTTGTAAATCCGAGAGCACCTTGTCGACCGCGACAGAGCGGCCATTAATCACTGCCAGCGAGGCATTCATATGTGCTGCGGCAGCTGTTGTATCAACCACTTTTTTGTCGATCTGCGCCTGTTTCAGGGCTTCATTCAGGCTGGTATTAAAAGCGTCATCGCTGTCAAAGCGCAGGGTATTACCCAACTTGGCGATGACATCAGGCTTCAGGGTGATGCCGTTCGCAGGATCGTTGTCAGCATCCATGGTTTGCAGCAGGGCGGCGATACGAATGGCGCGATCCTTGTCACCCTTCTCGGCGATGGTGTAGGGGGTCACCATGGTCTGGCCCTTTTTAACCTGAGTTTCTCCAAGCGGGATTGAGCCCAGTTTGAAGGCGCAGGTATCGCCGTCATTAAAGAGGAACTGGCCTTGCTCATCGGTGAGCGCGGTGTAGCTGCCACAGGTGTAGTTCAAACCGACTACTGCACTATCAATAAAGGTGGCGGTCAAAGTCGGCTTGGTGGCGTTTCCACCATTGCCGCCGTTATTGCCATTGTCACTGCTGGCGCCGTCGCCACCACCGCCACAACCTGCCAGCGCCAGGCTGGATAACGCTGCCACAACCGATAAAGCCAGAACATTCTTTTTCATTTTTATTTCCCTGAAACAACGATACGTATGCCACCTGTACCAAGCTGAGGAGGCCAGATAGGAGAGAGTGGCATGGATTGATATACAGTACTCAATTGACATTATTGTTAGTTGCATTTGAGCCCGTGCGGTAAGCATTATACAGGGGCTCATATGGTTTTCATATTGATCTGGATCCCGCCTATTGATGAATTGTGAGATAGCCGAAGTTTCAGATGTATGACGTTTTGTTATGACGACCAGAATGAGGAGGGGCCTTTAACCGCAAAACAGGTCAGCGTAATTTTGCGAGCCGGATCACGGGCTTGCCGGGGGGCTGGATGAATAACAGGGGAAAACGGTTTACAGTAACTTGCTGAACAATAAGAGAAATGTCGTTTGGGTCTTTTGGTTGTTAGCATAAAAAACTGAAAAGTAGCTTAAAAACAACTGCTTATAAGGTTATTTGCTTAGAATTCAAACCGTTAACGCAAACGTTTTTCCCTTATCATTTGCTTGACCCGCATCGGGGCTGACTTAGAGTAAGCCTGCGTGCTAGATAGCCTGCTCTGACAGGCAAGCAAGTTCCCTCACTTAATAACAATCAAGGATACGATCGTGACTAAAGTGCTCAAGCTGGCCACTGTGGCCTCCCTCACTCTCGCTGCTCTCTCTGCTCAGGCTGCTTCCGAGCCAGCCGTCATTTATGACACCGCGGGCAAGTATGACAAATCATTCAACGAAGCCGTGTTCCGTAACGGCGTCGAGCTCTATAACAAGGACAAGGGCGTCAAGGTCAAAGAGTTTGAACCCCAGAACGAAGCCCAGCGCGAGCAGGGTCTGCGCCGTCTGGCCAGCCGTGGCAACGGCCCGATCGTGGCGGTCGGTTTCAACATGGGTTCTGCGGTAGAGAAGGTTGCGACCGAATTCCCGAAAACCCAGTTCACCATCATCGACATGGTGGTCGACAAGCCGAACGTCCAGTCCGTCATCTTCAAGGAGCATGAAGGTTCCTTCCTAGTGGGCGCGCTGGCTGCCATCGCTTCCAAGAGCGGCAAAGTCGGCTTCGTGGGCGGCATGGATATCCCGCTGATCCGCAAATTCCAGTGCGGTTACGAGCAGGGTGCCAAGTTCGTCAATCCGAAGATCGAAGTGTTCCAGAACATGGCGGGCTCTACCCCGGCCGCGTTTGCTGACCCGGCTAAAGGTGCCGAGCTGGCCAAGTCCCAGTTCGCCAAGGGCGCTGACGTGGTTTACGCCGCAGCTGGCGGTACCGGTATCGGTGTCTATCAGGCAGCCAAGGACAGCGGCAAGTTCGCCATCGGTGTGGACTCAAACCAGAACCACCTGCAACCGGGCACCATGCTGACCTCCATGGTCAAGTCTGTGGGTCTGGCCGCTTACCAGACCTGGGATGATGCTGCCAAAGGCGAGTGGAAGCCGGGTATCAAGAACCTGGGTCTGGCGGAAGGCGGTGTGGATTGGGCGCTCGACAAGGACAACGAGAAGCTGATCACCCCGGAAATGAAAGCCAAGGTGGATGCCATCAAGGCTGAAATCATCGCTGGCAAGGTCAAGGTTCATGACTACATGAGCGATAACACCTGCAAATACTAATTAGATAGCTGCTACGACTCTCAACGCACCACCGGCCCGCACGGGCCGGTTTTTAGTCTTATTTCATGAAACGCAGGGCTGCATCATGGACCAGACAGATCGCTATGCCATCGAATTAAGAGGTATCGATAAGCGGTTCGGCGAAGTGTACGCCAACAAGCTGATCGACCTTAAGGTTCGCAAAGGCAGTATCCACGGCATTGTCGGCGAAAATGGCGCCGGTAAGTCCACCCTGATGAGCATCATTTATGGTTTCTACCATGCCGACAAAGGCGAGATGCTGATCGACGGGAATCCTTTCAAACCCCATGGCTCACAAGATGCGATTGCCGCAGGGGTGGGCATGGTTCACCAGCACTTCATGCTGGTCAATAACTTCACTGTATTGGAAAACGTCATCCTCGGCGCTGAGAACGGCTGGCACCTTCAGCAGAGCGTGGCGTCAGCCGAAAAGCTGCTGGGCGAACTGGCGCGGGATTATGGCCTCGACGTGCCGCTGCACGAGAAGGTCGAAGATCTGCCGGTGGGTTTGCAACAGCGGGTCGAAATTCTCAAGGCGCTCTATCGCGGCGCCCGCATCCTGATCCTCGACGAGCCGACCGGGGTACTGACCCCGCAAGAGGCGGATCACCTGTTCGAGGTGCTGAAAAAGCTGCGGGATCAGGGGGCGACCATCATCCTCATCACCCACAAGCTGCGGGAGATCCTGGCCATTACCGATCAGGTCTCCATCATGCGCCGTGGCGAGATGGTGGCACACGTCGCCACCAAGGATACCGACAAGGAGCAGCTGGCCGAGCTGATGGTGGGCCGCAAGGTACGCCTCAAGGTCGACAAGGGGCCAACCCAACCCGGTGAAGCCAAGCTGAAGATCGAAGGGCTCAGCTATTTCGACGCCAGCAAGGTGGAGCGGGTCAAATCGGTCAGCTTCGAGGTGCGGGCCGGTGAAGTGGTCGGCATCGCAGGGGTCTCCGGCAACGGTCAGTCCGAACTGCTCAGCCTGCTTGGCGGCATTCTCAAGCCGAGCAAGGGCGGCTTCACCATCAGCAGCCGCAGCGGCGTGCACAAGGTGAGCGCGGAGCACCCGGCCGATCCCGAGCTGGTGCGCAACTACGGCCTCGGTCATGTGCCGGAAGATCGCCACAAGATGGGGCTGATCAACCGCTTCGAGGCGAAAGAGGCCTTTATTCTCGGTTATCACCGTCGCCCGCAATACAACAAGGGGTGGCTGCAGAACAAGGAGGCGATCCAGCAGGATTGTCAGGCCAAGATGGAGAAGTGGGACGTGCGCCCGCCTCATCCCGATCACAAGACCGCCAACTTCTCCGGTGGCAACCAGCAGAAGCTGGTGATTGCCCGTGAAGTGGAGCAGGACCCGGATGTGCTGTTGATCGGCCAACCGACTCGCGGGGTCGATATCGGCGCCATCGAGTATATCCACCAGCAGATCATCGCCATGCGCGATAAGGGCAAGGCCGTCTTGCTGGTCTCGGTGGAGCTGGACGAGATCATGAGCCTCGCAGACCGGATTCTGGTCATTGCCGACGGTCGCATCGTCGGCGAGCTGGATGGTGCCAAGGCGGATGAGCGCACCATTGGTCTGATGATGGCAAACATAGTGCCGGACGAAGTTGCCAAGGAGGCCCACTGATGAGCCAAGTACGTATTCCTGCCTGGGTCTCCGTAGGCGTCTTGTCTGCGGTCAACATCCTGCTGGCCTTCCTGGTGTCGGCCATTCTGTTCTACTACCTCGACATCAACCCGGTCGATGCCGCCAAGATCATGTGGTACGGCGCGTTCGGCACCGGTGAAGGGGTCGGCTTCACCCTCTACTACGCAACCGGCTTTATCTTTACCGGTCTGTCGGTGGCGGTCGCCTTCCACGCCGGTCTGTTCAACATCGGTGGTGAAGGTCAGGCCTATATCGGTGGGCTCGGTGTCGGTCTGGTCTGTCTGATGCTCGGCGATGTGCTGCCGTTTGCCCTGCTGTTGCCGCTCTCCATCATTGCCGGTGGTCTGTTCGGTGCGGCCTGGGCCTTTATTCCGGCCTGGCTGCAAGCCAAGCGCGGCAGCCATATCGTGATCACCACCATCATGTTCAACTTCATCGCCGCCTCGCTGATGGCCTATCTGCTGGTGGAGGTGTTCAAGCCGCCCGGCTCGATGGCGACCGAGAGCAAGGTGTTTGCCGAAGCAAGCTGGCTGCCCAAGATGAGCGGGCTGGCTAGCCTGTTCGGGATGGAGATCCCCAACAGCCCGCTCAATATCAGCTTCTTCTGGGCGCTGATCTGTGCGGCGCTGGTGTGGGTCTTTATCTGGCACACCCGCTGGGGTTACGAGATCCGTTCGGTCGGCGCCAGCCAAAGCGCCTCCGCCTACGCCGGTATCTCCTATCCCAAGGTGGTAATCCTGGCCATGGTCATCTCCGGCATGCTGTCGGGCTTCTTTGCCCTCAACGTGCTGCAGGGTGAGCTGCACCAGATCAAGCTCAACTTCGTGGAAGGGTTCGGCTTCACCGGTATCGCGGTGGCGCTGATGGGGCGCAATCATCCGGTCGGCGTCATCATCGCCAGCCTGCTGTTCGGTTTCCTCTATCAGGGGGGCGCAGAGCTCAGCTTCGAGTTCGGTGTCGACCGCAACATCGTGGTGGTGTTGCAGGGTCTGGTGATCCTGTTCTGTGGCGCCCTTGAGCACATGATGCGTCCGCGCATCGAGCAGCTCTATCTGGCGTTTGCCAACCGCTCAGCCGCGCAAGCTAAAGGAGTCTGATCATGTTTGAAATTCTGATCCTGATGCTGGATGCGACCATTCGGACCGCACCACCGTTGATTCTTGCCGCCATGGCGGGCATGTTCTGCGAGCGCTCCGGGGTGGTCAATATCGCGCTGGAAGGCAAACTGCTGGCGGCGGCGTTCGCCAGTGGTGCGGCGGCGGCGGTCTCCGGTTCTGCCTGGATAGGTCTGGGTGCCGGGGTGGGTGTCTCCATCCTGTTTGCCCTGATGCACGGTTTTGCCACCATCACCCATCGCGGTGATCAGGTGGTGAGCGGCATGGCCATCAACATTCTGGCGGCCGGTCTGACCGTCACCCTGGGCCGTTACTGGTTCGATCAGGGTGGCCAGACCCCGGCGCTCTCCGGGGATGCCCGTTTCGCCCCCATCGATCTGCCCTATGCCAAGGAGCTGTGGGATGTGTCGGTGATCGGCCAGCTCTACAGCGAGCTGCTGAGCGGCCACTCCCTGCTGGAGTACGTGGCATTTGCCTGTGTGCCGCTGGCCTGGTGGGTGATGTTCCGTACCCGCTTCGGTCTGCGTCTGCGGGCGGTGGGCGAGGCGCCCGCAGCGGTCGATACCGCCGGTATCTCTGTGGTGCGGATGCGCTACACCGCGCTCCTCATCGGCGGCCTGCTGGCCGGTATCGGTGGCACCTATCTGGCGGTGGCCCAGACGGCCCAGTTCATCCCCAACATGAGTGCGGGCAAGGGCTTTATGGCGCTGGCGGCGCTGGTGTTCGGCAAGTGGCGCCCCTGGAATGCCATGGCAGCCTGCCTGCTGTTCGGCTTCCTCGATGCGGTCGCCATCCGGCTGCAAGGGGTCAGCATCGGTGGCTTCGCCATTCCGGTGCAGGCCATCGAGGCGCTGCCCTACATCCTGACCGTGTTCCTGCTGGCCGGTTTTATCGGCCGCGCGGTGGCGCCGAAGGCGCTTGGTACACCTTATGTGAAGGAGCGGGAGTAGCGCCTTTTATCGCAATATTCCCGATCACACAGATAACAGCAGGCCCACTTCGGTGGGCCTGTTTTTTATGGTTTGAATGGCTGGTTACAGCAGGAACAGGGTCGCCAGCCCGAGGAAGATAAAGAAGCCGCCGGTGTCGGTGATGGCGGTGATCATCACGCTGGCACCGACTGCCGGGTCGCGGCCGAGGCGGGTCATGGTCATGGGGATGATGACCCCCATCAGGGCGGCCACCAGCAGGTTGAGCATCATGGCCAGGGTCATTACGGCGCCGAGCGCCGCATCCTGATAGAGCAGATAGGTGGCGATGCCCATGGTGCCGCCCCACACCAGCCCGTTGATAAAGGCGACGCCAAGTTCCCGCAGCAGCAGGAAGGAGAGGTTGCCTGCCTGAATGTGCTGCAGCGCCAGCGCCCGCACTATCATGGTGATGGTCTGGTTACCGGTGTTGCCGCCGATCCCGGCGACGATGGGCATCAGGGCCGCCAGTGCCACCAGCTGGGAGATGGTGTGCTCGAACAGGCCGATCACCCGCGAGGCGACAAAGGCGGTGCAGAGGTTGATGGCAAGCCAGGCCCAGCGGGTCTTGACCGCCTTGGAGACGGGCGCGAATACGTCTTCATCCTCGCTGATACCCCCCATCCGGCGCAGGTCGGTGTCGCTCTCTTCATAGACCAGGTCCACCACCTCTTCGACGGTGAGGCGGCCCATCAGCTTGCCCTTGCCATCCACCACGGCGGCGGAGAGCAGGTCATCCCGCTCGAAGGTGCGGGCCGCCGCTTCATCGTTATCCTCCGGATCGAAGGTGACCGGATCCCGCTCCATCACGTCGCTCACCAGGGTGGCGGGCTTGTGCAGCAGTACTGTGGTGAGGGCCAGCTCACCCAGCAGGTGGTTGCGCCGGTCGATGACGAACAGCTTGTCGGTGTTGGCGGGGATCTTGCCGCGCAGGCGCAGATAGCGCTGCACCGTGGCGAGCGTCACCTCGGGGCGGATGGTGATGATCTCGAAGTCCATCATGGCGCCGACGGTGTGCTTGCCGTAGCGGATCACCTCCCGCACCCGATCCCGGTCGGCGGGGGCCATATAGGTGAGCAGCCGCCCCATCAGGTTGCGCGGCAGGTATTGGCCCAGATAGATCTGGTCGTCGATATCCAGGGTGCGCAGGGCGTGCAGCAGCTCCTTGTCGCTCATCCCGCTGATGAGGCTGTCCCACACCGTCTCGGAGGCTTCGACCAGGATCTGGCCGCGCTTTTCCTCCTCCACCAGTACCCACAGGGCATGACGCTCATCGGGCGGCAGCGACTCCAGCGCATCGGCGACGTCGGCGGCGGGCAACCCGTTGACCAGCGCGGTGAGTTCGCTGGTCTGATCGCGCTGCTCGGCATCCTGCACCACCTGCGGATCGAGCAGGCTGTCGGTGAGGGCATCATCGCGCAGCAGCAGGGTGAGAATGCGGGATCTGTCATCCGCGCGCTGCCGGGCGCTGTTCTTGATGGGAAGAGACATGGGATGAATTCCTGAGATGGTAGCCAAGGGCTCAATGCCCATAGGATACCAGACTTAAAACAACAGGTTATGACCGTGATAGGAGAAGAGAGAGGTAAAAGTGAGGCCACCTGCTGGTGGCCTCATGGTGAGTTGCCGAGGATACCTCAGGCGAGGGCTCGCTGAGCCTGTGGTGCCTCGCCAAACCAGGCGAGCCGGTCGGCCAGGGTCACCACCGAGCCCACCATGATGAGGGCAGGACTCTCGACCCCCACCGCCAGCGTGGGCAGCTCATCGAGGGTGCCGCGAATGACCCGCTGGCAGGGCTGGGTGCCGCGCTCGATCAGCGCCACCGGGGTGTTGCCCGCCTTGCCGTGGGCCAGCAGCTGCTCGCGGATGGTGGCGCAGGATGAGAGCCCCATGTAGAACACCAGAGTCTGTTTGTCCTTGGCCAGCAGCGGCCAGTCGAGATCCCTGGCGCCCCCCTTGCCGTGGGCGGTGACGAAGCGCACGCTCTGGGCGTGGTCGCGATGGGTCAGCGGAATGCCGGCGTAGGCGGCGCAGCCGCTGGCCGCAGTGATCCCCGGCACCACCTGAAAACCGATGCCGCTGCCGACCAGCGTCTCCAGCTCTTCGCCGCCCCGGCCGAAGATAAAGGGGTCGCCCCCCTTGAGCCGCACCACCCGTTGCCCCTTCTTCGCCTCCTCCAGCAAGAGCTGGTTGATCCCCTCCTGCGGCACGCAGTGGTTGCCCGCCTGCTTGCCGACGAAGATGCGCTTGGCATCCCGGCGCACCAGCGCCATCACCTCGTCGGAGACCAGCCGGTCATAGACCACCACGTCCGCCTGCTGCATCTGGCGCAGGGCGTGCAGGGTGAGCAGACCAGGATCGCCGGGGCCAGCACCCACCAGCACCACTTCGCCTCCGGTCTGGCTTTCATTGGCAAACAGGCTGTCGGCCAGCTGGTGGGCAGAGGCGCTATCGCCCCGCGCCAGCGCCTGACCGAGCCGATCCGCCCCGAGCAGCCGCTCCCAGAAGCGACGCCGCTCGCCCATGCTGGCGAAGCGGGCCTTGACCCGTTCCCGCAGGCTGCCGGCGAAGGCCGCCACGGCCCCCAGATGTTGCGGCAGCAGGGCTTCCAGTTTTTCCCGCAGCAGCCGGGCCAGCACCGGTGCCTTGCCGCCGGAGGAGATGGCTACCATCAGCGGCGAGCGATCGATGATCGACGGCATGATGAAGCTGGATCGTTTCGGGTCATCCACCACGTTGGCAAAGATCCGCGCCTGATTGGCGCTCTGGTAAACCAGCGCATTCACCTCGCGCCGATCGGTGGCGGCCACCACCAGCCACTTGCCCGCTAGTTGTTCCGGCATAAATTCACCGGCCAGCCACTCGATGCTGCCGTTGGCCGCCAGTTCCGCCAGCTCGGGGTCGAGCTTGGGCGCTACGACTGTGAGGTGGGCACCGGCATCCAGCAGCAGACGCGCCTTGCGCTCTGCCACCTCGCCGCCGCCGACCAGCAGCACGGGTTTGTTGTCGAGTCGGCAAAAGATGGGCAAGTAGTCCATGGGGCCTCCGGATCAGGCGGTTCGGGTCTGGTTGGCGGAGCTGGTGGTCTCGCTCACTGCGACCGGGCGCTCAGCCTTGGGGGTGGCATACCAGTAGCCGAGGCCCATAAAGAGGACGCCGGAGACGGTGTTGCCCAGGGTCACCCACAGCAGGTTGTGGCCGATGCCGCCCAGGGTGTAGGCCTCGGAGTGGGCGCCAAACCAGGAGAGGGCGAACAGGGTCATGTTGGCGATGGAGTGCTCGTAGCCGGAAGCGATAAAGGCCAGCAGACACCACCAGATGGCGATGAAGCGGGCCGCCCCTTCGGTGCGCAGCGCCATCCAGATGGCGAGGCAGACCAGCCAGTTGCAGAGGATCCCCTTCATAAACAGGGTCAGCGCCGGGGCCTGGGTCTTGGCCAGCGCCACCTTGTGGGCCAGGCTGCCTGCGTCCGGCAGCAGGCTGCCGCCGTAGGAGTAGATGAGCGCCACCACGATGGAGCCAATCAGGTTGCCAGCCCAGGTCTGCGGCAGGATGCGCAGCAGGTCGGCCATGGTGATCTTGCCGCTCTTCACCCCAAAGGTGAGGAACATGGTGTGGCCGGTAAACAGCTCGGAGCCAGCAATGATCACCAGCGTCAGGGCGATGCCGAAGGTGGCTCCCATCACCAGCGGCCGGATGGCGGGATCCACCAGATTGCCGAGGGTGAAGATGAGGATGATGCCGAGGCCCACATAGGCCCCCGCCATGGCGGAGCTGAGCCAGAAGCCGAGCTTGTCGCTGCGCTCGAAGCGGTTGATGCGGGCCGCGTTGGCGGCGCACTTGTTAATGGTTTCCGTGTACATCTTGTGAGTCCTTGAAAGGGCTGCCCACAGGCAGCCCGAAAGAGAGTGAAATCGGCTTAGACGGCGACCCAGACCTGCTGGTCGCGCACTTCAACGGGGTAGCTTTGAACCGACATGGCGGGATTGTCGAAACAGTGGCCATCGCTCAGGCGAAAGCGCTGCTTCTTGAGCGGGCTGGCGACCCAGAGCTTGCCGTCGTGTTCGCAGATCAGGCCCCGTGACAGCACGTTGGCAGCGAAGAAGGGATCCCGGTTGTCGATGGCGAACACCTCGGCGGCCGCGCTCGGGCGGAACAGGGCGATCTGGCGACCCTCGATCAGAGCGCAGACACCGGTTCCCGGCAGGATGTCGTTGAGTTGGCAGGCAAGTTTCATCATTTGTTTTCCACCTCGATCTGGTAGACGGGGATGCGTTCGGCCGGAGTGGCGGGTCTGTGCTGGTCGCGCTCGGCAACGAACTGAACGTCGGGATCGCGCTTGTCGCTGTTGATGAAGTGGCTGAATCGCTGCAACGCCTCCTCTTCATTGAGGGTGCGCGACCATTCGCACTCGTAGCTGTCGATAAGACGCTGGATATCGCGCTCCAACGTCTCGGCCAGTCCCAGCTTGTCATCGACGATCACCTCGCGCAGGTAGTCGACGCCCCCTTCCAGATTGCCGAGCCAGACCGAGGTGCGCTGCAGTTTGTCGGCGCTGGTGACGTAGAACATCATAAAGCGGTCGATCAGCTTGATGAGGGTTTCGCGGTCGAGGTCAGACGCCAGCAGATCGGCGTGGCGCGGCTTCATGCCGCCGTTGCCGCCCACATAGAGGTTCCAGCCCGCGTCGGTGGCGATGATGCCGACATCCTTACCTTGGGCTTCCGCACATTCGCGGGTACAGCCGGAGACGCCGAACTTCATCTTGTGCGGGGTGCGAATGCCCTTGTAGCGGTTCTCGAGGAAGACCCCGAGGCCAACGCTGTCCTGCACGCCGAAGCGGCACCAGGTGCTGCCGACGCAGGTTTTGGCCATGCGCAGTGCCTTGGCGTAGGCCTGACCGGTCTCGAATCCGGCTGCCAGCAGTTTGCGCCAGATGGCGGGCAGGTCATCCTTCTGGGCCCCGAACAGGCCGATGCGCTGGGCGCCGGTGATCTTGGTGTAGAGCTTGTAGTCGCGGGCCACTTCGGCCACCGCCAGCAGCCCTTCCGGAGTCACTTCGCCACCGGCCATGCGCGGGATGACGGAGTAGCTGCCGTCTTTTTGCATGTTGCCGAGGAAGATGTCGTTGGTGTCCTGCAACGGGATGTTACGCGGGCTCAGCACATGCTCGTTCCAGCAGGAGGCGAGGATGGAGCCGACGGTCGGTTTGCACACCTCGCAGCCATAGCCCTGACCGTGTTTGGCCAGCAGCTCGTCGAAGCTCTTGATCCCCTCCACCTTGACCAGATGGAACAGCTCCTGACGGGAGTGGGGGAAGTGGGCGCAGAGGTGGTTGTTGACCTCGATGCCCTGCTTCACCAGCTCGGCGTTGAGCACCTGGCTGATGAGCGGCACGCAGCCGCCGCAGCCGGTACCGGCCTTGGTGTGCTGCTTGATGGCGGCAAGGGTGGTGTGACCCTCGGCCACCGCCTTGGCGATGTCGCCCTTGGAGACGTCGAAGCAGGAGCAGATCTGGGCGCTTTCCGGCAGGGCATCCACCCCCAGCGTCGGCTTGGCACCGGCGTAGGCGGGCAGGATCAGGGTGTCCGGGTGGCTCGGTAGCGGCAGGGCGTTGAGCATCATCTGCAGCAGGTTGCCGTAATCTTCCACGTCACCCACCAGCACGGCGCCGAGCAATCGGCTGTTGTCTTCGCTCACCACGATCTTCTTGTAGACGCCAGCCTGATCGTCCTGGAACACATAGCTGTGGCTGCCCGGGGTGCGGCCATGGGCATCACCGATGGAGCCGACGGAGACGCCGAGCAGCTTGAGCTTGGCGCTCATGTCCGCCCCTTCGAAACGGCTGTCGCCGCCCTGCAGATGGTCGACGGTGATCTGGGCCATCTTGTAGCCCGGCGCCACCAGCCCGAAGAAGCGGCCCTGCCAGGCGGCGCACTCGCCGATGGCGTAGATGTCGGGGTCGGAGGTGAGGCAGTGATCGTCGATGACGATGCCGCCGCGCTCGGCGATGGCGAGATCACCGTAGCGGCCCAACGTATCTTGCGGACGAATGCCGGTGGAGAAGACCACCACATCCACTTCAAGCTGGCTGCCGTCGGCGAAGGCGAGGCGGTGTTTCGCCTGTTCGCCGCCATGCATCAGGATCTCGCTGGTGCTCTTGCTGGTGTGCACTTGCACGCCCATGGATTCAATCTTGCGGCGCAGTAGCTGGCCGCCCTGACCGTCGAGCTGCTCGGCCATCAGCACAGGGGCAAATTCAACCACGTGGGTCTCGAGACCCAGCGCCTTGAGGGCACCTGCCGCTTCAAGGCCAAGCAGACCGCCCCCGATCACCACCCCGCTCTTGCCGCTCTTGGCGGCGCTGCGGATGGCTTTCAGATCCTCGATGGTGCGATAGACGAAGCACTCGTGGTGCTGACTGCCCGCAATGGGCGGCACCCAGGGGTAGGAGCCGGTGGCCAGCACCAGCTTGTCGTACCCGACCACAGTACCCTTGTTGGAGTGCACTTCGCGGTTGGCCCTGTCGATTTTTTTCACCGCTTCGCCGAGCAGCAGGCGGATGCCGTGCTTGTCGTAGAAGCCGGGTTTGACGAGGGAGAGATCTTCGCTGGTGTGATGGGAGAAGTAGGAGGAGAGATGGACGCGATCGTAGGCGGGACGGGGTTCTGCACCGAAGACGGTGATCTCGTAGCGGCCCGGCTCGGCCCGCTCGATCAACTCTTCGATGAAGCGGTGCCCCACCATGCCGTTGCCCACAACGACCAGTCTGACTTTGCTCATGATTGCCTCTAGTTTGGAGTAATAAAACATCATTCTGGGGCTAGGCTACCCAGTCAGTCGGGGCGGGCAATTGATGCAAATCAAGTGTCTATTTATATATCTCGTCAGGGGTAATTCGATAAAATTCAAAGATATATAAAAATAGGTATACCAGTTGATGATTTCCGCGCTGGCTTTGGTGAGGGATGGTGGAGAGCAAGAGCGCTTTAGCAAAAGCCGGGGAGTGAAAACTTTTGGCGGAAAAAGCCGATCTCGCACTGGGCGAGACCGGCATCAGCCGATGCAAGGTGGCGCGTCAGGCGATATGGCGGCGGAACATGGCAAGCGCCAGCGACAGGGTGACGCCAGCGATGGCGAGCAGCGGCCATAACAGGGGCCAGGCGGCCGACCAGTCGAACCCCTTGAGGAAGACCCCCTTGAGCAGCACGATGAAGTGGGTGAGGGGGTCGATGGCCGCCAGGCACTGGAACACCTGCGGCATGTTCTCCACCGGCGAGATGTAGCCCGAGAGGATCACCGCCGGTACGGTGAAGGAGAAGACCCCGAGAAAGGCCTGCTGCTGGGTCGAGCAGAACGACGAGATGAAGAGCCCGATCCCGGCCAGTGCCAGCCCGTAGCAGACCATGCCCGCCATCAGCAGGCTGAGGCTGCCGGCAAAGGGGAGGTGAAAGACAAAACGGGCGGCCAGCGCGACTATGCACCCTTGTCCCACCGCCACCATGATGCCGGGCACCGCCTTGCCCGCCATGATCCAGCCTGCGGTGAGGGGCGAGACCAGCAGCTGATCGAAGGTGCCCTCTTCCCGCTCCCGCGCGACCGAGAGGGCGGTGACAATCAGACAGCCGGTGGTGGTGATGATGGCCACCAGCGCCGGCAGGATATGCCAGTGGAACTCGACGTTGGGATTGTAGAGGTTGCGTACCGCCAGCTCGGGTTGCCCCTTGCCCTCACTTTGCCAGCGGGCGATCACCTGACTGATGTAGCCCGCCGCCACCTGACCGCCGTTGGAGCGGCGGCCGTCGATAATCAGCTGCACCTTGGCCGGTTCGCCCCGCGCCAGCCGGCGCGAGAAATCCCCCGGAATAATCAGCCCGAGCAGTGCCTGCTGCCCGGTGATGGCCTCGGTCATGCCCGCCTCGCCCTGCACCGGGATGATGGTTGTGAAGGCGGGCATATGGGTGAGGCGCTCCAGCAGCTCGCGGCTCTGGGCTCCGCCATCCTGGTTGTAGATGGCCAGCGTGTTGCCGGTCACCTCCAGAGTGGCGGCGAACGGGAAGAGGGCGGTCTGCAACAGCACCGGCATGATGAGCAGAAAGCGCCCCTGAGTATTGCCCATCAGGGCCTGCAGCTCTTTTCGGATCAGCCACCAGAGTCGGATCAGCATGGGTTACTCCAGAGTGCGCCGCGTCTTGCGGGCGGTCAGGGCCAGCCAGAAACCGGCCAGCAGCAGCAGACAGAAACCGTTGACCAGCAGGATCGAGAAGACGCTGCCCGCCTGATAGAGGGTCTGCAGGGAGCTCGCGAAGTAGCGGGCCGGAATGAGGTGGGTGATGGCCCGCAGCAGCGGTGGCATGCTGGCGATCTCGAACACGAAGCCCGACAGCATCACCGCGGGCAGAAACGCAGCGATCAGCGCCGCCTGCGCGGCGTTGAACTGGCTGCGCATCACGGTGGAGAGAAACAGCCCGAGCCCGAGGGCGCTGCCGAGAAAGACGCTGGTGACCAGAAAGAGCAGCAGCAAGGAGCCGCGCCATGGCACGCCCATCACCGCCACCGAGAAGAGCAGGCAGAGCAGCATGGCGATGATGCCAAGGCCATAGTAGGGCAGCAGTTTGGAGAGCAGCAGCTCCCCCTTGGTGACCGGGGTGGCGAGCAGCGCCTCCATGGTGCCGCGCTCCCACTCCCGCGCCACCACCAGCGAGGTGAGCAGGGCGCCTATGATGGTCATCACCACCGCAATGGAGCCCGGTACCAGAAAGTTGCGGCTCACCAGCGCCGGATTGAACCAGGCGCGGCTCTCTATCGACACCGGCATGGCGACCCCCTCGCCAGCGAGCCACCCCTGCCAGATCCCCTGCACATAGTTGGTGACGAAGTTGGCGGTGTTGGGCTCGGAGCCGTCGGTCAGTAGCAGCGCCTGCGGCGTGCCATTGCCCTGGCCGGCCAGCGCGCGGGAGAAGCCGTCGTCGATCACCAGCAGGCCGCGGATCTCGCCACGGGCCAGACTGGCGAGCAGGGACTCCTTGCTCGGCCCGCTGTGGATCTCCAGTGCGGTAGAGCCGCGCAGGGTTTGCTCCAGCCGCACCGCCGGGGCGCCGCTGTCGGTGCGCCAGATGCCTAGGCGCAGATGGTCCACATCCAGATTGATGGCGTAACCCATCACCACCAGCAGCACCACCGGCATGATGAAGGCGATGAGGATGCTGCTCGGGTCACGGACGATTTGCAGCGTCTCCTTGCGGCAGAGGGCCAGCAGTCGCCGACGGTTGATGCTCATGCGTCCTCCTCGCTGGCCCGCTCGACCAGGGTGATAAAGGCCTCTTCCATTGTTGGCAAAGAACAGGTCGGCAAGGAGCCGGTTGGCAAAGAGGTCGCCGCCTCTTTGGCGGCCAGCCCCTTGAGATCGTCCGGAGTGCCGAGCGCCAGCAGCTTGCCGTGATAGATGAGGGCAATGCGGTCGCAATACTCCGCCTCATCCATAAAGTGGGTGGTGACCAGCACGGTGACGCCGTGGTCGGCCAGCGCGTTGATGTGCGACCAGAACTCGCGCCGGGTCACCGGATCGACCCCGGAGGTGGGCTCGTCGAGAAACAGCAGCGGCGGCTCGTGCAGCAGGGCGCAGGCAAGCGACAAGCGCTGGCGCAGACCGAGCGGCAGGGATTCCGCCTTCTGATCAAGCCAAGGGGCGAGGGCAAAGGCAGTCACCATGGCGTCGATCCGCGTCTGCTGGTGGCGGCCAAACAGGCCGTAGATACCGGCGAAAAAGGAGAGGTTCTGCACCACGGTAAGCTGCTTGTAGAGGGAGAACTTCTGCGCCATGTAGCCGAGGCGCTGGCGCGCAGCCGACGGACTGTGGGCCAGGTCGATGCCGGTCACCAGTGCCTGCCCCTCGCTCGGGCGCAGCAGGCCGCACTCCATCTTGAAGGTGGTGGACTTGCCCGCCCCGTTGGGGCCGAGCAGGCCGAAGATCTCGCCGCGGCGCACCGCAAAGCTGACATCATCGGTGGCGGTAAAATCGCCGAAGCGCTTGGTGAGGTGGCGCGCCTCGATCACCGCCTCGGGGGAGACCCCCTGCGGCAGTTCGGCTTCCCGCATCCCGGCCGCCAAACTCGACTCCCCGCCGGGGCCGCCGCCGAGCAGGTCGATAAAGGCATCTTCCAGCCGGGGCTGGGCTGGTTGAAAGGCGCCGTTGGCCAGTTGCAGCTCCGCCAGCGGCGGGGGCGTCATGCCCGGGTGCAGCAGCAGGCGAACCCGCTCCCCCGCCACCGCGCCATCCATCACCGCCGGGTGAGCCAGTGCCCGGCGCAGCAGGGCGCGTCGCTCGCGGCCATCCAGTTGCCCCGCCTCCAGCAGCCAGCAGCGGCTGGCCATGGCCCCCATCAGATCGGCCGGGGTGCCGCTGGTGCGCACCTCGCCATCCGCCATCAGCAGCACGTGGTCGCACAGCTCCGCCTCATCGAGATAGGCGGTACTCCAGAGCACCGTCATCCCTCCCTTGGCCAGCTCGCGTACCATCTGCCAGAGGGCGCGGCGGGAGATGGGATCTACCCCAACCCCCGGTTCGTCGAGCAGCAGCACATCCGGGGTGCCGAGCAGGGCGCAGGCCAACCCGAGCTTCTGTTTCATCCCGCCAGAGAGCTTGCCCGCAGGCCGCGCGGTGAAGCGGGCGAGGTCTGTGAAGGCGAGCAGCCGCGCGAAGGTGGGCGTGCGTTCGGGCTCCAGTACACCGCGCAAGTCAGCGTAGAGGGTGAGGTTCTCCAGCACGCTGAGATCCTCGTAGAGGCCGAACTGCTGGGGCATGTAGCCGAGGCGCTGGCGCAGCAGATCCCCCTCGCTCACCGGGTCCAGCCCCAGCACCCGGATGGTGCCCGCTTCCGGGATCAGCAGACCGGCCAGCAGGCGCAGCAAAGTGCTCTTGCCCGCGCCGTCGGGGCCCACCAGCCCGGTGATGCCACCAGCCGGAATGGTGGCCGAGATGGCGTTGAGGGCGACCCGCTCGCCAAAGCGTTTGGTGAGCCCCTCGAGGGAGATGGCGCAGCTCATGGCGCCAGCCTGACGGTGACCGGCATCCCTTGGCGCAGGGCCGGGTCGGGGTCCTGCACCACGATGCGCAGCCGGTAGACGAGGTGAGTGCGCAAGTCAGGCGTCTCCACCGATTTCGGGGTGAACTCGGCGGTCGGCGAGACAAAGCCCACCACCCCGTGATAGGGCTGATCCGGCCGCGAGTCGGTGGTGAGGGTCACTGTGGCGCCGCTCGGGAAGTGGCCGAGCCAGGGCTCCTCCACATAGGCGCGCACCCAGACCGGCGCGGTCAGGGAGAGGTTGAAGGCGGTCGCTCCGCTCTGCACCATGCTGCCATTCTCGATGGCGCGGCTGATGATGATGCCGTTGCTGGGGGCGGTCAGGTTGGCATCTGCCAGCGCCAGTTCGGCACTGGCAAGCGCCGCTTTGGCCCCTTCCAGCTGGGCATCGGACTGGGCGATTTCCTCCGGGCGGTAGCCGGTTTCGAGCTGGGCGAGCTGCTCGCGGGCGGAGCGCACTTGTGCCTGGGTCTGATCCCGCTGGGAGCGGGCGGTATCGAGCTGACCGCGGGAGATGGCGCCGGTAGCGGCCAATGCGCTCTGGCGGCGCCACTGCTGGTCGGCCTCCAGCGCAGCGGCTTCGGCGGCGGCCAGTGCGGCCCGGGCTCGGTCGGTCTCTTCGCTGCGATAGCCTTTGTGGATCAAGGCGTTGGCGGCAGTGAGCGCGGCCAGATTGGCGCAGGCGCTGTCGCGGCTGTGGGTGAGGGGAACCGGATCGAGGCGGGCCAGCAGTTGACCGGCTTTTATCCTATCCCCCTCATCGACCAGCACCTGATCGACGCGGCCGCCGACCCGAAAGGCCAGATTGACGTCGCGAATATCGACATTGCCGTAGAGGATGGAGCCGTCGGCGGGGCGCCCCTGCCACCAGAGGTAGCCGCCGATAACGGTTAGCAGCAGGGCTGCGATGGCAATGCGTTGCTTCATGCCGCGTCTCCTTCTTTCATATCGCTGGGGCGCAGGCCGCGCAGTGCCCATACCAGCCGCTGTCTGGCAGCCTCGGGGTTGTCTATCTGGCTGAGAAAGGGGGCGGCCTGTTCGGGCAACCAGCCGAGCTGACGACCGCTGCCGGCGATCACCAGCGGCAGACCGACCGACCCCATGATGAAGATCATCAGCTGGAGCGGGTGGCCCGTGACCAGCGACCCTTCCGTCTGTGCCTTGCGCACCTGTTCGATCAGCAGCAGGGGATGGCGGCGCGGCAGGCTGAGCAGAAAGCGCTGGGCCGCCCCTTCGCCTGCCAGTGCATCGCCAAACAGGTGGTTGATAAAGCCGCGCTGGCGCGCAACCAGCCCGATCAGCGCCTCCATGGTGGCCTCGAACATGGCAATGGCAGAGGGGTAGGAGCCTTTGGCTGCCACCGCCTTGAGCTCGTCATAGAGGGGGGCATACCAGAGCTCGACCAGCTCGTCGATAAAGGCGTCGCGGTTGCCGAAGTGGTAGACGAAGGAGCCGAGGTTCACCTCTGCCGCCGCCGCCAGCTCGCGCACCGTCAGGCCGCGCAGCCCCTTCTCGGTGGCGATGGCGAGGCCGGTATCGAGCAGTTTCTGCCGGGTTGGATTCATCTTTCTGGTTCCTGTTGCACAGATTGTGATCTGATTTATACGTATGTATAAATCAATTGCACAGAAGTAGACAGATCTTTTTTTGAGCGAATTTCAGCGGAGATGAAAAGGACGCCTCCACATAGGGAGGCGTCCATGATGTCGCTTATTGGCTGGTGTCCCAGTCAGGAAACTCGAGATACCAAGTGTCGTGGGTATTGCCGACAATAGAACCACGTTTACCGATCTTTTTTCTTAATGTAGCGATGCAAGTAGATTCAAAATCCAAGCTGTATCTTCTTTGCCGAGATATTGAGTCAAGCCATTGCCAATCGCTGCTGCCTGGATTGATGCTCAGGCGAATTTTTTGTCCTGAGCCTCCGAGTTGGATTACTCCGCCACCCTGTGATCTGCTCAAAATAAGTGGCACAAGGGGGCCGTCCTCATGGATCTCAATGAAATCAATCTGACGACCATTCACTGTCACAATATCCGGTTCACGTTCAGTCATTGGCATGCTCCATTAGATAGAAAAACCAATAATATCAGTGCTTTAGTTGACAGTCTCGTCAATGGCTGGAGAGGGTGGTTAGGGGCTTAAAATGCAAAACGCCCCCATTTCTGGAGGCGTTTTTTTACAAACAGAACTGCGCTTACAGAATAAAGCGGCTCAGATCTTCATCCTCGACAAGCGCACCGAGGTGGGCGTTGACGTAGTCGGTGTCGATGACAAAGGTCTCGCCGGACTTCTCGGAGGCGTCATAGGAGATATCTTCCATCAGGCGCTCCATCACGGTGTGCAGACGACGGGCACCGATGTTCTCGGTACGCTCGTTGACCTGCCAGGCCGCTTCGGCCAGACGGCGGATGCCATCCTTGGTGAACTCGATGTTGACCCCTTCGGTGGCCATCAGCGCCTTGTACTGATCGGTCAGCGAGGCGTTCGGTTCGGTCAGGATGCGCTCGAAGTCATCTGTGGTCAGGGCGGTCAGCTCGACGCGGATCGGCAGACGGCCCTGCAGCTCGGGGATGAGGTCGGACGGCTTGGCGATCTGGAAGGCGCCGGAGGCGACAAACAGGATATGGTCGGTCTTGACCATGCCGTGCTTGGTGTTGACGGTGCAACCTTCAACCAGCGGCAGCAGGTCGCGCTGTACCCCTTCACGGGAGACATCGGGGCCCGAGCTCTCACCGCGCTTGCAGATCTTGTCGATCTCGTCGAGGAAGACGATGCCGTTGTTCTCGACCGCAGCGATCGCTTTCTGCTTCAGCTCTTCCGGATTGACCAGGCGGGCCGCTTCCTCTTCGATCAGCGCCTTCATGGCCTCTTTGACCTTGATCTTGCGCTTCTTCTTCTGGTTCTGGCCCAGATTCTGGAACAGCCCCTGCAGCTGGTTGGCCATCTCTTCCATGCCCGGCGGGGTCATGATTTCGACGCCCATCGGGGAGGCGGAGAGCTCCAGCTCGATCTCCTTGTCATCCAGCTGACCTTCCCGCAGTTTCTTGCGGAAGATCTGGCGGGTGTTGGAGTTGTCGGCTTTCTCTTCCTCACCCCAGGTGTTGCGGGGGTTGGGCAGCAGGGCGTCGAGGATGCGCTCTTCGGCGGCTTCCTCGGCGCGGTATTTCATCTTCTCCATCTCGGTTTCGCGCACCAGCTTGATGGCGGCATCGGTCAGATCGCGGATGATGCTGTCCACTTCCTTGCCGACATAGCCCACTTCGGTGAACTTGGTCGCTTCCACCTTGATGAAGGGGGCGTTGGCCAGCTTGGCCAGACGACGGGCGATCTCGGTTTTGCCGACACCGGTCGGGCCGATCATCAGGATGTTCTTCGGGGTCACTTCATGGCGCATCTCTTCGTTGAGCTGCATCCGGCGCCAGCGGTTGCGCAGGGCAACGGCAACGGCGCGCTTGGCATCGGCCTGACCAATGATGTGTCTGTCCAGCTCGTGGACGATTTCTCTCGGGGTCATCTCGGACATGATGGTGTTCCTGTATCCGGGGCGGGCAGTGCCCACCCCTTGGGAAATTGGGTTGGCTGGCGCCTTATTTGGCGGCCTTACTTGGCAGCGTAGTCCAGCACTTCGATGGTGTGGTTGCCGTTGGTGAAGACGCAGATGTCGCCCGCAATCTTGAGGGACTTCTCGACAATGGTCCTGGCATCCAGCTCGGTGTTTTCCAGCAGCGCGATGGCGGCGGATTGGGCGAAGTTGCCACCGCTGCCGATGGCGATGAGATCGTGCTCCGGCTGCACCACGTCACCGTTGCCGGTGATGATGAAGGATTTGTGTTCGTCGGCCACGGCCAGCAGCGCTTCAAGGCGGCGCAGGGCGCGATCGGTGCGCCAATCTTTGGCCAGCGCCACGGCGGCGCGCTCCAGATTACCCTGATGGGCCTGCAGTTTTGCTTCGAAACGTTCGAGCAGTGTGAAGGCGTCGGCGGTACCGCCAGCGAAACCGGCCAGCACCTTGCCGTTATAGAGGCGATGAACCTTGCGGGCGTTGCCCTTCATGACGGTGTTGCCAAGAGAGACCTGGCCATCGCCACCGATGACGACCTGACCGTTGCGGCGAACTGAAACTATGGTAGTCACTTTACTTACCTCGCTTGAGCCGAATGACGGCCTGACTGTGCATGGCAAGAAAGATGGGGATGGCAAACGGGCTTTTCAACCCTGCCCTTGGTCGGGATAAACGGGGTAGTAAAGAGCGTGGGTGCGAGTGACACCAAAAGAAGTGACACCAAAAGAAGTGACACCAAAAGAACAGGGCCGGGTGTTGCCACCCGGCCCTGCGTCATCGGTAAGCGGATTACCCTTTCTTGGGAATGCAGCCGCTGATGCCGGAGCTCTGCAGCTTGCTGTTGGCCGCGTCGGCGGCCGCCTTGCCGTTGAAGGGGCCCACCATCACCTTGTAGACGGTGCCGTTGGCGCCATTGATCACCTGCAGGCTGGAAGAGAGGCCGGCGGTGAAGGCGATACGCGCCTTGAGCGACTCTGCGGAATCCTGCGAGCGCAGGGCGGCGCACTGCATCATATAGCGACCGCTGTCGGCGGCTGCGGTCTGGGCTGGCGGAGTGGCCGCTTTGGCCTTGGCCGCTTCGGCCCGCTCCCGTTCCAGCTCGGCGCGGATCTCCCGCTCCATCCGTTCCCGTTCGGCCTTGCGGTCGATCACCTGCTCTTGCGCGCTGGCAACCGGTGCACCGGAGGTGGAAGGGGTGGTCGCCGGATTGGGCTGATAGGGCTTGGGCTGGCCGATGGGCGTTCCCGGTTGGGGAATGTCGGTCGGCACCGGCTGCGGCAGTTTTTCCGGCTGCAGGGTCATGGTATCTGCCGGCGGTGGCGGCAGCACACCCGGCTGGGTCGGCGGCTCTATGATATCGACCTGCTTGTTCTCAAGCCGTTCGATGTAGCTCCACTTCTCCTGAGGCAGCCCGTTATTCTGCGCTTTTGGCTTGTTGGCTTTTACCTGCTCCTCAATGGTGGGGGCGTCGTTGCCCTTGCCATTGATCATGTAGAGGAAGCCACCAAAGCCTGCCAGCAGTGCCACGACCAGCAGCACTGGAATAACAGGAAAGCGGCGAGGGGCCGCTTTCTTGGTATTGCGGCCACCCGCCCGACGTCGCGGGCGGCTGCCGACATAATCCCGGGTTGCCATCTATTACATGCGCTCCAGGGTATGGATGCCCAGTACGCCGAGGCCCAGTTTCAGCACCTTGGCGGTGGCGGCACACAGCAGCAGACGGCTCTGACGGGTCGCTTCGTCCACGCCATCCTTGTTGATCGGGCAGGCTTCATAGAAGGTCATGAAGTTGCCGGACAACTCGTACAGGTAGGTACAGAGCAGGTGCGGCATGCCTTTGTCGGCCACGCCGTTGACCGCGTCGGAGAACTGGATCAGCTTCTGGGCCAGCACCTCTTCGGCCTCTTCGTTCAGGGTCACGTTGCCGGTCAGCGTCTCGGCATCGATGTTGGCCTTGCGGAAGATGGACTGGATACGGGTATAGGCGTACTGCAGGTAAGGGGCAGTGTTGCCTTCAAACGACAGCATCAGATCCCAGTCGAAGATGTAGTCGGTAGTGCGGTTCTTGGAGAGATCCGCATACTTGACCGCGCCCATGGCGATGGCGTTGACCACGTTGGCCTTCTCTTCGGCAGAGAGGTCGCTGTTGCGGCTTTCCAGCAGGGCAGCGGCGCGCTCTTCGGCTTCGTTCAGCAGGTCAACCAGCTTGACGGTGCCACCAGAGCGGGTCTTGTAGGGACGACCATCCTTGCCCAGCATCATGCCGAAAGCGTGGTGCTCAAGCGGTACGGATTCCGGCACATAGCCCGCCTTGCGGGTGATGGTCCAGGCCTGCATCAGGTGCTGGTGCTGACGGGAGTCGATGAAGTACATGACACGGTCGGCGCCCAGGGTCTCATAACGGTATTTGGCACAGGCGATGTCGGTGGTGGTGTAGAGGAAACCGCCATCGCTCTTCTGGATGATGACGCCCATGGCCTCGCCATCCTTGTTCTTGAACTCGTCCAGGAAGACAACGGTGGCGCCTTCGCTCTCGACCGCCAGCCCCTTGGCTTTCAGGTCTGCCACGATCTCCGGCAGCATGTCGTTGTACATGGACTCGCCCATGATGTCCTTGTTGGTCAGGGAGACATTCAGGCGGTCGTAGTTGATCTGGTTCTGTTCCATGGTCATGTCGACCAGCTTCTTCCACATGGTACGGCAGTACTCATCGCCGCCCTGCAGCTTGACCACGTAGTTACGGGCGCGCTCGGCGAAGGCTTCGTCTTCGTCGTAGCAACGCTTGGCCTGGGTGTAGAAGGCTTCCAGATCCTTGAGCGCCATGTCGCTGGCGTGCTCGTTGGACATCTTTTCCAGATAGGCGATCAGCATGCCGAACTGGGTGCCCCAGTCACCGATGTGGTTGGCACGGATCACTTTGTGGCCGAGGAATTCCAGCGCGCGCGCAGCCACGTCACCGAGTACGGTGGAGCGGATGTGGTGCACCGCCATCTCTTTGGCCACGTTGGGGGCGGAGTAGTCCACCACCACGGTTTGTGGAGCGGGCAACCGTACGTTGGCGTTGGCAGAGGTCACCATGGCCTCGACCTGACCGGCCAGCCAGCGCTGGTCGAAGAAGAAGTTGATGAAGCCGGGACCGGCGATCTCGACCTTGGCGATCAGGTCGGAGGCGGGCAGGTGCTCGATGATGGCCGCCGCCAGCTCACGGGGATTCTTGCGGGCCGGTTTGGCCAGCAGCATGGCCAGGTTGGTAGCCAGGTCGCCGTGAGCTTTTTCCTTGCATCGGTCTACTTGCACGCGGGCTTCCAGGTCCGCCGGCAGGACGCCTGCTGACTTGAGATTGGCTACCGTTTGTTCAAGTAGATGATGAATATGCTCTTTCATAACTGACCACCAAGGTTGCGCGTCGAAAAATGACTGATATATAAGGGCGTGAATTTTACCCGCATCGGCCCGAGAAAACTATAGGGATGACCCGCCGCTCGCTGTCGGGCGGATATTTCACTGCGTTTAGCGCCATATTCCAGAATATTGGGCGGAAATTACGGTGCTTATCCATTTCTACTGCATATCGAAGCGGCTTGTCCAGGCTATTTTCCCCTGATTGTTAAGGGTTTTTCCTTTCCGATGACGGGAATGATCTCCTCCCTCTGGCCCGGCGTATCAACAGAGGTTCCCAACCGAGGAGTTTGCGATGCGACTGGCGCTGTTTCCCCTATCTGCCCACCTGCTGCCCGGCGGCGTCATGCCGCTGCGGATCTTCGAACCGAGATACCAGCGGATGATCGCAGAGGCGGGGGAGTCCGGCTTTGCCCTCTGCATGGTGGACCCTCGCCAGCCCGACGCCCTGCGCAACATGCTGCCCATCGCCACCCGGGTCACCATCATCGATTTCGACCGGCTGCCGGACGGCATGCTGGGGATCACGGTGCAGGGGATGGAGCGGGTGCAGATAGAGGATCTGTGGCAGGAGCAGGATGGCCTGCGTATCGGCGAGGTGACGCCGCTGACGGCCTGGCCGCCCCGCCGGCTCCATCCCGATCAGCAACCGCTGGTCGAGGCATTGCGGGAGGTGTTTGCCGACTATCCAGACTATGCCGCCCTCTATCCCGCCCCCCGCTGGGACGATGGTAACTGGGTGGCCCAGCGCTGGCTGGAGGTGCTGCCGATCCCCCCTGAACAGAAACAACTGCTGCTGGCCGCCGCCGACAATCAGCCCGCCATCGCCTTACTAAAGGGGGTACTGGTGGCCAGCCACTGATTTTTTCTGACCCGCTGATCCGCCAGCGCCGCAGCGCCGTACAAGTCATTACCACAGCATGTTCGACAGCACACCAAAGGGATGGCGCAATGGCATATACTGGCCAACCACACTCGACCATACGCAGGACCTCGCCCGTGATGGATAACCCGGATGGCGACCTCAAATCTCTGCTGATCAGGGTGGCAGAGCAGGCCGACAAGGCTGCTTTTGCTCGCCTGTTCCAACACTTTGCGCCGCGCATTCGCAGCTACGGGCTGCGCCATCTCGGCAGCGAGGCCAACGCCATGGAGCTGGTGCAGGAGACCATGCTGCTGGTGTGGCAGAAGGCACGCCTCTACCACCCCGAGAAGGGGGCGCCGGCCACCTGGATCTACACCGTGATGCGCAACCAGTGCTTCGACATGCTGCGCCGTCGTCGCGCCAGCAAGGAGGATCTCTGTGCCGAGGAGCTGTGGCCCGTGCTGGAGTTTCAGGCCGAAGAGGAGCATCTGAGCGGGGGGGAGGATGCGGTGCTGACCCGTCAGATGGCCCACTATCTGGGCACCCTGCCGGAGCCGCAACAGCAGGTGGTGCGCGGCATCTATCTGCAGGAGTTCTCCCAGCAAGAGCTGGCGGAGCGACTCGGCGTGCCGCTCGGTACCATCAAGTCCCGCCTCAGACTGGCGTTACAGAAACTGAAAGAGCAAGTGGAGCAAGGCCATGATTAAAGCCCATCCGACCGACCCTATGCTGCGTGCCTTCGCCGCCGATGAGCTCCCTCTGCCGCTGGCGGTAGGGCTCTCCGCCCACTGTGAACTCTGCCCCGATTGTGCTGCACGACTGAAGACATTCGAAGAGGAGCTGGCGCAGCAATATCTTGCCTCGCCAGCAGAGCCCGAGCTGGCCTCCCGCGATGAAGTGGGACTGGACGCCGGATTCGACGCCATGCTGGCGGATATTCTGGCCCAGCCGCTTGCAGAGCCCCTCTCCGAGCCAACACATGACCAACCCCGAGCCCAGCCCGGAGAGCTGGAGGTAGCCGGTCACGCCTACCGTTTGCCACGGGTGCTGGCCCGTTATCGTTCGCCCAAGTGGCGCCATATCGGGGCTATTCGTCAGCATAGTTTGCCGCTGGACGAGATGGGGGCGCGCGCCAGTTTGCTCCATATCGAAGCGGGCGGCCGCATCCCTGAGCACACCCATCAGGGCTATGAGCTGACCTTGCTGCTGGCTGGCAATATTCAGGATGGCGATACCCTTTACAAGGCGGGAGATTTCATCTGGCGCGATGCCAGCCACTCCCACAGCCCGCACACGCCGGATGGCTGCCTTTGCTACACGGTGCAGGATGCGCCGGTGCAGTTTACCAAGGGGCTGTCGCGGCTGCTGAACGGCATCAGCCAGCACCTCTACTGAGCACCATGACGCCATAGAAAAAGGGACCAAGTTGGTCCCTTTTGTCATTTCATGGCTGGCTGCCGGTCAGGCGACAAACACCAGATAGACGGCGAATGCCACGACAAAGCGGTAGATGGCGAACGGGATAAAGTCGATGCGGCGGATCAATGTCAGGAAGGTCTTGATCGCAAACATCGCCACCACGAAGGCGGTGATAAAGCCCACTGCAAACATCGGGAAGTCGGCCATCGAGAGGAAATCGCGGCTCTTGTAGAGATCAAGCCCGCTGGCCGCCACCATCATGGGCACCGCCATGATGAAGGAGAACTCGGCGGCTGCGTGACGACTGATCCCCATCAGCATGCCACCACTGATGGTGGCGCCGGAGCGGGAGAAGCCGGGCCACAGGGCCAGACACTGGAACAGACCGATGCCAAACGCCTGCTTGTAGCTGATGTCATCCAGGGTTTCAGCTGTGACGGCCGGGCGGAACTTCTCGGCGATGATCAGCAGGATGCCGCCCGCAACTAGCGCGTACATGACGGTCTGCGGACCAAACAGGTTGGCCTTGATCCAGCTGTGGATGGCCAGACCGACCACGATGGCGGGCATCATGCCGAGGATGACGTGCACCAGCGACAGGGTGGCGTGATCCCGGGACGGCTTCTGGCCAAAGTGGATGCCAATCAGGCCAAACAGGCGACGCCAGAAGACGGCGACCACGGCGAGGATGGAGCCAAGCTGGATCACCACTTCGAAAGTGGCAGCCTTGGGCCCTTCAAAGCCCAGCAGATGGCCGACGATAATCATGTGGCCGGTGGAGGAGACGGGGAGGAACTCGGTCAGCCCCTCGACGACGCCCAGAATAAAGGCGACCAGCAGGCTATAAGTGTCAGTCATCGAACAAACAATCCTTAACTTCGTTGATGTAAAACGCCCCGGGAGGGTCTCGGGGCGGCTTATCTTGCTCGATAGTGACTGCTGAGGCTATGTAAAAATCATGAAACCTTTAAGTCAGTCGCGGATAAAACGGTAGCGGGTCTGGTGGTAATAACGCCCGCCCGGCAGCAGCCAGGGGTTGCCCAGCTCGGGGCGATTGGGGCTGTCCGGTAGCTGTTGCGCCTCAAGACAGAAGCCGTCGTGATCCCGGTGCGACTGGCCGCTACGGTTCGGGGTATTGGCCAGCCAGTTTCCGGTGTAGAACTGTAGCGAGGGCTGGTTGGTATAGACCTCCATCGCCAGCTGCTTGTCGCCAGAGACTATCCGAGCGGCCCATTCTGATGTCGGGCCGTTGAGCACAAAGGCGTGATCGTACCCCTTGGCCTGTTGCTGCTGGGGATGGCTCAGCCAATCCTGTCCGACAAGGCGCTCGCGGCGCAGATCGAACGGCCCCTCCACCGGAGTGATGGCGATCGGCAAACCGCTCGGGTCGGTCGGCAGGAAGTGGTCGGCATTGATGCTGATGAGGTGGTCACGGACATCGTCGCCATCGGTTTGCCCATCGAGATTGAAGTAGGCGTGGCTGGTGAGGCTGACCGGAGTTGTGGCATCCGTGCTGGCGATGAAATCCACCACCAGATCGCTCTGCTCCAGCCGGTACTCCAGGGTGACCCGCAGATTGCCGGGAAAGCCCTGATCCCCCGTTCGGGAGAGCAGCGCCAGCTTGACCCGATCCGCTTCCAGCTCCTTGATTTGCCACTGCTGGCGATGAAATCCCGCCTGCCCGCCATGCAGACAGTGGGGTGCCTGATTGGCATCCAGCGACCAGCGCTCGCCATCGCGTAGCAGTTCGGCGCCGCCGATGCGGTTGGCAAAACGCCCCGCCACAGCGCCCAGCCACACCTGCTGGGCGGGATAGGTGTCGTCGGCACAGCCCAGCAGCACTTCACGCCGTTTGCCCGCCACCGGCAGGGTGAGGGAGGTGAGGGTGGCGCCGAAATCGAGGCCGCGCAGCCGCAGCCCCTCCTCGTTTTCCAGTTCGAATGGCGTCATGGTGCTGCTCATAGCTTGCCTGCACCGGCGCTGGCAGAGCAGACGTAGCAGTCGGCCTTGAGGCCCGAGATGGCCGGATACTCCGCTTCGACGGCGGCAATCACCTCGGCCACCTTCTCGGGGCGCAACAGGGCGACCACGCAGCCGCCGAAGCCGCCGCCGGTCATCCGCACGCCGCCATCTGTGCCGATTTTAGCCTTGATGATCTCCACTAGACCGTCGATGGCGGGCACTGTGATCTCGAAGTCATCGCGCATGGCGGCGTGCGACTCGGCCATCAGCTCGCCGAGGCGGGTCAGGTCGTGGCTCGCCAGCGCATCGGCGGCCGCCAGGGTGCGGGCATTTTCCCCAACGATGTGGCGGGCACGGCGATAGCAGGCCTCATCCAGCCCGGCTTTGCCCGCTTCCAGTCCGGCCAGATCGAGATCGCGCAGCGCCTTGACCCCGTAGTGATGGGCGGCCGCTTCGCACTGCTGGCGGCGGGTGTTGTATTCGCTGTCCACCAGACCGCGGCGCACATTGGAGTTGACGATCAGCACAGCCAGATCCGCTGGCATGGGGATGAGGCGAGTCTCCAGCGAGCGACAGTCGAGCAGCAGGGCGTGGTCAGTTTTGCCGCTGGCGGAGATCATCTGATCCATGAGGCCGCAGTTGCAGCCGACGAACTTGTTCTCCGCCTGCTGGCCGTTGAGGGCGATCTCGGCCTGGCTGATGTCGAGCCCCAGCGCCTCCTTGAAGGCCTGACCGATGGCCACTTCCAGTGAGGCTGAGGAGGAGAGCCCCGCCCCCTGCGGCACGTTGCCGGAGACCACCAGATCGAGGCCGCGCAGGGTATAGCCGCGCTCCTGCAGATACTTCACCACGCCGCGGATGTAGTCGCTCCAGCGCTGGCTGGGGTGGTGCTCGATGGGCTGGTCGAGGTCGAACTGGTCGCGCTGGTTGTCGTAGTCGGCGGCGATCACCTGTACTTGCCGGTCATCGCGCAGACCGATGGCGACGCAGGTCTCGTAGTCGATGGCGCAGGGCAGCACGAAGCCGTCGTTGTAGTCGGTATGTTCACCGATGAGGTTGACGCGGCCGGGGGCGCGCACCAGCAGATCGGGCGCTTTGGCAAATTGCTCGGCAAAAACGGCGCTGACGCGTTGGCTCGGGGTCATAGGGCCTCCTCATTGGTTTGATTGGTCTGGTTGTAGTGAATGGGGCTCAGAGCGCGCAGCCGCTCGGCAGCCTGCTCCGGAGTCAGGTCGCGCTGGGTTTCGGCCAGCATCTCGAAGCCGACCATGAATTTGCGCACGGTGGCGGAGCGCAGCAGCGGCGGATAGAAGTGGGCATGCAACTGCCACGCCTCGGGGCACTCCGACTTGGGCGGTGCAAAGTGCCAGCCCATGGAGTAGGGGAAGCTGCACTCGAACAGGTTGTCGTAGCGGCTGGTGAGTTCCTTGAGCGCCACCGCCAGATCCTGTTGCTGGGCCTTGGTCAGGTTGAGCATGGAGGGGACGTGCGCTTTGGGCAGCAGCAGGGTTTCGAACGGCCAGGCGGCCCAGAAGGGAACTACGGCGAGCCAGTGTTCGGTCTCCACCACGACGCGCGAGCGATCCGCCAGCTCCCGCTCCACATACTCCAGCAGCATGGGGCGGCCATGCTTGGCCAGCCAGTCACGCTGGTGCTGTTCTTCACGGGCGATCTCGTTGGGCAGGAAGTCGCTGCCCCAGATCTGGCCGTGGGGGTGCGGGTTGGAGCAGCCCATAACGGCGCCTTTGTTTTCAAATACCTGCACCCACTCCCACTGGGCTGACAGCTCGGTGACCTGATCCATCCAGGTGGTGATCACCCCCTCGATGGCGGGCAGCGGCAGCTCGGGCAGGGTCTTGCCGTGATCCGGCGAGAAGCAGATCACCCGGCTGGTGCCGCGGGCGGCTTCCAGTTTCAGCAGGGGATCGCTGGCGCTATCGGCGGCCGGGGTATCCTGCATCAGGGCGGCGAAGTCGTTGGTAAAGACGAAGGTGCCCTTGTAGTCGGGGTTGATGTCGCCGGTGACCCGGGTGTTGCCCGCGCAGAGGAAGCAGTCGGGATCATGTACCTGTTTGGGGGCCTGACTCACTTTCTCCACCTGCCCCTGCCAGGGGCGTTTGGCCCGATGGGGGGAGACCAGCACATACTGGCCGGTCAGCGGGTTGAAGCGGCGATGGGGATGATCGACGGGGTTGAACATCATCTCTCCTGAATAAGGTATTGAAAAATAAGGTCGTCTATTAACAGGGAGCAGGCAGGCCTACTCCTCGTAACCGTTCGGGTTGGCGGATTGCCAGCGCCAGCTGTCGGCGCACATGGCGTCTATGTCCCGGGTTGCCTGCCAGCCCAGCTCGCGCTCGGCCTTGGCCGGATCGGCCCAGCAGGCGGCGATATCGCCCGGGCGACGCGGTTCGATGCGAAACGGCAGCGGCTTGCCGCAGGCATTGGAGAAGGCGGCGACCAGCTGCAATACGCTCTGGCCCTGGCCGGTGCCTAGGTTGTAGGTGTGCACGCCACCCTTGCCGGCGCAGTGTTGCAGTGCCTTGACATGCCCCTCGGCGAGATCCATCACATGGATGTAGTCGCGCACACCGGTGCCGTCCGGGGTGGGGTAATCGTTTCCAAAGACCGAGAGGCAGTCGCGACGGCCAATGGCGACCTGGGTGATATAGGGCATCAGGTTGTTGGGGATCCCTTGCGGGTCTTCACCCATGGTGCCCGATTCGTGGGCGCCGACCGGATTGAAGTAGCGCAGCAGGGTCATGCTCCAGTGGGGCTCGGCCAGTTGCAGATCTTCGAGGATCTCCTCGATGATCAGCTTGGATCGTCCGTAGGGGTTGGTGGCGCTGCGGGGGAAATCTTCGCGGATCGGCAGGCTGGCCGGATCGCCATAGACGGTGGCCGAGGAGCTGAACACCAGATTGTGCACATTGGCCCGCTTCATCGCCTGCAGCAGGGTGAGGGTGCCGCCGAGGTTGTTCTCGTAGTAATCCAGTGGAATGCGGGTCGATTCACCGACCGCCTTGAGGGCGGCAAAGTGGATCACTGCATCGATTTGCTGTTCGGCGAAGATCCGGTCCAGCAGGGCGGCATCGCGAATATCCCCTTGATAGAACAGGGGTTGCTGGCCGCTGATGGCGGCTATTCGCGCCAGCACGCTGCGCTTGCTGTTGCCGAGGTTGTCGACCACCACGGGATTCATGCCTGCCGCTTGCAGGGCCAGACAGGTGTGGCTGCCGATATATCCGCAACCGCCGGTGACCAGAACGTTCATCTTGCTCTCCACTGAAAAGTGTCTGGAAGCAGTCTAGCCGAGGGTGTGGCGACCAAACTGTGAGCTTGCTTGCAAAATGGTGTAAACGATTACACTGTTTTTATGGTTATCCTGACGGCAGATATGCGTTTCACCCCTGTTTTCAATGGGTTTGCTGGGTATAATGGCGCTCTATTGCACAGTGAAAGAAGTGAAAACAGCATGAGCACCATCAAGGATGTCGCCCGTTTGGCCAATGTGTCGGTGGCAACGGTTTCACGGGTGATGAACAACTCCCCCAAGGCCAGTGCCGCGTCTCGCGAAGTGGTGCAGAAGGCCATGGCTGAACTGGGCTACACCCCCAACGCCAACGCGCGGGCACTGGTCAGCCAGACTTGCGACACCATGGGGGTAGTGGTCGGTGACGTGGCCGATCCCTTCTTCGGTGCACTGGTTAAGGGTGTCTCCGGCATCGCCGTCGAGCAGAACCTTCACCTGCTGATGGGTAACGGTTTTCACAAGGCGCGTCAGGAGCGTGAAGCGATCGAGCTGCTGATCGGCAAGCGCTGCGAGGCGCTGGTGGTGCACAGCAAGGCGTTGAGCGACGAGGAGCTTTACGATTACGCCATGCGGGTGCCCGGCATGGTGCTGATCAACCGCGATATTCCGGCCCTCAAGGGACGCTGCATTGCCCTCAATAACCGGCTGGGTGCGGCTACGGCGACTCGCCACCTGATCGAACTGGGCCACCGCCATATCGCCTTCATCAGCTCGGATCACGCCATCGAGGATGCCACCTTGCGCCTGCAGGGTTATCAGGATGGACTGATGGAGGCGGGTCTGGCAGCCGATCCCGAGCTTATCGAGAGTGGCACCCCGAACGAGGAGGGGGGCGAGCGCGCCATGCTCAACCTGCTGGCCAAGGGGCTCAAGGTGACCGCCGTGGTGGCTTATAACGATGCCATGGCGGCGGGCGCCATCTCGGTGCTGGCGGACAACGGCCTGCGAGTGCCGGAGGAGGTATCGGTAGTGGGCTTCGATGACATCATCTATGCCAGATATTTGCGCCCCAAGCTCTCCACCATGCGCTATCCCATCGAGTTGATGGCGGCCCAGGCGGCCAAGCTGGCCATTCAGCTGGCGGCGGGGGAGAGTGACGCGACCCAGAGCCGGATCTATACCCCCACCCTGATCAATCGCCACTCGGTGGCACCGGTTCGGGCCGGATAGCCCCCTTTTGCGGCTCTGTTCAGGGCCGTTTCTTGCACAGTTATTGTTTTACCTATTTTTAATCATTTTTACTCCGCTTTACTTAACAAAATTAGTGTAATCGTTTACATCTGTGTGAGCGAGATCGCCGTTCCCTGCGTCATACTTCTCTAGACTGAATACGTTTTCCAATCAGCAGGGAGAGAGTGAATGCTCAGGGAGATAGTGGCGCGTCAGGATTGGCAGACTCAGGCCATTACGTCGGTAAATCGTCTGGCTGCCCATACCCCCATGTGCAGCTGGCGCAGCGAAACGGATGCCAGGGGTGATCTGGCCTCTTCCTCCCGTCTCTTGCTCGATGGCGAGTGGCGCTTCTCCTTCTTTGCCGCCCCCGAGCGGGTGCCCGAGAGCTGGCTGGTGCAGGATCTGGCGGATGCCACTCCCATTACCGTGCCGGGTAACTGGCAGCTGGATGCCGCCTATCCGGCTGCGCGGCCGCTCACCGATGGCCCCATCTATACCAATATCAAGTACCCCTTTCCTTGCGATCCGCCCCGGGTGCCTTCGGAGAACCCCACCGGTTGCTACTCCCGCGAGTTCGAACTGCCCGCCGACTGGCTGGCCAGCGGTCAGAGCCGGATCATCTTCGACGGGGTGAGCAGCGCCTTCCACCTTTTTTGCAACGGCCGCTGGGTCGGTTACTCCCAGGACAGCCGCCTGCCCGCCGAATTCGATCTGACTCCTTATCTGCAGAGCGGTCGCAACCGGCTGGCGGTGCTGGTGCTGCGCTGGTCCGACGGCTCCTATCTGGAAGATCAGGATATGTGGTGGCTGTCGGGGATCTTCCGCTCCGTCAGCCTGCTGCACAAACCGTCCCGTCATCTGATGGATATGCGGGTGACCCCCGAGCTGGATGCCTGCTATCGGGATGGCCGTCTCAAGATTGCACTGCAGGTGGCTAATGGGGCCGGTCTGTCGGTGGAGGTCAATCTCTATGACGGCGGCGAGCGGGTCGCGACCCTGTGCCAGCCGATCGGTACCCAAGCCATTGATGAAAAAGGGGCTTACGACGATCGCGCCGAGTTCTGGCTCGACGTGGCTGCGCCGCGCAAGTGGAGCGCCGAGACGCCCCATCTCTATCGCCTGACCCTGACCCTGCTCGACGAGCAGGGTCAGGTTATCGAGAGCGAGGCGTGCGATATGGGCTTTCGGGTGGTGGAGATCCGTGGCGGCCTGCTGCGAGTCAACGGGCAGCCGCTGCTTATACGCGGTGCCAACCGTCATGAACACCATCCCGCCAAGGGTTATGCCATCGATCGCGCCACCATGGAGCGGGATCTGCTGCTGATGAAGCGGCACAACTTCAATGCGGTGCGTTGCTCCCACTATCCCAACCATCCCGACTTCTATCGCCTCTGCGATCGGCTCGGTCTCTATGTGGTGGACGAGGCGAATCTGGAGACCCACGGCATGACCCCCATGGGGCGGCTGGCGCGGGATCCCGCCTGGAGCAACGCCTTTCTGGAGCGGGCGACCCGCATGGTGGCACGGGATTTCAACCACCCCTCGATCATCATCTGGTCGCTCGGCAACGAGTCGGGTTACGGCCCGGCCCATGATGCCATGTATGGCTGGATCAAGCGCAGCGACCCGAGCCGTCCGGTGCAGTACGAGGGGGGCGGGGCCGATACCCCGGCCACCGACATCATCTGCCCCATGTATGCCAGAACCCATCAGGATCAACCCTTTCCTGCGGTACCCAAGTGGGCGCTGGCCAAGTGGATCGGCCTGCCCGGCGAGCACCGGCCGCTGATCCTCTGCGAATATGCCCACGCCATGGGCAACAGCCTGGGGGGCTACGTCCACTATTGGCAGGCGTTTCGCGATCATCCACGCCTGCAAGGCGGGTTTGTCTGGGATTGGGTCGATCAGGGGCTCGACAAATACACCGCCGATGGTCGCCACTACTGGGGCTATGGCGGCGATTTTGGTGATGTGCAAAACGATCGCCAGTTCTGCTGCAACGGCCTGCTGTTCCCGGATCGCACCCCCCATCCCACCCTGTTCGAGGCAAAACGTGCCCAGCAGCCGTTCCGTTTCAGCCTGCTTGAGCACACCCCGCTGCGGGTGCGGATCGAGAGCGAATACCTGTTTCGGGAAACCGACAACGAGCGGCTTTGCTGGCAGCTGTGTGAGAACGGCCATGTGCAGCAGCAGGGGGAGGTTTCCCTTGAGCTGGCGCCACAGGGGGTGATCGAGTTGACCCTGAGCGAGGCGTTGCCCACCTTTGCGGCAGGTTCACTGGCCTGGCTCGATCTGGCCATCGTGCAGCCACAGGAAACCCTATGGTCGCAGGCGGATCACAAGGTCGCCCGTCAGCAGTTCACCCTGCCGACCCCCCTTGCCCTGCCAGCGCCGGTCGCTGCCGCTACCCTGAGCGAGCAGCCGGATGGCTGGTTGGTCACTGCCGCAAACAGCCAGTGGTGGCTCGACAAGCAGAGCGGCTGCATCACCAGTTGGCAAAAATCGGGGCAGGAGCAGTTGCTGGCGCCGATCATGGATCACTTCTATCGCGCACCGCTCGACAACGACATTGGCACTAGCGAAGCGGATCACGCCGACCCCAACTCCTGGATTGCCCGCTGGCAGGCGTGTGGTCTCGGTCAGTGGCAGCACCGCTGTCTGGGGATCGCGGTCGTCGGAGGGGATATCCGGGTCAGCCATGGTTACTTCCACCACGATGAGCTGCTGCTGGTGAGTCACTGGCATCACCACTTTACCGACGATGGTGCCATGAGCCTCGAGATAGAGACCGAGCTGGCACAGGTGCTGCCGTCGCTGCCGCGGATTGGTCTGCTGCTTCATCTGGCCAAGGTGCCAGCGCGAGCCGAATGGCTGGGGCGTGGGCCGCACGAGAACTATCCGGATCGCCTGCTGGGCGCCGATCTGGGGCGCTGGAGTCTGCCGCTGGAGGCGATGCATACCCCTTACATCTTCCCGAGCGACAACGGCTTGCGCTGCGATACCCGCCAGTTGCAGTTGGGCAGCACGACGGTGAACGGCAGCTTCCATTTCAGTGCCAGCCGCTTCAGTCAGCAGCAGCTGGCCGCCGCCCGTCACCAGAGCGATCTGGTGGCTGAAGCAGGGCTGTGGGTCTGTCTCGATGGCGCCCACATGGGGGTGGGCGGGGATGACTCCTGGAGTCAGAGCGTGCGTCCCGAGTATCAACTGCTCGAGCGTCGTTACCGTTGGGGCTGCACTCTCCGCTAATCCAGCTATTGAAGCGACTGTCTAGCCAGTGCGCCATTTTGACAACAGACCAGTAACGACTAGCCTCAATGCTGTGGGAAAGATTGAGTCTCAAATCTGATTTTTATTTATATGTATTTGAAAAATAAATATAAAGTTTCAATGTAACAGAGTGTAAACGTTTTCATTTTGTTGTCATGATCACAGAAGAAATGACAACAAACTGATTACATTGATTGGCGCTTGCTCAATTGCTCGCCACCCTACAACACAGATAGACACATCGGAGCACACATAATGAAAAAACTGACCACAGTTGCCGCCCTGCTGATGGGCATGATGGCTGGAGCCAATGCCCAGGCTGACACCCGTATCGGGGTAACCGTCTACAAGTACGACGACAACTTCATGGCGGTCGTGCGCAAGGCCATCGAGAAGGAGGCGGCAGCCACTCCAGGGGTGGAACTGCTGATGAACGACTCCCAGAACGACCAGTCCAAGCAGAACGACCAGATCGACGTGCTGCTGGCCAAAGGGGTGAAGGCGCTGGCCATCAACCTGGTTGACCCAGCTGCGGCCCCGGTGGTGATCGAGAAGGCCCGCGGTGAAGATATTCCGGTGGTCTTCTACAACAAGGAGCCGAGCGCTACCGATCTGGCCAGCTACGACAAGGCCTACTACGTGGGCACCGACTCCAAGGAGTCAGGGATCATCCAAGGTCAGCTGATTGCCAAACACTGGAAAGCCCATCCGGAGTGGGATCTGAACAAGGATGGCGTGATCCAGTTCGTGTTGCTGAAAGGGGAGCCGGGCCACCCGGATGCCGAAGCTCGCACCTCCTACGTGGTCAAGACCCTGAACGATGGTGGCGTCAAGACTGAACAACTACACATGGATACCGGTATGTGGGATACCGCCATGGCGAAAGACAAGATGGACGCCTGGATCTCCGGCCCCAACGCCAACAAGATCGAAGTGGTCATCGCCAACAACGACGGCATGGCAATGGGTGCAGTCGAGTCACTGAAAGCCCAGGGCAAGACTGCCATTCCGGTATTCGGCGTCGATGCGCTGCCGGAAGCGCTGGCCATGGTCAAGAGCGGTGCCATGGCGGGTACCGTGCTGAACGATGCGGCCAACCAGGCCAAGGCCACCTTCGAGCTGACCAAGAACCTAGCTGAAGGCAAACCGGCCGGTGAAGGCACCAAGTGGAATATCGTCGACAAGGTAGTACGTGTTGCCTACGTCGGTGTGGATAAAGACAACCTGTCCCAATTCGAGTAATTCCCTCCTCCAGGGCAAGGGAGATCCCCTTGCCCTTTTTTCAACCAGATGTGATGGCTGATATGACAACACAGCAACAATCAGAATGGCTGTTGGAGATGATTGACGTCAGTAAGAGCTTTCCCGGCGTCAAGGCACTCGATAATGTCAATTTACGGGTCCGTCCTCATTCTGTGCATGCGTTGATGGGCGAGAACGGAGCGGGAAAATCCACACTGCTCAAGTGCCTGTTCGGCATTTACGAGAAGGATCAGGGCAAGATCTTCTTCAAGGGGCAGGAGATCAACTTCACCTCCTCCAAAGAGGCGCTGGAAAATGGCGTCTCCATGGTGCATCAGGAGCTCAATCTGGTGCTGCAGCGTACCGTGATGGACAACATGTGGCTCGGCCGCTACCCCACCAAGGGGTGGTTTATCGACCACGGCAAGATGTATGACGACACCAAGCGCATCTTCGATGAGCTGGATATCGACATCGACCCCAAGGTGAAGGTCGCGACCCTGTCGGTCTCCCAGATGCAGATGATCGAGATCGCCAAGGCGTTCTCCTACGATGCCAAGATCGTCATCATGGACGAACCCACCTCCTCCCTGACCGAGAAAGAGGTGAACCACCTCTTCAAGATCATCAACAAGTTGAAGGATAAGGGGTGCGGCATCGTCTACATCTCTCACAAGATGGAGGAGATCTTCCAGCTCTGTGACGAGATCACCATATTGCGGGATGGCCAGTGGGTGGCAACCCAGCCGCTCAAGGGCATGACCATGGATCAGATCATCGGGATGATGGTCGGCCGTGAACTGACCCAGCGCTTCCCGGAAAAGACCAACCAGCCGAAAGAGGTGATCCTCGAGATCGAACACCTGACGGCGAAGAACCAGCCCTCCATTCAGGATGTGACCTTCAACCTGCACAAGGGGGAGATCCTCGGCATCGCCGGACTGGTCGGGGCCAAGCGCACCGACATCGTCGAGACCCTGTTCGGCATTCGTGATCGCAGTCAGGGCAGCATCAAGCTGCACGGCAAAGAGGTGGCCAACCACAACGCCCACGAAGCGATCCGCAACGGCTTTGCGCTGGTGACGGAAGAGCGCCGCTCCACCGGTATCTACTCCCGGCTCGATATCGCCTTCAACTCCCTGATCGCCAACATGGACAGCTACAAGGGCTCCATGGGGCTGCTCAGCGACAACAAGATGAAGAGCGATACCCAGTGGGTGATCGACTCCATGCGGGTCAAGACGCCGACCCAGCAGACCCAGATAGGTTCTCTCTCCGGGGGTAACCAGCAGAAGGTGATCATCGGTCGCTGGCTGCTGACCCAGCCGGAGATCCTGATGCTCGACGAGCCCACCCGCGGCATCGACGTCGGGGCCAAGTTCGAGATCTACCAGCTCATCCTGGAGCTGGCGAAGAAGGACAAGGGGATCATCATCATCTCGTCAGAGATGCCGGAATTGCTGGGGATCACCGACCGCATCATGGTGATGAGCAATGGCCGGGTCGCCGGGATCGTCAATACCAAAGAAACTGACCAGAGCGAGATACTGCGCCTGGCATCTCTGTACCTCTAGAGACAGGAAGACATTTATGGAGTCGGCTAAAAATTTCAATCTGATGCAGGCGCTCAAGGAAAACGCCATCTATCTGGTGCTGCTGGTGCTGCTCATGGTCATCGTGATCCAGGAGCCCTCCTTCCTGAGCCTCACCAACTTCAGCAACATCCTGACCCAGTCCTCGGTGCGGGTCATCATAGCGCTGGGGGTGGCGGGCATCATCATCACCCAGGGGACGGATCTCTCGGCCGGTCGTCAGGTCGGTCTGGCGGCACTCATCGCGGCAACCATGTTGCAGGCGCTGACCAACGTCAACAAGGTGTTCCCGACATTGGGAGAGGTGCCCATTCCGGCGGTGATCCTGCTGGTGTGTGTGGTAGGTGCCCTGATTGGTCTGGTCAACGGTCTCATTGTGGCCTACCTGAACGTAACCCCCTTCATTACCACCCTGGGCACCATGATCATCGTTTACGGTATCAACTCCCTCTACTTTGACTCGGTGGGTGCTTCGCCGGTGGCCGGGTTTGACCCCCGCTTCTCCAGCTTCGCCCAAGGGTTTATCCGGATAGGAGGATTCAAGCTCTCCTATCTCACCTTCTATGCGGCCATCGCCAGCGTCTTTGTCTGGGTGCTGTGGAACAAGACCCGCTTTGGCAAGAACATCTTCGCCATCGGCGGCAACCCCGAGGCAGCCAAGGTCTCTGGCGTCAACGTGGCGGTCAATCTGGTGATGATCTATGCGCTGGCTGGGGTCTTCTACGCCTTCGGCGGCATGCTGGAAGCGGGCCGGATCGGCAGTGCCACCAACAACCTCGGCTTCATGTACGAGCTCGATGCCATCGCGGCGTGCGTGGTGGGCGGCGTGTCGTTTGCCGGCGGGGTGGGAACGGTCGCGGGTGTGATCACCGGCGTACTTATCTTCACCCTGATCAACTATGGTTTGACCTATATCGGGGTCAGCCCTTACTGGCAGTTCATCATCAAGGGCGGCATCATCATTTTGGCGGTGGCATTGGATTCCATGAAGTACGCCAAGAAGAAATAACGATTGGCAGGGAGGGTTGGCGTTGCCAGCCCTCTCTTCTGGAGGGAACCCATGCCATTCAAGGTCAAGATTTACCTCTTGCTGCTCCTGGCCATTCTGGTCACCATCGGCACCGCCGGACTCAGTGTGAATCACTTCATCAGTGGCTACATTCGCACTCAGGCCACCCACAACATCAACGAGCAGATCACTCTGGTCAAAGAGAAGCTGGCCAGCGACATCAATCAGAAGATCCTGTTGGCTGCCAACCTCAACTTCGGGGTGACCAACGTCAAGAAGACCCTGCAAGAGACCGGCTTTCACAACATCGTCAAGGTGATCGGCGACATGGCATTCGACGTGAGCGGTGTCATCAACGACAACGCCAAGGTCGATGCCCTGCGCAAGCTGATCCCCGCCGCCAACAACCAGATCACCGTCAGCCCGCTGCAACAGGTGGATGGCAAGCCGGTCATCACCATTCTGGTGCCGCGCGGTGCCGATTCCGCCTATCTCTACTACCTCGACATGAGCGAGTTCAAAAGCCTGCTGGAGAAGATGAGTGGCGATGGCCGCTACTTCTCGCTGGCCGACAGTCAGGGCAACAGCCTCTATAACAGCAAGCCGCAGGGGGAGAGCGAAGCGCGCCCCAACCAGCTGGATATTCGCGGCAGCAGCTGGACGCTGACTGGCTACATCGATCTTGACTACATCCGGGCCATGACCAGGGCCCTCAACGGCCAGATCATCATGGCGCTGTGTGGCGTGGCGATCGTGGTGATGGTGCTGGCAATGCTGGCGCTCAATGTGGCCTATCGCCCCATTCTCTCGTTGCGGGATCTGGTGCTGGAGCTCTCCCGCGGCAGCGGCGATCTCACCCGCCGACTGGCGGTGACCAGCAAGGATGACCTGGGCCAGATCTCGGCCGGGATCAACCGCTTTATCGAGCGGCTGCAGGAGATGATGGGGGAGGTGCGGCAGGCGAGCGGCCAGCTCAACAGTGGTATAGAAGGGCTGGCCAGCCAGACCGGCGCCGCCCAGTCCCTGCTGGCGGAACATGTACGCGAGACCGAGCAGGTGGTGACTGCCATCAACGAGATGAGCCGCACCGCGGTCTCCGTCTCCGAGAGTGCGGCCAGCACCGCCCAGCTCACCGGCCAGAGTCAGCAGCTGGCGAGCCAGTCCCGTCAGGTGGTGGATCAGGCGATGGCCAGCGTGATGGCGCTGGTGGACGAAGTGGAAGCCACTGCCCGCTCCATCGAGGCGATGCAGCAGGATGTGCAGCAGATTGGCTCTGTGCTGGGGGTGATCGGCAGCATTGCCGAACAGACCAACCTGCTGGCCCTCAACGCCGCCATCGAGGCGGCCCGCGCCGGTGAACAGGGGCGTGGCTTTGCGGTGGTGGCAGACGAAGTGCGCTCCCTTGCGGCCCGCACCCAGCAGAGCACAGCCGAGATCCAGACCATGCTGGCCAGTCTGCAGCGGGGCACCCGAACTGTGGTGGATGCCATGGGTAACACCAAGCAGAGCTGTCAGGGGGCGGCCGAGAACACCACCCGGGTCAACGAGTCGCTGGATCTGATGGCAGGGGAAGTAGTGGAGATCAACGATCTCATCAGCCATATCGCCACGGCGGCGGAGCAGCAGAGCGCGGTGGCCGAAGAGATCAACCGCAACATGAGCGCCATCGCCGAGGTGATCCGCCAGCTGACTCACAATGGCGAAGCGACGGTTGCCAGCTCCGCGGCGATGCAGCAGACCTACGACCGGCTGCGGGAGATCGTGGGTCACTTCCAGCTGGAGTGAGGCCGATGTTCAGTCAATAACAAAACAGGGCCATCCGGCCCTGTTGTTGTTTTCCTGTCTGCCTGAATCAACCGGCCTTGCGGCGCAGATAGACCCCGGCTTCCATGTGATGGGTCCAGGGGAACTGGTCGAACAGGGCGAAACGGGCGATCTCGTGGGTTTCGCCCAGCACGGCCATGTTGGCCTGCAGGGTATCTGGGTTGCAGGAGATGTAGAGGATGTTGTCGTACTCCTGCACCAGCTTGACGGTGGCATCATCGAGACCGGCGCGGGGCGGGTCGACGAAGATGGTGTTGCACTGGTAGCTCTTGAGATCGACCCCCTTGAGGCGGTTGAACTCCCGCTCGCCACGCATCGCCATGGTGAACTCTTCGGCCGACATGCGAAGGATGATCAGGTTGTCGACGCCGTTGGCGGCGATGTTGAACTGGGCGGAGTCGACGCTCGGCTTGGCGATCTCGGTGGCCAGCACCTTGCGGAAGTTCTGCGCCAGCGCGATGGAGAAGTTGCCGTTGCCGCAATAGAGCTCCAGCAGGTCCCCTTCGCTCCCCTTGGTCACATCCAGCGCCCAGGCCAGCATCTGCTCGTTGATGGCGGCGTTGGGCTGGGTGAAGCTGTTCTCCACCTGTTTGTAGGTGAGCTGGCGACCCGCCACGTTGAGCTGTTCGATGACGAAGTCATCCCCCAGACAGATCTTCTGCTTGTGGGCGCGGCCAATCAATTGCAGCTCGAACCCCTTGGCGCGCAGATCGGCCTGCAGCACTTCGGCGGCTTGTTGCCATTCGGCCTCCAGCTTGCGGTGATAGAGCAGGCTGACAATGATCTGGCCGGACTGGGTGGAGAGGTAGTCAATCTGGAACAGCTTGCGGCGCAGCACCGGGTGTGGGCGCAGCCCCTCCAGCAGCAGCGGCATCAACTGGTTGATGAGGCGGCTGGCGGTGGGGAAGTGGTCTATCTTGATGATCTCTTTGGTCGCCGGGGCATACATGCAGTGGAAGAGGTCATCCCCTTCGTGCCAGATGCGAAATTCGGCGCGCATCCGGTAGTACTCCGCCGGCGAGCTGTGCACTTCCAGCGCCGGGAGGGTGAAGCCGGCAAACAGCTCGGTGAGGCGAGCGCGCTTTTCGTCGAGTTGGGCCTGATAGTCGGCCGCGGTTCTAGGCGCCGGAGCGTTCGCGGAAGGCTGTTGGGACTGGGTCATAAATACCTCACATGCACACCGGCCGGGCCGGGTCGAAATCGGGGGAAGGCAACAGGCCACCCAAAGGGGCCCGATTTTAAAAGCCAGCCGCAGATTGTCCAGCATTTTATGGTCAAGAAGTGTTCAGTCAGGCCGATAGCTGATCTACAGGCATGGTGGGAGGACACATTATGCAAATCGAAGGCGTGGGCGCAGCCCAACCCAAGGGAGTGGGTGTTTCTCCCAAATCGCCCCAACAGGCGGAGCAGAAACAGGTCAAAAGCGAGGAGGAGGTCTCCTTGCACAAGCCGCCCAAGTGGGCGCAGGTGCTGATCCAGCAGGCGTTGCAGTTCTCGCTGGAGATCAACGGCCAGGGCTATCAGGCGCCGAAGGTGAAAGAGCCCGAAGAGATCACCCCTGAGACCCTGTTCGACTTCCAGTCGGTGGCGGACAACGTGTTGCAATTCGTGACCGGACGGCTCGGCGCCGCGCGGGCCGATGGCAAATCCGACGACGACCTGACCGGGATGATGGAGCAGGCCCGCAAGGGGGTCGACAAGGGCTTTGACGAGGCGAAGAAGCAGCTCGGCAAGTGGGCGACTGACAACGACGATATCAAAACCGGTATCGATCAGAGCTACAAGCTGATCCAGAAAGGGCTCGAGGAGTTCGAGAAGGAGTTCTTCGGCAAGATTTCTCCGACCGACATGGGACAGGCCGAGATGGCCAGTCGCCAGCAGGGGTATCTGGAGATCCAGACCAAGGATGGCGACAAGGTGGTGCTGCGATTCAACGACAGCTGGCAGACCAAGTCCCAGACCAGCGAGAGCGGCAGCCAGTTCAGCCTCAAGTCGAGCCAGAGCTTCAGCTTCTCGCTGGAGGGGGATCTCAACAGTGACGAGATGGAGTCCATCGGCAAGCTGGTCAAGGGGATCGACGAGCTGGCGGGGAACTTCTTCTCCGGCAACTTCGAGGATCTGCTGGACAAGGCGGGCGAGCTGAAACTGGATGACAGCCAGCTGGCCTCCTACTCCCTCAAGCTCAAGCAGAGCGTCAAGCTGAGCCAGACCTATCAGGGGGCGCACTCCCTGCAGGATCTGATCAAGCCGTTTGCCGACTACCTGCCCAAGCTGGATCAGGTGCAGAAACAGGCGGATACCCTGCTGCCACCATCCCAGCAACAGGCGCTGACCCCGGCCGTGCTGGCCGCGAGAGGAGAAGAGGAACCAGCGCAGGTCGATCGCTTCACCAGCTTCAACCAGCGGATGCTGGAGGCGCTGCGGATGATCAACCAGTTCCAGCCCTCCACTGAGCCCACCAGTAAGAACGCCTGAGCCACAGCGCGTTACGCAAGTAATAACCTGCCGTTTGCCAGCCCTTCCCGGGGCTGGCACACTGGCCTTTTCTCCAATCCGGTTGCCCCATGAACCCCAAGAAGCCAAGAGACAAGCGCGAGCTCTGCTACCCCTTTATCTTCGAAACCTCGTTCAAATGTGATTTTGAAATCGCCACCGACGAGCTCTGCTGTCAGGTCGGGGCCGTGCTGTCACACCTTGCGCCGGATGCCGATACCGAGCCCATGCTGGTGGATCTCGCGGCGTTGCAGCGACTTATCTACAACCTAAACGGCTCGGTACGCGGCAAGCTGGGGATCTTCGACGCAGACCTTGAGTGGCTCAAGGCCCGTTACGACCACTACAACGAGGCGAGTCGCGGGAGCGTCACCGGTTTCGTGCTGCCACAGGGGCCGCAGCCCATCCCCACCCTCCATCTGTGCCGCTGCGGCAGCAAGAAGGTGGTGCGGCTGCTGGTCCGGTTGGAAGAGAGCGGGGTGGCCTTCGATCCCATTCTCTATCGCTTCGCCAACCTGCTGGCCAACTTCTTCTTTGTGCTCACCGTCTACCTCAAGCAGCGCTGGCAGGTGCCGGAAGTGCCTTACGTCAGTATCAACTACTGAACACAGCCAAAAAAGCTTTTGTTTTGCATGAAGATCAAACACGATCATCCCATTTGTCGGTCGCCGGGATGGTTCCGGTAGCGCAGCGGGGAAGGTCATGACCATGCTTCATCTCAGTGGCAGTTCGTTCTTAATGCCGGGCAACCTCGCCTGGCGCCCCTTGGCTGAATACGGTCAAGTGCAGGTAGCCCCCCATGGTCAGTGGTTGCAGACCCTGATGCACCAGAGCGCCGATGCCGCGGCTGGGACCCACATCATCATCTGGCTGTGGGAAGATCTGGTGCCCGCCCAGACCCTGCAGGAGTGGGGTCGTCTGACGCAGGACGAGCAGCAGCTGGAGGTGGCCGCCTTCGTCGATGCGCTCTGCCTGCCTCTGTTGCAGCATCTGCAGCGCCGCCCGCAGGATCATGTGCTGGTGGGGGCCTGCAGCCATGCCCCGCTCTCCGTCTATGGCCCGGCCCCTGCCGTGCTCGCTGCGCTGGCCAGTGCGTTTGAGCTGCAGATGGCCCGCCTGCGCCAGCAGCAACCCGGCCTAGATGACTTGCACCTGCCGCTCTGGCTGCAACAGCATGGCCGCCAGCACTGCTTCGATCGGCGCAACCTCTATCTGATGTCCTGCCCCTTCTCCATGGCCGGTCTGGCCAGCCTGGCGCAGTGGATTCTTCCCTTGCTGCAGCGACTGCAGCGACCCGCCCACAAGGTGCTGGTGCTCGACTGCGACAATACCCTGTGGGGCGGCGTGGTCGGCGAAGACGGTGTCGGCGGCGTCCTGCTGGGACAGGACGGGATGGGCCGGCTCTATCAGGCTTTCCAGCAGGCGGCCAGTCATTGGCACGGGCAGGGCATCGTGTTGGCGCTCTGCTCCAAAAATCTGGCGGACGATGTGTGGCGGCTGTTTGATGAGCATCCGGGTATGGTGCTGACACAGGCGCAGATCGCCGCCGCCGAAATCGGCTGGGAGCCCAAATCCCAGGGGTTGCGGCGGCTGGCCGCACGCCTCAATGTCGGGCTGGACAGCCTGGTCTTCTGGGATGACAGCGAGCTGGAGCGGGCCGAGGTGCGGGCTAACTGCCCCGAGGTGATGGTGATGACCCCGCCGGCCGATCTCTGGAGCTGGCCGGATACCCTGCTGACTCTGCCGGCCCTGTGCAGTCGCCACCAGAGCCGAGATGATGGCCTGCGGCAGCACTCTTATCAAGCCCAGGCCGAGGCCGAGGCGGTGCGCCGGCAACTGGGCGACGAGCACGCCTTCCTGCGGCAATTGGCGCTGCAGGCCGACTGGCAGCCGCTCTCTCTGGGCAACCAGTTGCGAGCCGAACAGCTCAGCCAGAAGACCAATCAGTTCAACCTTTCCGGCCGCCGCTATCAGGCGGCAGAGCTGGCCCGGCTGGCAAGCGAGGGGGGCGACGTCTGGCTGGCCAGCCTGCGAGACCGGTTCGCCGATCACGGCATGACGGCGCTGCTGGTGGTGCGCCCGCTCGATGCGGGAAGAGTGCTGTTGGACACCTTGGCCATCAGCTGTCGGGTGCTGGGGCGTGGCTTTGAATACTGGCTGCTGGCCCAACTGGTTGATCGGTTGCTGGCGCAGAACGTGACCGAGCTGGTCATTAGTTTGGTTACTACGGAACGCAACTTGCCCGCACGGGATTTTCTGGCGAATCTGCCAACTCGGCCGATAAACATTCCAGCGGGATTGATACCGCTGCCGGACGAGGTCTTCCTTAGTCTGGATCTGACTTCTCTTTCTCTCCCGTTTTTGGAGTTTTATGCCAATGAATGACCTTCTTTTGCTGGTACGCCAGCAGTTTCCTCAGGCAAATGTCAACGCGCAGTCAGCGCTAGGAAGCTTTCCCGAGTGGGATTCTCTGGGCCATTTCAATCTTCTGTTACTGATCGAGCAGCACTATAGCGTGCGTTTCGAGCCGAACGAGCTGGTCGAATTGAAGAGTCTGGCCGACATCCAGCAAGCCCTGCAGAGCAAAGGGGTTGTCGTGTGAAGCTGGCGCTCGAGCATACGCTGACCGAGCTGGGGATCCCTCAAGGCTGCGCCCTGATGGTGCACTCCGATGCCATGGTTGTGGCCCAGTTTGCCGGGATGGGCAACGCCGCGGGTATCGCGGCTTTCTGGACATGCTTGGAGCAGTGGCTGGGCGGACACCTGCTGGTGCCGACCTTCAGTTACAGCCCGATGGCGGACGAGTGCTTCGACCCTGTGCAGACCCCGAGCAAGGTGGGGCTGATGACGGAGCTGTTCCGCCAGCGCGAAGGGGTGGTGCGTACACTGGACCCCATCTTCAGTATGGCGATTAGCGGTCCGCAGGGGCCTGCGCTGGTAGCCCGGGAGTGCCACGACTGTTTCGGTCAGGAGAGCCCATTTGGCTGGCTGGCGGAGCAGGATGGTTGGCTGATGGGGTTGGGTTGCCCCCCTAGTACCACCTTTACTCACTATGTAGAGCAGAGATTGGTCGTATCCTATCGCTATCACAAGGGGTTTGTGGGTCAGGTGCGCGTCGATGGGCGCGTGCGGGAGTGGCTGGCCGACTACTATGTGCGCGACCTGTCGCTGGCCAGCGAGATCGACCTTTCCCGGCTGGTAGCCTTGTTGCAGGAGCGGGGGGGCTGGCGCCAAGCGTTGTGCCATCGGGTGCCAGTCTGGGCTGTCTCGTGCCACGACTTTATGATTGCTGCTGGTGAGCTGCTGGCGGTAGCACCATATGCTCTGATCCGGGCGGGAGGGGAGCCCCATGCAGTTTGAGCGTATCGGACTGGTGGTGCCGAACCTCGCCTTTAGGGGGCAGCCTATTGCTGTGACGAATTGGGGGTGAGCCGCTTCTTTATAGCGGTATAGCGGTGGAAGAGCAGCAAGACGAGCATGGTTTGTGTTACGAACAGGTAGCCCCGACAGGTTAGGATAGTCCGGAGGTTCTGCTACTCAAGACTCCGTGCAACGTTATCAACCACATTGCCTGTCGGGTAGTCTGCAAGCAGGAGTGGATCGTCTGATTGAGGGAACTGCGATATCTTCCTTTGGAACCTGCCAGGCTGCCATCGCAGTTGGTGGTGCCTATATCTAATTTTGCTTGAACCCATCTAGACATATTGTGGAGTTGATTGAGGAAGCCTCATGATATCTAAAAAAATTATTGGTTATTTGCCAACGGACTGGGACGATCAGACTCAACTTGGCGAGAAATTGCATCATTTATTGACCCTGTTATTTCCGCTCAATCGCAGTTTGACTGGTGATGGTGTGAGGAAAACATTAGCCTTGTTTCGCGAGCATTGTTTACCTGAACTGCAGATTCATGAAGTTGCTAGCGGAAGCACATTTTTTGATTGGACTGTGCCGGATGAGTGGAATGTCAGAGCGGCATACATCATAGGTCCCGATGGGCACAAGGTGGTTGACTTCAATGATAGTAACTTGCATCTGGTGGGGTATTCAGAGCCAGTGCGCTGTACCCTCTCCTTGGCTGAACTACAGTCCCACTTGTATTCATTGCCTGAATTACCGGATGCCATCCCTTATGTTACTTCTTATTATCACCGTCACTGGGGCTTCTGTTTACCACATAAAGTTCGAGAGGCGCTACCGGAAGGCAACTATGAGGTGGTAATCGATGCAAGTTTGCAGCCTGGTTCACTTACTTATGCTGAGTGGGTGTTGCCAGGAGATAGCCAGCAGGAGGTTCTGTTATCCAGTTATATTTGCCATCCATCTATGGCCAACAATGAGCTATCTGGTCCCGGTATCGGGGTGTTTTTGATGGCTTGGCTAGCCTCATTACCCCGGCGTCGTTATAGCTATCGGCTAATGCTTGTTCCAGAAACACTAGGTGCAATAGTTTATCTATCGCGTCATTTGGAACATTTAAAAAAACATACAATAGCTGGTTTTAACCTGACCTGCATGGGGGACGAGCGGTGTTACTCCTTTTTGCCATCTCGGCAGGGTAATTCTTTAGTTGATCGTATAGGTCGTCATGTGTTGCATCATATCGCCCCTGATTTTATACAATATAGCTATCTTGATAGAGGCTCGAATGAGCGCCAGCTGTGTGCACCAGGAATTGATTTACCTGTTACGACTATAATGCGTAGTAAGTATGGCTGTTATGCTGAATATCATACATCACTGGATGATATGTCGCTTGTCACGCCATCTGGCCTAGCTGGCAGTTTCGCCGCTCTGCGGCGAGCCATTGAATGTTTGGAGCTGGATCAAAGATACAAGGCTGCGGTGCTAGGGGAGCCCCAGCTCGGCAAACGTGGTCTTTATCCTAATCTTTCGATGCGTAACTCGGGTGAACATATCCGAGATATGATGAATTTATTGGCCTATAGTGATGGGGAATTAACCCTGTTTGAGATCGCGGAGGTCATTAATGTACCATTTTGGCGAATAGAGCCACTCGCAAGATTATTGCTTGATGCTGGTGTGTTACTTCGTATTTCAGGTGATGTACAGACAGGATGAAAATTCATTATTATTCATGTGACTTGTGGGATGACAGTGTTCCGATATCAGATTGTTTATCAAACATGGCATGCTCTATGTGACATGAAAATATAATGTTATTGACCTTGATTATGATTTAAGGAAAAAGTTATGAAGTGTCCATATTGCCACAGTGATAATACATCAACCTTCCTTGAACGAAAAATGCCAACCGTTTTGTCTGCATATTCTGGTGAATTTCCTGTCAAGGTGGCAGAAATGCAAGTCAGTGTTTGCAAGGACTGTTTGCTCGGCTTCGCATCAAAAAAATTATCCTCAGAAGAGTTGGCGGAGATATACGATAATTATTTATACATCTCTCCTCTTAATAATATCGGCATAACTAAATACGATGGAATAATTAATACTATTAGACGCTATTTTAGTTGTGATGATGAAATACTAGAGGTAGGTTGTTCAGAAGGATATCTTCTCACAAAACTGGGTGAAATTGGCTTTCATAAGGTTAGGGGTATTGAGCCGGGGCCTCAAGCTGATAGTGCAAAGGCATTAGGATTAAATGTAACAAAAGGTTATTTTGACGCATCTCATGCAAATAAAAAAATAGATGGATACTATTTAATGCATGTTTTTGAACATTTTGAAGATCCATTTTCGATCTTCCAGTTAATGTCGGATACCTTGAAGGATAGTGGTAAGATAGTAATTGAAGTACCAGATTTTGGTGGTTTTCATGTTCAGCATCTTTTCTATTACAATATCTATTTCATGCAACTTCTATCTCACGACAACAATTTAAAAATAATAGATTACTGTATCGAGGATGATAACCTCAGAGTTGTTTTGGCAAAAAAAGATAATGCTAAATATAGTGAGATTGATGTGGTTTTTGACAAGGCTGGCTATATGTCAAGATTGGTTGACATTAAGAGCCATTGTGAATCCTTGCGGCAGAGAGTTCACGATTTTCTAAGAAAAAAAGAGAAGATAGTTTGGTGGGGCGCCGGTTCTGCATCGGTAATCCTATTGAACGGAATAGAGAATGATATTCTTTGCAATACAACAATTATTGTTGTTGATGGGGACGAAAATAAGGCTGGACTCATGATTCCTGGTGTTAATTTAAAAGTCCACCATTTTAATGAAATTAAAGGTATGCATATAAAAAATCTGGTTATTGCATCCAGCTTTTATAAAGAAATACTTAATTCAATAAGACTTGGTGGAATAACATACGATAATGTTGAAATTTTCAGTCATGCTTAATAAGTAGTCTCAAATAGAGGCCGGCAATCTCTATTTAGCATGACCTTGTGAAGTACGATTTTGGTCTGCTATCACAGATAGACCTGTATATACAGGTCTATCAAATGGAAAAGTGAGGTGGGGGCGGAAGTGTTTCCACCTTTCAAGTGGATATTCCCCTTATAGTCAGCTGGAGATCAGCACTCTCGCCGAGTTGGCCGGGATGGTGAGCTGCACCTCGCCCTGCACCACCTCGAACTTCTCGCCATTGAAGGCATCGGTGAAGCGGCTGGCGGGACTCGCGGTCTGCCACAGGGGCAGGCCGATGGTGCGCGGCTCGCTCGGGTGGCGGTTGCAGGCTACTACCACCTGATCGCTTTGCAGGGTACGGGCGAACACATAGCTGTGGGGCCCGGCGTAGAGGGTCTGGATATCGCCGCGGCGCAGGGAGGGGCGCTGGCGGCGGATCTGGATCAGCCGACGATAGTGGTCGTGCAGCACGTGATCCCAGTCTGTGGTATCCCACGGGAAGCAGCGGCGGCAGTCCGGGTCGTTGCCGCCGGAGAGCCCCACTTCATCGCCGTAGTAGATGGACGGCACACCGATATAGGTGAGCAGCAGGGTGGCGGCCAGCTGCATCCGCTGCTTGTCTTCACCCAGCAGGTGGAGGAAGCGGGCGGTATCGTGGCTGTCCAGCAGGTTGAACTGGGCCAGCTGGTTCTTGAACGGGATATGGGCCCGCGCCAGCTTGAGCCAGCGATCCAGCTCTTCGGCGCTGATCTTGATGGGGTGGTAGGCGATGTCCTGCCCCGCCAGGAAGGCGCGGACCGGGTGGGCGAAGCCATAGTAGTTCATGGCGCCATCCTCCTGATCCCCTTGCAGCCACTGGCTCGCCTCGAAGAAGTGTTCGCCGAGCACATAGGCATCCGGGTTCTCCTGCTTCACTGCCCCGCGAATGGCGCGCACGTGACTGCGATTGCCCTCGGCGGTGCCGCGCTCGCCCAGCATGTGGATGACGTCAAAGCGCCAGCCATCGATCTGGTAGGGGGCGCGCATCCAGTAACGGAGGATGGCGTCGTCGGCCCGATAGACGGCGTCTTGCACCTTCTCGCAGGAGAAGTCGAGCTTGGGCAGGCTGCGAATGCCCTTCCAGCTGACGTAATCCCCTTCTTTATCAAAGGTGTAGAAGCTGCGCCACGGGGAGTCCGGGTTGCTCTGGGCTCCCAGTGGCGGGCAGAACCAGGGGTGCTCGGTAGAGGTGTGGTTGACCACCGCATCGAGGATGATCTTCATGCCGCGCTGGTGCAGGTTGCGGGTCAGCTCAGCGAACTGCTCGTTGCTGCCGAGGTGGGCATCCACCTTGAAGTAGTCCTGGGTGTCGTACTTGTGGTTGCTCGGCGAATCGAAGATGGGGTTGAGGTAGAGCGCCGTTACCCCGAGAGATTGCAGATAGTGCAGCTTGGCATCGATCCCCGCCAGATCGCCGCCATAGAATTCGCAGGCGCCGTGGCCCTCTTCGTGGCGACTGACCGGCTCGCCCCACGCTTTGCTGATCACCGCTTTGCCGCGATATTCATACTCGTGATGCTTGACGCTCAGCGACGGATCGCCGTTGCAGAAGCGGTCGGGGAAGATCTGATAGAACACCTGATCCTGCACCCAGGCCGGTGGCTGGTGCAGGCTGTTGAAGCGAAAATGCTGCTCCCGTGGCGGCATGGACGCGCTGACGCCCGCCCCGTGCAGCCACCACTGCTCCTCGTCGGTGAGGCACTTGAAGCTGTAGAGGTGGATATCCTGTCCCTTGATGAGCGGCAGGGTCGCCTGCCACACCTGCAGCCGATCGCGGGTGGAGACTGCCGTCATCGGGATCAGGTACTCCTCGTTATCCGGCTCGTGGCGCAGCAACACCTCGCGGATCGGCGCATCCAGCTCGCTAAAAAGAGTCAATTGCAGTGCGTCGGCGCTCTCTTTGAACCAGGGCGCCACCTGGGGATGAAACAGAAACGGATGGGTCATGATGCTTATTGAGTCAGAAGATCGGCGAGGGCATTACCCTGTTCATGCAATGTTTCGAGCTGGCCTGCCAGCGACTTGGGATCCAGTCCCAGCTGATCGGCGAGCGGTTTGGGGAAGCGGGCGATGATGGCCTGGGCAGGCACGCCCGCGTTCCAGGCGAAGGAGATAAACACGGCGAGGCGGATCAGCACCGCCTCCTTGCTGACCGGATCGTGGGAGAGCGGGTCAAGCTGTTGGGAGATGGCATCGACGAAGGCCTCGGAGAGGTTCCAGCGCCGCGCCAGCTCGGCACCGAGCTGAGCATAGTCGTAGCCCAGCATCTCCCGCTGGGCCTCGACCCGGCTGCTGCCGTTCTGGAGCGCCATGTTGATGAGCTCGGCCTCCTCCGGCAAGGTGCTCTGGATAAGCAGTTCGCCGATGTTGTGGATCAGGGCGCAGGTAAAGGCGGTCTCGGGATCCATCACCTTGGCCTCCTGGGCCAGGGTTCGGGCTATGGTGGCGACCTGGAAGGTCTCGGTCCAGAACTTGTTCTTGTCGAAGCTGGGCGGGGCCTTGAAGGTGCCGATGATGCCGGAGGCGACCACCACGGAGCGCAGCCGGTTGAAGCCGAGCCGGATCACCGCCTGCTCAATGGAGGTCACTTCGTTGCCCCGGCGCAGGGCGGCCGAGTTGGCCATCCGCAGCACCTTGACGCTGATCACCTGATCCATGGCGATCTTGGCCGCAATCTCGTCGATGCGGGCATTCTCGTCGTTGAAGCTCTGCATCAACTCGTGCAGCAGCTTGGGAATAGTGGGGAGTTGTTTGATCTTGTCAAACAGGCGATCCATCGACATGGCTGAGGCAGCCTCCGTTGCGAACTCTGCCTCATATTGTGCCACAGCCGGACAACATGTTCCTGTTTGTGATGCGGCTTTGTGAGCGCTAGAACACCCAGTCGCGCAAGGTGTATTCCAAACGGTGCTGTTTGCCCTGCAGGATCAGGTTCTGACTGGTACCGCTCAAGGTCGCCCCCTCGGTAAGGGTGGTCAGCACGGCCTGTTCTATGGTGTCGAGCGGTGGCATGCAGGCCATTTCGGTACTGCCCAGACTGGTGACCCACAGTTTGTCATCTTCCAGATGGCCCTGACCGAAGTAGCGGTTGCAACCGGCGATGCCGTTGACGGTGAAGTGCTCGCCGATCTCGAAATCGGGGGGATTGTTGCGGGGTGCCTTGATCGGTTCGCCATCCAGTTTGCTCAGTACCCAGTGGTGGTGTTGCAGATCTTGCTGAACAAAGGCGGTCGAGCTGCAGCCAGCGAGCAGTAACAGGGGGATCAGCAAAAAGGGCAATCTGGGCATGAGGGGGCTCCGGTTGGGGGAGCGTCAAGAATACCCTTTTTGGGCCGTCGGGAGCAGGGCGGGAGAGGGGACGACCGACCGCTTCTGTCGCCCCTTGTCCCGCGCGACTGTCGCTTAATGGCAACACACGGGTGATGTTGCCATCGATTTACGCTATCTCAGGGCTCAGTTGGCGAACAGCCGCTCGGCATAACGGGCAAGACCCGCGGCCACCGAGCCGAAGTCATCCCCCCCCTCAAGCGGGATGGACGGGAGCTTCTGGCGGATAAAGCTGGCGATCAGCGGCGAGCGGGCGCTACCGCCGGTGACGAAGATGCGATCCGGCTGCACACCGGCGGCGGCAATCGCTTCGTCCATCAGATCGCCAATCTTCTCCAGCAGCAGGGCCGAGGCGTTGGCCAGCTGTTCGCGGGTCAGCTCCGCTTCCAGCCCTTTTTCCAGCTCGGCCAGCGACTGGCGATTGAGTTCCCGCTCCGAGAGGGCGATCTTGCCCTGCTCGGCACGCCACACCAGCTGGTGGCTCAGCTTGTGTGCCCGCAGGTTGGCCAGACGCCCCAGCTTGCTGCCGGGCTGGCTGTCGAGCTGCAGATCCTGCAGCTGGCGGGCGGTGTCGAGGCTGTAGAAGCGGCTCTGGGCGCTGACGTCGTTGATGGCGGCCGCATCCCAGAACAGCGGGTGGGGCAGCGGCTTGCCGGTCTTGAGGGTCTCGTGCATGCCGAGCAGCGGCATCATCCCTTCCACCGTCAGGCGGATGTCGAAGTCGTTGCCGCCGATCCGCTGGCCGCTGTGGCCAAGCAGATCGCCGCTGCGATCCAGCTGATCGCGGTAGCTGGGACCCATCCGCAGCATGGAGCAGTCGGTGGTACCGCCGCCGATATCCACCACCAGTACCACGGCGTCTTCGGTGAGGCGCGCCTCGAATTCAAACCCGGCTGCCACCGGCTCGTAGAGGAACTCCACCTGCTCGAAACCGGCCAGACGGGCCGCCTCGGTCAGGATGGCGATAGCTTGCTGGTTGCTCTCTTCCCCCGCCAGACCCTGGAAGTTGACCGGTCGACCGATCACCGCCTGGCGGATAGGGGCGCCGAGCTGCTGCTCCGCCTGTTGGCGGACATGGAGCATCATAGCGCAGACGATGTCTTCAAACAGGGCGATCTGGGGGGCCTTGAGGCCATAGGCACCGAGGAAGGATTTCGGCGATTTGATGTAGTAGCCGTCGTCCGGCTCTTCCAGATAGCGCTCCAGCGCGGCACCGCCAAAGCTCAGCTCGTCGATCAGTCCCTCTTCGCGCATCTGGCGGCGAACCATCTGGGCGCGGGTGACCACGGGGCCACGCAGCTTGAGGTACTCCGCCTGCTGGGCGGGGGCCAGCCCTTCGGCCAGCAGACCGGCGATAGCATCCCGGTGGGGGGCATGCAGGGTGGAGGGGAGATAGCGGGATGCGCCAAGATTCAGCAGCCTGGGGCTACCTTGTTCCATCACGGCCACGGCACAGTTGGAGGTGCCGTAATCAAATCCGATAAACATGGGCGCCAGACTCCTGAATAAAAAAGGGGGGCTAGCCTACCCGAAGGCGCCGGGTCTCACAACCCGGCGCGTGACGAAGAGAGGGCGAGCCCTTATTCCACTTCGTTGTCGCAGCGGCCCTGGCTCTCGATGGCGCGGATATTGCCGAGGGTGGTATCGGCGATGGCGTGCAGCGCCTCGCGGGTCAGGAACGCCTGATGGCCGGTGAACAGCACGTTGTGGCAGGCTGACAGGCGGCGGAACACGTCATCGGTGATCACCTCGTTGGACTTGTCGGAGAAGAAGAGATCCTCTTCCTCTTCGTAGACGTCCAGCCCCAGAGCACCGATACGGGAGGTCTTGAGCGCCTCGATGGCGGCGTTGGAGTCGAGCAGGCCGCCACGGCTGGTGTTGATGATCATCACCCCGTCCTTCATCTTGGCGAACGCCTCCTTGTTCAACAGGTGGTAGTTCTCTTTGAACAGCGGGCAGTGCAGGCTGATGATGTCGGATTGGCGGAACAGGGTATCGAGATCCACGTACTCGGCACCCAGCTCGATGGCTGCCGGATTCTGGTAAGGATCGTTCACCAGCAGGCGAACCCCGAAGCCCTTGAGGATGCGCAGGGCGGCCAGACCGATCTTGCCGGTGCCGATGACGCCAACGGTCTTGCCATGCATGTTGAAGCCGACCAGCCCTTCCAGCGAGAAGTTGGCGTCGCGGGTGCGCTGATAAGCCTTATGGATGCGGCGGTTGAGGCACATCATCATGCCGACGGCGTGTTCTGCAGTCGCCTCGGGGGAGTAGGCGGGCACCCGCACCACTTTCAGCCCCAGCTCTTTGGCGGCGGCCAGATCCACGTTGTTGTAACCGGCGCAGCGCAGGGCAATCACCTGGGTACCGTTGGCGGCCAATTCGGTCAATACCTCGCGGTCGGCATCGTCATTGACGAACAGACACACCACCGGGAAGCCGTGAGCCAGTCGGGCCGTTTTGGCCTCCAGCCGCACATCGAAAAACTCCAGGTCGAAGCCGTACTGGCTGTTGGCCTGGTTGAAATGCTCTTTGTCATAGCTCTTGGTACTGAATACGGCGACTTTCATGTTATGTGCTCCGCAGCGTGTGTGTCGTCAAATTACAACAAAATGGGTCAGCTATCACCGGACAAACCGGCTGGTTATTGTCCCCATGGCATAATGGGAACGGCGCTGACTGCACTCTTGTACGAACCATCCACCAGTTTGGTGCTGTAGGTCAGGTAAACCAGTGCATTGCGTTTCTTGTCGTAAAAACGCACCACTTTCTGCTCCTTGAACACCAGTGAAGTGCTGACATCGAACACCTCTTCCCCCGCCTTCAGCTTTTCGGGCAGGGTGATGGGGCCGATCTGGTGGCACGACAGGGAGGCGTGGGAGGGATCTTCCGCCAGTCCCAGCCCGCCTTTGACGCCACCAGTCTTTGGGCGAGCCAGATAGCAGGCGACGCCGTCGATGCGCGGGTCGTCGAACGCCTCCACCAGGATCTTGTGGTTGGGGCCAAACAGCTTGAAGGCTGTGCTCACTTCACCGACCGGGTCGGCCTTGTCGGCCAGTGCCGGGCCGGCAAACAGGGCCCCCAGCAGTAGGGGCAGGGCGCGGCGAAGGGCGTTATGTCGTGTGTGGTTATGTGTCATGGTCTCTCCTGTTGGCCCGGCACTCCTCAATAGGGAATGCCCAGGCGACGATAGAGGCTGGCAAGCACCCAGGCGGGGCCTATCAGCAGAAATTGCAGGTCGGCGAGGAAGGAGGGGCGCTTGCCCTCGATCTTGTGGCCGACAAACTGGGCTATCCAGAGCAGCACGAACGCTGCCACGGCTGGCCACAACAGCGGCCCCTGCCATTGGTGGCAGATCCACAGTCCCAGTGCGGTTAGCCCGGCCATCCCCGCGAACAGCGAAAACGACAGCTGCAGATAGAACAGCAGCACCGGAATAGCCGCCACTGCCGCCCAGTTGAGGATCTCTGGCAAGGGCCCGTGTGGCAGACACCAGAGCAGCGCCAGCGAGCAGAAATAGATGCCCGGCACCGCCAGCTTATGGATGGCGACGTTGACCGGATGGCGATGGCTCTGGCCGTACTCCACAAACCACTCCTGGATTCCCTTCATGGCACCTCCCTGGCGCACTTTGTTCTCGCTGCCTGACCTTCGTGGTCAGGCGTTCGTGATGCTTATCCTTGCGGTGGATACTCCCAATATTGGGCCGGAATGGATTTTAGCAACGGGGTCATATCCGGATTGGGCAGGGCGATGGTGACCCGCTGATCGAGGTTGGCGCTGGCGAGCGCTTCGCGGATCTTGGGGTTGTCATTGAAGAACTTCATAAAGCTGCCATCGGCATAGGCCCGCTCCAGCCCGGTCTGAATCGCCTTGGCCAGCTTGGGGTATTCGGGGCTGACGAAGAAGAACTGGGCGAAGGGGTAACGGATCAGCAGATGCTGCTCGATGGCGAGGTTGGGATACTGCGCCACCAGCTCGCTGCGCTCGGCGAAGATCTCCACCAGGGCGCGCGGGAAGAAGTCGATCTTGTCGCCGTCGTTGATAAGGCGAAACAGACTGCTGTATCGGCCGGAGAAGGTCGGGATGCCCGCATTTTCCAGAATTTTGTTATCGGCCCAACCGACCCCTTGCGCCGCCTTCAGCTGTTTGAGGTCGGCCAGGGTATTGATCTGGTTGAACTTCTCCTGAGCATCCGCGTGGATGAAGGACAGCCGCAATCCTTCCAGCCCGCGAAACAGCGGAATAGGGACGGCAATCAGGGAGGATTCGAGTGTGCTGGAGGTGCCCATCCAGAAGACGTTGATGGTCTTGCCCTTGCTCAGCTGCTGCTGGAGGGTGAACTGGTTGAGGTCGAGTTCGACAGGCTGGATGCGAAAGGGTTGCCCGGAGCGGGTCAGGGCCAGTTCCAGCAGCTTGTACTGGTACTCCTGGTCAAGATTGTTGACGGGACGGCTGGGGACCTTGACCGTCAGAACCTGTGCTTGTGCCAGCAGTGGCAGGCACAAACACAGCTTGATGAGCCATTTCACTCTCTGTTCTCCTGTAGATTCCGGAAGGTGTCCGGAGTCTAACAGAACTTGTCACCATCTTGCTGCGAGGCGTTGTGCAAGGTTTGAGCGCGGTGCCCTGCCTTGTTGGCGTCTGTTGCACCAGAATGGTGACGGTTCTTCGAAGAATCAGGCGACGCGACGGAACACGTGGGTATCGTTAAATTCCTTGGTGCTCTGGCATTCGACGCAGAAACGGGATTCCGGACGGGCATGCAGCCGCTTGAGGGAGATCTCGTCACCGCAAGATTCGCAGTAACCAAAATCCCCTTCGCTGATGCGCTTCAATGCGCCCCGCAGCTTGCGCAGGTGCAGCTTGTCGTGCTCGATGCGGTTCAGCTCCAGACGGCGGGCTTCCTCGATACTGGCACGGTCAATTTCATCAGCCATCTCGTTGGTGTCGGTGGCGATGGCCTGGCTGGCCTGGGAGTTCAGGCGCTCTTCGAGCTCGACGATCTGTCGCTCGATCTGCCCCTTGTAAAAGGCCAGTTGGTCTTCAGTCATGAAATCACACATACGATTAACTACCAGTCAGTTTACTAACCCAATTATCCCTGTTTATGGGGGCTGTCTGCCTACAGACCAAGCCCTTGTATCCCGATTTGCACCTGTTTCATGCAAGAGAGTGCAAATCAGGGCGGGCCTTGTACCAAAAAAATGCAGCCAAGCAAAGCAAATAGGATAAGGATTGTGCGCCCTTACAAAAAAATGGTCCGTTCCTGCGGGGGATTGGTCGGGATCTGGCGCCTGCTTCACCCTCTGTTGGCATCGCCTTTGCAACGATGAGAGGGGGGCTTCGTACGGATTTGAGTGTTTAGTATTTGGTGCCGCCTTGGTCATTATATGCGCCGTTATTTATAGTTTTTTAAACACGCCCGCTTGACATTGCCCTTGATGGCGGGCTTTTATGGTGATGTTGATTACAATTTTATAACAAGGGTGTTCCATATATTAGACACCCTTGCCAATGGCAACCGTAAAGTCGGGGTTTAACATGGACAGTATCAAAGGCTGGATGGAGAGCAATCGCATCACGGAAGTGGAGTGCCTGTTCCCGGATTTCACCGGCAACGCCCGGGGCAAGATCATCCCAGCCAACAAGTTTTTGCGTGAAGGGGGCATGCGTCTGCCCGAGGTGATTTTCACCCAGACGGTGACCGGCGAATATCCGGATGACGACAGCATGATCGACCCGCTGGAGCGGGACATGCAGCTCTATCCCGACCCCAACACCATCCGTTTTGTCCCCTGGGCGCTGGAGCCCACTGCACAGGTGATCCACGACTGTTTCGACGTCAACGGCAAGCTGATCGACATCGCGCCGCGCTCCGTGCTGCGTCGGGTTCTGTCATTTTACGAGAAGCAGGGCTGGAAGCCGGTGGTGGCGCCCGAGCTGGAATTCTATCTGGTCACCCGCAACGAGGACCCCGACTATCCGCTGGTGCCGCCGGTGGGTCGTAACGGCCGCCCGGAGACCGCCCGCCAGTCGTTCAGCATCGATGCGGTCAACGAGTTCGACCCCATTTTTGAAGACATGTATGACTACTGCGAGGCGCAGGAGCTGGAGGTGGATACCCTGATCCACGAGTCGGGCGCCGCCCAGATGGAGATCAACTTCCTGCATGGTGATGCCATCGATCTGGCGGATCAGGTGTTCCTGTTCAAGCGCACCATGCGTGAAGCCGCTCACCGCCACGGCATCTATGCCACCTTCATGGCCAAGCCGATGAGTGACGAACCGGGGTCGGCCATGCACATCCACCAGAGTCTGGAAGATGTGAACGGCCACAACCTGTTCGGCACTCCGAACGGCGGCAACAGCGAACAGTTCATGCACTTCATCGCCGGTCTGCAGAAATACACCCCGGCGGTGACCGCCCTGCTGGCCCCCAACGTCAACTCCTACCGCCGCCTCACCTTTGGCGAGAGCGCGCCGCGCAACGTCCAGTGGGGGGTTGAGAATCGTACCTGTGGCCTGCGGGTGCCCTTCTCCGACCCCAGTGCCCGCCGGGTGGAGAACCGCTTCGCCGGTGCCGATGCCAACCCCTATCTGGCGCTGGCCGCCACTCTGGCCTGTGGCTATCTCGGCATGATGGAGAAGCTGGAGCCGCTGCCGGAGATGAAGTCGAGCGCCTATGACCTGCCCTACAGCCTGCCCCGCTCGCTGGAGGAGGCACTCAGCCATCTCGAACAGTGCGAGCCCATCAAGGAGATGTTGGGTGAGCGCTTCACCCGCGCCTTCGTCGCGGTCAAACGCAAAGAGTACGAGACCTACTTCGGGGTGATCAGTCGCTGGGAGCGGGAGTTCCTGCTGCTGAACGTCTGATCCCCCTGTAACGGGGAGGCATGAGTCTGCCTCCCCGGTCCCTGTATCGAAGAGACCGGAACGCGAGTCAGGTGGCGGCAGCCACCTGTGAGTGGTTGTGGCCGAAAGAGCGCTGCGACCTGGATTGATTAACGATTGAATCTTGCCAAATCGAAGGCGCAGGGGAGTAACGAATGCAGCAGACACGCCGTGAGTGACTGTGGCTGCGAACGTGCCGACCCATCTGACTATTTGACGACTGAATCTTGCTAAATCGAAGGAACCGAGGAGCAACAAATGCAGCAGACAACCCGTGAGTGGCAACAACTGGATGCCAGCCACCACCTGCACCCCTTTACCGACTTTCAGGCCCTGAACAAGAAGGGCTCGCGCATCATTACCAAAGCCAGCGGTGTCTATCTGGAAGATTCCGAGGGCAAACGCATTCTCGACGGCATGGCGGGCCTGTGGTGCGTCAATATGGGCTATGGCCGCCAGGAGCTGGTGGATGCCGCTACCCGCCAGATGCAGCAGTTGCCCTACTACAACCTCTTCTTCCAGACCGCTCACCCGCCGGTGATCGAGCTGGCGACCCTGCTGGCCGAGGTGACGCCAGCCCATCTCAACCACGTCTTCTTCACCGGCTCCGGCTCCGAGTGCAACGATACCGTGCTACGGATGGTGCGCCACTACTGGGCCAGCAAGGGTCAGCCTGACAAACAGGTGATCATCAGTCGCCATAACGCCTATCACGGCTCCACCGTGGCGGGGGCGAGTCTGGGTGGCATGAAGGGGATGCATGCCCAGGGCGGGCTGCCCATTCCCGGCATAGTGCACATCGATCAGCCCTACCACTTCGGTGAGGGGCAGGGGATGAGTGCCCACGAGTTCGGGCTGGAGCGGGCCCGTCAGCTGGAGCAGAAGATTCTGGAGCTGGGGGTGGACAAGGTGGCTGCCTTTATCGGCGAGCCGATCCAGGGGGCGGGCGGCGTCATCATTCCGCCTGACAGCTACTGGCCGGAGATCCAGCGCATCTGCGATCACTACGGCATCCTGCTGATCGCCGACGAGGTGATCTGCGGCTTTGGCCGTACCGGCCACTGGTTTGCCAGCGAAGGGTTTGGCATCAAGCCGGACCTGATGTGTCTGGCCAAGGGGATCACTTCCGGTTATCTGCCGCTCGGCGCAGTGATGGTCAGTGACCGGGTTGCCAAGGGGTTGGTGGAGGAGGGGGGCGAGTTCAACCACGGCTTCACCTACTCGGGCCATCCGGTCTCTTGCGCCGTGGCGGTGGCCAATATCCAGCTTATGCAGAAAGAGAGCATAGTTAAGCGAGTGCATGATACTATCGGCCCCTATTTGCAGCGCCGCTGGGCGGAGCTGGCCGATCATCCGCTGGTGGGAGAAACCCGAGGCAAAGGATTGGTCGCCGCGCTGGAAATCGTTGAGGACAAGCAGACCAACCGGCGTTTTCCGGCTCAGGCAAATGCGGGGATGACTTGCCGGGAGTTCTGCTTTAACAATGGCTTGGTGATGAGGGCGGTAGGCGATACCATGATCATATCGCCCCCCTTGGTCATCACCGAGGAACAGGTTGATGAATTGGTCGATCTGGCCAGGCGCAGTCTGGATCTGACAGCCGCAAAGCTGAAGGGTTGAGGTGGGTCGGGCAGGTTGGCATGCGCATACAATTTGCTTAGGAGACAAGGATGATGTCTTTCAAAACAGGAGTGATCGCTGCCTCTGTGGCTCTGGTCATGGCAAGTGCCGGAGCAATGGCTGAAGAGAAGGTGCTGCACGTCTACAACTGGAGCGACTACATAGCGCCGGATACTCTGGATAACTTCCAGAAGGAGACGGGGATCAAGGTGGTCTATGACGTGTTCGACAGTAACGAGGTACTGGAAGCCAAGTTGCTGGCGGGTAGTTCGGGCTACGACATCGTGGTGCCATCCAACCCCTTCCTGGCCAAGCAGATCAAGGCGGGCGTGTTCCAGAAACTGGACAAGTCCAAGCTCTCCAATTGGCAAAACATGGATGTCGACCTGCTCAAGGCGCTCGAGCCGAGCGATCCGGGCAACCAGTACTCCATCCCCTATCTGTGGGGCACCATCGGCTATGCCTACAACGCCGAGAAGGTGAAAGCCGTGCTGGGGGCCGATGCCCCGGTCAACTCCTGGGATCTGGTGTTCAAGCCGGAGAACATGGCCAAGTTGAAGGAGTGTGGCGTATCCTTCCTCGATTCACCGACCGAAATGCTGCCAGCTGCCCTGCAATATCTGGGCTTCAAACCGGATAGCCAGAAACCGGCCGAGCTGAAGAAGGCTGAGGAGCTGTTCCTCTCCATCCGTCCCTATACCGCCTATTTCCACTCCTCCAAGTACATCTCGGATCTGGCCAACGGCAACCTTTGCGTAGCGGTCGGTTACTCCGGTGACTTGCAGCAGTCCAAGGCGCGGGCAGCCGAGGCCAAGAATGGCGTCGCGCTCACCTACACCATTCCGAAAGAGGGGGCAGGCAGCTTCTTTGACATGATCGCCATTCCGGCGGATGCCAAGAACGTCGAGGCAGCCCACACCTTCATCAACTACCTGATGAAGCCTGAGGTGATCGCCAACATCACCAACGTGGTGCAGTTCCCGAACGGCAACAAGGCGGCGACCCCGCTGGTGGATGAGGCGATCCGCACCGATCCGGGTATCTACCCTGATGCGGCAACCCTGCAGAAGATCTACACCTTCCCGGATCTGCCGGCCAAGGTGCAGCGTCTGATGACCCGCAGCTGGACCAAGATCAAGTCCGGCAAGTAAGTAACGAATGCCCCTCCCGGTCCGCAGTTCGGCCGGGAGGGTAGTGATGCCATCCATCCGGATGGGCCGCGCGAATGGATGCGCAGACGGTCAACCACTGAACAGGAGAACTGACACCGTGAATACAACCAGATTGCTAACCATAGCGCTGACCATGGGATTGGCGAATGTGGCCCAGGCTGCCCCTGTGCTGCACTTCTACAACTGGTCTGACTATATCGGCGAGACCACCCTCAGCGATTTCCAGCAGGCGACCGGGATCAAGACCGTCTATGACGTGTTTGACTCCAACGAGACCCTGGAAGGCAAGTTGCTGACGGGGCGGACCGGTTACGATTTGGTGGTGCCCTCCAATAATTTCCTGGCCAAGCAGATCAAGGCGGGAGCCTTCCAGAAGCTGGATAAATCCCTGCTGCCCAATCTGGCCAACCTGGATCCCGTGCTGCTCAAGCAGCTCGACAAGGTGGATCCGGGTCATCAGTACGCGGTGCCCTATCTGTGGGGGACCAACGGCATCGGCTATAACGTCGACAAAATCAAGGCGGTGCTGGGGGTCGACAAGATTGACTCCTGGGCCACCATCTTCGAACCGGAAAACATGGCGAAACTCTCTCGCTGCGGCGTCGCCTTCCTCGACTCTGCCGACGAGATGATCCCTGCTGCTCTCAACTACCTCGGACTCGATCCCAACAGTCATGCGACGGGGGATATCAAGCAGGCCGAGGCGCTGCTGCTCAAGGTGCGGCCCTATGTGGCCTACTTCCACTCCTCCAAATACATCGGCGATCTCGCCAATGGCGACATCTGCGTGGCAGCCGGTTTTTCCGGCGACATCCTGCAAGCCGCTGCCCGCGCCGATGAAGCTGGCAAGGGGGTGAAAATTGCCTACAGCATTCCGAAAGAGGGGGGCAATCTCTGGTTCGACATGATGGCGATCCCGTCCGATGCCACCAATGTCAAAGAGGCGCACGCCCTCATCAACTACGTCCTGCAGCCCGAAGTGATCGCCAAGGTCAGCGACTATGTGGGCTACGCGAATCCCAACTCAAGGGCGGGCGAGTTTATGGATGAGGCGGTGCGCAACAACGAGGAGGTTTATCCCCCTCAGGCCGTGCTGGAGCGACTCTATGTGCAGGAAGCACATCCCCGCTCGGTACAGCGTCTAATCACCCGGAGTTGGACCAAGATCAAGTCCGGTACCTAACCTTGGTGCCCGTTCGGGGGCGCCAAATCGCTTTTATGGATCGGCCGCAAGGCCGGTATCACGTTGGGGAGTTTGGTAATGGCGATAGCCTCCAGTGCCTACAAGAAAGCCCTCGAGGGCAGTCAGCAGCGCAAAGAAGTGCTGGTGAAAATTGATCGGGTAAGCAAGCAGTTCGACGAAACGCTGGCGGTCGATAACGTATCTCTCAATATTCACAAGGGGGAGATTTTCGCCCTGCTCGGCGGGTCCGGTTCCGGCAAATCGACCCTGCTGCGGATGCTGGCCGGTTTCGAGCGCCCGACCGAGGGGCGGCTGTTCCTCGACGGGGTCGACATCACCGACATGCCTCCCTATGAACGCCCCATCAACATGATGTTCCAGTCCTACGCCCTGTTCCCCCATATGACGGTGGCCCAGAACATTGCCTTTGGCCTCAAGCAGGATGGCCTGCCCAAGGCCGAGATCGATGCCCGGGTGGAGGAGATGCTCAAGCTGGTGCAGATGACCCAGTATGCCCGTCGCAAACCGCATCAGCTCTCCGGTGGCCAGCGCCAGCGGGTGGCGTTGGCTCGTTCCCTGGCCAAGCGTCCCAAACTGTTGCTGCTGGATGAACCCATGGGGGCGCTCGACAAGAAGCTGCGTTCCAAGATGCAGCTGGAGCTGGTTGAGATCATCGAGCGGGTCGGGGTGACCTGTGTCATGGTGACCCACGATCAGGAAGAGGCCATGACCATGGCGGAGCGGATCGCCATCATGCACCTCGGCTGCATCGAGCAGATCGGCAGCCCGATGGATATCTACGAGACCCCAGCCAGTCGGCTGGTGTGCGAGTTTATCGGCAACGTCAACCTGTTTGACGGCCTGCTGGTGGAGGATGAGCAGGACCACGCGACTATCGCCTGCGCCGATCTGGAACAGCCCATCTATGTGGGCCACGGCATCAGCTCCCGCGCCGAGAACAAGAAGGTGACCTACGCCCTACGGCCAGAAAAACTGCTGATGAGTCTGCAAAAACCGGAGGAGATCGAGCACCCGGACTTCAACTGGACCAAGGGTGAGGTCTATGACATCGCCTATCTGGGCGGTCACTCGGTTTATCACATCCAGCTGCCCTCGGGCAAAATCGTTCAGGCTTTCATCGCCAATGCCGAACGCCACGGCAAGCGGCCAACCTGGGATGACCAGGTGTTCCTCTACTGGGAAGATGACAGCGGCGTGGTGCTGCAATCATGAAGTTCTTGCAACGACTGAAGCGGGTCGGGGGGCGCCGACTGGTGATCGGCATCCCCTTCTTCTGGCTGTTCCTCTTCTTCCTGCTGCCCTTTGTCATCGTGGTGAAGATCAGTTTTGCGGAAGCGGATGTGGCGATCCCGCCCTACACCGATGTGGTGAGCTGGGCCGACAATCAGCTCACCATCCTGCTCAACATGGGTAACTACCTGCTGCTGCAGGAGGATGAGCTCTATATCGCGGCCTATCTGGGCTCCCTCAAGATGGCCTTCGTCAGTACTTTGCTCTGCCTGCTGATTGGCTATCCGATGGCCTACTCCATCGCTCGGGCCAACAAGGAGACCCAGACAGTTCTGCTGCTGCTGATCATGATGCCGACCTGGACCGCCATTCTGATCCGGGTCTATGCGTGGATGGGGATCCTCAGTAACAACGGCCTGCTCAACAGCGTCTTGCTGGGGATCGGGGTGATCGACGAGCCGCTGCAGATCCTCAACACCAACCTGGCGGTCTATATCGGCATCGTTTACTCCTACCTGCCCTTCATGGTGCTGCCGCTCTACGCCAATCTGGTCAAACACGATCAGAGCCTGCTGGAGGCGGCCTCCGATCTGGGGGCCCGCAACCTGACCCGTTTCTGGCAGATCACGGTACCGCTCTCCAAGAACGGCATCATCGCCGGCTGCATGCTGGTGTTCATTCCGGTGGTGGGGGAGTTCGTTATTCCGGAAATGCTGGGCGGCCCGGAGACCCTGATGATCGGCAAGGTGCTGTGGCAGGAGTTCTTCAACAACCGCGACTGGCCGGTTGCCTCTGCGCTGGCGGTAGTGATGCTGGCGGTGCTGATCATTCCGATCATCCTCTTCAACCGTAACCAGGCCAAAGAGCTGGAGGGCAAGGCATGATGAGACGTTTCGGTTTTGCCAAACTGATGCTCTGGCTGGGGCTGCTGTTTATCTACCTGCCCATGATCATCATGGTGATCTACTCCTTCAACGCCTCCAAGCTGGTGACGGTGTGGGGTGGCTGGTCGCTCAAGTGGTACTTCGGCCTGCTCGACAACAAGCAGCTGATTGGATCCGTGTTCCGCTCGCTGGAGATCGCCTTCTACACCGCGATCGCTGCAGTGGCGCTGGGGACGGTGGCGGCCTTCGTGCTGACCCGAATTCCCCACTTCCGTGGTCGCACCCTGTTCGGCGGCATGGTGACGGCGCCGCTGGTGATGCCCGAGGTGATCACCGGTCTGTCGCTGCTGCTGCTGTTCGTGGCGATGGCCCAGCTGGTGGGCTGGCCCGCCGAGCGGGGCATGCTGACCATCTGGATCGCCCACACTACCTTCTGTACCGCCTATGTGGCGATCGTGGTGTCGGCGCGCTTGCGGGAGCTGGATCTCTCCATCGAGGAGGCGGCGATGGATCTTGGCGCCAAGCCGTGGAAGGTGTTCTTCCTGATTACCATCCCGATGATCGCCCCCTCGCTGGCGGCAGGCGGCATGATGTCGTTCGCCCTGTCGCTGGATGATCTGGTGCTGGCGAGCTTCGTCTCCGGCCCGGGCTCCACTACCTTGCCGATGGAGGTCTTCTCGGCGGTACGGCTCGGGGTGAAACCCGAGATCAACGCGGTGGCCAGCCTGATCCTGCTGTCGGTATCGCTCTTTACCTTCGGCAGCTGGTATCTGATGGCCAGGGCGGAGAAGCGCCGTCGCGCCGAGATCGCCATGACCACCCAGATGCAGGCCGTGGTCTGACGCCATGATAAGATCCGCCTACTCTCGTCAACCTGGAGGATGAGTATGCGGATCTCCCTTTTTAGCGGTCGTGGCACCGAGCTGGTGCCCGGCCTCACCAGTGCCATTCACAAGCAACCGATCTCTGCACCAGTTCGCTGTACCTTTGCCGGTCTGGAAGGGGATGAGCAGTGTGACCTGCGCCACCACGGTGGCCCGGATCGGGCGCTCCACTACTATCCGGCCGATCACTATCTCTGGTGGCAGACCTGGCAAACTGCGCTGGGTCTTCCTGCTCCCCGCACTCCCTGGCAACCCGCCGCCTTTGGCGAGAACCTGTCCGGTGTCGGGCTGACCGAGACGCAGGCCTGCATTGGCGATGTCTATCGACTTGGTGAGGCACTCATCCAGATAAGTCAGCCAAGATCGCCCTGCTTCAAGCTCAATCAGCGTTTCGGCTATGGCCAGATGTCGCAGGTGATGCAGCTAAATGGCCGTTGTGGTTGGCTGCTGCGGGTGCTGGAGGAGGGGATGATTACACCCGAGGTGACCATGGAGCTGGTAGACAGGCCTTACCCGGATCTGACGGTAAAGCGCACCGCCAATATCCTGTGCAATCAGGTGCGCAATGAAGCGGATCTGTTGCTGCTGCTGGAGAATCCGTCCCTCTCACCCAACTGGCGTCAGCATGCGGCGGATTGGCTGGAGCACGGCACAGTCGCTGACTGGCAACGTCGTCTGCTGGGGCCCGAGTCGCTGCGCTTGCCTTGAGGCAGAGTTAGCGGAATGTCACCATCCGGCTGCATTTCGGTAAATGGAGACGAAGAGTGCTGAATAGTTGAGCGAACGGCACTTTTTTTCCTGCCAAACGCAAAAAAGGCTTGTGTCGGGTCGGGGCTTTCGGTAAATTCCCGTCCCGCAGACATCGGTGTGTAGCGCAGCTTGGTAGCGCACTTCGTTCGGGACGAAGGGGTCGGAGGTTCGAATCCTCTCACACCGACCAAATTTGAAAAGGCCGCTCAATAGAGCGGCCTTTTTGCATTTTCCTTCCAGTTACTCGGTTTTTCATTAGCTGCTGACCTGTTACCTGGCCAAGTGATCTGACTTGCAGTATGCAGGGTCGAAGCAAGACCACGGACATTAAAAGGGCCACCGCTCGGTGGCCCATCGGTGGAGTCTTATCCTGACTCCGGCACTCTAGATTGTGGCAATCTCGCTATGGGTCTTGTCTATGGTGCCCTCCTTGCGCGCCAGGCGCTTACTCAGATATGCCAGTGCTGATGCCGCAAAGCCTTGAAACTGTGTTGAGGCAGCAAGGCCGCGTGCTTGGGGTACTCACTAATGAAATGTTCTATTCCCTCCATCAGTTGTGCACGTAATGAAATCACGGGCTCATGCCAGGCTTGCAGGCATAAATGGCCGGGGATCAACTGCTCCTGATAATCTTCCAGCAGCTGTTCTGGCCAGGGTTCAATACCGGAATTGCGTTGCAGCAAATAGTGGGCGGCGGGTTCACGGGCATAAATGAACTGAATTTGGGCCAGATCGCGTTGGCATAGCGTTTGACTGTTGATGTGACAGGTCAAATATTTTCCCGTTTTCAGATCCAGAAAGTGACCGCGTTGCCGACAGGGAACGATGCGATACCAAGGCAAGGGTGAGGAGAGAGAATACCCCTCAAGCTCCTGTTCCAACCAGTGGCGACACTCGGGTGTCTGCACCTCGTCGAGCATGGACTCGAGCTGTGTCAACAAGGCTCTGGATGGTTTGATGGCCAGTTTCGCACTCATCGCCTGCAATCCTCCCTCTGCACACAATCCCGACTATCAGTATGGACCTTGTTCGGCCAGAGGGGGTAAGGAATCTAATGATTAAAAGTGGATTAGCCGCGTGGTTTTTATGCACTAACTTGGTTCAACCCACCAGATAGGTACCGGTGCCGAAGGCGATGTGGGTGCCTTCTTCGTTGTGCAGCTCCATCCGGGCGACAGCCACCTTGCTGCCAGCCCGGATGATGTGGGCGGTGGCGATAAACTCGTTGCCGCGCCCCGGGCGCAGGTAGTCCACCCGCAGATCTATGGTGCCGAGGCGGGCGAAGCGCTCCTTGAGATAGCTGGGGGAGAACTCCTCCAGCTCGTCGATGCAGGAGGCGGCGACGATCATGCCACCCGCCACATCCAGCAGCGTGGCGGTGACGCCGCCGTGCAGGATGTTGTGGAAAGGGTTGCCGATCAGCTTCTCGTCCATCTTGATACGTAGCTCCACCTTGTCGAAGTCGTAGTGGGTCACCTGCATGCCGATCAGTTTGTTGAAGGGCATCTTCTCGGCAAACAGGTTGGCAATGCCACTGAGCGCCATCTTCTTGAGCATCTGTTTCATTCTCTGATCCCAATCCTTGTCATCAAAGCCGAGTAAAAACTCCAGCCAGTCTGCAACAGTTCCTTAACAGTCGCAATGGCAGGTTTATTGTGGGCGGCGGCTGCTTTAGAATGGCGACCCCAAAGGAGAGCCCATGACCGCGATTGCCGAAACCCTGCCAGATCCTCAGCCAGAGAGTCCGCTTGCCCTGCTGCAGGCGGTCTTCGGCTATCAGCAGTTTCGGCCGGGTCAGCTCGAGATCATCGAGCAGATCGTCGCGGGGCGTGATGCGCTGGTGCTCAAACCCACCGGTGGCGGCAAGTCGCTCTGTTACCAGATCCCGGCACTGCTGCGGCCCGGGCTCGGTGTGGTGGTCTCTCCCCTTATTTCGCTGATGAAGGATCAGGTCGACAGCCTGCGCGCCAACGGCGTAGCGGCGGTCTACATCAACTCGGCCCTGAGCCGGGAGGAGATGATTCAGAACTTCGCCGCCATGCGCCGCGGCGAGATCAAGCTGGTCTATGTCTCCCCCGAGCGCTTGCTGCAGCACGAGTTTATGGACCGGCTGGCCGAACTGCCGCTCGGGCTGTTCGCCATCGACGAGGCGCATTGCGTCTCCCAGTGGGGCCACGATTTCCGGCCTGAGTATGCGGCGCTGGGGCGACTCAAGCAGTGGTTCCCGCAGGTGCCGGTGGTAGCGCTTACGGCCACCGCCGACGAGGCGACCCGTAGCGACATGCTGCATCGGCTGGAACTCCACGACCCCTTTATCCACACCGCCAGCTTTGACAGACCCAATATCCGCTACAGCCTGGTGGAGAAGTTCAAGGCGGCGGAGCAGCTGCTGCGCTACGTGCAGAGCCAGAAGGGCAACTGCGGCATCGTCTACTGCTCCAGCCGCAATCGGGTGGAGGAGGTGGCCGAGCGGCTCTCCCGCCACGGCTGCAAGGCGGCGCCCTATCACGCCGGCCTGCCGCTCGAGCTGCGTCAGCAGACCCAGGAAGCCTTCCTCAAAGATGACATCGAGATAGTGGTGGCGACGGTGGCGTTCGGTATGGGTATCGACAAGCCCAACGTACGTTTCGTGGTGCACTACGACATTCCGAAGAACATTGAATCCTACTATCAGGAGACCGGTCGTGCCGGTCGCGATGGCACTCCCGCCGAGGCGCTGCTGCTCTACGATCCTGCCGATATCGGCCGGGTGCGCCGCTTGCTCGATAACATCGAGAATCCGCAGCAGTTGCAGGTGGAGCAGTACAAGCTCAACGTGATGGCGGCCTTTGCCGAGGCGCAAACCTGCCGCCGTCAGGTGCTGCTCAACTATTTCGGCGAGTACAACGACAAGCCCTGTGGCAACTGCGATATCTGTCTCGATCCGCCCAAGAGCTATGACGGCACCGAAGATGCCCAGAAGGCGCTCTCCTGCGTCTGGCGGGTGGGGCAGAATTTCGGGGTGGGTTATGTAGTGGAAGTGCTGCGCGGGTCGCTGAACCAGCGCATCAAGGATCACGGCCACGACAAGCTCTCGACCTACGGCATCGGCAAGGATCAGAGCCACGAATACTGGATGAGCGTGATCCGCCAGCTGATCCACAAGGGACTGCTGACCCAGAACATCACCCGCAATCTGGTGCTGCAGCTGACCGAAGCGGCCCGCCCCGTGCTGCGTGGAGAGGTGAAGCTGGAGCTGGCGGTGCCCCGCCTGCAGCCTATCTCCAGCCGCAAGGAGAAGCGCAATGGCCTGCTCGACAACGCCAACTACGACAAACGGTTGTTCAAGGAGCTGCGCGGCCTGCGCAAGCAGATTGCCGAGGACGAAGAGGTGCCGCCCTACGTGGTGTTCAACGATGCGACCCTGGTGGAGATGGCTCAGCTGATGCCGATGACCGAAGACGAGATGCTGGCTATCAACGGTGTCGGGCACCGCAAGCTGGAGCGCTTCGGCGAAGCCTTTATGGATCTGATCATCGACTACTGCCGGCGGTAGGGTCGATTAGGCAGCCTAATCGACCACGGTAAGCGCGGCTCGGAAGAACCTGGGTCAGACGCGAGGTTATTTCAGGCTGGCATAGAAGGCGGCTAAATTGTCGATATCCGCATCGGTCAGCGGCGCCATGAAGGGGTCCATCAAGGGCTCTTTGCGAGTGCCATCCTTGAACGCTTTCAACTGTTTCACCAGATAGGCGGCATTCTGACCCGCCAGATGGGGATAGTTGGGGATCATCGCCTTGCCTTCCACGCCGTGACAGGCGGCACAGACCGCTGCCTTGGCTTTGCCGGCCTCGATATCCGCAGCCTTGGCCTGATGACCCCACGCCAGTGCCAGCAAGGGCAGGGCATATACCCATTTTTGCATCTTCTTCTCCTTGAATTGAAAAATGATGGTTGCCAGTTAGCGCAAGCATGGCTGACGGCAGTATAAAGAGTGACACGAGCATACGCAGGGACGAATGGTACAACCATGAAGTTGATCAACACTTTTGCGACCGAGTTGCCCTGGGCCTGTGAACCTGTAGCCCCCCAGCCGCTGCAGCAACCCCGGTTGCTTCATCTCAACCGGGCTTTGCTGGATGAGTTGGGGCTGGGAGGCGTCAGCGAGGCTGACTGGATCGCCTGTTGTGGCGGGGGAAAAGTGCTGCCCGGTATGCAGCCGGTAGCGCAGGTCTATGCGGGCCATCAGTTCGGGGGTTATAGCCCCCGGCTTGGGGATGGTCGTGCGCTGCTGTTGGGTGAGCAGCAGGCGCCGGATGGTCAGCGCTGGGATCTGCACCTGAAGGGGGCAGGAAAGACGCCGTTTTCCCGTTTTGGTGACGGTCGTGCCGTGCTGCGCTCCAGCATTCGCGAGTATCTCGCCTCCGAGGCGCTCCATGCCCTCGGCATCCCGACCACCCGGGCGCTGGTATTGGTGGGGAGTCAGGAGCCCGTTTACCGCGAGCAGGTGGAGACGGGAGCGACCGTGCTGCGCACCGCCCCCAGCCATCTGCGCTTCGGCCATATCGAGTATTTCGCCTGGAGCGGGCAGGGAGAGAAGATCCCGCCACTCATCGACTATCTGCTGCGCCACCACTTCCCCGAACAGGAGAGTGGTGCCGAACTGTTTGCCGAAGTAGTGCGCCGCACCGCGCGGCTGATTGCCAAATGGCAGGCGGCGGGCTTCTGTCACGGGGTGATGAACACCGACAATATGTCGCTGCTCGGCCTGACGCTGGATTACGGGCCATACGGCTTTATCGATGCCTACGTGCCCGATTTTGTCTGCAACCACTCGGACCCTGCGGGCCGCTACGCGCTGGATCAGCAGCCTGCGGTCGGTTATTGGAATCTTCAAAAACTGGCGCAGGCGCTGGCTGGCCATGTAGACGGTGATGCGCTGGCTGCAGCGTTGGCCCAGTACGAGCAGCAGCTGATGTTGCACTACTCCGAGTTGATGCGGGCCAAGCTCGGGCTGGCGGTGTGGGAGGAGGATGACCCGGCGCTGTTCCGCAAGCTGTTCCGGTTGCTGGCGGCCCACAAGGTGGATTACCACCTGTTCCTGCGCCGTCTCGGTGAGGTGGCGCAAGAGGGGGGGTGGCCTGCGTCTCTGCTTGCCCTGTTGTCTGAACCTGGTGTTTGGCAGGAGTGGCTGGAACGCTATCGGGCGCGGCTAATGCGCGAAGGAAGCGAGGATGCCGTGCGCAAGGCGCAGATGGATGGCATCAATCCCAAGTATGTGCTGCGCAATGCGCTGGCCCAGCAGGTGATAGATGCCGCCGACGCAGGGGATATGCAGCCGTTTGAGCGGCTGTTCACCGCCTTGCAGCGCCCCTATGATGAACAACCCGAATATGAGGATCTCGCCACCCCGACTCCGGCATGGTATTGCGGTGGTGAGCTCTCCTGCAGTAGCTGAGAGATTGGGCATGAGTTGGCAAATCAAACAGGTAGATAGCGAAGCTGGCGTAGTGACGCTGGATTGTCCGGCACTCGACTGGGACACTTTTCCGCTGTTGGCGCAGGCCTTGCTGCGAGAGTGGGAGCTGCAGCCGCTCGAGCAGGATGCGGGGGCCGACCGCCATAGCTGGTTGCTGGAGTTTGAAGGGAGCCAGTTTCGGCTGGAGTACGAACACTACAGCGGCTGCTGGCTGGAGGCGGTGCGCCCGGCGGATCGGGAGGCGCTGCTCTGGCTCGCCAGACAGCACAAGGCGTGACTATCGTCCACAAGGCCTGCTCTGCCGCTGGCCAACCTGGACAAGCGTAATCGCATAAAGATTGAACTATCGGTTTTGGGGCGTATAATCTCGCCCCTCGATTATCGCCAATGGTGGCGATATGGGTTCCCTAACCCCATTAACCAAAAAGGTCACAAGATGAATCTGACCCCTGCGCAGTACCAAACGGCGCTTGTTCGCCTGTCGTTGTTCCACATTCTGATCATTGCCAGCAGCAACTATCTGGTGCAGCTGCCGATCACCGTGTTTGGCTTCCATACCACTTGGGGGGCGTTCAGCTTCCCGTTTATCTTCCTGGCGACCGACCTGACGGTGCGGATCTTCGGTGCCGGTCTGGCACGCAAGATTATCCAGACCGTGATGCTGCCAGCGCTGGCGGTCTCCTATGCGCTCTCCGTACTCTTCTTTGAAGGGAGCTTCCAGGGCGTTGGTCATCTGGCCGAGTTCAACCTGTTCGTGGCGCGTATCGCGCTGGCCAGCTTTATGGCCTATCTGGTAGGGCAGTTCATGGATGTGGTGGTATTCAACCGGCTGCGTCTGCTCAAGCAGTGGTGGATTGCACCTGCAGCCTCCACCCTGTTCGGTAATCTGGTCGATACCATCGCTTTCTTTAGTGTGGCCTTCTGGCGCACCACAGATCCTTTCATGGCAGAGCACTGGGTCGAGATCGCAACCGTCGATTACGTATTCAAGTTGCTGATAAGCCTTGGTTTGTTCGTGCCGCTCTACGGTGTCTTGCTGCGCTACCTCAGCCGCAAGCTGGTGGGCGAGGCCGGATTATCCAGCCTGCAAACGGCCACCCGGCAAGCCTGACCAGATTGACCACCCTTCGCGGTGGTCAATTTTTTTGCACTTTCTGCAAATAGCGCTTGCCTAGTTAAATGAGAATGATTATTGTTAACTTGTTTTCCGGGAAAGACTTCATTCGTTCCAACGTGATGGACTTCTTGTGAAGGCACGACATTGCTCACATTGCTTCCAGTTAAGGGCCAGTTTATCTGGCCCTCTTTTTTTGTCATTTTTCAGCAAGTTGCAGGCATAAAAAACGGGAGCCAAGGCTCCCGTCGTCACGCTGTCTGTGGCTTACTCGATATCGAGTGCCTCGGGGGAGAGGATCACCCCTGTGGTATCGGCGTAGAGGTGGTCGTCAGGCAGAAAGGTCACCCCACCGAAGTTGACCGGCAGATCGGTCTCCCCTACATCCTTGCTGTCGGCACCGACCGGAATGGCTGCCAGTGCCTGAATGCCGATATCCAGATCTTCCAGAATATCGACTTCGCGGACGCAGCCGTAGCAGACAATCCCTTCCCAATCATTCTCGGCCGCCGTGGTGGCGATGTCGCTGTCAATCAGGGCACGGCGCATGGAGCCACCGCCATCGATCAGCAAGACACGTCCCAGTCCGTTCTCTTTTACGAGTTCACGGATCAGGCCATTCGATTCGAAGCATTTGACGGTGGTGATGACGCCGCCGAAAGAGGCGCGGCCGCCGAAGGAGCAGAGCATGGGTTCAAGCACATCCACCATGTCCTGATAGATGTCGCACAGTTCAGAAGTATTGTATTCCATAGTGTCAAATCCACGGCTGGAAACAGGTGCAACCAGTATAAGGAGTGGGTGTGGCATTTCAATGAATATTCCTTGCACAGATCACCTGTCGCCGCTTTTCTGCATAAGCTCAATGCAGTTCACTGCCAGTTTGCGAGAGGTCCATCGTGCTTATCCGTCATAAGTTGATCCTGAATACCGTGCTGGTTGCCGTTGCCATGCTGGTACTGAGCGGCCTGTTTATCTACTCCAGCCAGGTGCACCGTCACCTGACCGAAGCCCAGCGCAATATCGACCAGCTGGAGATCGCCATGCTCAACCTGCGCCGGGCCGAGAAGGATTTTCTGATCCGCAAGGATATGACCTTCGTCGAGCGCTTCAATCAGGGGCTGTCTGACTTTCACCAGCACAACCGGGAGCTGGTGACCGATGACAATCTGGCGGCCGTTGAGGGGGAGCTGACCAGACTGGATCAGCAGATCAGCGGTTATGGTAAAGCCTTCAACGATCTGGTGGCCCAGCAGCAGAAGATTGGTCTGGGGCCGGAGGAGGGGCTCTATGGCAAGTTGAGGGCGGCGGTGCATGAGGTGGAGAATGGGCTCAAGCAGCTGGATCAGCAGGGGTTGCTCATCACCATGTTGCAGTTGAGGCGGGCGGAGAAGGACTTCATGCTGCGCTCCGATATCCAGTATCTGGAACGTTTCGAGGCCTTGCACAAGAGTTTTCAGGATAGCCTTGCCACTTTGCCGGAGGCGGATCGCGGCAAGCTGGAACAGGCCAGCAAGCAGTACCGGCAGGACTTTGTGGCGCTGGTGCAGGGGATGCAGGTACTGGGGCTGAAAGAGGATGAGGGGCTGCGTAACCAGATGCGGGATCTGGTGCATCAGACCGAACAGGGGTTTGCCGCCGTCGATCAGCACATTGTCGCTGAGCTGGAGCGGCAGAGCGCTCGCCTCAACAGCCTGATGCTGGTCTGTGGCGGGGTGATTGTGGTGCTGATCGGCATTATGAGCGTGTTGCTGGGGCGCAGCATCGACCGTCCCATTACTCAGGTGAATGATACCGTCAACCGCATTCGTAAGGATAATGACCTGCGCCTGAAGATAGATCTGCGCGGGGCAGATGAAATGGCCCAGCTGGCAGGTAATCTCGACGTAATGCTGGGCGGGTTTCGCGATCTGATCGGCGATGTGAAGCAGAGCGTGCACACCCTGACCGAAGCGGCGGATCACCTCTCGGCCAACGTCAAGCGCACCAGTGAAGGGGCGGCGCGCCAGCTGCAGGAGACTGATATGGTGGCGACCGCTTCCACCGAGATGGGCTCCACCATCGAAGAGATCGCCCGCAACACCGAGCAGGCGGCCAACAATGCACAGGCAACCAACAACAAGGCGATGGAGGGGCGGGCTGCGGTCGAGAATACTGTCGAGCAGATCCGCTCGCTGGCGGGCAATCTGGAGAGCTCATCTCGCGAGGTGAGCCAGCTGCAAAAAGAGAGCGAGACCATCGGCTCCGTGCTCGACGTGATCCGTGGTATTGCCGAGCAGACCAACCTGCTGGCCCTCAACGCAGCCATCGAAGCAGCTCGGGCAGGGGATCAGGGACGCGGTTTTGCGGTGGTTGCCGATGAGGTGCGCAATCTGGCCATCCGTACCCAAAAATCAACCCAGGAGATCGCCGGCATCATCAGCTCGCTGCAGAAACAGACCGGCAGCATCGTAGAGGTGATGGCGACCTGCCGCGAGCAGGGCAACCGCAGCTCGGATCAGGCCAGTACTGCAGGGGAGTTGTTGGGGCAGATCACTCAGGATGTTACCCATATCATGGACATGAGCACCCAGATTGCCGCCGCCATCGAACAGCAGAGTCTGGTGGCCAACGAGGTGAACCGCAACGTCAACAACATCCGCGACATCGCCCAGGAGTCGAGCATCATGGCAGAGGAAAATGCGAGATCCAGCGAGGGTCTCAACGAGCAGGCCCAGCTGCTCAACAAGGCGGTGGCAAAATATCGGGTTTAGTGAGCAGACTGGCATCCTTGTGAGGTTTTTGCACCAGAGTGGCAATGATTTGATCGTAATGGCTGTTATTGGGGGAATTCGCTCATATAATCGCCGCCACTATGATGATTCGGAAGGATTCGATGGCAAAGTTGCTGGTGGCCGTATTCGGGCTGCTCTGTTCCTGTCTGGTGTTGGCAGGGCCGGCGCCTCAGGCTACCCCACTCAAGCCCGGTATGGAGCCGCTACTCAGCTGGTTCAACGGGGCCTTTACGAGCCGGGAGCAGGCCAGTTACGACAGCCGCTTTACCAGTGCCGAGCTGCGCCTGATGGAGATCTGGCCCGGCTATCAGGGCTATCGCTGGGTCTATGCCGAGCAGTACCTGAGTCTGCGCTCGTCCGTCCTTTTCGCCAGCGCATCTATCGCTTCTCACCCGCCCCTGACGGGCGGATCCTGATGGCAGAACTGACCATGCCCCGGGCTACCGATTTTGCCGGTGCCTGGCATGATCCTGCCCTGCTCGACAGTCTGACCCCGCAGCAGCTCTCCTTGCGCCACGGTTGCGAGATCTGGCTGACACGCACTCCCTCCGGCGAATATGCCGGTCACACCCGGGTGGGCCACTGCTCCACCGATTTTGGTGGTGCCACGACGCTGGTGCAGCATATCTGGATTGGCCCCGACAGCGTCAGATTGCTGGATCGCGCCTATGACAACGCAGGGAGCCCGCGCTGGGGCAGCCCGGGTGAGGGGTATGTCTATTTGCGTCGTTCCAAAGGGTTTGGCCAGTAGGGGCGAGTGCATCTGGCTGCGGGAACATGAAGGATGAAAAACAGGGATCGTAAAAAAGGCGCCCGATGGGCGCCTTTTTCAGAATTCTTCAGAAGTAAAATTACTTCTTGGTGGTCATCGCACCGAAACGCTTGTTGAACTTGTCTACGCGGCCGCCGCTAGAAACTTCTTTCTGCTTGCCGGTGTAGAACGGGTGGCACTCGGAGCACACGTCCAGGTTCAGATCTTTACCGATGGTAGAGAAAGTGTTGATGACGTTACCGCAAGAGCACTTGGCGGTGATGGCTACGTAGTCAGGATGGATACCAGCTTTCATGGACAACCTCAATTAATAGGCCGTGTCGCCATCCGATCTCTTGTCGGACACCACACGATTGTTGAACACAGTTTCAAAGGCTGCGAATAATATAGGAAATGCCTGAGATCAGGCAAGTGGCTTCGCAGAAAAAATAGGCAACCCCTGGTGAATTCTTCCCAAACGCTGGATCTGGTTCGTGTCGCTGTCCCGGTACCGTTACGCCGTCACTTCGACTATCTCTCTCCCCTGCCGTTACCTGCCCCCGGTTGCCGGGTCGAGATCCCTTTCGGTCCCCAGACCCTGGTCGGGCTGGTGGTGGATCATCCGGCTGACAGCCAGGTGCCCCGCAACAAGCTCAAGCCCATCAAACGGGTATTGGACACGGCACCAGTGCTAGGGCCGGATATTCTGGCGCTGATGAACTGGAGCGCCAGCTACTACCAGCATCCGCTGGGTGAGGTGCTGCCCCACGCCCTGCCGGTGCTGGTGCGCAAGGGGGAGCCTGCCGCTTATCGTGAACTGGAGTTCTGGTTTGCCACCGAGGCGGGCATGGCCATCGACCTCAACGAGCTCAAGCGGGCGGCCAAGCAGCAGCAAGCGCTCGCCTTGCTGCGCAAGGGGCCGCAGACCCCCTCCGCTCTCAAGCAGGAGGAGATCCAGAGCGCAGCTCTCACCGCGCTGGAGAAGAAGGGGCTGCTGGAGAAGCGTTCGCTGGAGCCGAGCCATGATGGCGATTGGGCTGCCCGCTTCGAGCCGGGGGAGGGGCTGCGCCTCAATGGCGAACAGGCGTTGGCCGTCTCTGCCGTTACCAGCCAGAGCGACAAGTTTGGTGCCTTCCTGCTGGATGGCATCACAGGTTCCGGAAAGACCGAGGTCTACCTGAGCATCCTCGAGCCATTGCTCAAGGCGGGCAAGCAGGCGCTGGTGATGGTGCCGGAGATCGGCCTCACCCCGCAGACCATCAACCGCTTCCGGCGCCGCTTCAACGTGCCTGTGGTGGCGATGAACTCCGCCATGAACGACAGGGAGCGGCTCGACGCCTGGCTCGCCTGCCGAGACGGCGCCGCCGCCATTCTGATCGGTACCCGCTCCGCGGTGTTCACCCCGTTTCACAACCTCGGCATCATCATCATCGACGAAGAGCACGACGCTTCTTTCAAGCAGCAGGACGGTTTTCGCTACCACGCGCGGGATCTTGCGGTGATGAGGGCCCATCGTGCCGGTATTCCGATCCTGCTTGGCTCGGCTACCCCATCGCTGGAGACATTGCACAACGCCCGCACCGGCAAATATCACCATCTCACCCTGACTCGCCGTGCCGGTAACGCCCAGACCGCCCGTCAGGTGATTCTGGATATCAAAAACGTGCGGCTGCAGGCCGGGCTCTCCCCCCAGTTGGATCAGCTGATGGCGGAGCATCTGGCGGCGGGCAATCAGGTGATGCTGTTTCTCAACCGCCGTGGCTATGCCCCGGCTCTGATCTGCCACCAGTGCGGCTGGAGCGCCGCTTGCGAGCGTTGCGATGCCTGGTACACCTGGCATCAGGCCGGACGACGGCTGCACTGTCACCACTGTGACAGCGTGCGCCCGCTGCCCCACCACTGCCCCGAGTGTGGCAGCAACGAGCTGATCGGGTCGGGAGTGGGCACCGAACAGCTGGAACAGCTGCTTACCACAGTGTTCCCGCAATATCCGGTGGTGCGCATCGATCGGGACAATACCCGCCGCAAGGGGGAGCTGGAGACCCATCTCGGCGACATCAAGGCGGGCAAGTACAAGATCCTGATCGGCACCCAGATGCTGGCCAAGGGCCACCACTTCCCGGATGTGACGCTAGTGGGTCTGCTGGATGTGGACGGAGCCCTGTTTAGCGCCGATTTTCGCGCCGCCGAGAAACTGGCTCAGCTCTACACCCAGGTGGCGGGCCGTGCCGGTCGTGCCAGCAAACCCGGGTTGGTGGTGTTGCAGAGCCATCATCCGGAGCACGCCCTGCTGCAGGATCTGACCCAGAATGGCTACGGCCACTTCGCCGATACGGCGTTGAAAGAGCGCCGCCTGTTGGGGCTGCCGCCCTTCAGCTATCAGGGGCTGTTCCGCGCCGAGGCCAATGGCCGTGACGAGGTGCAGCTGTTCCTCGCCCGCCTCGCCGATACCCTGCGCAGCGCCCGCTATCCCCACGTTCAGGTGCTGGGACCCATCAGCGGTTTTATGGAGCGCAAGGCGGGCAAGTTCCGCATGCAGTTGCTGGTGCAGGGGCCGAACCGGGCCCCGCTGGCCCAGCTGCTGGACTGGGCGGTTAAGGAGCTGGAAGGCTGGCCCGAGACCAAAAAGGTGCGCTGGAGTCTGGATATCGATCCCACCGAGCTCAGTTGATGGCACCGGAGCCGGTCGCTGGCAGATCTCGTCAGCGACCGGGCTGCTGATTCCGTTTAAAGGCTCAGACCCGCAGATCGATCTGCTGCACCCAGCCTCCTTTACCCTGCTCGGTGAGATAGAGGCCGGATTGGCGCAGCACCCCCTGATTGCCGCTCTCCCCCAGATGGTGGAAGGGGGTGTCGAGGGGGCGTAGCAGGATGGCGCCGATCCCCAGTTCGACCAGCGCGATAGGGGCGTGCTCGGGATGCCAGAACTGCAGGGCTGAAAACTGGCTATCCCCCTCGTCCAGCACCCCGTTGCCATCCTCATCCAGGGTTGCCAGCTCGCCGAAGCCATTGCCGGATCGGGCGCCAAACAACTCGCCACCATCGTCTATGGTGACGTTGCCATTGCGATCCAGCGCCACAAAGCCGCTGCCTTCACTCAAGCCCGGCAGGCTGTCCTCCTTGCCATCCTGATCGATATCGAAAGTGACCCGAGCCTCGGTCAGATCGGCGATCTTGCCATCCAGACTGAGCACCAGCGGGTCTTTCAGGGCATTGAGGGTGGTGCGCCGCTGGCTCACCTCCAGCTGGCGCCAGTCGAGCACAAAGCCGAGATCGAGCTGAATAGTCTGACCATCCCAAGTCGCTACGCTGGCCGATGCCACCACGTTGAGCTGCTCCTGTTGCAGCAGGGTGTCAGTCACCTCCACCAGTTGATCCGTCTCGGCGGCTTGAGCCGCGGCGTCTCCTTGGGTCACTCCATCGCCTCCCTCTTCGGAGGGTTTGATCGGCTTGGGCAGCTCGATTTCGTGGCCCAGCATCGCCTCAATCATCAGCTTGATCAGCCGCTGGCGGTTATCCAGTCCATCGTCGGGAATACCATCCTGCTCTTTGCCGACGTCCGCTGCGGGCGGGGCGGGAGGTGTTGCTGCTTGCTGACTGGTGGCGGATTGCCTCGCGGTTTGCAGCGTCAGGGCGCTGGTGAGGGTCAGGGTGCTGCTGCGTTCGCCGGCCGCGGCCGTGTTGTTGCCCTCCGGTGGATTGACGGCGGGTGGCACTGGCCCGAGGTTGCGCACCTTGCGGCTCTGGGCCTGCTGTTGCCGGTATTGCACCTCCCCCTGGAGGTCGTAGTGATCGATGCGCATACGTTCGCCCTCGGCGCTATACATCTGGTCAGTTATCGACCAGTCAATGAGCAGGGCTTAACACCAAATCGGACTAATCAGAGAGGTGGTTAGTACTAGGTTGCAAGGTGGTGGCGTGGCAGGATGGCAAGAGACTGGATGGTGGCGCTCTAGTTGAACATTTTCAGGTAGCGCTGCGCACGCTGACTGACAAGCAGCATCGGTAAGGATAGGGAGAATTACATGAGAAATTGTCTGGTGATGGACGTGGCGGGCCATGGTGGATTCCTGTCTGGCGCCCCTTGCATCAATGATGCTGAGGGCTGCACTCATGCGTAATTGTCTGGTGATGGGAGCGGCAGGATATATCGGTTCCTATCTGGTGCCCCACCTGCAGACCCTCGGCTACAAGGTGATTGCCGGGGCGCGCCGTCCCTGTCGCTTGCCTGAGGGGGTGGAGTTTCGCCTCGCCGACAGCCTCAAACCCATCACCCTGCTGCCTGCGCTGGCGGGTATCGATACCGTCTTCTATCTGGTCCATGCCATGGGGGCGGGGGCCGATTTTCACCGTCTGGAGCAGCAGGGGGTAAAGAACTTCGCTGCCGCCGCTCGTGCCGCCGGGGTGCGTCGCATCATCTATCTCGGGGCAATCCAGCCCGAACAGTGCAACAGCCGCCATCTCAACTCCCGCCGCCACTGTGGCGAGCTGTTTCGCGAATCCGGCGTACCGACGGTGGAGCTGCGCGCCGGCATCATCATCGGGCCCGGTTCGGCGGCGTTCGAGGTGATGCGGGATCTGGTGTTCAACCTGCCGATGATGGTGACGCCCAAATGGGTGCGCTCGCGCACGCCGCCGATTGCGCTGTCCAACCTGCTGCACTATCTGGGCGGGCTGGTAGAGGCAGACGAGGTGGATGGCCGCATCTTCAATGCGGTCGGCCCCGAGCTGCTCAGCTATCAGCAGCAGTTGCAGAAGTTCGCCGCTCATATCGGCAAGCGCTGCCCCATCATTCCCATCCCGTTTCTGAGCCCGCGCCTCTCTGCCTGGTGGCTGCAGTTCGTCACTTCTGTGCCGCAGCCGGTGGCCAAGGCGCTGGTGGGCGGTCTCAAGCACGATATCCCGGCCGACGACGGCCCGCTGCGTGCCCTGCTGCCCCAGACCCTGCTCAGCTTCGACGAGGCGCTGGCGGAGAGTCTGGCGCTGGAGCAGAAGCTGGGTGCCGAACAGCAGGGGCAGGAGACCCCCCTAGGCCTGCGCTGGCGCCATCCCGAATATGGCTTCTACGACCGTACCGCCAGCGGCGAGGCCATCTGCCTCGCCTCTCCCGAGGTGGTGTGGCAGGTGTTGCAGCAACTGGGGGGTGAGCAGCGCTACTTCTACATGAACGAGCTGTGGGTGGTGCGCGAATGGATGGATCACCTGATCGGCGGCCCGGCCCGCACCCGTGGCCGCACCAATCCGGATCGCTTCGTGAAGGGTGACATGCTCGACTCTTGGCAGATCCTCGGGGTGGATGAGGGGCGCAGGCTCGATCTGTTGTTCAACATGAAGGCCCCGGGCGTCGGGCGGCTGGAGTTCAACATCCTGCCGGAGGAGTCTGGCCTGACCCGCATCCGGGTCACCGCTCACTGGCATCCGCAGGGCGCCTGGGGGCTGGCCTACTGGCTCGCCATGTTGCCGTTCCACCTCTTCATTTTTCAGGGGATGACCGAGGCCATCGCCCGTCAGGCCGAAGCGAGGGCAGGTATCCCGGTGATGGATTAACCCCTCTTCACACCATTCCCGCTGATAGAGTGCCCCGTTCGGGGCATTTTTTATGCGGCGGCCATGCCCGGTTATGGCAGATAGTGGTAGGCGTCTCATGGCAAAGGCTGGCATCATGCCGCGGTCTTGTTTACCGCGGATAGATAATCAGTCAGAAAAAGAAGGGATTATGAAGAAAAAACCGTCAATTTTGGGGGGCGCCTGCATCATTGCCAGCGTCTGCGTGGGAGCCGGCATGCTCGGTCTGCCGAGTTCGGGGGCGGGGGCCTGGACCCTCTGGTCGGTGCTGGCGCTGACCGTCACCATGGTGATGATGACCCTCTCCGGCTGGATGTTGCTGGAATCCTTCCAGCACCACGATATGCGGGTCTCCTTCAATACCGTGACTCGCGAGCTGCTGGGGGAGAAGCTCAATCTCCTCAACAACCTCTCGGTCTACTTTGTTGGCGGCATTCTGCTCTACGCCTATATCACCTCCTCCGGTGCCATCCTGCAGGGGATTCTGGGGATCGACAGCAAGCTCGCATCCGTGCTGTTCGTGGCGCTCTTCTCTGCAGTGGTGTGGCACTCGACTCGCGCCGTTGACCGCATCTCTGTGGTGCTGATCGCCTTTATGATCCTCAGTTTCGCCCTCGGTGTGGCCGGGCTGCTCGGCAGTATCAAGCTGCCGACCCTGCTCGATCTGGCGGGCAGCGAGAGTCGCTACGCCCCCTATGCCATGGCAATGCTGCCGGTGGCGCTCACCTCGTTTGGCTATCACCACTCTGTTGCCTCCCTGCGTGCCTATTACCAGAACGAGCAGCAGGCCAGATGGGCCATTCTGGGGGGAACCCTGATCGCGCTGGCGCTCTACGTGCTCTGGCTGCTGGGGATCTTCGGCAACCTGCCCCGTCAGGATTTTGCCCCTGTGATTGCCAAAGGGGGAGACGTGAGTGTGCTGCTCTCCGCGCTTTCAGGGGTGATCGAATCGGAGAAGGTGGCCAGCGCCATCAACGGCTTCTCCATGGCGGCCATTCTCTCCTCCTTTATCGGGGTGGGGCTCGGGGTGTTCGACTATCTGGCTGATCTGTTCAAGTTCGACAACAGCCGCGTCGGTCGCAGCAAGACCTGGGCGGTCACCTTCCTGCCGCCGCTGCTGCTCTCCCTGCTCTTCCCGTTCGGCTTCCTGCTGGCCATCGGCTATGCCGGTGCCGCCGCCACCATCTGGACCTGCATCATCCCGGCATTGCTGGTGCTGCGCACCCGGGCGCGGGCCGAGCGGGGCGAAGTGACCCCCCACTTCGTCACCCCCGGCGGCAAGCTGATGGCCTGGCTGCTGATCCTGTTCGGATTGGCGACCGCGCTGTTCCACTTCCTGTCGATGGCAAATCTGTTGCCGGTCTATCTGGGCAACTGAGTCAGGTCTACAGCACTGACAGAAAGGGCGGCAAGGCCAATTTGCCGCCCTTTTTGCTCCATTTTTATCCCACGCGGCAGAATCTATAACTAAAGTGGTAGGTGTGGGTGGGGTAAGGTGCTGAAATAACTGGTCTGATCTGGCTAGCGGCAGCATGATCTGCTGGGCATGCCCACCGCTTTCTTTTATGATCCCCGCCCTTCTGTGTGCCCCCTGTCGGCACCTCATTTGCACCAACCACATCGGGGTCCCCCATGTCCGATCTGCGTCAAGAAGCACTCGATTACCACGCCCTGCCCGTACCGGGCAAAATTGCCATCGCCCTGACCAAGCCTGCCGAAACCGCCCGTGATCTGGCGCTGGCCTACAGCCCGGGTGTTGCCGAGCCGGTGCGCGAGATCGCCGCCAACCCGGCCGATGCCTATCGCTATACCGGCAAGGGCAATCTGGTGGCCGTCATCTCCAACGGCACCGCCATTCTGGGTCTGGGTAATCTGGGGCCGCTGGCCTCCAAGCCGGTGATGGAGGGCAAGGCCCTGCTGTTCAAGCGCTTTGCCGGCATCGACGCCATCGACATCGAGGTGAAGCACGAGACCAGCCAGCAGTTCATCGACACGGTGGCGGCCATCGCCGATACCTTCGGTGGCATCAATCTGGAAGATATCAAGGCACCTGAGTGTTTCGAGATTGAAGAGGCGCTGATCGCACGCTGCGATATTCCGGTGTTCCATGATGACCAGCACGGTACCGCCATCGTCACCGCCGCCGGTCTGCTCAACGCGCTGGAAGTGCAAGGCAAGCAGATCAGTGACAGCCGCATTGTGTGCATGGGGGCTGGGGCTGCCGCCACCGCCTGCATGGATCTGCTGATCAAGTGTGGCGCCAGAGCGCACAACATCTTCATGCTGGATCGTCAGGGTGTTATCCACACCGGCCGCAGCGATCTCAACAAGTACAAGCAGCGCTTCGCCAACGAGACCCCGCTGCGCACCCTGATGGATGTCATCGAAGGGGCGGATGTGTTTGTCGGTGTTTCCGGCCCAGACGTGTTGCCCGCCGAAGCGGTCGCCCTGATGGCGCCCAATCCGGTGATCTTCGCCTGCTCCAACCCGGATCCGGAGATCAAGCCGGCGCTGGCCCACGGGGTGCGCAGCGACCTCATCATGGGTACCGGTCGCTCCGATTACCCGAACCAGATTAACAACGTGCTCTGTTTCCCCTTCATCTTCCGCGGTGCCCTCGATGCCCGTGCCAGCCGCATCAACGATGCCATGAAGATTGCCGCGGTCGAGGCGATCCGTGCGCTGGCCAAGGAGCCGGTGCCGGCCGAGGTACTGACCGCCGCCGGGGTGAGCGAGCTCGCCTTCGGCAAGGATTACGTTATTCCCAAGCCGATGGATGCCCGTCTGCTGCCGCGCGTAGCCCGCGCCGTGGCGCTGGCAGCGGTCGCCTCCGGCGTCGCCCGCATCGAGCTGCCCGCGGACTACATGCTGTAATCCGGCGTTGCAAACGGCCCCATAGCGGGGCCGTTTTTATTTGTGCTTCTGACGACAGCCAGAGACGCCAGTCGGGTGACAGGTTGGGGCTGATGGAGGCAAATCGGGTTCAAAGGTGGTCAAACAGCGCTCTCCTCTGACACAATATTGCCACTATGACGCTAACGAGAATCAAGATGCAGCAGCCTGTCAGTGGCCGTTTGGCCCACGCCCTCTCCTTCTTGCGCCATGATGGTCGCCACTTTGCCCAGTTTGTCTGGGGCCGTTTCCAGCAGGACAGATTGACGGTTACCGCCGGTTATCTGGCCTATGTCACCCTGCTTTCGCTGGTGCCGATGATCGCCGTGGTCTTTGGCATGATGTCCGCCTTCCCGGTGTTCCAGAGCCTCAAGCAGGCGATGGAGCAGTTCGTCTACCACAACTTCGTGCCGACTGCGGGAGACATGCTCAAGGAGTACATCGACGGCTTCGTTGCCAATGCCACCAACACCACGGCAGTGGGGATTGGGGCGCTGGTGGTGGTGGCGTTGATGCTGATCTCCGCCATCGACAAAAACCTCAACTACATCTGGCGTTCGACCCAGGGCCGCCCGCTGGCGCAGGCCTTTGCCATGTACTGGATGATCCTGACCCTGGGGCCTGTGCTTATCGGGGCCAGTATCGCCATCTCCTCCTATATCTTCTCGCTGCGGCTGTTTGGCGCCGAGAGCCTGTTCGGTATCGGTTATCTGCTGTTGCGCGGTTTGCCGTTCCTCTTCTCGGTGCTCACATTCCTGCTGGTCTATACCGTGGTGCCGAACTGCAAGGTGCGGCTGATCCACGCCTTTATCGGTGCGCTGGTAGCTGCGACCCTGTTCGAGCTGGCCAAGCGCGGCTTTGCCATCTACATCACCAACTTCCCCTCCTATCAGGCCATCTACGGCGCGCTGGCCACCATCCCGATCCTGTTTGTCTGGGTCTATCTCAGCTGGCTGGTGGTGCTGCTGGGGGCTGAAACCACGGCCTGCCTCGGTGAATATGAGAAACCGGCGAGTGAGGAGCTTGGCTAAGCCATCGCCTTGGCCATCGGTTTATTGGTAGCATCGACGACCGCCCCTGTGAGGGGGCGGTCGTTCTGTTTTCAAAGGAGAGGGATGTGATTGCATTGATTCAGCGGGTCAGCGAGGCCAGCGTGACTGTCGAGGGGGAGGTGACCGGCGCCATCGGTCAGGGATTGCTGGTACTGCTCGGGGTAGAGCAGGGGGATGACGAGGCCAAGGCCGACAAGTTGCTGCATCGGGTCAGTGGTTATCGCATCTTTCCGGATCAGGAGGGCAAGATGAACCTGAATGTCAGCCAGATCGGCGGCAGTCTGCTGGTGGTTTCCCAATTCACGCTGGCGGCGGATACCAAGCGAGGGATGCGTCCCAGCTTCTCCTGCGGTGCTCACCCGAGCGAGGCCGAGCGGCTCTATGACTACTTCGTGGCCAAGGCCGCCGCCAGCGGCATCCCGACCGAAACCGGCCGTTTTGCCGCCGACATGAAGGTGGCGCTGGTCAACGAGGGGCCAACGACGTTCTGGCTACAGGTCTGAAGATGTTTCGTCCCGCGGTGTGACGTGGACGATTACGTTGATGAGCCCCGCAACCGGATAGGGGGTGGCGGGGCCAATCCACTGTTCTATCAGTGTCAGGGCGTGGGTTAGCTCCAGTGCGGTGCGCGGCAGCAGGTTGATCACCAGGGTGCCGCAGAGGCGGGGAGCCAGCGCCCGGTAGAGCCGCTCCTGAAACAGCAGCAGCGGGTTGCCATCCTGACTGAAGAGATCGAGCAGGATGAGGTCGTACTGCTGCTCGCTCTGCTCCAGAAAGGCGAGGGCATCGGCCTGATGGAGTGCGGGAGCAGCGCGTTTATCGCTCTCCTGATGCTGGAAAAACTGCTGATAAACGGTCAGCACCTCTTCGTCGAGGTCAACGCACTCGTGGCGGGCCGAGGGCCAGCGCTGACTCAGATGGCGGGTGAGATCACCGCCACCCAGCCCCAGTTCGAGGATCTGCTCAGCCCGCTCCGGCAGCAGGCAGGCGATGACCCGTTGATGGGGCAGACAGAGGGTCGCGGGGTCGGCGAGCGACATGGCGGATTGCACCACGCCGTCTATCTCCAGCCAGCGGTGCTGGTCATTTTCCTGTACCGTGAGGCGGCGCTGGGGTTTGACGCTGAGGTGCAACAAGTGATCGGCTTGGTACGCTTGCAGATTGAAGTCCATGAATTTGCACGGCAAGATGGTTTCCGACCAGTGTAACTCAAGGATGAAACTATGTACCGGGTAGTCACCCCTCAGACAGTCGCCGAGCTGGATGCCTACTACCAGTTGCGCTGGGAACTTCTGCGTAAGCCCTTCAATCTGCCCGTCGGTTCCGAGCGGGACGAATACGACACCGTCGCCATTCACCGGCTGATGCTGGCCCCCGATGGCACTCCCATCGCGGTGGGCCGCCTCTTTATCGGCGGCGACGAGGCGCAGATCCGCTTTATGGCGCTGCGTCCCGAATATCGCGGCCAGGGGCTGGGCGCCAAAATGGTGGAGGATCTCGAGCAGTTGGCCCGCAGCGAGAAGGTGAAACGGCTGGTGATGAACGCCCGTCAGGAAGCTGTGGAGTTCTATCGCAAGTGCGGCTTTCTCGAAGTGGGGGGCGGCCCCGTCTCCTTTGGCCGCATTCCCCATCGCCAGATGATCAAATCCCTGAGCCCGTTGCAGACTATCCAGTACCGGCCGGAGTGGTGTCAGGATCTCACCACCCGCTGGTCGCGCGGGGTACCCATCAGCGAGAAGATGGGGATGCACATCAGCCACTACGACGGCCAGACCTTCCATCTCAAGGCCAATCTGGCGGCCAATTTCAACGTGCATGGCAGTATGTTCGCCGGCAGTGTCTATAGCCAGTGCGTGCTGGCAGGCTGGGGGCTGATCTGGTTGCAGCTTAAAGAGGAGGGGCTGGTGGGCGAGCCGGTGCTGGCCGAGAGCACCATCAAATATCATGGCCCGGTCGATGAGGAGCCGGAGGCGCGAGTGGCCCGCGAGGGGATGCCCGCCGTGCTGCAGCCGCTCAAACGGGGGGAGCCTGCCACCTTCAGCCTCAAGATCCAGCTGTTCAGCGGCAGCAAGCTGGCGGCGGAGTTCCTCGGTCACTACGTGGTGCAGCCGCCCCGCCGTCCGGGCCAGTAACCGCGCCATTTCCCCATCAAACAACAAGGCCTCATCATGAGGCCTTGTCTGTTTTTACCCTTGCTGGCTGTCGCTTGTCTGCCCGGCTTGGGTCTGCACTTGGGCCTGGTTTTGGGCTTTCGGTGCGGGAGCCGGTCGCCAGAGCGGGGCGCTGTTGCCTTGCGGCGGATAGCGTACTCCCACTTCCCAGCCGCAGGCATCCTGCTTTTGCGGGAAGCTCCAGGCCAGCGTGGGTTCCGTCAGCGGCCCGCGCCACTGGCCGAGCAGTTCGGCGCAGCGGTTGCCGTTGAGGATCCCCAGATCCAGCTGCCACTGCTCGTTGACCAGATCGATCCCCCCTTGCAGCGCCAGCAGATGAGTGATGGTGGAGGCGCCAGCCTGCTCGACTTGTAGTTGCCCCTTGTCGATCTTGCCCTGCACCCTGATGCGGTAGAAGGGGGTGTCACCCTCCTGCATCGCCTGCCACAGCTGATCCGGCGTCAGGGTGGGCGGGGTCGCCCCCTTGAACCACTCATCCAGCAGCGGGTCTATCTTTACCTTGTCCCAGAACGGCTCGTCGGCATCGAGGGCAAAGCTGCCCTGCAGGCTCTGGCGCCACTCGCCCGCCGTCTTGCCGTGTTCGGCTTGCAGGTCGGCGCTCACGTCCGCTTTGCCGGCAAAGGAGACCGGAGAGTGGAATATCTTGCCCCATTGCTGCAGATCCAGCTTGGTCGCCTGCAGTTGAAGGCGGCTGCTCTGGCCCGGTTCGCGGCCCCACTGGCCACTCAGACTGAGGGTGCCCTCATCCGGCAGCGAGCTGGTGAGTTTTCCCAGTTGCCAGGAGCTGGGGGTCAGTTCCCCATCCAGCTCGCCGTTGCGGGCGCTGAGTCCATCCCACACCAGCTCGAACCACTTGCTCTCGATACGGGCACGGCCGAGCAGCGGGCCGGGTTGGTTATCGCGCAGGGCGAGATCGCTCAGATAGAGCTGCCAGCCGGTCAGCGACAGGGGCAGGGTATCGTCGAAGGAGAGCACCTTGAGCTTGTCGAACGCCAGCTTGCGGATATCGACCTGCTGCGGGCGCCAGCTCTGCCAATCCTGCCACCAACCCTGCGGCAGGCTGATATCCATGCCGCTCAGCGCCACGTCTTTCAGGGTCAGCTTTTGCTGCTGGGTATCGAGGGAGAGCTCGACATTGAACTCCCCTTCATAGGCCTTGCCCTGCAGTTCGCCGTCGATCTGCTGGGGCGAGAAGGCGAGCTTGCCCTTGATCTCCTCCAGCTGGAACAGACCACGACCCATGTCCCCCAGGGTGCCGGTCAGATAGCCGGTGGGCTGGTTGCCCGCCTGCCAGTTGAAGGCGGTGAGCTGGCCGCTGAAGTTGTTGAAGGAGAGCTCCTGATTGATGTCGTTGAGGCTGACGCCGTCCAGCTGACCACGATCCAGCGATACGCTTTGCAACGGGAAGCGCTGCGGGGAGCCTTGTTGTGTCAGATCGCCCAGCTCCACCCGCATGCCGCGCGCCTTGAGATCGTGCAGTTGCAGGGTGCGGGCGGGCCAGTCCAGCACCATGCCGGTCTCCAGCAGACCGTCAAACAGGTTGGTCACCAGCTTGTCGGTGCGCAGCACTTCCCCCTCGAGCCGTCCTTGCAGGTTGAGACGGGCGAAGGTGAATTGCGGGGTCTCCAGCTGGCCGATATTGAGGTTCAGGTTGGCCTGTGGTTGCCGTTTCGGGTCGATCAGCTCCCAGTCGCTCAGAGTGGCGTTGAGACCGCGCAGGGTCAGCTCGGGGCTCTCCAGACTGAGGCGATCGATAGTGCTGTCACTGATGGTGAGGGAGTGCACCGGCAGGTTCGGCAGCTGGTTGGGCAGCGGCAGCTTGATGGCGGGGCGAATGAGGTCGAGATGGGCGATCCGCACATCGCGGCTCAGCCAGTCGATGCTCTCGATCTCCAGATAGATCTTGTCGAGGGAGACGGCATCGCCGTAGCGCACCTGCTCCGCCAGCAGGGTGTAGGGGTGGAGCGGGTTGAATACCAGTCGTCCTATGGTGACCGGTACGCCGGTCTGCTGGCTGATCCAGCTGGCGATGGGGCCTTTGGCGCGCTCGGCGTCGAACAGGCCGAGGGCAACCCAGACAAAGAGCAGCAGGAAGGCAAAGGTGTAGAGCAGGCCGCGTAGCCAGGAATTCATAAGTGCTTTCCTCCTGTTTCTGTTATGTGGTCAGGCGTTGGAGTTGTGATCTCGCAGGCCGAGCCAGCGGCGGATCAGCGGGTCGACATGGCTCGGGTGCCTATCCATAAGGACATGTGCCCATCTTCTGCATCTACCTCGATCAGGCATTGGAATAGTGATCCCGTAAGCCAAGCCAGCGCCGTATCAAGGGTTCGACATGACTCGGATGCCTATCCATAAGGAAGCGCGCCATCTTCTGTACCTGCGGAATAAGCGGCTGATCCCGCACCAGATCGGCGATCTTGAGATCGGCCAGACCGGTCTGGCGGGTGCCGAGCAGTTCCCCCGGGCCGCGCAGTTCCAGATCGCGCTGGGCGATGAGGAAACCGTCGTTGGTCTCACGCAGCACCCCGAGCCGGCTCTGGGCCGTTTTGGACAAGGGGGCATGATAGAGCAGCACGCAGTGAGAGGCTACCGCTCCGCGACCGACCCGGCCGCGCAGCTGGTGCAGCTGCGCCAGCCCGAGCCGTTCCGGGTTCTCGATGATCATCAGGCTGGCGTTTGGCACATCCACCCCCACCTCGATGACGGTGGTGGCGACCAGCAGTTGCAGTATGCCTGCCTTGAACTCCTCCATCACCCGCTGTTTCTCGACCGGGCGCATCCGACCGTGTACCAGCCCGATGTGCAGGCCGGGCAGCAGGTTTTGCAGCTCGGCGGCGGTATCCTCGGCAGCCTGACACTCCAGCACCTCCGACTCCTCGATCAGGGTGCAGACCCAGTAGGCCTGCTTGCCCTCGGTGCAGGCGAGCTTGACCCGCTCGATCACATCGCCGCGACGGCTGTCGGGTAGCGCTACCGTGGTGATGGGGGTTCGGCCCGGCGGCAGCTCGTCGATGACCGAGGTATCGAGGTCGGCATAGGCGGTCATCGCCAGGGTGCGGGGGATGGGGGTGGCGGTCATGATCAGCTGATGGGGATGCACCCCCTCCCGCTCCCCTTTCTCACGCAGGGCGAGGCGCTGATGCACCCCGAATCTGTGCTGTTCATCGATGATGACCAGCGCCAGACGCTGGAACACCACCTGCTCCTGAAAGATGGCGTGGGTGCCCACCACCATCTTGACGCTGCCATCGGCGATGGCGGCCAGCGCCTCTTCCCGCGCCTTGCCTTTCTGCTTGCCGGCCAGCCAGCCGACTCCGATGCCGAGCGGCTCCAGCCATTTGGCGAAGTTGATGGCGTGCTGTTCCGCCAGCAGCTCGGTCGGTGCCATCAAGCCCACCTGACAGCCGTTGCCGATGGCCTGCAGGGCCGCCAGCGCCGCGACCAGGGTCTTGCCGGAGCCCACGTCACCCTGCACCAGCCGCATCATGGGGTGACTCTGTTGCAGATCCTTGCTTATCTCGGCCACCACCCGGCTCTGGGCGCCGGTGGGCTTGAACGGCAGGGCGCCGAGCAGCTGTTCGACCAGCGCGGGCGCAGGTTTGAGGGCGCGGGCCAGCTGGGTTTGTGCCTGAGCACGCACCTTCAAGACCGAGAGGTTGTGAGCCAGCAGCTCTTCCAGCACCAGCCGCTGCTGGGCCGGATGTTGACCGCTTTCGAGCAGCGGCAGCGCCACCGAGGGGGGCGGACGGTGCAGCAGTTTCAGGGCGGCGGCCAGCTCAATCTGATGGGGATAGAGGCCGGCGGGCAGCAGCTCCTCGACGCCATAGAGGTCGAGCTGGGCCAGCGCCTGATCGGTGAGGTTGCGCAGGGTGAGCTGGCGCAGTCCCTCGGTAGTCGGGTAGACGGGGGTGAGCGCCTCTTCGGTCTGGCCGGCTTGCTCCTCGCCGAGCAGCTTGTACTCGGGGTGGGCCATCTCCAGCCCGTATTTGCCGGGGCGCACCTCGCCAAAGCAGCGGATCAGGCGGCCCGTCGCCAGACTGTTCTTCTGGGCGGCGGTGAAGTTGAAGAAGCGCAGGGTGAGGGTGCCGGTGCCATCGCTGATGCGACAGACCAGCATGCGACGGCGCCCCATCACCAGCTGAGTGTCCTGGATCTCCCCCTCGACGGCGCCGTGCAGGCCGGGCGGCAGATCGCCGATGGGCCACACCTGGGTGCGGTCCTCGTAGCGCAGGGGGAGATGGAACAGCAGGTCCTGTACCGTGGCCAGTCCCAGCCGCTCGAGCTTCTCCAGCATCTTGCTGCCGACACCCTTGAGGCTATCGAGAGGAATTTTATCCAATTTCATCAATTAGATGCCCGAAAACACTGTAAATATGTCCAGATGATAGGGGTTGTTGAGGGGCCGATGCAAGCCGAGTTGCTGCTGGCTGGGCCGCCAAGGCGGGGGAAACGGCGGATATAACAAAGGCCTGCCGAAAACGGGAGGCCTTTGTGTGGTTGCCAACAGGCAAGGTGCGGGCGCATGGCGCCCAAGGTCAGATGATGCGTTTTAGCAGCAGGTGGGCCTTGACCCTGTGGATCCGTCCCAGCAGCTTGCGCACCTGTTCCGGGTAGTCCTGGATCTGCTCCACCTGATCGAAGTGGCTGATCCGCTTGGTGTTGGTCAGGATGTTCTCCCGCTCGGCATTGAACTGGGGACGCAGCAGGTGGCGACGATCGTGTACCAGCAGGCCGTTCTCCAGATCCAGCGCCCAGGCGCGGGGGTTGAGGTTGTTGCCGGTGAGCAGGGCCCACTCGTCATCCACGAAGATCCCCTTGAGATGGTAGGAGTTGCGCTCGCAACACCAGAGCATCAGGTTGAGGCGACCGTCGTCGATGTGGCGCTGGTTGCGCTCGGCAAACTTGCGCAGGTTGGTCTCGTAGAGATAGGGCAGGCCACCGATAGTGGAGAACTTCTCTTCCGGCGGAATGAAGAAGTCGTTGGCGGTCTTGTCGCCCACTACGATGGTGACTTTGCAACCGCGCTGCAGCAGATCCTCGATATCCTTGCTCAACTCCTTGGGCGGGTTGAAGTAAGGGGTGCAGATGAAGATCTCCCGCTCGGTGGCGCGCACCAGATTGCGGATCATCAGGTTGAGCTGATTGTTGCGCTTGCCCAGACCCACCATGGGGGTGACGGCCACCTCTTGAGTGTTGACCGGCATGGTGCTGAAGCGGTACTGGCTCTGGCGCAGGTTCTGCTTGAAGCGGCGGATTGGCCCCTTCAGCTGCTTGGCGCTGGGGATATCGCTGTGATCCAGTCGCTGCACCGCGTCGCTCTTCACGAACAGGTCATCCACATAGTTGACCATGCTGCGGGCCAGCTCCGGGCTGGTGATCTGGTGATAGCGATCGAAGCGGTAGCGATCCTGCTGGTGCAGGTAGATGTCGTTGAGGCTGGCACCGGAGTAGAGCACCACATCATCAAAGATGAAGCCCTTGAGGTGGAGCACGCCGAGCAGCTCGCGCCCCTTGACCGGCACGCCATAGATTTCGATCTGGTGCTCGTGTTCGGCAGCCATGGCCTGATACATCAGGTGGTTGCCGCCCTGCTTGCCCTTGCCGATCAGGCCGCGCTGGGCACGGTGGAAGTCGACGAACAGCTTGATGTCGAGGGCCGGATTGCGTTGCTTGGCGGCGTAGAGGGCGGAGAGGATCTCCCGGCCTGCTTCGTCATCCTGCAGATAGAGCGCGACCAGATAGATGCGCCGGGTGGCACTGGCGATAAGCGCAAGAATGCGGCGTTTGAAATCCTGGGCGCTGTAGAGCACTTCAAACTGATCCGCTGCGACGGCGATCTGGGGCAGGCGCGCCAGCAGTTGTCGATAATGGGCCGATGAATGCATAGATAAACCTGAAATCACGGGGTTAAGCGTTCCACTCGGAGCGATGAATAGGCGATTCTAGCAATCTAGCCCTCTCAGCCAAAGAAAGAATCATCAGAAAGATGAAAAAGGCCTCACGAGTGAGGCCTTTTTGTCAGCATTTCGCCCATGTCAGAGGAAGCTGTAGATGATCATCGCCATCACGCCGCCGGTGGTGCCGATGATGGTCTCCATCACGGTCCAGGTCTGCAGGGTCTGCTTCTCGGTCAGGCCGAGGTAGCGGTTCGCCAGCCAGAAACCGGAGTCGTTGACGTGGGAGAGCACGATGGCACCGCCGCCGATGGCGATGGTGACGGCAGCCAGCTGGGCACCGTTCAGACCGAGGGGCTCCAGCATCGGCAGCACCAGACCACAGGCGGTCAGCATGGCGACGGTGGCGGAGCCCTGAATGACGCGCACTGCGGCCGCCAGGATAAAGGCCAGCGCGACGATAGGCAGACCGGAGTCGGCCAGCATGTTGCCCAGCGCGGCGCCTACGCCGGAATCAACCAGCACCTGCTTGAAGACGCCACCGGCACCGGTCACCAGGATGATGACACCGGCGGGCTGGATGGCGCTGTTGCAGACGCTCATCACCTCGTCGCGGGACATGCCACGGCGAATACCCAGCAGATAGAAGGCGGCCAGACAGGCGACCATGATGGCGGTGAAGGGGTGACCGATGAACTCCAGCCAGTTGTGCAGGGTGGAACCCGCCTCGACGAAGCGACCGACGATGGTCTTGAGGCCGATCAGCAGCAGCGGCAGACCGATGAGGCCCATGGCCAGCCCGAAAGAGGGCAGGGATTTGCTGTCATCGTGAACACTGTTCTGGGCATCGGCAGGCAGCGGCACATCGACGATCTTGCTGATGAAGTCACCGAACAGCGGGCCAGCCAGGATCAGCGCCGGCACGGCAGCGATCAGACCGAACAGGATCATGTAGCCGAAGTCGGCACCCAGTTGGGATGCCACCAGGATCGGGCCCGGCGCCGGGATAAGGAAGGCCTGGCAGGTGGCGATACCGGCCAGCAGGGCGATACCGATCTTCACCACGCTGCCGCCACCACGACGGACGATGGCGAAGGCGACGCCGATCAGCAGCACCACGGCCACGTCAAAGAAGAGCGGCAGAGCGCAGACAAAGCCGGTCAGGGCCATGGCCCAGTTGGCGCGCTTGACGCCGAACTTGCCGAGCAGGGTGTGGGCTACCCGGTCGAGAGCACCGGTCACTTCCATCACCTTGCCGAACATGGCGCCCAGCGCCACCACTACCGCGACGAAACCGAGGGTGCCACCCATCCCTTTCTGGATGGTGGCGGCGATATCGGCCGGGTTCATGCCAGCGGCGAGACCCGCCACCATGGAGACCAGGATCAGGGCTACCACGGCGTGGAGCCGGGCCTTCATCACCAGGAAGAGCAGCAGCACAATCGAGCCGGCGGCTGTCATGATCAGGGAGAGGTCAGACATTGTTATGCGTTCCTTTTTCCAAGTTCAGTCGTGACACCTTGCCGATCCGTCGGCAAACCATATCTTTATGATTTATTTAGATTTATGGCAAGGGCTCAACATCATATGCCCAGGTGACTATGGGTTTGCTCAGTCTGTGGCAGACTTCACATTTTCAATCGTTACCGGTAACATGTTACCGGTAACGTGTTAGATTAGAACCCATCAACAGCTGGTTTTTTGAAAAGTGGGACAGAGGTCAAATTATGGCGGGTAAGTGCATTATCGTGATGGGTGTGTGTGGTAGCGGCAAATCCAGCGTGGGTCTGAAAGTGGCCGAAGCGCTGGGCGCCAAGTTCATCGATGGTGATGACCTGCACCCCAAGGCCAACATCCAGAAGATGGCTGGCGGCAACCCCCTCAACGATGAGGATCGCGCCCCCTGGCTGGAGCGGATCCGCGACGCCGCCTACAGTCTCGAGCAGAAGAACGAGACCGGCATCATTGTCTGTTCCGCCCTCAAAAAGAAGTACCGCGACCAGATCCGCGAAGGCAACGAGTCGGTCAGCTTCATCTTCCTCGATGGCAGCCAGCCGCTGATCCTCGAGCGGATGCGTGCCCGCAAGGGCCACTTCATGCGTGAAAGCATGGTACAAAGTCAGTTCGATACCCTGGAGCGCCCGGATGGCGAAGCCGGTGTATTCCACATTGATATAGACGGCACCTTCGAACAGGTGGTTGACCGCGCCGTCACAGCATTGGAGCAAGCCCAATGATTCATCAGGTAATTTCCGACGTCACCGCCCGCATCCGCGAGCGCAGTGTCGCCCGTCGTCAGGCATTTCTGGCCCGCATCCAGCGTCAGGCAGAGCAGGGCAAGACCCGCGCCGCGCTGGCCTGCGGCAACCTGGCCCACGCCGTGGCCGCCTGCAGCAGTGACGAGAAGGGTCGCATTCTCGATATGACCCGCGCCAACGTCGGCATCGTCACCGCCTACAACGACATGCTGAGCGCCCATCAGCCCTATCAGGGCTATCCGGATCAGATCAAGGCAGTGCTGGCCGAGCTGGGCCACAGCGCCCAGGTCGCCGGCGGCGTGCCCGCCATGTGCGATGGCGTGACCCAGGGTCAGCCGGGGATGGACATGTCCCTCTTCTCCCGCGACCTGATCGCCCAGGCGACCGCGCTGTCGCTCTCTCACAACACCTTTGATGCGACCCTGCTGCTCGGCATTTGCGACAAGATCGCTCCGGGCCAGATCATGGGGGCCCTCTCCCACGCTCACCTGCCGACAGCATTTGTGCCTGCCGGCCCCATGGCGAGCGGTATCAGCAACGACGAGAAGGTGAAAGTTCGTCAGAAGTACGCCGCCGGTGAAGTGGGTCGCGATGCCCTGCTGGAGATGGAGTGCGGCGCCTACCACGCGGCGGGCACCTGCACCTTCTACGGCACCGCCAACACCAACCAGCTGGTGTTCGAGGCCATGGGCCTGATGCTGCCGGGCTCCGCCTTTGTGCATCCGCATAGCGAGCTGCGCCGCGCCCTGACCGCCGAAGCGGCCCGCCGCATCAGCGCCATGATCCCGGGTTCCCCGGCCTATCGCCCGCTGAGCGAGGTGCTGGACGAGCGCTCGCTGGTCAACGGTCTGGTGGCCCTGCTCGCCTCCGGCGGCAGTACCAACCACAGCATCCACATGGTGGCGCTGGCCCGCGCCGCCGGTCTGGTATTGACCTGGGATGACATCAGCGATCTCTCCGATGTGGTGCCGCTGCTGGTTCGCATGTACCCGAACGGCCCGGCCGACGTAAACGCCTTCGAACAGGCAGGCGGCGTGCCCGGCCTGATGCGCCGTCTGGCGCAAGAGGGGCTGATCCACATGGATGCCACCCCGGTCTTTGGTGAGATGCAGGATTACCTCAGCCGTCCGGCACTGGTCGATGGCCAGCTGGTATGGCAGCCGGTGGGCGAAAGCGGCAATGCGAGCGTGCTTTCACCTTCCGGCAGCGTGTTCCAGGCCACCGGCGGCACCAAGCTGCTGGCGGGCAATCTGGGCCGCGCCGTGGTCAAGGTCTCCGCCGTGGCTCCCGAGTATCGGGTTATCGAAGCGCCAGCGCGGGTCTTCTCCTCCCAGCATGCGGTGGAAGCGGCCTACAAGGCGGGCGATCTCAATCAGGACGCCGTGATCGTGGTGCGCCACAATGGCCCGGCCGCCAACGGCATGCCGGAGCTGCACAAGCTGATGCCGGTGCTCGGCAACCTGCAGAAGGCGGGTTACAAGGTGGCGCTGGTCACCGATGGTCGTCTCTCCGGCGCCTCCGGCAAGATCCCGGCCGCCATCCACGTCACTCCGGAAGCGCTGCACGGCGGGGCCATCGGCCTGCTTGCTGACGGCGACCTGCTGCGGGTTGACGCGGTAAACGGCAGCCTAGACTGCCTGACCGATTTGAGTGGCCGTACCCAGGCCGAGATTGACCTCACTCTGGAACAAGAGGGGTGGGGCCGTGAACTGTTCAGCGTGATGCGTCGCGCGGTATCGAGCGCCGAGTGTGGCGCTACCATCTTTGACTAAGGAAGAGCTATGCAGAACTGGAAAGTGACCCCGGCCGAGGTGTTTGCCGCCTCCCCGCTGGTACCCGTGATGGTTATCAACGAGCTGGATCAGGCCCTGCCGATGGCCAAGGCGCTGCTCGACGGCGGCATCTCTGTCTTCGAAATCACCCTGCGCACCCCGGTGGCGCTCGATGCCATCGCCCTCATTGCCAAGGCGATGCCGGATGCCATGGTCGGTGCCGGTACCGTGCTCAACTGCGAGCAGTTTGACGCCGCCGTTGCTGCCGGTGCCCGCTTCGTCATCTCCCCGGGCATGACCCCGGCACTGCTGGCCCACGCGGCCAAGAGCACTGCACCGCTGATCCCGGGTGTGGCAACTCCGTCTGAAGTGATGCAGGCGCTGGAAGCGGGCTACGACCACCTGAAGTTCTTCCCGGCCGAAGCGAACGGCGGCACCAAGGCGCTCTCCGCCATTGCCGCGCCGCTGCCCCAGGTGAAGTTCTGCCCGACCGGCGGTATCGGCCCGAAAAACGTGGCCGACTATCTGGCGCTCAAATGCGTGGCCACCGTCGGCGGCTCCTGGATGCTGCCGGCCGATGCGGTCAAGAGCGGTAACTGGGAAGAGGTTACTCGCCTCTCCCGCGAAGCGGTTGAGCTGGTTAAACGTTAAGCCTCAGTTGTGCAGAAAACCAAACAGGCCACCCTCGGGTGGCCTGTTTGTTATCGGCGTGACTTAAGTGGGTGAGGGAAGGGATTACCCCAGACTCTCCCCGACATAGAGGGAGAAGCCGATATCCTTGCGGGTGTCGGGTTGGGATTGGCCGTTGAGACGTGCCAGCAGCATGGTGGCCGCCTCCCGACCGATCGCTTCCCGCGGGGTGGCGATACTGGCCAGCTTGGGGGTCATGGCGTGGCCGATATCGAGAGCGTTGCAACCGGCGATGGCGATCTGCTGGGGCACCGGGATCCACTTGGCCTGACACTGCAGCAGGGCGCCCACCGCCAGGTCATCGTTGGTGCAGAACAGGCCGTCGAGGTCGGGATAGCGCACCAGCGCCTGATCCAGCAGCTCGCCCCCCAGAGTGAAGCTGGAGGATTGTTCGGTCAGCAGATGCTGGCCGGTGAGGCCGAAGTCGGTCATCGCCTGATAGTAACCCTCCATCCGCAGCTGGGTGCGCACGTCGAGCCGCGCTCCCAGATAGACCACCTTGCGTCGGCCCCGGTGCAGCATCTCTGTTACCATGGCCCGGGCCGCGGCTCTATGGTCCATGCCGACCACCATGTCGATGGGGGTTTGTGGCAGATCCATGGTCTCCACCACCGGAATGCCAGCGGTGGCGATCATCTTGCGGGTGCGCTCGGTGTGCTGGCTGTCGGAGAGGATCAGCCCATCCACGTGATAGGAGAGCAGGGACGCGACCTGCTCCTCTTCTCGCTCCGGGCTGTAGCCGTAGTGGGCCAGCAAGGTCTGGTAACCGGCCGGTCGGGTTACCGACTTGATGCCATGAATCACTGCCGAGAAGACCTGGTTGGAGAGGGAGGGGATCAGGATGCCGATCGCCTTGCTGGTCGCGTTGGAGAGAATATCCGGCGCCCGGTTGGGGATATAACCCAGCTCTTCCACCACAGCCGCGATCCGCTCGCGGGTCCCCTCCGCCACGGTCTGCGGGTCGCGCAGATAGCGGCTGACAGTCATCTTGGTCACGCCGGTCTGGTCGGCGATATCTTGCAGGGTGGGGCGGCGCTTGCGGGTGGGGTTCATAGGGGTGTCCAGCGTGGATGTTACATGTAACATTACCGTTTTTGGCGGATAAAGTCAGCATATGAAGCCGTTTTTGCAGGAGTTTTCCGATGATCAGAGGCAAGCAGTTCGTGGATGTCCGGTTCGAGCAACAGGATGTGGAGGGGGAGCAGTTTTCGGAGTGCCGCTTTATCGGCTGCAACTTCTCCTGGCTGGATCTGAGCGATAGCCGCTTCATCGACTGCAGCTTCTACGATCGGGAGAGTGAACGGGGCTGCTTGTTGCAGGGTTGCGAGCTGCGCGAGGCCAGCTTCCTGCGCTGCGATCTCACCATGGCCGATTGCAGCCGCAGCCAGTGTCTGGGGTTGGAGCTGCGCGACTGTCAGGCGGTCGGCATCAACTTCGGCCACGCCAGCTTCGCCAACCAGATCACCGCCAAAAGCTACTTCTGCGAGGCCCATCTGACCGGCAACAACTTCAGTTACGCCAGCTTCGAGGGTTGCCTGCTGGAGAAGTGCGAGCTGACCGGCAACCGTTGGCAGGGGGCCAACCTGTTTGGTGCCTCGCTGGCGGGTTCCGATCTCAGCGGCTCCGAGTTTGGCCAGATTGACTGGACCAGCTTCAAGCTGCAGGGCTGCGATCTGCGCCAGTGCGATCTGCCAGGGCTGGATCTGCGCCGGGTCGATCTGCAAGGGGTGCAAATTAACGAGGATCAGCAGCAGACATTGCTGGAGCAGATCGGTCTGGTTGTCTTCCCCTGAGCCGAGCGAAAAATTAGGTAATTTTTCATCAAATGGGAGTGACAGCGGGTTGCTGTACTCCTGAAACGACAAAAGCCTGCGTGAGGCAGGCTTTTGTTGTGAGCGTGTGAGGCGTTTGTCGGCCGGGTTGACTCAACCCTTGGCCAGCCATTTGGTCGGGTTGATCGCCTCGCCCTGATAGCGAATTTCGAAGTAGAGGCCCGGTCTGTCCTGACCGCCACTGTCACCGACCAGCGCCACCGGCTCACCCTGTTCCACATTCTGGCCAACCTGACGCAGCAGCGACTGATTGTGACCGTAGAGGCTCATATAGCCCTTGCCGTGATCGATCACCAGCAGCATACCGAAGCCGTCGAGCCAGTCGGCGTAGACCACTTGTCCCGGTGCGACCGCCTTGACCTGGGTCCCTTCGCTGGCGCCGATCAGGGTGCCTTTCCACTTAAGCTGGGCGGTGCGCGGCGAACCGTAAGAGATGAGGATCGGCCCCTGTACCGGCCAGCGCAGGCTGCCATTGGTCTTGAGACCACTGTAGTGACCGGCACTGCTGATGCCCGAGCCGCGCTCCGGTTTGCTGCTGGCTACCTCTTCGGCCGGTTCTGCCGGTTTGACGGTTTTGTTCTGCTGAGCGGCGAGTCGTTGTTGCTCGGCGCGGCGCTGTTCGGCCAGCTTGCGCTGACGCTCCTGCTCCGCTTTCAGCTTGGCCAACCGCTCCCGCTCGGCCCGTTCACGGCGTTCCTGCTCTTCCCGCTTGCGGCGCAGCTCCTCCAGCCGAGCTTTCAGCGCTTTCTCCGCCTTGACCAGCTTGGTGAGCTTCTGCTCGTCATCTTGTACCGACTGCTGCAACTGGTTGCGCACCTTGGCCCGGCTCTGCTGGCTGGCCAGCAGGGTCTGGTGATGCTCCTGCTGTTCGGCAAGCAGGGTCTGCAGTCTGGTTTCGGTCTCTTTGGTGTCCTGCTGGTTTTTCGCCAGCTTGTCACGGGTGGCGCGCAGGGCGTCGATGGCCTCGATGCGGGCCTTGTTGAGGTAGTCGTAGTAGTCGAGGGAGCGGCTCAGTTTGGCCGGATCCTGCTGATTGAGCAGCAGTTTGAGGTAGTCGTGGTTGCCCGCCTGAAAGGCGCTCTCCGCCTGTTTGGCCAGCAACTGCTTCTGATGTTTGGCTTGAACTTCCAGCGCCAGCTTGTCTTTTTGCAGGGTCGCCAGCGTCTGCTGGTTCTGCTTCAACTGCTGCCTGGTCTGGTTGAGTTTGGCGGCGGCGGCCGAGATGGCCTGCTCGTCAGCCTTGAGCTGGGTATTGAGCTTGGCAAGCTCCTGCTTGCTGAGCTTGATGGTCTTCTGTTGCTCTTTGATCTGGGACTGCATGGTCCCCAGCTGATGATTGGCGGCCAAAGCCGGTGTGCTGGCACCAAATGACAGGCAAAAAAACAGCGCGCCGGCCAACAGGCCGACGCGACTGGTTTTCTGTGAAATAACTTCGCATCCCCGCATGGGGAAGGATTATTTCAGAATCATCAGGGGCTTGCCAGTCATTTCCGGCGGCACCGGCAGACCCATCAGGGTCAGCATGGTGGGGGCCAGATCGGACAGTTTGCCACCTTCAACTACCTCGGCTTTGCGACCGAAATAGATGAGCGGAACCGGCAGATTGGTGTGGGCGGTGTGGGCCTGACCAGTCTCTTCGTCCAGCATCTTCTCGGCGTTGCCGTGGTCGGCAGTGATCAGGCACTCGCCACCCACTTCGGCCAGGGCGTCGGTGACACGACCGATGCAGTGGTCAACGGCTTCACAAGCTTTGACGGCGGCATCGAACACACCGGTGTGACCAACCATGTCGCCATTCGGGTAGTTACAGATGATGACGTCGTACTTGCCGCTCTTGATGGCTGCAACCAGCTTGTCAGTCAGCTCTTCGGAGCTCATTTCCGGCTGCAGGTCATAGGTCGCCACTTTCGGGCTGGCCACGATCTCGCGATCTTCGCCGGTGAAGCAGGACTCTTCGCCACCGTTGAAGAAGAAGGTGACGTGAGCATACTTCTCTGTTTCGGAGATGCGCAGCTGGGTTTTGCCCTGCTTGGCCAGCCACTCACCCAGGGTGTTGACCAGAGCGGTCGGCGGGTAGGCACAGGCAGTTTTGATGTCGGCCGCGTATTCGGTCAGCATCACGAAGTTCAGCTTTGGCTCGACTGCACGGGCGAAGCCGGTGAAGTCGGTGTCAACGAAGGCGCGGGTGATTTCACGGGCACGGTCGGCACGGAAGTTCATGAAAATCAGCGCATCGCCATCTTCCATCGGTGCCGCTTCACCGATGCGAGTGGCTTTGACGAACTCGTCGTTCTCGTCGCGAGCATAGGCGGCAGCCAGTGCTTCGGTGGCGTTCTCGGCGGTGAACTCGCCCTTACCCTGGGTCATCAGGTCATAGGCTTGCTGCACGCGATCCCAGCGGTTGTCACGGTCCATGGCGAAGTAACGGCCGATCATGGAGGCGAAACGACCCTTGCCCAGCTTGGCGAACAGGGCATCGAACAGCTCGATGGAGGACTGGGCGGAGCGCGGCGGAACGTCGCGGCCATCCAGGAAGGCGTGCAGGTAGATCTTCTCGGCGCCACGCTTGGCAGCCATTTCGATCATGCCCATGATGTGCTCTTCGTGGCTGTGTACGCCACCCGGGGACATCAGGCCCATGATGTGAACGGCTTTGCCGTTGGTCACGGCAGCGTCAACAGCCTTGGCCAGCTCGACGTTCTGGAAGAATTCACCGTCCTGGATGTCTTTGGAGATACGGGTCAGCTCCTGATAGACGATGCGACCGGCACCGATGTTGACGTGACCCACTTCGGAGTTGCCCATCTGGCCATCCGGCAGACCGACGTCCAGACCGGAGCCGGAGATCAGGGTGCTGGTGTAGTCACGGGCCAGACGGTCGAGGTTGGGAGTCTTGGCGGCAGCGACGGCGTTGTGCTCTTGCTTGGTGCTGTAGCCCCAACCGTCCATGATGACCAGAACCAAAGGTTTCTTAGCTGTTGACATAAGACTATGTCCTCTCGGATTGGAAAAAATGCGGGAAATGAAACTAGCGTAATATTACTACATCTGCCGAAATAGTCACCTGATAGCCAAGGGGCGCTCCCGCGGCCCCGCAAGCCACGCCTTTCCTGCCATGCTCGCTGCCCAATGATGATGGGAGCCTGCTCGCGCTTTGCCGCCAAGATGGCTGATCTTATCAATACCCCCATGTATACTCGGGCCCTTGTCTTGGTCCCTGGATAGTAGAAGATGCAAGAGTATTTGGATTTTGCGGCCCGCAACCCGCTGCTGACCGCAGCCTGGTTGGGCCTTGCTGGCACTCTGGTTTACACCACTGTGCGTGCCCGTTTGTCCCCGGTAAAAACCGTCAACAACCACACCGCGACCCTGCTGATCAATCGCGAGAATGCCACCGTGGTGGATATTCGCAGTCAGGAAGAGTATGCCAAGGGCCATCTGGCCGGTGCCCAGCACCTGCCGCTGACCCAGATCCAGAGCAATAATCTGGGCCCGGTTGAAAAGCATAAAGATGCCCCCATCATAGTGGTGTGCGAGTCGGGAATGACTGCGGGCGGCGCGGGCCGCCAGCTGAGCAAAGCTGGCTTCAAGCAGGTTTATGTGCTCGGCGGTGGCATGGCCCAATGGCGTGCAGAAAATCTGCCGGTAACCAAGAAACGCTGATTTAAGCAGGGCCTGAGCCCACTTATCCATATAACAAGGAATCAAACGAAATGGCTGACGAGATCAACAACCAGGAAGTACAACCGGAATTCCACATCCAGCGTGTTTACACCAAGGATGTCTCTTTCGAAGCGCCGAACACCCCGCACATCTTCCAGAAAGAGTGGCAGCCGGACGTCAAGCTGGATATGGATACCAAGACCAACATCCTGGCTGAGAACGTGTACGAGGTTGTTCTGACCCTGACCGTAACTTGCAAACTGGAAACCGAAACTGCCTTCCTGTGCGAAGTACAGCAAGCCGGTATCTTCACCATCGGTAACCTGCCGGAGCCGCAACTGGCTCACTGCCTGGCTGCCTTCTGCCCGAACATCCTGTTCCCATATGCCCGCGAAGCCGTGGCCAACATGGTGAGCAAGGGGTCCTTCCCGCAGCTGAACCTGGCACCGGTCAACTTCGATGCCCTGTTTGCCCAGCACATGGCGCAAGCACAGGCCCAGCAGGCGACTGCGGAAGCCTGATAATGGCTGACCAGATCGCTATCTCGGTCTTGGGGGCGGGGTCTTATGGCTCCGCACTTGCCATTTCTCTGGCGCGCAACGGTCATCCGACCCTGCTGTGGGGTCACGACCCTGCTCATGTCGCCGAGCTGGAACAAGACTGCTGCAACAAGGCTTTTCTGCCTGATGTCCCTTTTCCTGCCGATCTGCAGCTAACTGCGGATCTGCAACGTGCGGTACAGGCTGCCCCCGTGCTGCTGCTGGTCGTGCCGAGCCATGTATTTGGCGATGTGCTGACCCGGATCAAGCCCTTCTTGCGCCCCGATACCCGTATCGCCTGGGCCACCAAGGGTCTGGAGCCGGACAGTGGCCGTCTGCTGCAGGATGTGGCTCGTGAAGTGCTGGGTGACGAGATGCCGCTGGCGGTCATCTCCGGCCCCACCTTCGCCAAGGAGCTGGCTGCTGGTCTGCCGACCGCCATCTCGGTCGCTTCGACCCACGACGAGTTCGCCGACGATCTCTCCCACCTGCTGCACTGTGGCCGCTCGTTCCGGGTCTATACCAATCCGGATTTCGTCGGTCTGCAGCTGGGTGGGGCGGTGAAGAACGTCATCGCTATCGGTGCCGGTCTCTCCGACGGGCTAGGGTTTGGCGCCAATGCCAGAACCGCGCTCATCACTCGGGGTCTGGTGGAGATGCAGCGTCTGGGGGCGGCGCTGGGTGCCGATGCCAAAACCTTTATGGGGATGGCGGGGCTCGGGGATCTGGTGCTCACCTGTACCGACAACCAGTCGCGCAACCGTCGCTTCGGGCTGGCCCTCGGGGCTGGCAAGGATGTGAACACAGCCATGACCGAGATCGGTCAGGTGGTGGAGGGGTATCGCAACACCAAAGAGGTGCATCTGCTGGCGGCCCGCTGCGGCGTCGAGATGCCCATCTGCGAGCAGATCTTCAAGGTGCTCTACGAGGGTAAGAACCCGAAAGAGGCGGCCGTCGCCCTGCTGTCGCGAGACAAGAAGGACGAGTAATCTGCCGATTGCCCATGCAAAAGGCCCTGCCAGATGGCGGGGCCTTTTCTTTGCTGCAAGGGCTGCAAATCAGTAGTAGGAGTGGTCGCCGCGCTGGTGCTCGGTGGCGTCTTTCACACCGTTGAGCTCACCCGGGAACTTCTCCAGCAGCTGCTTCTCGATCCCCTCTTTCAGGGTGTAATCGACCATGGAGCAACCGTTGCAACCGCCGCCAAACTGCAGGATGGCCAGTTTGTCTTCGGTCAGTTCGACCAGAGTGACCTTGCCACCGTGACCGGCCAGCATGGGGTTCACTTCGGACATCAGCACGTACTCGATGCGCTCGATCAGCGGCGCGTCATCGGCCACTTTACGCATCTTGGCGTTCGGTGCTTTCAGGGTGAGCTGGGAGCCCATCTGATCGGTCACGAAGTCGATGGTGGCATCCACCAGGAAGGGGGCGCTCAGGGGATCGACCATGCAGTCGAAGCCGCTGAAGGGCAGGTGTTGATCTTCCGGGTCCACGGCATCGGGCGGGCAATACGATACGCCACACTCGGCATTCTGGGTTCCCGGATTGACCACAAACACCCGGATATTGGTGCCATCAGGCTGTTTTTCCAGCAGTTTACGGAAATGGGCCTGGGCGGCGTCGGAAATGCTGATCATCACTATCCTCATAAACCTGAGTGTACGACTAGGGTATTCATGATAACGCGGTTATTAATGCTTGGGTAGCATGCCGATGGCTACTTGTTGTGCCGCAGGGTACGACAGATCGCCCACACTTCCACCTTTGTGATGCCGCTCTCATGGAGCAAACGACTTAGCTGCCCAGCGGTGGCGCCTGTGGTTACGACGTCATCGAGCAGGGCGACATGACGGTATTGGTGGGAGCGGATCCGGAATGCCCCGCGCAGATTGCGCCGCCGCTGCCCGGCGCTCAAGGTTGTTTGTTGCGGGGTCGCCTTGATGCGTTGCAACAGAGTGTTGTCGCAGGGAATACCGGTGAACTCGCCAAGGGCTTGCGCGATCTCCTCCGCCTGATTGAACCCACGCCGCCACTGCCGCCACCAGTGCAGGGGAACCGGAATGATCGCCTCCGGCGGCTCGTTGTCATCCAGATGGTCGGCCAAGAGGCGTGCCAGTAGCGGCGCCAGCAGGATCTGGCCGGAATATTTGAGCCGGGGGATCAGCATGGGGTAGGGGGTTTGGTAGTCGCCAATCACCTGCAACCGCTCCCAGGGGGGAGGTCTGCGCTGGCAGCGACCACAGACCGGTATGCTCTCTTCTATATAGTCAGCCAGCGGTGCGGCGCAGAGGCGGCATCTTGGCTGTGACTGGTGCAGCGCCTGCCGACACCAGCTGCAGAGCAGGGGAGCGTTGTCGCAAGGCTGATGGCAGAGCAGGCAACTCCCTTGCCAGTCACCGTGGCTGCCGAGCAGCGGGCTTGCTTTAGCGAGCAGTCGCTTTAACATGCTGACCCCAAGAGCATGAACAGGGATCTTGAGTCTAGATGAGCATATCGGTAGAGCAGTTTGGCCAGGGGCCCGATCTGGTGCTGTTGCACGGGTGGGGGATGAACGGTGCGGTTTGGCATGGTGTTGCCCAACAGTTGTCGTCCCACTATCGGGTTCATCTGGTGGATTTGCCCGGCTTTGGCAACAGCCTGCTGGCAGACGAGGTGGATTACAGCCTGCCCTGGCTTGCCGAGCAGGTGGCCGCCATCTTGCCGCAGAAGTGCCATCTGCTTGGCTGGTCGCTCGGCGGTCTGGTGGCAAGCCAGTTGGCGCTGACGCATCCCGATCGGCTGCACTCTCTGATCACCATGGCCAGCTCCCCCTGTTTCATGGCCCGTGATGAGTGGCCGGGGATCGCCCCCAAGGTACTGACCGGCTTCAACCAGATGTTGGCGGGGGATTTTCGCCAGACCATAGAGCGCTTTCTGGCGATCCAGGCCATGGGCAGCGAACATGCCCGGGATGATATCCGTCAGTTGCGCCACTGGCTGGCCGAGCGCCCGGCGCCCCAGTTTGCCGCACTCGAGGCCGGGCTGACGCTGTTGGCCGACATTGACCTGCGCGAACCGCTGCGGGAGCTGGATCTGCCCTGGTTGCGGATCTATGGCCGACTGGATTCATTGGTGCCCAAGGCGGCCATTCCCCTGCTGGATGATCTCTACCCTGCCAGCCGCAGCGTGACCCTCAATAAGGCCTCACACGCACCTTTTATCTCCCACCCTGACGAATTCATTGAAATCGTTCGAGATTTTGTTGGCTAAAAAACAGCCGGCAAGCTTCATTAATCCTCTGGTCTGGCGGATAATTAAGCTGTGACCAGAGGAGTAACACCATGCGTATTGATTCTGCTTTCAACAGCGGGGTACAGGGATTTCAGCGAGCCGAGCAGATTGCCGACAAGGCATCCAATCAGATCGCCCGCCTCAACACCCCCAGCGGGGATCAGGTGCAAGTGACCGATGAGCTTGTCAATCTCAAGGTGGCCGAGCAGCAGGCTGGCGCTTCCGCCAAGGTAGTGCAGACCGCCAGCGATATGATGGGAACCCTGATCGACATCCGGGTGTGAGATGAACATCAATGTCAGTCTGCCCCCCCTTATCCCGACACAACTGCAACCCCAGGTGGAAGCGGCGAGGACGGATAATCGCCGGGCAGAACTGATCCCGCAGGCCCGTGCGGGCCAAGCCTCCGTTGCCGAATCTGAAGTCGGCTCCCAGAAAGAGAAATCCAAAGCCGGTCAGGCCTCCAGCAATCAGAGCTCCCAGAACAGCCGTGAAACCGGGCAATTAGCCCCGACGACACTGCCAGACAATCGCTTTGTCGAGGCCACCGGCGAGGATGGGCAGCGCAAGCAGCAAGACCCTAAACAGCAGGAGCAGCAACAGCGGCAAGAGCAGCAGGTTCAGGATCTTGTCGAGCGTGACAAGGAGGTGCGTACTCATGAGCAGGCTCACCAGTCTGCGGGTGGAGAGTACGCCAGCTCGCCCACCTATCAGTTTACGCAAGGGCCGGATGGCAAGCGTTATGCGACGGGTGGCGAAGTCCAGATCGATACCAGTGTCGTACCCGGTGACCCTGCCGCTACCATCGCCAAGATGCAGCAGATCCGCGCTGCAGCGCTAGCGCCTGCCGAGCCTTCCGCGCAGGATCTGGCCGTCGCGCGCAGCGCCGCCGCGAGTGAGGCCAAGGCACGCAAAGAGCTGATGGCCGAGCAGAGCGCGAAATCTGGCGGTGTGCTGAGTGCCTATATGGACAAGCGCAACAGCGTCATCGCGGGCCACTATCAACAGGCTGTCAGCCCGGCCTCTACCCAGTCCCTCAGTCTGCATATCTGAATCACCCTCGCCAAACTTTCAGCTCCTTTGCCTGTTTTGCAACTAACCTGAAGATCAGGCCCATTCCAATTTCACAGGAGCTGTCATGCATTTCGATGAAGTCAAAGCGGAAGATTTCACCACCTTCTCCCGTGTACCGCCCCCCCACCTGCAGATGGAGCAGTTTCTGATGCAGCTCGGAGGAGGGGGAACTGAAGGAACCAGTTTCAAGAAGAAAGTGATGCTGGCTGCTGGCTGGAGCCACACCGGCGTCGTCTCTTACGGCAAGTATCCGCAAGAGGCCTGCAAGGCATTCAACCGACTGCGGGAGGTGCTGGCCCAGCATGGAGAGCCCGAGAGCATTCTTGCTGCCCTGACGCAGTGATCCTGAGCTTCGCGTGTAAAAAAGCCCCTTGCGGGGCTTTTTGCATTCAGAGGTGTTCTGGAAGGTGTCGTTACTTTTTCGCTTTGGAGAGCGCCGCCGCGAAGGCGTTGCCCATGGCACCACCCATATGGGGGCTTTGGCGCGGCTCATTTCTTGGCTTGGTGTTGCCAGCACTGCTGTTGCGCGCTTCAGCCGGCTTGCGGGCGGGCTGCCCTGCCTTTTCGTCGAGGCGCATAGTGAGGCTGATCCGCTTGCGCGGGGCGTCCACTTCCAGCACCTTGACCCGCACAATGTCGCCCGCCTTGACCACCTCACGGGGATCCTTGACGAAACGGTCGGTCAGGGAGGAGATGTGCACCAGACCGTCCTGATGAACACCGATATCGACGAAGGCGCCGAAGTTGGTGACGTTGGTGACCACCCCTTCCAGTACCATCTCGGGCACCAGGTCGCTGATCTGCTCCACACCTTCCTTGAAGGTCGCGGTTTTGAACTCGGGGCGCGGGTCGCGGCCCGGCTTGTCCAGCTCGCCGATGATGTCGGTGACGGTAGGTACGCCGAATTGCTCATCGGTATAGTCGGCCGGTTTCAGGCTGCGCAGCAGGCTGCTGTTGCCGAGCAGGCTCTCCACGGTCTGCTCCAGCTTGGCGAGGATCCGCTCCACGACCGGATAGGACTCCGGGTGTACCGCCGAGCTGTCGAGGGGATTGCTGCCGCCGCGAATGCGCAGGAAGCCGGCGCACTGTTCGAAGGCTTTGGGGCCGAGTCGGCTTACTTTCAGCAATTGCTGACGGCTCTTGAATGCGCCGTGCTCATCCCGATAGGCGACGATGTTCTGGGCCAACGTCTGGGAGAGGCCGGAAACCCGGTTGAGCAGGGCGACCGAGGCAGTATTCACATCCACACCGACTGCGTTCACGCAATCCTCGACCACGGCATCCAGCCGGCGGGCCAGCTGGCTCTGGCCGACGTCGTGCTGATACTGGCCCACCCCGATACTCTTGGGGTCGATCTTGACCAACTCGGCCAGCGGGTCTTGCAGGCGGCGGGCGATGGAGACGGCGCCACGGATCGAGACATCGAGATCCGGGAACTCCTGAGAGGCAAGCTCGGAGGCGGAGTAGACCGAGGCTCCCGCTTCGCTCACCACTATCTTCTGCGCCTTGGCGGCGGGGTAGCGCTCGAACAGATCGCTGACCAGCCGGTCGGTCTCCCGCGAGGCGGTGCCGTTGCCGATGCTGATGAGCTCGACCTTGTGCTTCTGGCACAACTCGCTCAGGGTCTTGAGGCTTTGATCAATCTGGCGTTTTGGTTCGAACGGATAGATGGTGGCGTGATCGACCAGCTTGCCGGTGGCATCCACCACGGCAACCTTGACCCCGGTGCGGATGCCCGGATCCAGCCCCATGGTGCAGCGCATGCCCGCCGGGGCCGCCATCAGCAGATCCTTGAGGTTCATGGCGAACACCTTGATCGCCTCCTCCTCTGCCGATTCGCGGATACGGCCGATCAGCTCGGTCTCCATCTGAAGCGACAACTTGATCTTCCAGGTCCAGCTCACCACCCCTTGCAGCCATTTGTCGGCCGGGCGGTTCTGCAGATTGAGCTTGAGGTGGTGGGCAATGATCCCTTCGCAGGGGCTGGCACTCTCATCGTCACCGGTTACCAGCGCCAGATTGAGGATCCCTTCATTACGGCCGCGCAGCATGGCCAGCACCCGGTGGGAGGGGGCCTTGTGCAGTGGTTCGTCGTGTTCGAAATAGTCCTTGAACTTGGCCCCTTCCTGCTCCTTGCCTGCCACCACGCGGGCGCGCAGGGTGGCATTTTGCCACAGGTAGTCACGCAGCTTCTCCAGCAAGTCGGCCTGCTCGGCAAAGCGCTCCATCAGGATATAGCGGGCGCCGTCGAGGGCAGCCTTGCTGTCGGCAATGCCCTGTTCGGGATTGAGGAAGGTGGCTGCAGCGTGCTCGGGATCCTGCATCGGGTCGCTGAGCAGCAGGTTGGCCAGCGGCTCCAGCCCCGCTTCGATGGCCATCTGTCCCTTGGTGCGGCGTTTGGGCTTGTAGGGGAGGTAGAGGTCTTCCAGCCGGGTCTTGCTGTCGGCGCCATTCAATTCGCGCATCAGCTCGGGGGTCAGCTTGCCCTGCTCTTCGATGGAGCGAATGATCACCTGACGGCGATCTTCCAGTTCACGCAGATAGCCGAGGCGGCTCTCCAGAGTACGTAGTTGGCTGTCGTCCAGACCGCCGGTCACCTCTTTACGGTAACGGGCGATAAAGGGCACGGTCGAGCCTTCATCCAGCAGGCGCACTGCGGCCTGCACCTGCTCCGGGCGAGCATTGAGCTCACCGGCAATCTGTCTCTCTATGGTTTGCATCATGATGTTGTTGAGGGCCTCTGTGGTCGAGTCCGCGCTATCAGGCGCCAAGTGTGAGCACTATATGGGGTCGTGTTGCGGGATGCCACCCTGCGCCGGGGTCTGCACCAGTCAGACTGATAAAGTCGCAGGGGAGGGCGTTTATCTTGCCATTGCACCTGTGACTCAGGATGTGCCTGTGGCAAGCAGTCCGGCTATTTGGGGTAGCTGATCTCGTTGATATACCAGCAGACGTCACCAACTGGCGTACGGACGATGGCCTCATCACCGACCTCTTTCTTGAGCAGGGCGCGGGCCATGGGGGAGTCGATGGAGATGTAATCCTTGCGCTCGAAGATCTCGTCATAGCCGACGATGCGAAAGCGCTTGGTCTCGCCATCATCGTTTTCCACCTCGACCCAGGCGCCAAAGAAGACCTTGCCCTCCTGCGCGGGGGCATAGTCGACGATCCCCAGCTCTTCGAGGCATTTGCGCAGGTAGCGCACCCGCCGGTCGATCTCCCGCAGCCGCTTCTTGTTGTACTGGTAGTCGGCATTTTCGCTGCGATCCCCCAGGCTGGCGGCCCATGCCACCTTCCTGGTGACCTCGGGGCGCTCCTGACGCCAGAGGAAATCGAGCTCTTCTTTCAGCTTGTTGTAGCCTTCGCGGGTGATCAGCTTTGTCTTCATGGTGATGCGGACCTGGTCAAAGGGGGGGATTCATCGCTAACTGCTCGGGAATATTAGCTTTTGTCCTCTTGCTGTCGAGGGAAATCGTGATGGCTCGGCTGGCGCCATTCAGGGAGTCGCTGGCCAGCGCAGTGACTTGATGGCCGTCACGCTCTCGGGACGGGTAATAACCGGTAACATATTTGTGCTTTGCTCCCGCTATATCCCCCCCTAGTATTGGGGGCAGCTAAAGAATGAAGAGGCAAAGCAATGAGTCAGCAGCAATACAAGGTCCTGGTCGTGGACGATGACCTGAAATTACGTTCCCTGTTGGAACGCTATCTCACCGAGCAGGGATTCGTAGTGCGCGGCGTGGCCAATGGCGAGCAGGCCGATCGCTTGCTGACTCGTGAAAATTTCAGCCTGATGGTGCTCGACCTGATGTTGCCGGGGGAGGATGGGCTCTCCATCTGCCGTCGTCTGCGGGAAGCGGGCAACCAGATCCCGGTGCTGATGCTCACCGCCAAGGGGGATGAAGTGGATCGCATCGTCGGGCTCGAGATGGGGGCCGATGACTATCTGCCCAAGCCGTTCAACCCCCGCGAACTGCTGGCGCGGATCCGTGCCGTGCTGCGCCGCCATACCGTCGAGCTGCCGGGGGCTCCCTCTGCTGCAGAAAAGGTGGTCAACTTCGGAGCTTTTCAACTCAATCTCGCGACCCGCGAGCTGAGTCGGGATGGCGAGCCGATGGCGCTCACCAGCGGTGAATTTGCGGTGCTCAAGGTGCTGGTCAGCCATCCGCGCGAGCCGCTCTCCCGCGACAAGCTGATGAATCTGGCCCGTGGCCGTGAATACACCGCCACCGAGCGCAGCATCGACGTGCAGGTCTCTCGCCTGCGCCGCCTGCTGGAACAGGATCCGGCCCAGCCCCGCTATCTGCAGACCGTCTGGGGTCTGGGGTATGTGTTCGTGCCAGATGGTGACGGTGCATGAAAAAGGTCGGCAGCATGTTCTCACGCATGCTCTGGTTTCTGGCCGCCGTTCTGGTGGTCTATCAAGCAGTCTCCTACGTCACCTTCTACAACTATCTGCTGGCGCCAACCGTCAAGCAGATCAGTCACTTGCTGGCCAATCAGGTCAAGCTGATCTTTCCGGTCAACACTGAACAACTGGCGCTGAGTGAAGATGCCGAGGCGCTGGTCTATGTGACGACCGGTACCGATATCTATACCCAGAGCGAGGCGGTGCAGCATGGCTTCAACGAGGCCAAGCCATACCCCTATCTGGAGGAGAACATCAGCCGCGAGCTGGGTGGCCCGGCCAAGGTGCGGGTCGAGATCCAGGATCACTACATCATCTGGATCCAGCCGCCGCAGGCCAGCAAAATCTGGGTGCGGATCCCGCTGACCGAGATTGAAGATGACGATATCGAACCCCTCATCATCTATCTGAGCGTGCTGCTGGTGATCACTCTGTTTGCGGCCTGGCGCTTTGCCCGGCAGCTGGTGCGCCCGCTCGAGGATCTCGAAGCTGGCGCTGTTGCGGTGGCCAGAGGCCATTTCCCCGAGGCGCTGGGGGAGCTGGGTTCACGGGAAGTAAGGCGACTGACCCGCACCTTCAACCATATGTCGCACTCCATCAAGAGCCTGATCGAAGAGCGTAACCTGATGATGGCGGGGGTTTCCCACGATCTGCGTACCCCGCTGACCCGCATCCGGCTGGCGACCGAGATGATGTCCTCTGGTGACGAGTACCTCAAGGAGAGCATCAACGCCGATATCGATGAGTCCAATGCCATCATCGATCAGTTCATCGATTACATCCGTCCGGATGAAGGGCAGGATCTGGAGCCGATCGACCTGACCCAGCTGGTGCACGATACCTTGCTGATCTACTCGGAGCAGGGACTGGAAGTTGATCTGGCGCTGCCGCAAGAGGCGGTGCGGGTGGCCTGCAATCCGGTCAGTATCCGGCGGGTGTTGAACAACCTCTCAAGCAACTCGCAGCGTTATGGGGCGAGCCGTTTGCATGCCGAGCTCAAGGACGATGGGCACTGGGTGCGCCTGCGCCTATCCGATGATGGCCCCGGCATTCCGGAGCAGGACTATTCCCGGGTGCTCAAGCCGTTTACTCAGGGGAATGTGGCGCGGACCGTCGGCGGTAGTGGGCTGGGGTTGGCCATCGTGGCCAAGATAGTCGCCCAGCACCACGGCACTATCCGGTTGGGAAGCTCGGATCTCGGCGGCTTGTTGGTCGAGATGCGGCTGCCGAAACATCAGCCACAGGAGTGGATGGATTGAGAGAAGGTCGTATCCGTGGATACGCCCTTCTGCATGGTCAGCTCTTGGTTTCGACTGATGCTCGATAGCGTTTGCCGTACTTGAGCTGCTGGATCAACAGGGCGGCAACGATGAGCGCCAACCCGATTGGGGTGGCTGGATGGATGGCTTCGCCGATCAACAGGTTGAGCAGCACCAGTGAGGCAAACGGCGAGATAAAGATGAGGTTGCTGATGGGGGCCGTGTTGGTGGCATGGCGCAGCGCCATCAGCCAGAGCACGAAACCGAAGCCCATTTCGAACAGTCCCACATAGATGGCACCAGCCCATCCCTGCCAGGCGGTCATGGCAAAATCGGAGAGCAACCAGGTTGCAACGACGATAAAAGGCAGGCTGATCATAAAGCCGAGCAACAGGCTGACAATGGGATCCCCCTGATTGCGGGTGTTGAGGATCCAGTAGCTGGCCCAGATGAGGGTCGAGACCAGCGCCAGCGTCACGCCGAGGGGGCTGTCGAACTGCAGGCCGAATACATCGCCTCTGGTGGCGATCACCAGTGCGCCAAAATACCCCAGCACGATGGCGACGCCATCACGCCGACGCAGCTTCTGGCCGAGGAAGGGGACGGCCAGCAGACTGAGGGTAATGGCCCAGGTGTAGTTGAGGGTCTGTGCCTGCTGGGCAGGCAGCAGATCATAGGCTTTGAACAGCAACAGGTAATAGAGAAAGGGATTCAGCACGCCCAGAGTCAGATAGTAGAAAGGGCGGGCCTTGATGTAGCTCCCCAGCAGCGGCAGTTTGCCCTGTTTGGCGACGACGGCTGTCAGCGTGAGAGTCGAGGTGAAGGCGGCCACAAGCAACAGTTGCACAGGTTCGAAATAGGCGAGGGAGATCTTGAAGGCTGTGGCGACCGTCGACCAGAGGGCAACGGCGCAAAGGCCATACTGATAGGCTTTCTTTTGATCTTTGAGCATGGGATGTCGTTCCACTGACAGAGGTAAGCGCACAGTCTACCAGTCTGCTTGTAACATTGTCGTTACCTGGGTGTTGGCACAGAGTGCGTTGCCGCAAGCGAGATCCATCTGTCACATAAAACTGCGCATAATCTGTTCGCTCTCCCTTGCGCAAATTTGAAAAATCCGTATAATCCCCTCCGCTTACCCATGAGGTAAGCCAGACGATATGTCTGCTGCTGAGTTTCCTGTTTACAGGAGCCAGCCATACAGTCCTCCCGATATGGGGGGAAACGTGAAAAATCACACCTCTGGCGGGAGAAATCTCGGTCGGGCGGTGTTGATTTATGTTCTTTTATCTATTGGAGCTCTGTCAATGCAGAACCAAAGAATCCGTATCCGCCTGAAGGCTTTTGATCATCGCCTGATTGATCAATCCACTGCGGAAATCGTTGAAACTGCTAAGCGCACTGGCGCGCAGGTTCGCGGTCCTATTCCGCTGCCGACTCGCAAAGAGCGCTTCACCGTCCTGATCTCCCCGCACGTCAACAAAGATGCGCGTGATCAGTACGAGATCCGCACTCACAAGCGTCTGGTAGACATCGTTGAGCCGACTGACAAGACCGTAGACGCCCTGATGCGTCTGGATCTGGCAGCTGGTGTAGACGTCCAGATCAGCCTGGGTTAATTACGGAAAGAGGTTGATAACAATGACAATCGGTCTTGTAGGTCGCAAAGTGGGTATGACTCGCATCTTCACTGAAGATGGCGTTTCTATCCCGGTGACTGTTATCGAAGTTGAAGCTAACCGTGTAACTCAGGTCAAATCTGTAGAAACCGACGGCTACAACGCTATTCAGGTTACCACTGGCGCCAAGAAAGCCAGCCGTGTGACCAAGCCGGAAGCTGGCCACTTCGCCAAAGCTGGTGTAGAAGCCGGTCGCGGTCTGTGGGAATTCCGCCTGAACAACGGTGAAACTTTCACTGTTGGTAGCGAGCTGAAAGTAGATCTTCTCGCTGACGTTAAGCTGGTAGACGTTACCGGCACATCCAAAGGTAAGGGCTTTGCTGGTACTGTTAAGCGCCACAACTTCCGCACCCAGGATATGACCCACGGTAACTCCTTGTCTCACCGCGTTCCGGGTTCTATCGGTCAGAACCAGACTCCGGGTCGTGTATTCAAGGGCAAAAAGATGGCTGGTCACATGGGTGCTGAGCGTGTAACGACTCAGAACCTGGAACTGGTTCGTGTTGACGCTGAACGCAACCTGCTGCTCATCAAAGGTGCAGTACCGGGTGCAACCAACGGCAACGTGATCGTCAAACCTGCCGTCAAAGCGTAACGTCTGAGGAGATAGTAATGGAATTGGTAATGAAAGACGCCAAGAGCGCTCTTGAAGTTTCCGAGACTACCTTCGGGCGCGAATTCAACGAAGCTCTGGTTCACCAGGTCGTCGTTGCATATGCCGCTGGTGCCCGTCAGGGTACTCGTGCGCAGCTGACTCGCTCTGAAGTGTCTGGTGGCGGCAAAAAGCCGTGGCGTCAGAAGGGTACTGGTCGTGCCCGTGCTGGCTCCATCCGTTCGCCCATCTGGCGTTCCGGTGGTGTGACTTTTGCTGCTAAGCCGCAAGATCACAGCCAGAAAGTAAACAAGAAGATGTACCGCGGCGCTATCCGTAGCATTCTGTCCGAGCTGGTACGTCAAGAGCGCCTGATCGTTGTTGAGAAGTTCGGCATCGAAGCTCCGAAGACCAAAGAACTGATCGCCAAGCTGAAAGAAATGGAACTGACTGACGTTCTGATCGTGACTGCTGAAGTCGATGAGAACCTGTTCCTGGCTGCTCGCAACCTGTACAAAGTTGACGTGCGTGACGTTGCCGGTATCGACCCGGTCAGCCTGATCGCTTTCGACAAGGTTCTGATGACTGCTGACGCAGTTAAGCAAATCGAGGAGATGCTGGCATGATCCGTGAAGAGCGTCTGCTGAAAGTTCTGAAGGCTCCGCACATCTCTGAAAAGAGCACCATGGTTGCAGAAAAGCAGAACACTATCGTGTTCAAAGTTGCTGTTGATGCTACCAAGGCGGAAGTCAAAGCTGCAGTTGCGAAACTGTTCGAGGTCGAAGTTGAGACCGTCCGTACCCTGAACATGAAGGGTAAGACCAAGCGCGCAGGTGCACGCGTAGGCCGTCGTTCCGATTGGAAAAAGGCTTATGTGACCCTGAAAGCTGGTCAGGACATCGACTTCATGGGCGCAGCCGAGTAAGAGGAGTTCTCAAAAATGGCAATCGTTAAGTGCAAGCCTACTTCTCCGGGCCGCCGCCACGTCGTCAAGATCGTCAATCAAGAGCTGTACAAGGGCAAGCCCTTCGCCGCTCTGCTGGACAGCAAAAGCAAGTCCGGTGGTCGTAACAACAACGGCCGTATCACTACCCGTCATATCGGTGGTGGTCACAAGCAGCACTACCGTATCGTCGACTTCAAGCGCGACAAAGACGGTATCCCGGCTAAAGTAGAGCGCCTGGAATACGATCCGAACCGTACCGCTAACATCGCTCTGGTGTTGTATGCAGACGGTGAGCGTCGTTACATCCTGGCTCCGAAAGGCCTGAAAGCTGGTGACGCGATCGCTTCTGGTGCTGATGCAGCCATCAAGGTAGGTAACGCCCTGCCGATGCGCAACATCCCGGTTGGTTCTACCGTTCACGCTGTAGAGATGAAGCCTGGTAAAGGTGCACAGCTGGCTCGTTCCGCTGGTACTTTCATCCAGATTCTGGCTCGTGAAGGTAACTATGTAACTCTGCGTCTGCGTTCCGGCGAAGTACGTAAAGTTCTGGCCGAGTGCCGCGCTACCATCGGTGAAGTCGGTAACTCCGAGCACATGTTGCGTCAACTGGGTAAAGCCGGTGCAAACCGCTGGCGTGGTATTCGTCCGACCGTTCGCGGTATGGCGATGAACCCGGTTGACCACCCGCACGGTGGTGGTGAGGGTCGTAACAAGGGCATGCAGCCTGTGTCCCCATGGGGCCAGAAGGCTAAAGGCTTCAAGACCCGTAAGAACAAGCGTACCGACAAGTACATCGTACGTCGTCGTAACAAGTAATTGTTAACATAGAGGAATCACCATGCCACGTTCTCTCAAGAAGGGTCCATTTATTGACCTGCACTTGCTGAAGAAGGTAGAGAAAGCGGTGGAAAGCGGGGATAAAAAGCCGGTTAAAACCTGGTCCCGTCGTTCAATGATCATCCCGAACATGATCGGTTTGACCATCGCTGTCCATAATGGTCGTCAGCACGTTCCGGTTTTCGTTACCGAAGAAATGATCGGTCACAAACTGGGTGAATTCGCACCGACTCGTACTTATCGCGGCCATGCTGCTGATAAGAAGGCTAAGAAGCGCTAAGGGATAAATGATGGAAGCTATCGCTAAACACCGTTATGCCCGTACTTCTGCCCAGAAAGCTCGTCTGGTAGCCGATCAAGTACGTGGTCTGTCCGTAGACAAGGCTCTGAATATCCTGACCTTCAGCCCGAAAAAGGCTGCTGTGCTGGTTAAGAAAGTGCTGGAATCTGCCATTGCAAACGCTGAGCACAACGAAGGCGCCGATATCGACGCGCTGCGTGTTGCTACTATCATGGTCGACGAAGGTCCCTCCATGAAGCGCATCCGTCCGCGTGCCAAAGGTCGTGCGGATCGTATCCTCAAGCGTACCGCTCACATCACTGTAGTGGTATCCGACGCTAAGGCTGGGAGATAAGCAATGGGTCAGAAAGTACATCCTAATGGCATTCGCCTGGGTATTACCAAGCCTTGGAATTCTACCTGGTTCGCGAACACCAAAGACTTCGCTGACAACCTGTACAGCGATTTTCAAGTACGCCAGTTCCTGACCAAGGAACTGAAAAACGCGTCCTTGTCCAAGATCACCATTGAGCGTCCGGCCAAGAGCATCCGTGTGACCATTCACACCGCTCGTCCGGGTGTTGTAATCGGTAAGAAAGGCGAAGACGTTGAGAAGCTGCGCAAAGCTGTAGCCACTATTGCTGGCGTGCCTGCTCAGATCAACATTTCCGAAGTCCGCAAGCCGGAGCTGGATGGCAAACTCGTTGCCGACAGCATCACTTCCCAGCTGGAGCGTCGTGTAATGTTCCGTCGTGCTATGAAGCGCGCCGTACAGAACGCAATGCGCCTGGGTGCCAAGGGCATCAAAGTGGAAGTTTCCGGTCGTCTGGGCGGCGCTGAAATCGCGCGTACCGAATGGTACCGTGAAGGTCGTGTGCCGTTGCACACCCTGCGTGCCGACATCGACTACGCAACTTCTGAAGCCCACACCACTTACGGTGTGATCGGCGTTAAAGTTTGGATCTTCAAGGGCGAAGTTCTGGGCGGTCTGGCTGCTGTTAACGCTGCCGCTGCTCAAGAGCAAGCTCCTGCAAAGCCCAAGCGTGACAACAAGCGCCGCGCTGCTAAGTAAGGAGATTCGGTAAATGTTGCAACCTAAGCGTACTAAATTCCGCAAGACCCACAAGGGTCGTAACCGCGGTCTGGCCACCTCTGGTAACGAAGTATCCTTCGGTACCTTTGGCCTGAAGGCGACATCCCGTGGTCAACTGACTGCTCGTCAAATCGAAGCAGCCCGTCGTGCCATGACCCGTCACGTTAAGCGTCAAGGTAAGATCTGGATCCGTGTGTTCCCGGACAAGCCTATCACCGAAAAGCCCCTCGAAGTTCGTATGGGTAAAGGTAAGGGTAACGTGGAATACTGGGTTTGCCCGATCCAGCCTGGCAAGGTTCTGTACGAGATGGACGGTGTACCTGAGGCTCTGGCGCGTGAAGCGTTTGCCCTGGCCGCAGCTAAGCTGTCTGTTCAGACCACTTTCGTAATTAAGACGGTGATGTGATGAAAGCCCAAGATCTGCGTCAAAAGAGCGTCGAAGAACTGAACCAGGAGCTGCTGGGCCTGCTGCGTGAGCAATTCAACATGCGCATGCAAGCGTCCACCGGCCAGCTGGCTCAGACTCACACTCTGAAACAAGTGCGTCGTGACGTCGCACGTATCAAGACTGTACTGACTGAGAAGGCAGGTGCGTAATGACTGACAAGATCCGTACTCTGCAAGGTCGTGTAATCAGCGACAAGATGGACAAGTCCATCACTGTTGCTATCGAGCGCAAGGTAAAGCACCCGATCTACGGTAAGATCATCAAGCGCACTACCAAGCTGCACGTGCATGACGAAAACAACGAGTGCAAAGCTGGTGACCTCGTGGAAATCCGCGAATGCCGCCCGCTGTCCAAGACCAAGTCCTGGACCCTGGTTGCCGTTGTAGAAAAGGCCTAATCGGTACTTTGTAGTCCAAGCGGCCCCTTTCAGGGGCCGTTTGTTTTTTAGGCTACCTTTTCTGAAAATCCTGTGTTATAGTTTCGCGCCTTTTGAAGGCAGCCAGATCCCATTAGGGATAAGAAGTAAACAAAGCGGAGCACTAAGATGATCCAGATGCAAAGTATGCTGGGTGTTGCCGACAACTCCGGCGCTCGCAGTGTAATGTGTATTAAGGTTCTGGGTGGCTCGCACCGCCGTTACGCCGGCATCGGCGACATCATCAAGGTTTCCATCAAGGAAGCCATTCCTCGCGGTAAAGTGAAGAAAGGTGATGTGTATAACGCGGTGGTCGTACGCACCCGTAAAGGCGTTCGTCGTCCGGACGGCTCTGTCATCCGTTTCGACAACAATGCGGCTGTGTTGCTTAACAACAACCAACAGCCAATCGGTACTCGTATTTTTGGCCCGGTGACCCGTGAACTGCGTAATGAGAAGTTCATGAAGATTGTGTCCCTGGCACCCGAAGTACTGTAAGGAGTCGAACGATGGCAGCTAAAATCCGTCGCGAAGACGAAGTGATTGTTCTTACCGGCAAAGACAAGGGCAAGCGTGGCAAAGTCACTCAAGTCCTGATTGCAAAAGGTAAGGTAATCGTGGAAGGCATCAACCAGGTGAAGAAACACCAGAAGCCGGTACCCGCACTGGGTCAGGCTGGCGGTATCGTCACCAAAGAAGCCCCCATCGATGTATCAAACGTAGCGCTGTTCAACTCTGCCACTGGCAAAGCTGACCGCGTTGGTTTCCGGATTGAAGACGGCAAAAAAGTCCGTTTCTTCAAATCCACCGGCGAACTTGTGAAGTAATTGGAGTTTAACGATGGCGAAACTGCATGATTACTACAAATCCGATGTAGTAAATGAACTGTCCAAGCAGTTCGGTTACAAGACTATCATGCAAGTCCCTCGGATCGAGAAAATCACCCTGAACATGGGTGTTGGTGAAGCGATCTCTGACAAGAAGTTGCTGGAAAATGCTGCTGCCGATATGGCTGCCATTTCCGGTCAGAAGCCGCTGATCACCAAAGCTCGCAAATCTGTTGCGGGCTTCAAGATTCGTGAAGGCTACCCGATAGGTTGTAAAGTAACCCTGCGTGGCGAGCGTATGTGGGAGTTCCTGGAACGGCTGATCTGTATCTCCGTACCGCGTATCCGTGACTTCCGTGGCCTGAACGCTAAAGCGTTCGACGGTCGTGGTAACTACTCCATGGGCGTGCGTGAGCAGATCATCTTCCCGGAAATCGACTATGACAAAGTCGATCGCGTCCGTGGTCTGGATATCACCATCACCACTTCCGCGAATACCGATGAAGAAGGCCGTGCTCTGCTGGCTGCCTTTAACTTCCCATTCCGCAAGTAAGGTTAGGGTTATGGCTAAAACATCCATGAAAGCGCGCGAAGCAAAGCGTGCCAAGCTGGTAGCCAAGTACGCGACCAAGCGTGCCGAGCTGAAAGCTATCATCGTTGACATGAACGCTTCTGAAGAAGCGCGTTGGGATGCTGTACTGCAACTGCAACAGCTGCCCCGTGATTCCAGTCCGTCCCGCCAGCGTAACCGTTGCAATATTACTGGTCGTCCGCACGGTTTCCTGCGCAAGTTTGGCCTGTCTCGCATCAAGGTGCGTGAGCATGCCATGAAGGGCGAAATTCCGGGCCTGAAGAAGGCTTCTTGGTAACGAATCTCGGGAGTTAGACTTATGAGCATGCAAGATCCGATCGCGGATATGCTGACCCGCATCCGTAACGGTCAGGCGGCGAGCAAAGTTGCGGTTTCCATGCCTTCTTCCAAGCTGAAAGTGGCTATCGCCAAAGTGCTGAAAGAAGAAGGTTACATCGCTGGCTACTCCGTAGCTGGTGACGTGAAGCCGGAACTGGAAATTGAACTGAAATATTTCCAGGGCAAGCCAGTTGTAGAACTGATCCAACGCGTAAGCCGTCCAGGCCTGCGTATTTACAAGCGCACTACTGATCTGCCGAAAGTTATGGGCGGTCTCGGTGTTGCTATCGTGTCCACGTCTAAAGGTGTGATGACTGACCGTGCTGCTCGCAAAGCAAGCATGGGCGGTGAGATCATCTGCTACGTCGCTTAATAGGAGGTAGGAAATGTCTCGTGTTGCTAAGGCACCCGTCACTATTCCTGCTGGCGTAGAGGTGACTCTGAACGGCCAGGAACTGACCATCAAAGGTGGTAAAGGTTCTCTGGTTCGCTCTATTCACGCCGGTGTAGAAGTGACCAAAGAAGACAATGTACTGAAGTTCGCCCCGCGCGGCAGCATCGCTGGTGCTGACGCTCAGGCCGGTACTGCCCGTGCATTGGTCAACAACATGGTAATCGGTGTTACCCAAGGCTTCGAGCGCAAGCTGCAGCTGGTTGGTGTAGGTTATAAAGCCTCCATCAAGGGCAATGCTGTTGCGCTGGCTCTGGGCTTCTCTCACCCGGTAGAGCATGCGCTGCCGGCTGGTGTGACCGCTGAGTGCCCGACTGCTACAGAAATCGTTCTGCGTGGCGTCGACAAGCAGCTGGTTGGCCAAGTCGCCGCCGATATCCGTGCTTACCGCGCTCCGGAGCCCTACAAGGGCAAGGGTGTACGCTATGCCAACGAGCAAGTGCGTACTAAAGAAGCTAAGAAGAAGTAAGGTAACACTATGGACAAGAAAGCAGCTCGTCTCCGTCGTGCTACTCGTGCTCGGAAAAAGATGCAGGAACTGGGAGCTACCCGTCTGGTTGTTCACCGTACCCCGCGTCATATCTATGCGCAGGTTATTGCAGCCAACGGTTCCGAAGTTCTGGCCTCTGCTTCCACAGTAGAGAAAGCCATCAGTGAAGCTCTGAAATACACCGGTAACGCAGATGCTGCTACCGCTGTAGGTAAAGCTATCGCTGAGCGTGCTATTGCCAAAGGCGTTCAGAACGTATCTTTCGATCGTTCCGGTTTCAAGTATCACGGTCGCATCGCTGCCCTGGCAGCTGCCGCACGTGACGCTGGTCTTCAGTTCTAAGCTAGGAGTCGAAGATGGCTAAAGTCGAATCTCAAGCCGGCGAACTGCAAGAAAAGCTCATTGCAGTAAACCGTGTTTCGAAAACTGTTAAAGGTGGTCGTATCATGTCCTTCACCGCGTTGACCGTGGTGGGTGATGGTAACGGCCGTGTAGGTTACGGTTACGGTAAAGCCCGTGAAGTTCCGGCTGCTATTCAAAAAGCAATGGAACAGGCTAAGCGTAACCTGAACAAGGTTGAGCTGAACAACGGCACTCTGCACCACCCGGTGCGTGGTGTTCACTCTGGCTCCACCGTGTTCATGAAGCCGGCCTCCCAAGGTACTGGTATCATTGCAGGCGGCGCTATGCGTGCTGTTCTGGAAGTTGCCGGTATCCACAACGTGCTGGCCAAGACCTACGGTTCCACCAACCCAATCAACGTTGTTCGCGCTACTGTAGACGCTCTGGTTCACGGTCAATCACCGGAACAGATCGCTGCCAAGCGTGGTCTGCGCGTTGAAGAAATTCTGGGGTAATGCGACATGGCTAACACTGTAAAAGTAACTCAAACTCGCAGCTCTATCGGCCGTCTGCCAAAGCACAAGGCGACTCTGCGTGGTCTGGGTCTGCGTCGCATTGGTCACACCGTTGAGCTGGAAGATACTCCTTGCGTACGCGGCATGATCAACCAGGTTTATTACATGGTTAAGGTGGAGGGCTAAGCATGCGTCTGAACACTCTGTCTCCGGCCGCTGGTTCCAAGCCTGAAAAACAACGTCGTGGTCGTGGTATCGGCTCCGGCTTAGGCAAGACTGGTGGTCGTGGTGTTAAAGGCCAAACCTCTCGTTCCGGTGGCGGCAAAGTTCGCAACGGTTTCGAAGGCGGCCAGATGCCTTTGAAAATCCGTCTGCCGAAGTTCGGTTTCTTCTCTCGCAAATCTTTGGTTTCTGCCGAAGTGCGTCTGAACGAAATCGCCCTGGTAGAAGGTGATGTGGTCGACCTGAGCACTCTGAAGCAAGCCGGTGTTGTTACTAAGAACATCGTGTTCGCTAAAGTTGTTCTGTCAGGCAACATTGACCGTGCTGTGACCGTTCGTGGTCTGTCCGTCACCAAAGGTGCACGTGCAGCCATCGAGGCCGCTGGCGGTAAAATCGAGGAATAATCAGTACAATGGCTAAGAAACCAGGATTGGATGTTAAAGCACAGGGTGGTCTGAGTGAACTGAAGAGCCGTCTGCTCTTCGTTCTCGGGGCGATTATCGTTTTCCGTGCAGGCTCTTATGTGCCGATTCCTGGTATTGACGCCGCCGTACTGGCCGAGTTGTTCCAGCAACAGAAGGGCACCATCATTGAGATGTTCAACATGTTCAGTGGTGGTGCACTCTCGCGTGCTTCTATTCTTGCGTTGGGGATCATGCCGTACATTTCGGCGTCGATCATTATCCAGCTGCTGACAGTGGTTCACCCCGCTCTTGCTGAACTCAAGAAAGAAGGTGAATCCGGCCGTCGCAAGATTAGCCAATATACCCGTTGGGGCACGCTGGTTTTGGGAACTTTCCAGGCCATTGGTATTGCAACCGGTCTGCCGAATATGATGCATGGACTCGTGACTAATCCGGGTCTAGGCTTCTATTTCACAGCGGTTGTGAGTCTGGTCACCGGTACCATGTTTTTGATGTGGTTGGGTGAACAGATTACCGAGCGTGGGATTGGTAATGGTATCTCGTTGATTATTTTCACAGGTATCGTTGCTGGTCTGCCGCATGCCATTGGCGCTACGGCCGAACAGGCACGTCAAGGGGAATTGCACATCCTGCTGTTGTTGTTGCTGGGCTTGATTGTTTTCGCAGTGACTTACTTTGTGGTGTTCGTGGAGCGTGGTCAGCGTCGTATTGTCGTTAACTATGCCAAGCGTCAACAAGGCCGCCAGGTATTTGCCGCGCAAAGCACACACCTGCCGTTGAAAGTGAATATGGCTGGTGTGATTCCTGCGATTTTCGCATCCAGTATCATCCTCTTCCCGGGGACCATTACCTCCTGGTTTGGTCAGGGTGAGGGTAAAGTAGCTGATATCCTGCAACAGGTCTCTATGGTCTTGCAGCCTGGTCAACCGCTTTACGAGATGCTGTATGCAGCAGCCATTATCTTCTTCTGCTTCTTCTATACCGCGCTGGTGTTCAACCCCCGCGAGACAGCAGATAATCTGAAGAAGAGTGGAGCCTTTATCCCGGGGATTCGCCCGGGCGAGCAGACAGCACGTTACATCGATAAGGTTATGACTCGCCTGACATTGGCAGGTGCGCTCTATATAACCTTTATCTGTCTGGTACCCCAGTTCTTGATGACTGCCTGGAACGTACAGTTCTACTTCGGTGGCACTTCGCTGCTGATTATCGTGGTAGTTATCATGGACTTCATGGCTCAGGTACAAACCCATATGATGTCTCATCAATATGGCGACGTCCTGAGGAAGGCCAACCTGAAGGGCTACGGCCGCTAAAGGTCGGCGTAGTTACGGAGTTAAGCAATGAAAGTTCGTGCTTCCGTTAAGGCAATCTGCCGTAACTGCAAAATCATCAAGCGTCACGGTGTGGTGCGTGTGATTTGCAGCGAGCCAAAGCATAAACAGCGCCAAGGCTAATTTTTTACGGTTAGTACTTGCAACAAATAGTTGTGCTGGCTAATATAGCCAGCCAACTTTTGTTGTGTATTGGTTGACCGCCACGTATCCGCTCACGGGCTTTGTGGTGGTCGTAATCTACTATATGTAGGAGTGAATAGTGGCCCGTATCGCTGGCATTAACATTCCTGACCATAAGCATGCAGTCATCGCTTTGACTGCGATTTATGGCGTCGGTCGTACCCGCTCCAAGGCCATCTGTGCCGCAGCCGGTATCGCTGAGAATGTGAAAATTAAAGACCTGGACGAAGCTCAGATCGAGAGTCTGCGTGAACAAGTAGGTAAATTCACCGTTGAAGGTGACCTGCGTCGTCAGATTTCCATGAACATCAAGCGATTGATGGATCTGGGTTGCTACCGTGGTTTGCGTCACCGTCGTAGCCTGCCTGTTCGTGGTCAACGTACCAAGACCAACGCTCGTACCCGTAAGGGTCCGCGCAAGGCTATCAAGAAGTAACGGGAAGGTAGAAAATGGCTAAAACTCCGACTCGTGCTCGCAAGCGCGTTAAAAAGCAAGTGAGCGACGGTATTGCGCACGTTCATGCATCTTTCAACAACACAATCGTGACCATTACTGACCGTCAGGGCAATGCTCTGTCTTGGGCTACTTCTGGTGGTTCCGGTTTCCGTGGTTCTCGTAAGTCCACCCCGTTCGCTGCTCAGGTAGCTGCCGAGCGCGCTGGTGAGATGGCCAAAGAATATGGCGTCAAGAACCTGGAAGTCATGGTCAAAGGTCCGGGTCCCGGTCGTGAGTCTTCCATCCGCGCCCTGAACGCGGCTGGTTTCCGCATCACTAACATTACTGATGTGACTCCGATCCCGCACAACGGTTGTCGTCCTCCCAAGAAGCGCCGCGTATAACGCTGTAGCTACTTGGTCTAGGATTGTTGGAGAAAGAAGATGGCAAGATATATCGGTCCTAAGCTTAAGCTTAGCCGTCGTGAGGGCACCGACCTCTTCCTGAAGTCAGGTGTTCGTGCGATTGATTCTAAGTGCAAGATTGACACCGCCCCAGGTCAGCACGGTGCGCGTAAAGCGCGTCTGTCCGACTACGGTGTTCAGCTGCGCGAGAAACAAAAAGTTCGTCGTATCTACGGCGTATTGGAAAAACAGTTCCGCAACTACTACCGCGACGCTGCCCGTCAAAAGGGTAACACCGGTGAAAACCTGTTGCAGCTGCTGGAAGGTCGTTTGGACAACGTTGTTTACCGTATGGGCTTCGGCGCTACTCGTGCTGAATCTCGTCAGCTGGTGAGCCACAAGGCCATCATGGTAAACGGTCGCGTTGTGAACATTCCTTCTTTCCAGGTTTCCCCTGAGGACGTGATCTGCGTTCGTGAGAAGGCTAAGAAGCAAGCGCGTATCAAAGCTTCCCTGGAAGTTGCTGGTCAGCGTGAGAAGCCGACTTGGGTAGAGGTTGACGCCGCTAAAATGGAAGGTGCTTTCAAGCGTCTGCCAGAGCGTTCCGACCTGTCTGCCGACATTAACGAACAGCTGATCGTCGAGCTTTACTCCAAGTAAAGCTAGCTTCTAAAGAGAGGACACAATGCTGGGTTCTGTAACAGATTTTCTTAAACCGCGGCTAGTTGACATCGAGCAAGTTAGCCCGACTCATGCGAAAGTGACTCTTGAGCCACTCGAGCGTGGCTTTGGTCACACGCTGGGCAATGCCCTGCGTCGTATTTTGCTGTCATCTATGCCCGGTTGTGCAGTTACTGAAGTCGAAATTGACGGGGTACTGCATGAGTACAGCAGCAAAGAAGGTGTACAGGAAGACATTCTTGAAATCCTGCTCAACCTGAAAGGTATCGCTGTGAAGCTGGAAGGCAAGGACGAGGTAACTCTGTCCCTGACCAAGTCTGGAACAGGCCCCGTTACCGCTGGTGATATCACTCACGGTGATGAAGTCGAGATCGTAAACCCGGAGCACGTAATCTGCCATCTGACTGGTGCCAATGCTGAAATCAGCATGCGCCTGAAAGTTCAGCGCGGTCGTGGTTATGTGCCTGCTTCTGCTCGTGTTCACAACGATGACGAAGAGCGTCCTATTGGTCGCCTGCTGCTGGACTCCGCGTTCAGCCCCATCGTTCGTATTGCCTACAATGTTGAGGCAGCACGTGTGGAACAGCGTACCGACTTGGACAAGCTGGTCATCGACATGGAGACCAATGGTACCCTGGATCCTGAAGAAGCCATCCGTCGTTCTGCCACTATCTTGGCCGAGCAACTGGAAGCCTTCGTGGATCTGCGCGATGTCAGCGTGCCCGAGAAGAAAGAAGAGAAACCCGAGTTTGATCCGATTCTGCTACGTCCTGTCGATGATTTGGAGCTGACAGTTCGTTCTGCGAACTGTCTGAAGGCAGAAGCTATCCACTATATTGGTGATCTGGTACAGCGTACCGAAGTTGAGTTGCTTAAGACTCCTAACCTCGGTAAGAAGTCCCTGACTGAGATCAAGGACGTGTTGGCCTCCCGTGGTCTGTCTCTTGGCATGCGCCTTGAGAACTGGCCGCCCGCCAGCATCGCTGACGAGTAATCCAGATTACGGGTTTCACAGATTTAGTTAGAAGGATAAGGTCATGCGCCATCGTTTGAGTGGTCGTCAACTGAACCGGAACAGCAGCCATCGTCAGGCAATGTTCCGCAACATGGCCAGCTCCCTGGTTCGTCATGAGATCATCAAGACGACTCTGCCTAAGGCAAAAGAGCTGCGTCGTGTAGTTGAACCGCTGATCACCCTTGCCAAGACTGATAGCGTTGCTAATCGTCGCCTGGCATTTGCCCGTACTCGCGATAACGCGATCGTGGCTAAGCTGTTCAATGAACTGGGCCCGCGCTACCTGGAGCGCGCCGGCGGTTATACTCGCATTCTGAAATGCGGTTTCCGTGCAGGCGACAACGCCCCTATGGCTTATATTGAGCTGGTAGACCGCCCGGCCGCTGCTGAAGCAGCTGCTGAGTGATAAAGAAAAAGCCGGGCTTGTCCCGGCTTTTCTTTTAATCCATTCTGATATTGCCTCAACTGCCTCAACTGCCTCAACTGCCTCAACTGCCTCAACTGCCTCAACTGCCTCAACTGCCTCAACTGCCTCAACTGCCTCAACTCATTATTCAACTTCTTCTATATAGGAAGTAAGAGTTGTTCCTGAACCTGGCGAAATGGTGAATTGTCTGTTCATTTCATCCGAACATCGCTGGCCAGCTGGATATCTCCCACTAGGTCGCGCAGGGATCTACATACACCCGTTTGCCCAATTGCGGGCGTTTTCCCTTGTTGGGTCTCAGCCGCAAGTCCATCTTGGCCTCCTTGTTTTCGGCCAT
>NZ_JBQBEO010000002.1:4012500-4325000 GCF_051919525.1 Aeromonas sp. 6P | reverse complement strand
CTTGGCAGTCAGAGGCGATGAAGGACGTACTAACCTGCGATAAGCTGTGAGAAGTCGGTAAGAGACGTTATTACTCACAGATTTCCGAATGGGGAAACCCACCCAAGATAACTTGGGTATCTGTTACTGAATACATAGGTAACAGAGGCGAACCGGGAGAACTGAAACATCTAAGTACCCCGAGGAAAAGAAATCAACCGAGATTCCCTCAGTAGCGGCGAGCGAACGGGGATTAGCCCTTAAGCATCTTGGAAGTTAGTGGAACGGTCCTGGAAAGGCCGGCGATACAGGGTGATAGCCCCGTACACGAAAACAACCTTGATGTGAAATCGAGTAGGGCGGGACACGTGACATCCTGTCTGAATATGGGGGGACCATCCTCCAAGGCTAAATACTCCTGACTGACCGATAGTGAACCAGTACCGTGAGGGAAAGGCGAAAAGAACCCCTGTGAGGGGAGTGAAATAGAACCTGAAACCGTGTACGTACAAGCAGTGGGAGCCCTTCGGGGTGACTGCGTACCTTTTGTATAATGGGTCAGCGACTTACATTTTGTAGCGAGGTTAACCGTATAGGGGAGCCGTAGGGAAACCGAGTCTTAACTGGGCGTCTAGTTGCAAGGTGTAGACCCGAAACCGGGTGATCTAGCCATGGGCAGGTTGAAGGTTGAGTAACATCAACTGGAGGACCGAACCCACTAACGTTGCAAAGTTAGGGGATGACCTGTGGCTGGGGGTGAAAGGCCAATCAAACTCGGAGATAGCTGGTTCTCCCCGAAAGCTATTTAGGTAGCGCCTCGGACGAATACTACTGGGGGTAGAGCACTGTTTGGGCTAGGGGGTCATCCCGACTTACCAACCCCATGCAAACTCCGAATACCAGTAAGTAATATCCGGGAGACACACGGCGGGTGCTAACGTCCGTCGTGAAGAGGGAAACAACCCAGACCGCCGGCTAAGGTCCCAAAGTTCTGGTTAAGTGGGAAACGATGTGGGAAGGCTCAGACAGCTAGGATGTTGGCTTAGAAGCAGCCATCATTTAAAGAAAGCGTAATAGCTCACTAGTCGAGTCGGCCTGCGCGGAAGATGTAACGGGGCTCAAACCAGGCACCGAAGCCGCGGATTCACACTTATGTGTGAGTGGTAGGGGAGCGTTCTGTAAGTCTGCGAAGGTGTATCGAGAGGTATGCTGGAGATATCAGAAGTGCGAATGCTGACGTAAGTAACGATAAAGGGGGTGAAAAGCCTCCTCGCCGGAAGACCAAGGGTTCCTGTCCAACGTTAATCGGGGCAGGGTGAGTCGACCCCTAAGGCGAGGCCGAAAGGCGTAGTCGATGGGAAGCAGGTTAATATTCCTGCACGACTTGTAATTGCGATGGGGGGACGGAGAAGGCTAGGTGGGCCAGGCGACGGTTGTCCTGGTGAAAGTGCGTAGGTGGTGTTTCTAGGCAAATCCGGAGACACAACACTGAGACACGAGACGAACACACTACGGTGTGGAAGCCATTGATGCCCTGCTTCCAGGAAAAGCCTCTAAGCTTCAGATTACAAGTCATCGTACCCCAAACCGACACAGGTGGTCGGGTAGAGAATACCAAGGCGCTTGAGAGAACTCGGGTGAAGGAACTAGGCAAAATAGAACCGTAACTTCGGGAGAAGGTTCGCTCTTGACAGTGAAGTCCCTTGCGGATGGAGCAGTTGGGAGTCGCAGTGACCAGATGGCTGGGACTGTTTATCAAAAACACAGCACTCTGCAAACACGAAAGTGGACGTATAGGGTGTGACACCTGCCCGGTGCCGGAAGGTTAATTGATGGGGTTAGCGCAAGCGAAGCTCTTGATCGAAGCCCCGGTAAACGGCGGCCGTAACTATAACGGTCCTAAGGTAGCGAAATTCCTTGTCGGGTAAGTTCCGACCTGCACGAATGGTGTAACCATGGCCATGCTGTCTCCACCCGAGACTCAGTGAAATCGAATTCGCCGTGAAGATGCGGTGTACCCGCGGCTAGACGGAAAGACCCCGTGAACCTTTACTACAGCTTGGCACTGAACATTGAACCTACATGTGTAGGATAGGTGGGAGGCTTTGAAGGCGTGACGCCAGTTGCGCTGGAGCCGTCCTTGAAATACCACCCTTGTATGTTTGATGTTCTAACGCAGGGCCCTGAATCGGGCTCGCGGACAGTGCCTGGTGGGTAGTTTGACTGGGGCGGTCTCCTCCCAAAGAGTAACGGAGGAGCACGAAGGTTGGCTAATCCTGGTCGGACATCAGGAGGTTAGTGCAATGGCATAAGCCAGCTTAACTGCGAGACGGACAGGTCGAGCAGGTACGAAAGTAGGTCATAGTGATCCGGTGGTTCTGAATGGAAGGGCCATCGCTCAACGGATAAAAGGTACTCCGGGGATAACAGGCTGATACCGCCCAAGAGTTCATATCGACGGCGGTGTTTGGCACCTCGATGTCGGCTCATCACATCCTGGGGCTGAAGTCGGTCCCAAGGGTATGGCTGTTCGCCATTTAAAGTGGTACGCGAGCTGGGTTCAGAACGTCGTGAGACAGTTCGGTCCCTATCTGCCGTGGGCGTTGGATGATTGAAGGGAGTTGCTCCTAGTACGAGAGGACCGGAGTGAACGAACCTCTGGTGTTCGGGTTGTCACGCCAGTGGCACTGCCCGGTAGCTAAGTTCGGAATCGATAACCGCTGAAAGCATCTAAGCGGGAAGCGAGCCCTGAGATGAGTCATCCCTGACCCCTTGAGGGTCCTAAAGGGCCGTTGGAGACCACAACGTTGATAGGTGGGGTGTGTAAGCGCGGCGACGTGTTGAGCTAACCCATACTAATTACCCGTGAGGCTTAACCATACAACACCCAAGAAGTGTTCTGGGCCTTGTAGCAAATACCAAGCGAACTACTAACTAATTCAGTGATAGCGACAAGCCAATAGGCAACCTCGTTACTCACGTCAGCTTTCTGGATTAAGAATTTGCCTGGCGGCCATAGCGCCGTGGAACCACCTGATCCCATGCCGAACTCAGAAGTGAAACGCGGTAGCGCCGATGGTAGTGTGGCATTCGCCATGCGAGAGTAGGACACTGCCAGGCACCCAATTAAACAGCGATGTGAAGAATCACGTCACTGGCTGCGAGGATGACACCTCAGAAGAAGCAGCAGAAAATTTAGCGAAAGCTAACCGAATGCGGAGCGGTAGTTCAGTCGGTTAGAATACCGGCCTGTCACGCCGGGGGTCGCGGGTTCGAGTCCCGTCCGCTCCGCCACTAATTTGAAGGCCTTCCCTGATGGGAAGGCCTTTTTGCTATGGGCGATTTTGTCCATAAGACCCACAGGTTTGCATACCAGAACGAACACAAAGCCCAGTCTCACGACCGGGTTTTGATGTTTTAGCCTGCTGGTGAGCTGCCGACATCCCACCACGATGACAATACCTTCCCCTGTTGGCGTTCTTGCTACTGTTTCCACCTCTGTATCGCAGCACATCCCATCTTGGCCATATTGTTCCGCTGCGAGCTGATAGAGCTTGAGGATTAAATCAGGCCATCTTGCAATGGTACGTCATCACTTCCTCTTGTTTGTGTAATCCCCTTGTTTGTTTATAGATTTATTCCATTAAAACAGTCTCTTATCAAGAATGAGCTGTTTTGCAGCAGGAATACCATACGAGGCGAACGATAATGATTATTATTTGAATTGTTGGGATGGGGTAGTTACAATGCGGGCTGATTAATAAAGTGCTTTTCAAATGAGCCTTTTTTGATGCTGCACCTGGCCGGATGCCAAGGCGTTGTAACGAATGAAGTAAGGGAATACGCCACCTTCCTACTAAAAACGTTCAGGCTAAAACATGACAACAGTGAAACCGAACAAGCTTGCCTTGCTGGTCTGCTCCCTTCTTGCGACCCAGGCCCACGCAGCCAAACAAGAGGTGATGGTCGTCACCGCTTCCGGCTTCCAGCAGAAGATTGAAGACTCTGCTGCCTCCATCTCTGTGATTACCCGTGAGCAGCTGGAGAAGCGGGCCTATCGCGATGTGACCGATGCCCTGAAGGATGTTCCCGGTGTTGTGGTGACTGGCGGTGGCAGCAGCAGTGATATCAGCATTCGCGGTATGGGATCGAAATACACCCTGATGCTGGTTGATGGCAAAAAGGTGGATAGTCGTGGTACTCGCCCCAATAGCGATGAAGCTGGTATCGAGCAGGGCTGGCTGCCGCCACTGCAGGCGATCGAGCGCATTGAGGTCGTCCGTGGTCCCATGTCATCCCGTTATGGTTCAGATGCCATGGGTGGTGTGATTAACGTGATTACCCGCAAGACCACCGGTCTGGCCTGGCAGGGGTCGGTTCACGCAGATTCGACCTTCCAGGAGAACAAGGATGCCGGTAATAGCTTCCAGACCGATGCCTATACCGCAGGTTCATTGATCGATGGCGTGTTGGGGCTGCGCTTCAATGGCCAGCTGGCTAATCGTGGCGAAGACAAATTTACCCAGGGTTTTGCCGAGCAGGAGACTCGCAGTGGCACGGCAGTGCTCAGCTTCAAGCCTGATGAGCAGAATCGCTTCGATCTGGAGGCCAGTCGCAGTCTGCAGGATCGGGATCGCACGGCCGGCAATTCGCTGGATGTCAAGGCGACAGATAGCCTCTATCGCTACGAGCGCACCAACTATGCGCTGACCCATGATGGTCAGTATGATTTCGGCTCTTCCAGCAGCTATCTGCAGCAGGAGGCCAACAGTAACCCCGTTCGCAAGATGGAGCTTACCAATACCATCGCCGATACCCATACCCAGTTTATTCTGGGGGATCATTACTTGAGTGTCGGTGGTCAGTATCGTTATGAGGATCTGCACGATCAAGGCAATGCCCTGACAGTGGCCAACCCTGCCGAGCAGCTGACCCGCTGGAGCTGGGCAATGTTTGTCGAGGATGAGTGGTCACTCACTGACAGCTTTGCCCTGACCGGAGGCGCCCGCATGGATCGGGACCAGAACTACGGCTCTCACTGGAGCCCTCGTCTCTACGGCGTCTGGCATCTGGATGATAGCTGGACGTTGAAAGGAGGCGTCTCGACCGGCTACCGCTCCCCTGACTTGCGGATGTCGGCGGCCAACTGGGGCCAGGCTACTGGCGGCCGCAGTCAGGATGGCGTACTGGTCGGCAACCCTGATCTCAAACCAGAGACCAGCGTGAGTGAAGAGATCGGCCTGCTGTGGAACGGTCATCAGGGGCTCAACGCCGGAGTGACCCTGTTCAACACCGACTTCAAGAACAAGATCTCCGAAGTGCGTCGTTGCACCAGCAAGAGCGATCCCGCCTGTACCCTCAATGGTCACAGTTATGACTTCATCAGCGATCGGGTCAACGTCGACAAGGCGAATATGCGCGGGGTCGAGGGGATGATGGATTGGGCTATCAATGAGGATTGGTCGGTCAGCTCCAGCTACACCTTCACCCAGTCCGAGCAGAAGAGTGGTCCACTGGCGGGTCATGCCCTCAACCAGAGGCCCCGCCACATGCTCAACGGTAGTGTTGACTGGCAAACCACCGAGGATCTCAGCCTCTGGTCACGGGTCAACTTCCGTGGCGAGACCTCCGAGTACCTGAGCCGGGTCAAGATGGCGGAGGGGACCCCTTCCTACACCTTCTTTGACATGGGCCTGGTCTACAAGGCCAACAAGCATCTGGATCTGACTGCCGGGGTCTACAACCTCTTCGACAAGACGGTGGATTACAGCAGCTATGGCACTGTGCTGGATGGTCGCCGTTACAACCTGGGCGTGACCTACAACTTCTGATAGGGAACCACTCATGCGGCCGCCATCTTCCGATGGCGGCCGTTTTTATTGCGTGTCCGTCAGAGGGCTATCCCTGATAGGCGGCGGCTTGCCAGGTATTGCGCCCCAGTCCCTTGGCCTGATACATGAGGGCGTCAGCCTGCCGTAGTAGCTGGTCGGCATCAGCCTCTCTCTCTGCGGCGACCCAGACTGCCCCGGTGCTGATGGAGAGGGCCACCTCGCCGCTGCTGGTGTGCAGGGTTTGCCGGTTGCTCTCCAGGCAGATACGCTCGGCCCACTCTTCTGTCTCTGCCAATGTGGCCAGCGGTAGCAGCAGGCAAAACTCTTCGCCGCCGATGCGGGCCAGCAGAGCCTCTTTGGGCAACAGGTTGGTCACAGTCGTGGCCAGCTTTTCCAGCAGCAGATCCCCGATGCCATGACCAAAGCGGTCATTGGTCTCCTTGAAGTGATCCACATCGAACAGCAACAGGGCACAGGGCTCCCCGCTTGCCAGTCGTTGCTCCATGGCGGGCATGAATGCCCGTCGGTTGAGCAGACCGGTCAGGGGGTCGGTACTGGCTTGTTTCTCCAGTCTGGCGTTGGCGCGGCTCAACTCGGTGGTACGGCTGGCAACGGCGCGGCGCAGTTGCACTATGTAGGCCACCATGATCAATGCCCCGGCCAGCAGTAGCCAGGGACCGAGATGGATGGGGTAGACGGTTTCGACATGCATCCATTTGCGGATGATCCGCTCCCGATCGCTCTCTTTGAGCTTGGCGAAGCCCTCTTCCAGCCGGTTTAGCAGGGCAAGGTCACCCTTTTTCACCGCAAAGCGGATCTGGTCGGTATAGAGGTGGCGAACCGGAATAAAGCGGGTGGGATCGTCCGAGGTATAGATGTAGAAGTTGGCGACCTGCAGATCGGCGATAAAGGCTTTTATGTCACCCCGAAAGGCCGCCGCCAGCAGGGTGTCATTGTCATTGAAGGTCTGCAGTCTGGTGCCGGGGAAGTAGCGTCTGGCGTAATACTCCTCGTAGCCACCGACTACCACACCGACCGTTTCATGGCGCAGGTAGTAGTGGACATCGGTGCCGCGCAATTCGCTCGAGAAGAAGAGCTGGGAGTCGAGCTGGGCGAGCGGCCGGCCATAGTCGAACAGTTTGTCCCGCTCCGTTGACCAGAGCAGTCCGGCGTGAACGTCCGCGTTCCCCTCATGGAGCAGATCGAGGGAGCCTTGCCAGTCGACCAGCCTGAACTCGATCTTCTGGCCGGTGACCCGGGCATATTCACGCCACAAATCGATCAGCAGGCCATCCGGCTGGCCCGACTCATTGATATAGGAGAAGGGCTGCCAGGCTTTGGAGTTGGTAATGATGATCGGCTCTTCCGGGGCTTTGGCCCAGGCAGGCAGAGCAAGGGCGAGCAGCAGGAGCCCCCACCCGATACTGACTATGACTCCTGTCTTGGAAGAGGCCATCCTTGCTCCAATCCGTTGCCGTATACCGTCCCGTGGTCATCGATTATCACCGCCTTTCTCATCGAAGAACAAGCGCTCAAATGATGAAGTTTGCATGATGCAAATGGCGCCATGACAAGGCTGGCGGATAGAGTAACTACTTACAGCGGCAGGCTGATCCGCGCCTCCAGTCCCCCCTGTGGCCGATTGAGCAGGGTCAGCTCGCCGCCGTGCTGATGGACCAGAGTGCGGGCGATGGAGAGCCCCAACCCGACACTGCCGGACTCGGTGTTGCGCGCTTCATCGAGCCGCACGAACGGCTTGAACACATCCTCCAGCCGCGCCGGATCGATCCCCGGCCCGTTATCGCAGACCCGGATCAACAGCTCCTCCTTGCGCCGCTCCAGCGACACTTCGGCGCTGCCGGCATATTTGATGGCGTTGCCGATCAGATTCTGCAGCACTCGGCGCAGGGTGTTGGCCCGACAGGCGTAGACCTCTTTGCCCTCCGCCAGACAGGTGACCGGCTGGCCGGTATCGGCATAGTCATCGCACAGGCTGACCAGCAGGCTGACCAGATCCAGCTCGCGGGTAGCCTCCTGCTGTCCCTCCTCGCGAGCAAAGCTGAGGGTGGCCGCCAGCATCTGCTCCATCTGTTGCAGGGTCTGCTGGATGCGCTCCTTGTCCTCACCATCGGCCAGAAACTCGGTGCGCAGCCGCAGGCTGGTGATGGGGGTGCGCAGATCGTGGGAGATGGCCGCCAGCATCCGGGTTCTGTCCTGCACGAAGCGGTCGAGCCGGGTGTGCATCCGGTTGAAGGCCTGAATCGATTCGCGGATCTCGGTCGGCCCCTCCTCTTTCAAGGGCTCGATATCCTCGCCCCGTCCGAGCCGCTCCGCATTGCCTGCCAGCTGCTTGAGCGGGCGGGTGGCACGGCGAAACAGCAGCACCATCAGTCCGATCACCAGACTGGCGACCAGCATCAGGTTGAAGGTAGTCTGCCACGACCAGCTGCCAGCCTCCTTGTCGACCAGCGAACTGAACTGCAGCCAGCCCCCCTGCGGCAGTTCGATGGAGCCATAGAGACGCATATCCCGCGGCGGCGGAGGGCCCTTGCGATCCCGCATCATGCGGGCATGATGTTCCCACGCCTTGCTGCGCTGAGTATCCTCTTTCAGCTCGGCGCTGATCTCGACCGTGAGGCCGGGGGGATAGTTGAGGCGCGAGCGCACCAGCTGCTCGAAGCGGGGGCTGCGGTTATCCGGTTGCAGCGGCTCGTCGGAGAGGCGCAGCAGCAGGGTCTCGCTGCGGCTCGCCTTGAGGATCTCGTCATAGAGGGACGGGGGGAGAGGGAGAGCAGCCTGACCACAGAGATGATCCGCTGCATGGCGTTGCGGCTGTTGACGAAGCCGAGCGCCTCCTCCCGATCCGTGCGGTAGATCTGGATACTGAGCAGCTGGATCAGGATCAACCCCGCCAGCGCCACCAGAATGATCTGGCCGGTCAGCCCCTTGGGCCACATCCGTGCCCATAGCCGTTTCAGTGCATTCACTACTTATACCTGCGTCACATCGGCCGAGAACATATAGCCGCCACCCCAGATGGTCTTGATCAGCTCCGGATTCTTGGGATCCCGCTCCAGCTTGCGGCGCAGGCGGCTCACCAGGGTATCGATGGCGCGATCGAAGGCTACCGCCTCGCGGCCACGGGCCAGATCCAGCAGTTGATCCCGGCTCAGCACCCGCTGCGGGCGTTCCAGAAACACCTTGAGCAGATCGAATTCGGCGGTGGAGAGGCTCAGGCCCACCCCATCCTCATCGACCAGCTCCCGGCGATTGACGTCGAGCAGCCAGCGATCGAAGCGCAGATCCCGGGTCAGGGTCTCGGCGGCGGGTTGGTTATCCGCCTGGGTGCGGCGCATCACCGCCTTGATGCGCGCCAGCAGCTCGCGCGGATTGAAAGGCTTTGCCAGATAGTCGTCGGCCCCCATCTCCAATCCGATGATGCGGTCGGTCTCTTCCCCCATGGCAGTCAGCATGATGATGGGCAGGTTCGATTTGACCCGCAGCTCGCGGCAGAGGGTCAGACCATCTTCACCCGGCATCATCAGATCCAGCACCAGCAGGTCGAACTCCCGCTCCTCCAGCAGTCGCTTCATCTCCTTGCCATCCCGGGCGCAACTGACCCGCAGGCCGTGCTGTTCCAGAAAGCGCTTCAAGAGATCGCGGATCTCGCTGTGATCGTCGACCACCAGAATGTGGGTGTTGCCCTGGTTCATGAATACCTCCCCTGCTTGGCGTTGGCACGAGTATACGAAAATCCGCCCGGCGGTTTGTGTCAAAGTGTGCCAGATCCGCACGATGCCACACTCTGCTACAAAAAAGGGCGATGCTGGCAAAGTTCAGACACCGATAGGGTGTTTACTTGAGGGCAAGGCAAGAGCGCCGAACCAGAATCATCCCTACAGGAGATAGACCATGAAAAAGCTGACCAAAACCCTGCTGACCGCTACCCTGCTCCTTGGCTTGCCGCTGGGTGCCTATGCTGCCAGTGAAGCGGCCCCCACTGGCCAGCCCGGTGCCATGGTGGATTGCCCGATGGACGGTGGTGGCATGATGGGTGGCAAACACCACGGTGGTCGCCACGACAAGATGGCCCGCATGCAGAACATGACCCCGGAGCAGATCCAGGCCAACCTGCAGCAACGTTATGATCGCATTGAAGATCCGGCCAAGAAGGCGGAATTCATCAAGAAGCTCAACGAGCGTGCCGCCGGTATGACCAAGCACGCCGAAGCGATGAAGCAGTTCGCCGAAGCGAACCAGTAACAGCTCCAGCTGTTATCAACCCAAGGGTGGCCGAGGCCACCCTTTTTGTGATCGTATCGATCCATTTTCGCTCGAATCCTTATCTTGCTGTCGCTTATGTGAGCGATGGCAAACGCGCCGTGAGCGAATTGCAAGATAATGCCCGCTCATATAACAAGCTGCAGTTAGCAGTGGCCGAAAACAGGAGAGGGTATGGGTTGGGATCTGGGGACAATCAAGGGGCGATATACCGCCGTTTTTCTGGGATTCATGGTGGCGGTCTGTGTGCTGACCGTAATCGGCATCCAGTTATGGGTCAAACCCGAGCTGCAACGGGCGGGTGAGCAGAATCTGGTGCTGCGGGTCAGCGAGATTGCGACCGACATTCGCGATCAGCTCAACGGGGTGCAGAGCCAGTCACGCAGTATCACTCAGCTGGTTGCCCAACTGCCGAGTGAGCAAATCGATGCTGTTCTCCCTGCTCTGATCGATCAATATGGCAATGCCATGGTGTTTGGTGGCGGCATCTGGCCGATGCCGGATCAGCGGGAAGCCGGTCGCATCAAGTTCAGTACCTTCTTTCATCGGGATGGTGCCAACAAGCTGATCCCCAACACCTACTGGAACTCGGCCGAGGCGCCCAACTATTTCGAGCAGCCCTGGCACAGAGCCGGGCAGCAGGCGGAGAAAGGCATGTGTGTCTGGGCGGCGGCTTACAAGGATGGTGCCAGCCAACAGCCGCGCACCAACTGTGCCATGGGGATCTATCGTGACGGTTCCCTTTACGGGGTGTCCACCATCGATGTGACGCTGGGTTTCTTCAATGATCTGGTCGCCAAAAAAGAGCAGGAGATCGGTGGTCAGGTGATGATCGTCGAGGCCGACGGCAAGATCCTCAGCAAGAATGGTCGTTTGAGCGGGGATGTGGTGCTGGGCAACCTCTCATCTCACGGGGACTATCCCTTTGCCAGCGCCATCGCTAGCCTGCTGGGGCCGGGTAATGGCGCCGCGTTGCAGCGCACTACCTTTCAGGATCTGGGTGAAGAGCAGACATTGCTGATGCAACCCATCGAAGGAACCCCCTGGCTGTTGGCGGCGGCGCTGCCGACCAGCACCCTGACCCACGACAGTCAGGAGGTGCTCAAGACGCTGGCAGCGATCCAGCTACCGCTAGTGGTGCTGCTGTTTGCGCTGATGTTGATGGCCATCAAGCAGCTGGGCTGTCGACTCGACACCCTCAAGCAGAACATCGATGCGCTCTCGGCCGGAGATGCTGATCTGACTGCCCGGATCCGGGTCAAGGGGCACGATGAGCTGGACCATATCGCTCAATCGGTGAACCGCTTTATCGCCTATCTGCAGCAGATGATGTTGCAGGTGACCGAGACCACAGAGCTGATTACTCGTGAATTGGCCCAGCTGGATCAGCAGACGGGGCAGGCCAGACGCATTCTCGGTGAGCATGCCGCCGAGACCGATCAGATAGTGACAGCCCTGACCGAGCTCAGCTCCACTGCCGACAGTGTGGCGCACCACGCGAGCGATTCCGCCAGCTTTACCGAGTCTGCCAATGGTCAGGCGATTCAGTCCCGTCAGGTAGTGGGTCAGGCCTCTGCCAGTGTGGCGGCGCTGATCGATGAAGTGGATCTTGCTGCGACCAAGGTATTGGGGATGCAGGAAGATGCTCGCCAGATCAGCAGTGTACTCAGCGTGATCGGCGATATTGCTGCCCAGACCAACCTGTTGGCACTCAACGCGGCCATCGAGGCGGCGCGGGCCGGTGAGCAGGGGCGCGGTTTTGCAGTGGTTGCTGATGAGGTGCGCGCACTGGCGGCGAGAACCCAGAATAGCACTGCCGAGGTGGGGAGCATGCTCTCCCGGTTGACGCAGGGGGTGGCCGAAGCCGTGGTGGCCATGGAGCACACCAAGCAGAGCTGTCAGGTGGCGACCGAGAATACCGAGCAGGTGACAGGCGGGCTCGACAAGATGGCGGATGCCGTGGTGCAAATAAACGATCTGGGTACCCAGATTGCGACTGCGGCAGAGGAGCAGAGCCGGGTGACTGAAGAGATCAACCGCAACATGGTCACGATCCGCGACATGGTCAATCTGCTGGTGGATAACGGTCAGAATACCGAACAGAGTTCGGCCACCCTGCTGGAGTCCAATCGCCAGCTGGTGGCGTTGGTGCATCGCTTCAAGGTGTAACAAACCGATAATGAAAGAGGGGGAGCCCGGTGCTCCCCCTCTTGCTATCTGCGCCGATACGGGTGTTCAGCCCACTCCACCGGCCGAGCGAACTTAGCCCTGAGCCTTGTCGGTCAGGTCTACTTTCTTGACGGTTTCGCCTTCGAACTTGATGACCACGTTTTTCTTGGCGGCGTCGGTATCTTTCAGCAGGGTTTTGGTGGTTTCTGCCAGCAGCGGAGAGGCCTTGTTCAGGGCATCCAGATCATAGGTCCACACTTCCAGACCGGATTCAGTCTTGGTGGTGGCAGGAGCGCCCAGCTTCTCTTTAATAGCCTGCTTGTTGGAGCCGCCTTCCTTGATATCCAGTGCCTTCTTGATGGCTTCGTTGGATGCGCTGTCCACTGCACCGGATACGGCGGTATTAGCTGCATCCTTGACGCTGCTGGTGACGCTGTCGGTCAGCGAATCCATCAGGCCGGCATTGGCAAACAGGGGCAGGGTGGTGAGGGCAACCAGCAAACTCTTTTTCATTTTCTACAGCTTCCATGGGTTCAATGAGGCGGCTATGAAATCAGCAAAGATATTGGGCGTCAAGTGAGGCATGCAATTAACATTTCTGTTAACTGGATCTCATTTCTCACCAGTCGCAAACAGTTTTGGTATCTCCCGCACCAGCCAGCTTTTGGCCTTGCCCATGGTGTCTCGCCGCCAGGCCAGCACCACCTGCAGCTGATGGCGGTACTCGGGGCTGATCACCTTGAGCCGACCGGCCCGGATGTCCTCCTCAATCCAGCTCTGTGGCATGGTGCCGACCCCGATCCCTGCCAGCAGGGCATCCCGTTTCTCCGTCATGGTGCTGACAGTGAGGCGCGGCTGCTTGTCCAGCAGGCGGTAGGTGAGAACCGGTTTGCGAAGGGCTGTGTCGGCCACCGCGATGGCGCGGTAGCGGCGCAGGGTCTCGTCGGCCAAGGGTTCGGGCTCCTGATGCAGCGGATGATCGGGATGGGCGACGTAGAGCATCACCTCGTCCTTGATCACCTGATGCTTGATGCCGGTCATCATGATGTCCGGGTTGATGGAGGAGATCAGCAGGTCGGCACGACCATCTTCCAGACACTCCCAGCTACCCGCCAGCACCTCGGCCCGCAGCCGCAGTCGGGTATCGGTCTGCTCGGCCAGCTTCTCCACCAAGGGGTAGAGGGCCTGCACCGGGACCAGCGCATCGACGGCGACTGTGATGTCGGTCTCCCAGCCACGGGCCAGCGCCCGGGTCTCTCCCACCAGATGCTCGGCTGCCTCCAGCAGCACTCGGCCGCGCTCCAGCAGCATGCGTCCCGCCGGGGTGAACTTGGTGCGGTGGCCACTGCGGTCAAACAGCATTGCATCCAGTTCGTCTTCCAGCTTCTGCACCGTATAGCTCAATGCCGAGGGCACCTTGCCCAGCTCGTCGGCCGCCGCCGCAAAGCTACCGCGGCGGTCGATGGCATCCAGCACCCGGATTGCCTCCAGGGTCAGCGCCCGTTCCTTGTTCGATTCCTTGGCCATTCCTCACCTTCAATTTTTTTGAATATGTTTGCCAGTTTATCTCGCTAACAAGTTAGGTCATGTCACTTTAATATTCAATCAACGCTTAGGCAGGAACGTCGAGCGGCCAAATATGCGGGTAGTTCCGCACTGTGACACACCAAATCGGTCTGTCTGATGTCGGTGAAAGAACAACACACTATTTGAATAACCTCTTGTATGGATGCATTGATTCTGGCCGAAAAGGCCTTGGCAATGACATATAAAACAAGAGAGTGAATGAACATGAAAAACGTAATCAAGATGCTGGCCGTTGCAGGCCTGATGACCACAGGTTTCGCCCAAGCTTCCGTACCGGCTGACTTCAATGCCATGCCCGGCGTGCTGTTTGTGAACTGGAACGCCACTGCCGCACTGGATGGCAAAGCCAATCCGATGCTGGAAGTGCGTGACGAGTCTGGCGATCTGCTGGCATCAGTCCACGCCAACCTGACTGGCACCCAGCAGGTGCGGATCCCGAGCCGTACCCAGGGCAACCTGACCGTCAGCCTGGCTGACCAGAGCAGCGAATACCGTATTCCGTTCGGTATCGGTAGCGGCAAACAGCGTTAATCAACCGTCCCGGTAGGTGAGGAGCAGACCATGATGCAATTGAGAGCCGCAGAAGCGCGGGGCAAGGCCAATTTTGGCTGGCTGGACGCGCGCCACAGTTTCTCCTTCGGTCACTACTATGACCCGGAGTGGATGGGGCACTCGGTACTGCGGGTGATCAATCAGGATCTGGTTGCGCCGGGTGGCGGATTCGCCACCCACCCTCACGCCAATATGGAGATCCTCACCTGCGTGCTGCAAGGCACCATAGAGCACAAGGACAGCCTCGGCCATGCCGAGCAGATCCCGGCAGGGGATTTCCAGCTGATGAGCGCAGGCAGCGGGATCCGCCACAGCGAGTACAACCCCTCGCAGACGGATCCTCTCTCCCTGTTGCAGATCTGGATCGAGCCGAACGAGTTCGGCACGCCACCCGGGTATCAGCAGAAGAAGATCGAGTCCAGACCGGGCATGACGCTGGTGGCGTCACCGGATGGCGAGGATGGATCGCTGCGGATCCGCCAACAGGCCCGCGTATGGCGGCTGGAACTGGCCCCGGGCGAGACGCTCGAATGGGCACTGGCTGGCCGACACGGTTACCTGCAGATGATTTCAGGGGAGTTGACCGCCAACGGTCTGGCTGCCCGACCCGGCGACGGGGTACTCAGTCGTGATGAATACCGGTGGGAGCTGGTTGCGACCAGTGCCAGCCAAGCTCTGTTATTTGACCTACCCTGAAGCAGTCAGCGGTGATGTGACACAAACGAGGAAGATGAAATGGACAAGATGAAAGATGTAGCGCTGCTGGCGGGTCGTGTACTGCTGGCGCTGATGTTCGTAATGGCGGGCTGGAGCAAGATCGGCGGGTATGCCGGTACCCAGGGCTATATGGAAGCGATGGGCGTGCCGGGCTTTATGTTGCCGCTGGTGATCCTGCTTGAGCTGGGTGGTGGCCTTGCCGTCGTGCTCGGTCTCTTTACCCGCAGCCTCTCCGTGCTGCTGGCCGGTTTCACCCTGATGGCTGCCTTTATTTTCCATTATCAGCCTGCAGAACAGATGCAGATGCTGATGTTTATGAAGAACGTCTCGGTGGCCGGGGGTTTCCTGGCGCTGGCGGCGGCCGGAGCAGGGGCTTTCAGTGTGGATGCCCGTCTCGGCAAAAACTGGTAATGCCCTGAAGAGTCAAGTTTTCCAATGCCTTTTGGCCGGTGCAACTGCACCGGCTTTTTTCTGTCTGCGTTTTCCGGATAGGTGAGGCGGCGCGTCAAATCTGCGGCGCCCCTCATGATTCAGCGGTTTACCCGCCTGCTAGCCACAAGAGCCTTTTGCATCTTCCCCCCGATCCCCGACAATTCCCTCTCTTGTGAAGTGATGGAAATGGCTCGCCTTTTCCCTCGCCCCCTCTCATCCACAGGCGGGAATTGCTCATGTTTACCCTCTACCACTCCAATCAGCTGGATCTGCTCAAAGAGCTGCTGGTGAGCCGCATCCGGCAGGCCCCTCTCTCTCACCCCTTCGATCGGGAGCAGATCCTGGTGCAGAGTCCGGGCATGGCCCAGTGGCTCAAGCTGGAGCTGGCCAAAGCCTTCGGCATCGCCGCCAATATCGACTTTCCGCTGCCCGCCAGCTTTATCTGGGAGATGTTCACCCGGGTGCTGGCAGATGTGCCGCGCCAGAGCCCCTACAACAAGGGTTCCATGAGCTGGCAGCTGATGACCATTCTGCCTGCCTTGCTGGATCGCCCCGCCTTTGCCCCGCTCGCCGCTTATCTGGGGGGTGGGGATGGCGAGGATCCTGCCCGTGAACTTGCGCAGGCGCCCGAGCAGGTGCGGTTGTGGCAGCTCTGCCAGAAGGTGGCGGATCTCTTTGACCAGTATCTGGTCTACCGGCCGGACTGGATCGCCCGTTGGGAAGAGGGGGAAGGATTGAGTCAGGAGCTGGCCGGGGTGAGCGGTCAGGATTGGCAGCCGGAGCTGTGGCGTGAGCTGGTGGCACGCACGTTGGCGCTCTCTCCGAGCGGTTACCACCGCGCCAACCTCTACGAGGAGTTTATCCACGAGCTGGCGCGTACCGCTGATCTGCCGGGCAAGCTGCCGCAGCGGGTGTTCGTGTTTGGCATCTCGGCGCTGCCGCCGCGCTATGTGGAGGCGCTGCTGGCCCTCGGCAGCCGGCCTGAGGTGGAGGTACACCTGTTCGTCACTAACCCCTGCCGCTACTACTGGGGAGATCTGCTGGATCGCAAGACCCTGGCTCGGCTGGAGAACAAGCTCAAACCCGGCACCGATATCGAGACGTTGCAGGGCCCCGCCAACCCGCTGCTCGCCTCCATGGGCAAACTGGGGCGCGACTACCTGCATCAGCTGATGGAGCTGGAGGTACCGCAAATCGAGGCCTTCGTCGATATCGACGAGGTGGATGGCAAGGGCAATGTCAGCCTGCTGCGCGCCATCCAGAAGGATGTGCTGGAGCTGGCCGAGCGAGGCGCCGGTCAGTTCGATCTCGACAGCAGCCATCACAAGAGCCCCATCAGCCTGGCGGATGGATCCTTGCAGATCAACGCCTGCCACGGCCCGATGCGCGAACTTGAGGTGCTGCACGACCGGCTGCTGGCGCTGTTCGAACAGGATCCCACCCTCACCCCGAAAGACGTGGTGGTGATGATGCCGGATGTGAACAGCTATGGCCCCTACATTCAGGCGGTGTTTGGCGCGCGCGGTCAGATCCCGTTTGCGGTCTCGGATCGGGCGGCGAGTCAGGAGAGCCCGCTGCTGCAAAGCTTCCTCGCCCTGCTCAGGCTGCCCAATGCCCGCTTCGGGGCGGGGGAGCTGCTCGCCATTCTCGAGGTGCCCGCCGTGCTGCGTCGTTTCGAGCTGGATGACGACGAGTTCAACCAGCTGCGGGTCTGGGTGCAGGAGACCGGCATCCGCTGGGGGCTGGATGACGGTTACCCAGTCCGCTTCGATCTGCCGCCCATGTCCGGCAACAGCTGGCTGTTCGGCCTGCGCCGCATGCTGCTCGGCTTTGCCATGGGGGATGGCGAGCCGGTGGCGGGCATTCTGCCCTATGCCGATATCGAGGGGCAGCAGGGGCTGGCGCTCGGCAAGCTCGCCTGGTTTGTCGATTCGTTGGCCGAATTCCTGCCCCGCCTGCAACAGGCCCAGCCGCTGGCCGAGTGGAACGCCTGCCTGCTGGCGCTGCTGGAGCGCTTCTATCTGGCCGACGAGGATGAAGAGCTTCAGCTCCAGCTCATTCGCAGCCAACTGGCCGAGTGGCAGACCCGGCTTGGCGAAGCCCGTTTTGAGCAGCCCATCACCGCCGACCTGTTGCAGGATTACCTCGGCAGCGTGCTGGGGGAGTCCCGCTCCAGCCAGCGCTTCCTCGCCGGTCAGGTCAACTTCTGTACCCTGATGCCGATGCGCTCCATCCCCTTCAAGCAGGTCTGTCTGCTCGGCATGAACGATGGCGTCTACCCGCGCACCCTGGCCCCCATGGGGTTCGATCTGATGGCGGTGGCGTCGCGGCGTGGGGATCGCTCCCGCCGCGATGATGACCGCTACCTCTTCCTCGAGGCGCTGCTGAGTGCTCAGCAGGGGCTCTATATCAGCTATCAGGGCTTCAGCGCGCAGGACAACAGCGACAAGGTGCCGTCGGTGCTGCTGGCGGAGCTGATCGACTATGTGCGGCAGGGCTTTGTGCTGGCGGGGGATGAGGATCTCGATGACGAAACCTCCGGCAAGCGGCTGCTCAACCACCTGATGGTGGCGCATCCGCTCACCCCCTACAGTCGCAACTACTTCTACCCGGAGCCGGGATCGCGCCTCTTTACCTATGCCGCCGACTGGCTGCCCGCCCTTAACCCAGAGCGCGGTGCGGCCAACTTCCAGAGCGGCGAGCTGCCTTTGCCGCCAGATTGGAACAGAGGGGGGGGCAAGGAGCAGGGGCTGGAGCTGGCGGAGCTGCTGCGCTTCTATCGCCAGCCCACCAAATATTTCCTTAACCGCCGCCTCAAGGTGTGGTTTGAGTTGAACGAAGCCAACATTGAGGACAGCGAGCCGTTCGAGCTGGATGGCCTGCAACATTATCAGCTGAAAGATCTGCTGCTCGATGCCCATCTGGCAGAAGGGGATAGTACCGAACGTCGTGAACGTTTGCAGCTCACCGGCCTCTTGCCGCAAGGGTGGTTCGGCAGCCTGCTGCTGGACGATCTGGATGCCGAGATGGGCAAGCTGGCGGATCGGCTGCGGCCATGGGTTGCGGCCAATGAGTCAGAAAAACAGGCGGTGGAGATCGATATCTCCCTCACTCAGGGCCAGCTGCAAGGGTGGATCGACACCCAGAAGGGGCGTTTGCTGGTGGTCAAACCCGGCAGCTTCAACGGCAAGGATCTGCTGCTGGGCTGGATCCAGCACCTCTGCCTCTCATTGAGCGGCGCCCCCGGCGACACCCTGCTGTTCGATGCCAAACAGAGTCTGCGCCTGCCTGTACTCGCTGCCGACGAGGCGCGCCCCAAACTGGCGGCGCTGGTGGCCTGTTGGGCGCAGGGGATGAAGCGGCCGCTGCCCTTCTTCCCCAACACCGCCTGGGATTGGCTCAAGGCGATCGAGAAGGATCCCGACAAGCCGGAGGCGGCCGACAAGGCGGCTCTCACCCGTTTCAACGGCGGCTGGATGATCAATGGGGAGGGGCAAGACGCTTATGTCGCCCGCTGCTTCCCCGAACTCGATGACGAGGTGCTGGGGCAGTTGCAGGCGCTGGCCCGCGAACACCTGACCCCGCTGCTCAAGACCCTGGAGGAGCTGAAATAATGGCTAACCCGCTCAATACCCTGCGTTTTCCCCTCCATGGTGAACGACTGATTGAAGCCTCCGCCGGTACCGGCAAGACCTACACCATCGCCGGTCTCTACCTGCGCCTGCTGCTGGGCCACGGCCCGGTTATTGAACAAGAGAGTGGCGAAGAGGGGGCTGATGCCGGTCAGCCGAGCGCCCATGAACGGCCGCTCTCGGTGACCGAAATTCTGGTGGTGACCTTTACCGAAGCGGCCACCGCCGAGCTGCGCGGGCGGATCCGCGGTCGCATCCACGAGGCGCGCCTCGCCTTTATGCGCGGCCATAGCAGTGACACCCTGCTGGCCCAACTGCTTGCAGAGGTGGAGGATCACGAGCTGGCGGCCCGCCGCCTGCTGGCTGCCGAGCGGCAGATGGACGAGGCGGCGGTCTTTACCATCCACGGCTTCTGCCAGCGGATGCTCAAGCAGAATGCCTTCGAGTCGGGCGCCCTCTTCGAGACCGAATTTCTCACCGACGATAGCCAGCTCAGGTTGCAGGCGGTGAGCGACTACTGGCGATCCGAGTTCTATCCGGTGGACAAACCCCTCGCCAGCGCGGTGCGCGCACTCTGGCCGAGCCCCGCCGCCCTGCTGCGGGAGATGAACGGCTGGCTCGACAACTGCGAGCTGGAGATCCACCCGGCCTTGGGGGACGAGACCCTCGCCGCCCGCCATCATGCAGCTATGGCCCGCATTGAGGCGGTGAAGAGTGAATGGCTGGCGCAGACGGACGAGATCCGCCGCCAGACCGACGGGCAAGTAAGCCGCTACACCGGCAAGAACTACGAAGGGTGGCTCGCCAAGATAGCCGACTGGGCGCAGGACGAGGGCAGTGGCTACGCCATTCCCAAGGAGCTGGAGCGCTTCGGCCAGACGGTGCTGGAGGAGAATCTCAAGAAGGGGGGCACGGTGCCGACCCTGCCGCTGTTCAGCCAAATCGATGAACTGCTGGCGAGCCGTCCCGGTATTCGCGACCTTATCCTGCAGCGGGCGGCCAAAGTAGTGCGCAGCCGGATGCAGGCCAGCAAGCGCCAAGCCCATCAGCTCTCGTTCGATGACCTGCTCAAAGACCTCGACGGGGCGCTCGGTTCCAGCCTGGGCGAGCGGCTCTGCGAGCGCATTCGCGCCACCTACCGGGTGGCGATGATCGACGAATTTCAGGATACCGACCCCCAGCAGTACCGCATCTTTCATCGCCTCTACGGCGGCCACACAGACACGGCGCTGCTGATGATCGGCGACCCCAAGCAGGCCATCTACGGCTTTCGCGGCGCCGACATCTTTACCTACATTCAGGCGCGGCGAAATGTGAGCGCCCACTACACCCTCGGGCGCAACTGGCGCTCCAGCAGTGCGCTGGTGGGGGCGGTCAACGGCCTGTTCGAGCGGGCCAAGGATCCCTTTATCTACGAGGCGGATATCCCCTTCCTGCCGGTGGAGGCGCAGGGCAAGAGCAAGGCGCTGCAGCTCGATGGCGTTACCGCCCCTGTGCTCCACTGCTGGCAGCTGACCGGCCAGCCGACCTTCAATCGGGGGGATTACCAGAGCAAGATGGCCCGCGCCACCGCCGCCGAGATCCACCGCCTGCTGACCCTGGCCCGCGAGGGCAAGGCAAAGATAGGTGATCAGGCGGTGAAGGCCGGGGATATCGCCGTGCTGGTGCGCACCGGCGCCGAGGGCAAGCTGGTGCAGCAGGAGCTGGCGCGCCTCGCCATCGCCTCTGTCTACCTGTCGAACCGCGAGAGCGTGCTGGAGCAGACGGAGGCGCGGGAGATCCTGCTGATTTTGCACGCCTGCCAGAACCCTAGCGAGGAGCGCAGCCTGCGGGCCGCGCTCGCCACCGGCCTGTTTGATCTCGACGCCAAGGCGCTCGATGGGCTGGCCAGCGACGAGCGGGCGTGGGAGAGCGCGGTGCAGGAGTTTATGGAGTACCGCAAGATCTGGCACCGCCGTGGCGTGCTGGCGATGCTGCGGGCCCTGCTGCACCGGCGCAATCTCGCCTCTTCGCTTTTGGCGAGCCCCTACGGCGAGCGGCGGCTGACCAACTTCCTCCATCTTGGCGAGCTGCTGCAACAGGTGAGCAGCGAGCTGGATGGCGAATATGCCCTGCTGCGTTGGTTGGGGGAGGCGGTGAGCCGCCCCAACGGGCAGGATGCGGAGCAGGTACTGCGGCTCGAATCCGAGCGGAAATTGGTGCAGATCGTCACCATCCACAAATCCAAGGGGCTGGAGTACCCGCTGGTGTTCCTGCCCTTTATCTGCAGCCACAGAACCGCCGAGACCCCGCTCTATCACGAGGCGGACGAGGCGGGCAATCGCACCATTCTCGATCTGACCGGTGCCGACTCGTCGCTCGCCGAAGCGGACAGGGAGCGCCTTGCCGAAGATTTGCGGCTGCTCTATGTGGCGCTGACCCGGGGCGTCTACGCCACCTGGCTGGGGCTGGCGCCGGTGCGGGCGGGAGCAGGCAAGTCGGAGAAGACCGACCTGCACCACACCGCCATCGGCTACCTGCTGCAAAAGGGCGAGGAGGGGGATGCGCAGACGCTGGCGACCGCCCTCAGTTCGCTGGCACAGGCGCTGCCCGGGGTAGCCGTCGGTGAGCCCTCGCTCACCCGTCCGGCCCCGCTGCCGCCAGAGGAAGAGCTGTTGGGCGAGCCGCAGGTGCGCCACTTTAGCGGTTCCCTTGAGCGGGACTGGTGGATCAGCTCCTACTCCGGGCTGGCGGCGCAGGGCCACGGCCACAGCAAGGGCGTACTAGCCAATCCTGGCTTCGATGACGAGGTAGTCACCGAAGCAGCCGCAGCGCTGGCGGCAGAACAACCGGACGAGGCACCCCAGCCCTCCATCTTCACCTTCCCGAAAGGGGCGCGCCCCGGCACCCTGCTGCACAGCCTGTTCGAGACCATCGATTTTCAGAGCGCTGCGGGCGAGCCGCTGGCAGAGCATATCGCCACCCTGCTGGCGCAAGATGGCTTCGACGAGAGCTGGGCTCCCGTGCTGCAACAGCAGGTGGAGGCGGTGCTGGATACCCCGCTCGATACCGGCTTTGGCGAGCCGGTGCGGCTGCGGGAGCTGGCCCCCGAGCGCAAACAGGTGGAGCTGGAGTTCTTCCTGCCCATGGGGCGGGTGACGGCACCGGCGCTGACCGCCCTCTGCCAGCAGCACGACCCGTTGTCGCGGGGCAACAAGCCGCTCAGCTTTGCCACCGTGCAGGGGATGCTCAAGGGCTTTATCGATCTGGTGTTCGAGTGGCAGGGGCGCTGGTATCTGCTCGACTACAAATCGAACCACCTCGGCATGAGCCCCGCCGATTACAGCCGTCCGGCGCTGGAGCGGGCGATGGCCGAGCACCGCTACGACCTGCAATACCAGCTCTACTCGCTGGCGCTGCACCGGCTGCTCACCCTGCGCCTGCCGGGCTACGACTTCGAGCAGCACTTTGGCGGCGTTTTCTATCTGTTCCTGCGCGGCATGCCGCAGGGGGGCATTTTCCATACCCGCCCGAGCCGTGAACTGGTGCTGGGGCTGGATAAGTTGTTTCGCGAAGGCAGTGAGCTGCCAGCAGCGGGATCCCAAGCATTAAACGAGGTAGAGGCATGAGCGGCACCATGATCAGCACCGCAACCAGCGCAATGATGGTTGAACGGTTGAAAACACTGGCGCTGGCTGGCCGCATCCGCCAGCTGGATCTGCAATTTGCCAGGCTGGTGGCAGACCTTGGCGGCAGCCCCGAGCTGGTGCTGGGGGCGGCGCTCACCTGCTTCGAGCTGGGGCGCGGCCATGTCTGTCTGCCCCTAGAGATGTTGGCGAGTGGAGCTTTGCGCCCGTTCGGGCTGGATCCCCAGCAGAGCCGGGAGCTGCTGGGGGATCTGGCGGATCCTGCCCGCTGGCCCGCCCTGTTTGCAGAGAGTCCCTTGGTGGGTACCGAGCAGGATGACGGGCTTGCCCCGCGCTGGCCGCTGCGGCTGTGGCACGGGCGGCTCTATCTCACCCGCTACCACGATTTTGAACTGGGGGTGGCCCGTCATCTGCGCGCTTTGAGCGAGCGCGCCGAATGGCCGGAGATTGCCCCGGCCCTGTCGCGGCTGTTTGCCCGCGACTATGGGTTGGTGTTCGCGGCGCTGCTCAAGGCCCGCCTCGCCCCCGACTTCTCGGCCCGCCACTTTATCGAGAAGTATCTGGATCTGGTGTTCCCGAACGAGGTGGATTGGCCCGCTATCGAAGCGCTGCTGGCCAGCGCCCAGGCGGCGAGCGACTTGAGCAAGCTGGATGCGCTGGTGCCCGAGGCGCTCTGCTGCAACGGCCAGAAGCTGGCGGCGGCCACCGCGGCGGCACGCCCCTTTGCGGTGATCTCCGGCGGCCCCGGCACCGGCAAGACCACGACTGTGGCAAAACTGCTCGCCATTCTGGTGGAGACCGGCCTGCAAGCAGGCAAGGCCCCGGCGATCCGGCTGGTGGCCCCCACCGGCAAGGCAGCGGCGCGCCTCACCGAGAGTATCGGCTCTGCCCTGCAGGCCCTCGATCTGCCCCCCGAGTGGGTCGAAGCGATCCCCACCGAAGCGGGCACCCTGCACCGGCTGCTCGGGGTCATTCCGGGGCGCAGCCAGTTCCGCCACCACGCGGGCAACCCGCTGCACCTCGACTTGCTGGTGGTGGATGAGGCCTCGATGGTCGACCTGCCGATGATGGCGCGCCTGCTCGATGCACTGCCGAGCCACGCCCGCCTGATCCTGCTTGGCGACAAGGATCAGCTCGCCTCGGTGGAGGCGGGGGCCGTACTCGGCGATATCTGCAGCTTTATCGAACAGGGCATCAGTCCGGCGCAGGCGGACTGGCTCTCCCGCCAGACCGGCTACCGCCTGCAGGGCTCGCCCGCGGGGGCACCGGTGCGTGACAGCCTCTGTTTGCTGGCCAAGAGCTGGCGCTTTGATCAGCATTCGGGCATCGGCCAGCTGGCGCGCGCCTGCAACAGCGGCGATGCCACGGCGGTGGAAGCTGTCTGGGGCGCAGGGTTCGCCGATATCAGCCTGCACCCCTGGGCGGGGGATGCTTACGACGCCCTGATTGCCCAGGGGGTGGCCGGTTATGGCAGCTATCTGAAGGCAGCCCGCGCCGGGGAGGAGCCCGCCGCCGTGTTCAAGGCATTCAACAGCTTCCAGATCCTCTGCGCCCTGCGCGATGGCCCGTTCGGCGTGCTGGGACTTAACGAGCGGCTCGAACTGGCCCTGTCACGGGCCGGCCTGATTGCCCGCGATGGCGACTGGTATGCCGGTCGCCCTGTGATGGTGGTGCGCAACGACCACGGGGTCGGCCTCTATAACGGCGATATGGGGCTCTGCCTGCCCGACGAAACTGGCCGGTTAAAGGTCTGGTTTGAGCAGCCGGACGGTACCCTGCGTGCCCTGTTGCCCAGCCGCTTGCCGCCCCACGAGACGGTCTACGCCATGACTATCCACAAATCCCAGGGTTCGGAGTTTGCCCATACCGTGCTGGTGCTGCCCGACAGCCCCAGCCCGCTGCTGACCCGCGAGCTGGTCTATACCGGCATCACCCGCGCCAAGGCGAAACTCGATCTCTACGGCGATCGCGCCCTGCTGGCACAGGCGGTACGGAAAAAGACCGAGCGTTATTCCGGATTGGCGGAGCGGTTGGGGGAAGTTATATGATATATATCATCTTAAATAGAAAACTTTTATTTAAAGGAGAATGTTATGCTTAACAAAATAGTTGCTTTAGTAGTTGTTACTTTGCTTTCAGGTTGTTCAACCCAAATCGATGGGAGATATAAATCTCAAGTTGATCCAGATTATAGTTTTCTACATGATAAAGTTATGGTAGTTGCAGCATATGAAAAAGGAAATGTATTAGAAACTAAGTTTTATGTAAATAAAGTGACTAACGCCCTAAAAAGTAAAGGTTTTGTCAATGTATTTTCATATAATGAGGTGGATAAGATAAAAAAGCCGATTGAATTGGTTTTATTTGTTGATGTAAGTAAGGAAATGAGTTCATACCAATATAACAGCCCAGACTATGGCATGGTAGATAGTGGCTTTTCCACGGTAAATTGTACAGGGTTTGGTGCAACATTAAATTGTACTGAGAACAGACAGAAAACCCTTGGTGTAGTTGGTTCATCAACCAAAACAGATACAATAACAGGTTATTATTTTATCACATCATGGTTTGATATGAAGAACAAACAGAATGTCATGTTTACATTCTCTTCATCGTTTAAAGAAGGATGTTCAGATCAATCCATGTATAATTTTTTGATTCAACAGTCAATTGAACGATTGAGCTTTGATAAGCCAGAAGAGTATGATTTTTCCGTAGAAATGCCGAAAGATTATAATTGTTCAATATAAATTATTGTTTCTATAGCGTTGTCTTTTGGCTGCGCAGACTAAGCACCAACCTACACGATTGTGTAGGTTCTGGCTGAGCGTAGCGAAGCCCAACGTTTACCGCGTAATCTCTTTTTTCCTCCCCTCATCCCCAGCCCTTCTCCCGCAAGGGGAGAAGGGAGATTGGGCTTATTTTGATATATTTCACACCACTGCTTTATCAGGCATGTGTAGGTTCGATTAGCGAAGCGTAATCGGACGATCGCGTAATTGAGTAATCGAGTATGTTGGGCTTCACAGGCTCAGCACCAACCTACCGATTGTGTAGGTTGTGGCTGAGCGTAGCGAAGCCCAACGTTTACCGTGAAATCTCTTTTTTCCTCCCCCTCATCCCAACCCTTCTCCTCCTTTTTAATAAACGGGAGAAGGGATCAATGCCGTTACCGCTGTCCGATTACGCTTCGCTAATCGAACCTACGTGGCTGGCGATCATATTTCCGATGCCGCTTTATCCCCTCTCCCTTTGGGAGAGGGCTAGGGTGAGGGGCGCAGGTTGGCACAATGCCAATTTCGCCCGCTTTGTGAAATCCGGTAGGGTGCAATGAACGAAGTGAATTGCACCGCTGCTATTTATCTGCCAAAAGGTGTAATGCGCTGCGCTTATTACACCCTACATCGAACCAACACACGACAGGATGTCATTGCTTGAAACTTGAATTTAACACCATCGATCTGGATCGGGATTACGAGCTCTGTGTGCAGGCACGCAGGGATGCCTATTTTTGCAGCTTTCATACCCATGATGGTTTTGCCGACTTTATCGACGGCTATCGGGAGCGGATCCGCGAAAGGCTGGGGCAAGCGCAATGGCACTACCTGCATGTCTGGGCGGGTGAACAACGGGTGGGCCAGCTGGAGTTTCGCAGCTTTTCCGATGAACCCGAGACCGGCTATGTGCAGCTGATTTATCTGTTCCCTGAATATCGTGGCCGCGGGCTGGCCGCGCAGTTGCAGGCCTATATTCGCCAGCAGTTGCTGGGGGCTGGCTGCAAATGGGCGATCCTCTCCGTGAGTCGTACCAATGTGCGGGCCTTGAATCATTACCGGCGCTTTGGCTGGGTATTTCTGCGTCCCAATCCGAAACATCAGGAGACGGATTTTTATCGGCTGACTCTGGCCGAGTGACCTCTGTGATGGCCTCTGGGTATCCCCTCATTTATTCCCATCCCCCAAATGACTGAATCGTGAGTTAAATCCGGTAAATGGGGCGCGCTTGAGCCACACTTATGGCCACCCTGATTCAGCCTGCGCCGTGAGTGGCCGATAACCGGGTAAACGTTGGTGCGGTGGGGTTCTGGCTGACAGTTCTGTTGCAATATGCCAAGGTAGCGCCTCACGACAACAGCACGATTCCCCGTGGTGGCGCGGGGCGGAAGAACAAGGATAACTGCTATGGTGCAGGACAGTGACACGATCAGGATCTCGGATGTCAGCGAGGCCGTGGTGCATGGCATTCTGGAGGTGACCAGCGATGGCATCTGGGATTGGCATGCCAATACCGGTTTTGTCTATCGCAACCCCGGCTGGTACCGGATGCTGGGGTACGAGCCTCACTCCCTCGGCAATACCGTCTTCACCTGGGAGAACGTGATCCACCCCGACGATCTGGCGGCAGTGATGGCGAAGTTCGATCTCTGTCTGAGCGGCAGCGCCCACGAATATCGCGCCGAGTACCGTTGCCGCTGCCGGGATGGCAGTTACCTCTGGATTGAGGATTGTGGCCGCATCATTGAGCGCAATCCCGATGGGTCTGTGGCGCGGATGATCGGCGCCCATCGCGATATCCACGCCAGCAAGTTGTTGCTGGAACAGCTGGAGCGGCGCAATCAGTCGCTGGAGCAGCAGGTTGCCGAGCGTACCGCCGAGCTGGTGCGACTCAACGAGGCGCTGCAACAGAAAGCCGAGGAGAACCGTCTGCTGGCAGAGACCGATGCTCTGACCGGCGCCGCCAGTCGCTATCGGCTGGAGCGGGCGTTGCAGCTGGAGTGCGAGCGGGCGCGCCGCTTCCATCAGCCGTTTACGGTGATCGCCATGGATGTGGACAACTTCAAGCAGATCAACGACAGCTATGGCCACAACGCCGGGGATCAGACCCTGATCAACATAGTGGCGCTGGTGCGCCGCCATATCCGCGAGATCGATCTGCTGGCCCGTTGGGGCGGTGACGAGTTTATGGTGTTGTTGCCCAACACCGGCCGCGAGGATGCGCTGGTGGTGGCGAGCAAGTTTCAGGCATTGATGGTGAGCGAGCCCATCTGCCCCCACGCGCCCGCTACCATGAGCTTCGGGCTGGCGGAGTATCAGCAGGATGAGCAGAAGGAGAGCCTGATGGTGCGCGCCGATCGGGCGCTCTATCAGGCCAAGCAGCTGGGTAAAGACCAGATCTGCTAACGCGCAGGGCACGGAAAGAAGAGCAGTAAAAAGGGCCGCAGGTTTGAAACCTGCGGCCCTTTTGCATTGTTACTGACGCGGCGCGACTTAGAAGTGGTAGCGCAGACCCAGCTTGAAGGTATCCAGAGAGTAGTGCTCGTCACCCAGGCTCAGGGCGTTGAACTGGCGCTCGTAACCGATACCTGCAGAGAAGTGGTCGTTGAAGGCGTAGTCCAGACCTACTTCCAGATTGGGGTGTACCTTGCTCTTGGTTGCGCTCTCGTTTACCTGACCGCTGAAGCCGAGGAGGGTGGCGTTGCCGACAACTTCCACTTCGGTGCGGGTGTAGGCGATACCCGGTTTGGCATAGGCGCTGAAGCCCCAGGCCAGCGGCTGGCTCAGCTTGGCGGCCAGGCTGATGCTGCGGGTTTCGATGGTGGTGTCGGCAAAGCCGGTTGCAATCGGGGAGGTCACCCAGGTCAGCTGATCCATCTGTTGGGCGTGCAGGCCACCTTCAACGGCCAACCAGGGTTTGAAGCTGTAACCTACGATCAGGCTGCCGCCGTCGAGTTGGTCATCGATGAGCTTGGCGTCATAAACGCGCTGGAGGTCACCGTCGAGATCCATCTTGGAGGTGGTCAGATCCAGACCTGCATACCAGCCTTCGGCATGGGCGCCGCCATTCATGGCCAGAGCAAGCAGGGAGAAAGCGGCAATTTTATTAAACTTGTTCATGGATAAATAACCTTGTGTTGCGTGAACTGCGTGTGATTTATATTGCTCAATCCATGAAGATTTTTATATTTCCGTCATTGCTCTGCTTTCACAGAGGGGCCGCAGTATAGTCAGCACATTTCTGAATAACAAGAGAGTGATTTCCCCATTCTTCTAAATATTACTGGCTGCAAGCAGGGGCATTTTGTTTAATAAATGGTGTTATTAGAGTTTTAGCTTTATTGAGGTTTAAATAATTAACTGGTGAGGAAAATGACAGGCTGAGAGTTCGGTTTTAATTCTATGCGATTGATTTATATCGGCATTAAATTTTCATTCGAGCGTAGCCGTGATGAGTTGTCTAAAAATTGGCATCTCAGATGTCACTGATTGGCATCAGGTTCTTTTCGATGATTTTTTGAACGCATCACAAGGTGAAACCGTGAGAAAAAAATCTATCTTTTTGCCTGTTTTTTGCTCTTTTGAGGCTTGGGATTGTTCCCATTGAGGGTTTTGGTGGTCTTTTGAGGCTGTTTTGGCGTGGGCCATGCTACCCATCAGATACGCAGATGGGCTCTTGTGGGTGGTTTTTCATTTCTCCCGGCAGCACTCGTTGGGGTGGGCATAAGGTGTGATAAGCAGATATGAGGTGTGCGGTCTGATTAATTTTGTTTGCTTATATATACAAGCCATTTAAAAGATAGGTTTTTGGCGTTTTAAATAACTTTATTATATTCGTTTCCATATTTGGCGAAGCTTTCCAAGCAAGCCATTTAAATATATTGCATAGCAATAACACGGTATTGATGATCGTTTAGGATACCTTGCCAGAGAGATCGTGGTGGCTGGCGCATCAGTGGGCGGCGGGTGGCCGGTGACACTTCCCCTTGCCGGGGCCCTTGACCTGACCTGCGAATTCAGGGAAAAGAAAAGGGCGGTGCTATCAGCGCCGCCCAATGCCAGGAAAGAGAAAAAACCTTGCGGTTTAAAAGATAAAAATTTGGAAGCAAACAATCGATTTCTCAACCAGGAAGGGTCTTGAATTCGATACGTTTCGATTATGCGCGATGTTCTATGCAGCACTAGCAAAATGTTTGCGGGTTGAAAGATATGCACTGTCTGGTGTCAGATTTTGCGACCTCGTCGTTCAACTGGTCTGTCCTGATGGGCGTTGCAGGCGATTTTTGCTCTAGGCTGTTTTTTCGGTGTCAATATCTGAGCCTTGAAGGTAAAAACAGGTCAGAAGCTGACTCGGCATAACCATGCAATGAAAGTGCGATAACAAGGAAGAGTGGCATGACCTACAGCCAGACCCTGGCCAACAATATTCTCGACACCCTGAAGAAGACCCTGACCGACAAGGGGATCCGTTATCAGACCCTGGCAGAAGCCATGGGTGTCTCCATCGCGACGGTGAAACGGATGATGAACAAGCCCTCGCTGCCGTTCGATACTCTGCTGGAGATCTGCCATCTGGTGGGGCTCTCGTTCGAGGAGTTGCTGGATCGTACCCAGGACGCCCAGAGCCGCCGCGCAGTCTTCACTCAGGAGCAGGACGAGGCGTTTCACAACGAGCCGGGTCTCTACGCCTTTCTCGCCAATATCTTCTGGCGCGACAAGACGCTGATCGATCTCAAGCGGGAGTACGGCCTGACCGATGCCTCCTGCTACCTCTATCTGCGCAAGCTGGAGAAGCTCGGCATTTTGCAGCTCGGTATCGACAACAGTTACCACTTCCTCATCAGCGAGCGGATCAGCTTCGAGCAGCACAGCCGCTTCGCCCGTCAGCAGGCACGGCAGGCAATGTCGGTGCTGGGGGAGTATCTGGTGGAGAACATGCACAAGTCGAACAACTATATGGCGCTCTGCCAGCTGCACCTCAACGAGGGAGAGGCGATGGCGCTGATCGACCGGATGAAGGAGTACTGGCATCAGGAGATCAAGCTCAACCGCCCCGCCATCGGCCAGCAGGAGCACGCCAAGACCTACACCATGTCGCTGCAACTGGCCGACTGCGGCTATCAGAGCTTTGACGACATGATCCCCAATATCGACAACTGATCCCGGCGGATCCTGCGGGATCCGCTCTGTTGGCTGGAGTCTAATCGGCGACCCGGGTTTGTTGCAGCTTGCCTGCGAGCGGCTGCAATGCTCGCGTATCCAGACAAATGCGGATGGCATCCGGCCGCCAGTGCTCGATATCGCAATCCACCAGACCGCCTCGCTCGTCGTAGTTGACCCGCACCAGCCGCAGCACCGCGCTCCCCTCCGCCAGATTGAGGGCGCGGGCGATGGCGCCGCGCGCCGCCGAGGGGGTGATCTCGAGACTCGCCCCACCCTGGCCTATGCCATAGCGCTGCTGATAGAGCTCGGTTAGGGAGCTGGCCAGCGGTGCGCTGGCGATATCGGGAAAGCGACTCGCCAGCAGGTGGTGGCTGACATGAAGCACCGGGCGACCGTCGATCAGCCGCTGGCGGCGGATTTCATAAAGTGGGGTGAAGGGTTCCAGCCCCATCCAGCGGCACAGCTCGCTGCTGGCAAGCTCGCTGCCGTGGGCCAGCACCCGGGTTTCGGCGGTGCGCTGCTGTTCGCCGATCCACTGGTGAAAGTGGGTGTGGATGGCGGGATCGTAGGTGAGGCGGGGTGGCGCCACAAACCAGCCGCGCCGCTCGGCCCGGTAGATAAGGCCGTCTGCTTCGAGGCTGGAGAGCGCCTCCTTGATGGTGATGCGGGTGGTGGCGAAACGCTCGCTCAGTGCCCGTTCGGCGGGCAGCTGCTGCCCGGCCCCCAATTGGCCGCTGCCGATATAGCGGCGCAGGGTCTGGCAAATCTGTTCGCACTTGGAGGAGACGCGGCCATCGGCCATGCTCTGTTCGTTCACTCTCTGCTCGCTCAATCTCGGCTCGGTCACACTCTTGTCCCTGTTGCTTATTCAGAAGGCGGGTGGCTGGCCAATCCCTTACTGGAATAGTCCAGCCTCACTCGGGTTCAGAGTTGTAACTGCTGTGGATGACAGCGCCATGACAGGGTGATTGTCATCAAACTGCCATTAAAGCGCCCCGCCACCGTCACAATTCCCCTCTAGCATCCCTCTCGAACCTTAACTGACCTAGTCCAGAGGGATGGGATGATGAAAAGCGTGATCGCAAGTGCACTGGCCATGGTGGCCATCAGCCAACCGTTGTTTGCCACAAATAGCTATGCAGCCGAAAATATCGCGGATCTCGAAAAGGCCGCCCGCGGTGAAGGCCAGCTCCACAGCATCGGCATGCCCGACAGCTGGGCCAACTGGAAGGATACCTGGCAGCAGCTGGGCAGCATCTACGGCATCAAGCATCAGGATACCGACATGAGCTCGGCGCAGGAGATCGCCAAGTTCGCCGCCGAGAAGGCCAACGCCACCGCCGATATCGGAGATGTGGGCGGCGCCTTCGGTCCGGTTGCGGTCAAGCAGGGGGTCACCCAGCCCTACAAACCCTCCACCTGGGCCGATATTCCCAACTGGGCCAAGGACGCCGACGGTCACTGGATGCTGGCCTATACCGGCACCATCGCCTTCCTGATCAACAAGGATCTGGTCAAGGCCGCCCCCACCAGCTGGCAGTCCCTGCTGGGTGGCGACTACAAGGTGACCCTGGGTGATGTGGGCGTAGCCTCCCAGGCCAACAACGGTGTGCTGGCGGCGGCCTATGCCACCGGCGGCAGCGAGAAGAATCTGAAACCTGCACTGGAGCTGTTCGGTCAGCTGGCCAAACAGGGTCGTCTCTCCCTGAACGATCCCACCATCGCCAACATCGAGAAGGGCGAGGTAGAAGTCGGTGTGCTGTGGGATTTCAACGCATTGAACTACCGCGACCAGATCGACCCCAAGAAGTTTGATGTGGTGATCCCGAGTGACGGCTCCGTCATCGCCGGTTACACCACCATCATCAACAAGTGGGCCAAGAACCCCAACGCCGCCAAACTGGCGCGGGAATACATCCTCTCCGATGCCGGTCAAATCAACCTGGCCCGCGGCTACGCTCGCCCGATCCGCAGCAACGTGACTTTGCCGGATGATGTGAAGGCCAAGCTGCTGCCAGCCGAGCAGTATGCCAATGCCAAGCCGGTTCAGGATCACGCCGCCTGGGAGCAGAGCTCCAAAGCCCTGCCGCGCCAGTGGCAAGAAACCGTCATGATCAACATGCAGTAAGGGAATCCAGTGCAACACAAGGTGATAGTGGTACTTGTGGATGGTCTGGCAGCCGAGGTAGCCCACACCATGGGCTACCTCGGTGGCATGGTGGAGGCGGGGCGGGGCCTGCATACGACCCTGAATGCTGCCCTGCCGTCTCTCTCCCGACCCCTCTACGAGTGCATCCTGACCGGCGTGCCGCCGGTGGTGAGCGGCATCACCCACAACGGGGTGAGTCGCCTCAGTCTGCATGACTCCATCTTCCATCTGGCCCGCGCCGCGGGTAAACGCACCGCAGCGGCGGCCTACCATTGGGTGAGCGAACTCTACAACCGCAGCCCATGGCTGGCTGCCCGTGATCGCTTTACTCACGACGAGCTGCTGCCGATCCAGCACGGCTGCTTCTACTGGGATGACAACTATCCCGACAGCCATCTGCTGATGGATGGCGAGTGGCTGCGCAGCCAGTACGATCCCGATTTTCTGCTGATCCACCCGATGGGGGTGGACGATGTGGGCCACAAGTTTGGCCTCGATTCCCGCCAGTACCGCAATCAGGCGCGCCGCATGGACAGCCTGCTGGCCGATCTGCTGCCCCAGTGGCTGGTGGAGGGATATCAGGTGGTGATCACCTCGGATCACGGCATGAACAACGATCTGAGCCACGGCGGCACCCTGCCGGAAGAGCGCACCGTGCCACTCTGGCTGTTTGGCGATGCCTTTATCGAGCGCTGGCCGGATGGGGTAGTGATCGCCCAGACCCAGCTCTGCGCCCTGATGGCCGATCTGCTGGGCATCCCCCACGACAAGCCGGCTGCGCCACCGCTGCTCAAGGCGGCCTTTATGCGCGAGGTGCACTGATGATGCCTGCCACCACCGAGATCCTCGCGGATCGACCCGTGGCAACCAAGCAGAAGGTGCGCCGCCACTGGCTGCCCGCATTGGTATTGCTGCCGTTTATCCTCTTGATGATCCTATTCCAGCTCGCCCCCATGGTGTGGGTGCTGGTGGGCAGCTTTCAGACCCCCGATGGCTGGGGCCTCGACTACTACCGGGAGATTTTGAGCTCCCCCTTCTACCTGCAATCGTTCGGCAACTCGTTGCGCATTGCCGGTATCGCCAGTCTGGCGGGGCTTGTCATCGGCACCCTCGGGGCGGCGGCGCTGCGCCACAGTGGCGAGCGGGTCAAGCAGCTGCTGCTGGCTTTCGTCACCATGACCGGCAACTTCAGCGGAGTGCCGCTGGCATTCGCCTTTATCATCATTCTCGGCATCAATGGTGCTGTGACCCTGCTGCTGAAATCATGGGGATTGATCGACGGCTTCAACCTCTACTCGGGTAGCGGCCTTATCCTCATCTACACCTACTTCCAGATCCCGCTCGCCCTGCTGCTGCTCTACCCGGCGTTCGATGCGCTGCAGGATGAGTGGCCGCAAGCGGCCGCGTTGCTGGGGGCGAGCAAGGGGCAGTATGTGTGGCATGTAGCGCTGCCGGTGCTGACGCCTGCGCTGCTCGGCACCCTGATCATCCTGTTTGCCAACGCGGTGGGGGCTTATGCCTCCGCCTACGCCCTCACCACCGGCAACTTCAATCTGGTGACCATCCGGGTGGCCAGTCTGGTCTCCGGCGATATCTTCCTCGAGCCCAATATGGCGGCGGCGCTGGCGGTGATCCTGATGGTGCTGCTGGGGGTGGTGACGGCCGCCAACCAGTGGCTGCTGAAAAAGAGCTATGTGAACAAGGGGCAATCCCATGCATGATTTGACGCCGCGCTGGCCCAAGTGGGTGCTGGGTGGGCTGGTCGCCACCCTGCTGCTACCGCTGCTGGCTACCTTTCTCTACTCCATCTCCACCCGCTGGGGGGCGACCCTGCTGCCGGACGGCTTCACCCTCGACTGGTATCTCAAGCTGTGGGGCGACCCGCGTTTTCTGGCTGCATTTGGCCGCAGCCTCCTGGTCTGCTTCGCCACCCTGCTGCTGGGGACCGTGGTGCTGGTACCGACCGTGCTGGTGGTGGCCTACTACTTCCCAAAGCTGGATCCCTGGATGAACCTGTTGATCCTGCTCCCCTTCGCGGTGCCACCTGTGGTCTCGTCAGTGGGGCTGCTGCAGATCTACGCCGATGGCATTCTGCCCATCATCGGCACGCCGTGGATCCTGATCGGTACCTGGTTCACAGTGGTGCTCCCCTTTATGTATCGGGCGCTGGCCAACAGCCTGCAAGGGGTACCGCTCAGGGATTTGATGGATGCCGCCCATCTGCTGGGGGCAAGTAGTCGGCGCGCCTTTCTGTTGGTGGTGATCCCCTGCCTGCGCAAGGGATTGCTGGCGGCGCTGTTTCTCTCTCTCTCCTTCCTGCTCGGCGAGTTCGTGTTTGCCAACATGCTGGTGGGCACCCGCTACGAGACCCTGCAGGTTTACCTCTACAACATGCGCGCCACTTCTGGCCACTTCACCAGTGCGCTGGTGATGAGCTACTTCCTGCTGACCCTGCTGCTCACTTGGGCGGCCAACAGATTTCATCGGTGATCCAAGATGTTTCATTTAGAAGTCAATCAGTTGCATAAATCCTACGGCGAGACCCCGGTGTTCGAGGGGATCGAATTCGGCATCCGCAAGGGGGAGCTGGTGACCCTGCTCGGCCCCTCCGGCTGCGGCAAGTCGACCCTGCTGCGGGCGCTGGCCGGGCTCACTCCGGTGGATGGCGGTCAGGTGCGGGTGGCCGGTGAGGACATCACCTGGCAGGCGCCCCAGAAGCGGGGCATCGGCATGGTGTTCCAGAGCTATGCGCTGTTCCCCAATATGACGGTGTGGGACAACGTCGCCTTCGGCCTCAAGATGAAGCCCCAGCCGGGGCGCGAGCTATCGACCAGCGTGAAAGAGGCACTGGCGCTGGTGGAGCTGACCGGCTTCGAGCGCCGCTATCCGGCCGAGCTCTCCGGCGGTCAGCGCCAGCGGGTGGCACTGGCGCGCGCCCTGGTGGTGCGGCCACGTATCCTGCTGCTGGACGAGCCGCTCTCGGCGCTGGATGCCCGCATCCGCCGCAGCCTGCGCCAGCAGATCCGCGAGATCCAGCAGCGCCTCGAGCTCACCACCATCTTCGTGACCCACGATCAGGAGGAGGCGCTCACCCTGTCGGATCGGATCTTCCTGATGAACAAGGGATCCATCGTCCAGAGCGGCACGCCGGAGCAGATCTACACCCGTCCCGCCAGCGAGTTTGTGGCGAGCTTTATCGGCAACTACAACCTGCTGAACGCAGAGCAGGGCAAGTCCCTGTTCGGCCCCCGTTTTCAGGGCAAGCTGGCGCTGCGGCCGGAGTCCATCACCCTGCTGCCCGCCGGGGCGACCAGCAGCGAACCCAGCCTGCCCGGCATCATTCGTCAGCAGCAGTTGCTCGGCAACGTGATCCGCTATCAGGTGGAGTGCGAGGCGGGGCTGTTGACGGTGGATTGCCTCAACCGCTGTGCCGGCGATCTGCTGTCGGTCGGCAGCGCCGTGACCCTGGTGGTGGCCCGGGATCAACTCTGTGAGGTAGCATGACGCCTCGTTTCATTTTCGTTGTTATCGCAAGGAGCCCTCATGGCACTGGCACTGTTTGATCTGGACGAGACCCTGATTGCCGGGGATTGCGCCAGCCTCTGGCTGGAGTACATGGTGGCCGGGGAGCTGGCCCCGGCGGGCATGGTGGCCGAGGAGCAGGGGATGATGTCCCTCTACCATCAGGGCAAGATGGACATGCATCAGTACATGGCCTTCACCCTGCAGCCGCTGGCGGGCAAGTCGCGCCAGTGGCTGGAGCAGCAGTGCCACCACTTCGCCGAGCAGGTGCTGCGCGAGCGCCTCTACCCGGAGGGGTTGGCGCGCATCGAGTGGCACCGCCAGCGTGGTGACGAGCTGGTACTGATCTCCGCCTCCGGCGAGCATCTGGTGGCCCCCATGGCGAAGATGCTGGGGATGGATCACTGCGTCGCCATCCTGCTCGATGAGGAGGAGGGGATGCTGACCGGCCAGACCCGCGGCACCCTCAGCTTTCGCGAAGGCAAGGTGGCCCGCATCAACCAGCTCTTTGCAGGCAGGGACCATCTCTGGCAGGGGAGCTTTGGCTACAGCGATTCCCACAACGATCTGCCCATGCTGCGGGCAGTGAGCCATCCTCATGCGGTCAATCCGGCCCCCGCGCTCCGTCAGTGCGCCTCGGAGCTGGGCTGGCCGGTGTGGGAGTGGCAGCGCTGAGTCGTGCGCCACACAGGCTTAACGTGCGGCAAGGAGCACGATAAACAAAGAGAGAGGCAGGAGCCTCTCTCTTTGTTTTTGCTGACAGCGTTGTGGTTGATGTTGGCGGTGGTGGCTACCCCTCGTTGGTTTGTTGCCGGGGCTCGCCAAAGGCGGGAATGTCCTCCTCGGCACTCTGGTGAGGGGTGTGGCGCAGCGGGAAGCAGATACGGTTTTTCCCCTCCCGCTTGGCCTGATAGACCCCCTTGTCGGCCAGCTCCACCAGCTCTTTGGCCGAGAGCCCGGAGCGGCTGAAGGCCACCCCGCCGCTGATAGTGATAGTGAGATCGGGTTCGCGCCACTCCAGCTGCTCCACCCCGAGCCGGAACGCTTCCAGCAGGGAGGGGAGCATCGGCTGCTCTTCGCCGTAACGGAAGATCAGCACCAGCTCCTCGCCGCCATAGCGGCAGAACCAGCCCCACTCGTGGAACAGATTCATGCCCAGCTTGCTCACCCGCTTGAGCACCACATCCCCCGCCTGATGGCCGTGGGTATCGTTGACTCGCTTGAAATCATCCAGATCGAACATCACCACCCCGAAGGGAGCGCCACTGTTGAGCTGCTTCTGCAGGCACTCGTCGAAGAAGCGACGATTGTAGAGCCCGGTGAGCTTGTCCTGATTGGCTTGCAGCCGGATCTGGGCAAAGTCCTGGCTGGCGGCATCCATCTCTTCATAGACCTTGGCCAGCTCCAGCATGCGGCGGCCGTTGTAGGCGATACCGCCGGAGCGGCTGGCGCGGATCAGCAGGGTGATCTCCCCCAGCATGCGGCGGAAGTAACGGGACCAGAGCAGGGCCAGCAGCAGATAGAGAATGCAGGCGACGGCAATCATCAGCTGCACGTTGATGGAGACGCTGTCGATCACCTGTTGCATGCTGGCAGTCGGCTCGACGCTGAGCAGGATCCAGCGCTGCTCGGGGATGCGGTAGTAGGAGACCATCAGGCCGCTGGCATCATCGAGGAAAAAGCCCTGCGGCTGTTGCATCCGGGCCAGCCAGTCGGGGTGGGCGAGGGGTTTGAATACCCGTTCGCGATCCGGATGGGCCAGCACCAGCCCGTCATGGTTGAGCAGGAGCTGATAGCCATTACCCAGATGGTGACTCTGAGCATGCCGACTGTTTAGCCAGCTGGCGAGGGGGGTGAGCTGGGTATCCAGCGAGAGTACGCCAACCCGCTTGCCGTCAGGATCTTTAATTACCCGAGCCAGCGCCATGGTGAGAGTGCCCAAGGTGTAGTCGTAATAAGGATCAGTCCAGACAATCTGTCCGGGATGGCTGGCGGCCAGCAGATACCAGGGGCGGGTTCTGGGATCGAACTTCTCGTCGGCCTGCCAGGATGGGTGGATCAGCATCTTGCGATGCTCGGTGCCCACGTAGACGTAATCGAGCTCCATCACCTTGTGATAGGCCTGCCACTGTTGCAGGTAGCGCTCGCCGTTGCGGATCTCCGGACCGCTGAAATCCCGATAATTTACCTGCTGATAAATGAGCGTAAACTGGCGTTTGAGGGTCGCCAGATAGGGTTCTATCAGGGTATGGAAATACTGGGTGTTGCGAGCAATCAGATATTGTTGCTGCTCGTGGCGCAGGGTGCGCTCCATATGCAGGTAGTAGATGCTGCCGAGCAGCAACACAGGGATAAAGAGCAAGAGGAAGCCCAGCCGCATGCGGGTGATCAAAGACCAAGTGTTCTTGGGCTTGGCGGGGGACATGAACAGATCCTTTTCGTCTCGGGTGACACCAGCATATATGATGCTGTGCGGCTCGTCTAAAGGCAGAAAATGAGATGTTTCCGATGCTGAACCACACTCTGCTCTCAATGATTCATTATGGCAGCATAGCGGTGCTGATCCTTGCCCTCTGTGTCGAGTATCTGATCTTTCGGCGCGGCCTGAACATGCTGCGAGTGCGCCGCCTGCTGCTGGCAGATGGGGTGGCGGCGCTGGCGCTCTTCTCCATCTTTGCGACCGGGTGTCTGCTGGCCCTCGAGCATGCCAGCTCGGTGGCAGAGATCTTTGCCCATCCTTCCCACGGCCTCAAGATGGGGCTGTTTCTGCTGATTGTCGGCTCCCTCGTTTATCCCAGCCGCCTCTTCTATCGCTGGCGTCGCGCCCTGCGTCTGGGCAAGGCGCCGATGATCTCCATCCAGCAGCACTTCCGGGTGGTGTGGATCCTGCGGGGCAATCTGCTACTGATTGCCCTGTTGGCCGTGTTCACCAAGTCCTCGCTGCTGTAACACTCGCGGTGCTCAAAAGCAGTGCAAGGCAGAGCGTTGAGAGCGAGAGCGAAGACAAAGAGTGGAGACAAGAGGATAGGGAGGCGGGTATCTTGGATCAGATAACCCGTCACGCGCCGATTTAAGGAAGAATCGCCATGCGCTCCAATCTGATGTTGCTGATGGCTGCCACCATCTGGGGTATGGGCTTTGTCGCCCAGCGCCTCGGGATGGAGCACATGGGGCCCTATACCTTCAATGGCCTGCGCTTTCTGCTCGGCGCCCTCTCCCTGCTGCCGCTGCTCTGGTGGCTCAAATCCCGACAACCTGTTGCCGTCGCGGGTGACCATCGCCAGCTGCTGATCGGTGGTGTGCTGGCCGGGCTGGTGCTGTTCTGTGCCGCCTCCCTGCAGCAGGTGGGGCTGCTCTATACCACTGCCGCCAAGGCCGGTTTTATCACCGGGCTCTACATCATTCTGGTGCCGGTACTGGGGCTGCTGCTGCGCCACAAGAGCGGCCTCAATACCTGGATTGGTGCCCTGATTGCTCTGACGGGACTCTATGTGTTGAGCGTCACCGACGAGTTCACCATCGGCTTTGGCGATCTGTTGCAGGTAGTTGGTGCCCTGTTCTGGGCTGTGCATCTGCTGCTGGTGGATCACTACTCCAACCGGGTTGCCCCCATCAAGCTGGCTGGAGTGCAGTTCGTAGTCTGCGGCCTGCTCAGCCTCGCCACTGCTTTTGTTATCGAAACCCCGACTGTTAGCGGCGCCGTGGCAGGTTGGCAGGCGCTGCTCTATGCCGGGCTGGTGTCGGTCGGGGTGGGTTATACCCTGCAGGTGGTAGGGCAGCGGGGTGCTCATCCGGCCCACGCCGCCATCATCCTCAGTCTGGAGACCGTCTTTGCCGCCGTGGGTGGCGTATTGTTGCTGGATGAAACGCTGGACGAGCGCGCCATCGCCGGTTGCGCCCTGATGTTGGCGGGAATGCTTATCTCCCAGATCAGGCTGCGCTGGTGGTGGAAGTCGCGCCGCGACAAGTTGCCTGCGACCAAGTAAACCGCAGCCCGCTGCATAACAAAAACGCCCCGACAGTCGGGGCGTTTTGCATGATGGCGATTCGGATCAGGGGCGCTGATCCAGCTCGCGCTCCAGCTCCATGGCCTTCTGACGGGCCGGATGGGTGTTGAGGCGTTCCCAGTAGGCTTGCAGGTGCGGGAAGTGGGCCAGCTGACCGCTTTGCGCCAGCAGATCCACCAGGAAGGAGTTCATGATGTCGGCGCCGGAGAGGCGATCCCCCACCAGATAGTGGCGATTCGCCAGTACCTCATTGAGGTAGCCCAGCACCTTGGCACACTCCGCCTTGGCGTAGTCCGGCAGGAAGCGCATCGGGCTGCCATCCTTGCGCACGAACATGTCTAGCAGCAGCGGCAGAATGCCGGAGCTCTCGGCAAAGTGAAGCCACTGCAGGTATTCGGGATACTCCGGGCTATCTGGTGCCGGTGCCAGCCGATCAGCGGCATAGCGGACAATCAGGTACTCGGTGATGGCGCCCGATTCCGCCAGCACCCGGCCGTCGAACTCGATGACCGGCGATTTGCCGAGGGGGTGGATGGCTTTTAGTTCGGGCGGTGCCAGAAAGGTGGTGGCATCGCGCTGATACGCCTTGATCTCATAGGGCTGGCCCAGCTCTTCGAGCAGCCAGATGATGCGTTGGGAGCGGGATTTGTTCAGGTGGTGCAGGACTATCATAACGACCTCGATTCGGTGGCAGGATGGGGTATACGAGCGGACGAGGGGGCGGTTCACCGGTAGTAAAAAAAGAGCGGGCTGATGCCCGCTCCCTCGTTGACTGACTCAGGCCTCCAGCGCCTGATCCAGATCCGCCAGTATGTCCTCGATCGCCTCGATCCCCACCGACAGCCGGATCATCTCCGGTTTCACCCCGGCCTTGGCCTGCTCTTCTTCGCTCAACTGGCGATGAGTGGTGGAGGCGGGGTGGCAGGCCAGCGACTTGGCATCGCCGATGTTGACCAGCCGCTTGAAGATCTTCAACGCATCGTAGAAACGTACGCCGGCTTCATAACCATCCTTCAGGCCGAACGAGAGAATCGCCGAGGGGCGACCTGCCATGTACTTCTCCGCCAGCAGATAGTGGGGGTGACCCGGCAGACCGGCATAGCTGACCCATGCCACCTTGGGGTGATGCTTGAGGTGGTTGGCGACCCGCAGGGCGTTGTCGACGTGGCGCTCCATGCGCAGGCTGAGGGTCTCCAACCCCTGCAGCAACAGGAAGGCGTTCATCGGCGCCAGTGCTGCGCCGGTATTGCGCAGCGGCACTGTGCGTACCCGCCCGATAAAGGCGGCCGGGCCAAAGGCCTCGGTATAGACCACCCCGTGGTAGGAGGGTTCGGGTTTGGTCAGCTGGGGGAAGCGCTCGGCGTGATCCGCCCAGGGGAACTTGCCCGAGTCGACCACCACGCCGCCCAGCGAGTTGCCGTGGCCGCCGACATATTTGGTCAGGCTGTGGACCACGATGTCGGCACCGTGTTCGATGGGCTTGCACAAGACCGGCGTGGCGACCGTGTTGTCGACGATGAGCGGCACGCCGCGGGCATGGGCTGCCTTGGCCAGTGCGGCCAGATCGACGATGTTGCCCGCCGGGTTGCCGATGCTCTCGCAGTAGACCGCCTTGGTCTTGTCGTCGATCAGGGCGGCGATGGCTTCGGCACTGTCATCCTTGGCAAAGCGCACCTCGACCCCGAAATTCGGCAGCATGTGGGCGAACAAGGTGTAGGTGCCACCATAGAGCTGGGGTGTGGAGACAATGTTGTCACCGGCGGCGGTCAGCGCCTGAATGGCGTAGGTGATGGCGGCGGAACCTGCCGAGACCACCAGCGCGGCGATCCCCCCTTCCAGCGCGGCCATCCGCTGCTCCAGCACATCATTGGTGGGGTTCATGATGCGGGTGTAGATGTTGCCCGGCACCGCCAGATTGAACAGATCCGCCCCGTGCTGGGCGCTCTCGAACTCGTAGGCCACCGTCTGGTAGATGGGCACGGCGACCGCCTTGGTGGTGGGGTCGCTGGAAAAGCCGTGGTGCAAGGCCAGGGTCGCATCTTTCATCACACACTCCTTGTTGGATGTTGCTTGTCGCAGTTATAGATGGATAGACGTCCAATCTATCAGGCTCGTGGCCGATGTAAACAGCAAGATCCGGCAAAGCAGTGTCTCCCGCAGGGGATGCGTGTCCCGAGTGGTTGGCATGGCCCTCATTCAGAGGCGACGGCGATACTCCTTGTCATCGATCTGGTTCATATCCCACTGCATCAGGCGGTTGAGCTGCTGCATGGGATCCTCGATGAGCGGCAAGGGGCGTGGCAGGATCCGCTTGAAGTAACGGCGCAAGGTCTGCTGGATCCGGTTCGGTTTGATGGGGTTGGCGTGGCTCATGATGGTGCTCCTGTGCAGTGGTTCTCACGTTCATCAGCAGTATTGAGCTAAAATGCGGAAGTAAAAACTGATGACTTATAGCAACAGGATTTCCTCTTTTATGCCGACCGGTCGCCTCTATCAGCAATTTCAACGACTCGCCCAGCTGCTTGGCTGCGATGAGCGGGAGATCAGCCTCGCCGAGGTGGCGGATCTGCTCTGCTGCACCCCGCGCAACGCCCGCCTGCTGCTGCGGCGGATGCAGGATCAGGGCTGGCTCAGCTGGTCGGCGGAAGCGGGTCGGGGGCGGCGCTCCCGGCTCACCCTGCTCGATAGTCAGGAGAGCCTGACCCGGCGCCGCTTGCGGGATCTGCTCAGTCAGGGCCAGCTGGCGCAGGCGGTGCGGTTGGCCGAGGATCGCCTCGATCTGCTCACTCCGTTGCTGATCGAACAGCTCGGTCAGGCCACCCGCGAGGGGCGCCAGATCCTGCGGGTGCCCTACTACCGGCCGTTGCCGCAGTTGCTGCCCACCGGCCCGATGCGCCGCTCCGAAATTCACCTGAGCCGCCAGATCTTCAACGGCCTCACCCGGCGAAATGAGGAAAATGGGGAAATCGAAGGGGATCTGGCTCACCACTGGGAGTGTCTGGGCCCCTGTCACTGGCGTTTCTACCTGCGCCCGGCGGTGCGTTTTCACCACGGTCGCGAGCTGGTGGTGGAGGATGTGATGGAGAGTCTGTTGGCCCTGCGGGATCGCCCGCTGTTCGCCCATCTGGATCGGCTGGAGAGCCCCTGGCCGCGCACGCTGGATCTCTATCTCGACAGTCCGGATCCCTGGCTGCCCCACCTGCTGGCCGAACCGGTTGCGACCATTTTGCCACGGGAGCTCAAGGGGGAGACGGGCTTTGCCCTGCAACCTGTGGGCACCGGCCCTTACCGGGTGGCCGCCAACGATCCCCTGCATCTTTGCCTTGCGGCGTTTGACGACTACTTCGGCCTGCGCGCCCTGCTCGACGAGATCGATATCTGGATGCTGCCGGAGCTGGCGGAGCGACTGGAGACCCACCTGCAGCTGGGGCGCGACAGCCCTGAGCTCGGTACTATGCGCGGCGAGTCGGAGCTGGAGTCGGGCTGCTACTTCCTGCTGCAGGACGATCGTTCCGGATCCTTGCGGGATCCCGCCCTGCGCCAGTGGCTCGGCCAGCTGCTCAATCCGGTGGCCCTGATGGGGCGGGTCGCCCCCGAGTTGCAACGGGGCTGGACCAGCGCCCTCGGCCTGCTTCCTCACTGGCGCGAAGCGTTGCCCGCGCCCTTGCCCACACCTGCGCAGTTGCCGGGGAGACTGGTGCTCGCCTGCTTCAACCAGCATCTGGAGTTCAACGAGTGCGCCAACGCCATGAGCAGCCTGCTGGCCGAACAGGGGATCAGGCTCGAGGTGCGCACCCTCGATTACGGTCGCTGGGTGAGTGGCGAGGATGAAGACGTGGATCTCTGGCTCGGCACCCTCAACCTCGAACATGCCGGCCCCTTTGCCCCCTACGTCTGGTTGCAGGGCACCCCGTTGCTGCGCAAGGTGTGGAGCAGTCAGCATGAGTTGTGGCAAGGGTTGATGCAGTGGCGCGCCAGCGGTGAGGAGCCTGGCCCCCGCGCCCTGCTGGCAACGGTGCAGCAGCAGAGCTGGTTTGTGCCGCTGTTTCACCACTGGCTGGAGCTGGAGAGCCGGATCGGCGTGCACGGGGTGCGGATGACAGCGCTCGGCTGGTTCGATTTTCGCAGCGCCTGGCTGCGGCCCGAGCCGCCCCATCAGCCCGCAGAGGCGCCATAGTTCGTCCAATTTCTGTCGCGGCCGACGAGTGCTCCGTGGCCGCTTGCGTGAAAGATCCGTAAATCGGCCGCTGCTGCACAGTTTGTGTCACGCCTCTGTGCCATGCTGTTTCAGGTTATGGACAGCAGAGCAAATGAGGAAAACGATGAGCAACAATTCAGACAGTTCCGCAGGAAAATGCCCGGTCATGCACGGGGGAACCACCTCCGTCGAGACGTCCAGAATGGAGTGGTGGCCGAAGAGCCTCAACCTCGACATTCTTCACCAACACGATACCAAGACCAATCCGCTGGGGGCCGGTTTCAACTATCGGGAAGCCTTGAAGGGGCTCGATATGGCGGCCCTCAAGCAGGATGTGACCGCCCTGATGACCGACAGTCAGGAGTGGTGGCCCGCCGACTGGGGCCACTACGGCGGCCTGATGATCCGCATGGCCTGGCACTCGGCCGGGACTTACCGCATCGCCGATGGCCGCGGCGGCGGTGGCAGCGGCAACCAGCGCTTTGCCCCTCTCAACTCCTGGCCGGATAACGCTAACCTCGACAAGGCCCGTCGCCTGCTGTGGCCCATCAAGAAGAAGTACGGCAACAAGATCAGCTGGGCCGATTTGATCATTCTGGCGGGCACCGTGGCTTATGAGTCCATGGGGCTCAAGACCTTCGGCTTCGCCTTTGGCCGCGAGGATATCTGGCATCCGGAGAAGGATATCTACTGGGGATCGGAGAAAGAGTGGCTGGCGCCCAGCGGCAAGCCGGGCGGTCGTTACTCCGGCGAGCGGGATCTGGAAAACCCGCTGGCGGCGGTGATGATGGGGCTTATCTACGTCAACCCGGAAGGGGTGGATGGCCAGCCCGATCCGCTGAAAACCGCGCAAGATATGCGAGTCACCTTCGCCCGCATGGCGATGGATGATGAAGAGACGGTAGCGCTGACCGCCGGTGGCCACACCGTCGGCAAGGCTCACGGCAACGGCGATGCCAAACAGCTTGGGCCCGAGCCGGAAGGGGCCAGCCTCGAGGAGCAGGGGCTCGGCTGGATTAACCACCACAACCGCGGCATCGGCCGCAACACTGTGACCAGCGGCATCGAAGGGGCCTGGACCACCCACCCGACCCAATGGGACAACGGCTACTTCGAGCTGCTGTTCAAGTACGACTGGTGGTTGCAAAAATCACCGGCGGGGGCCCATCAGTGGGAACCGATCAATATCGCCGAAGAGGATATGCCGGTGGATGTGGAGGATCCGTCGATCCGCTGCAAACCCATGATGACGGATGCCGATATGGCGCTCAAATTCGATCCCGAGTATCGCAAGATTGCCGAGCGCTTCCGCGATGACCCGGCGGCCTTCTCCGACGCCTTTGCCCGCGCCTGGTTCAAGCTGACCCACAGGGATATGGGGCCGAAGAGCCGCTATGTCGGCCCCTATGTGCCGACAGAAGATCTGATCTGGCAGGATCCGGTGCCTGCCGGACGTGCCGATTATGACGTGGCGACGGTGAAGGCCAGGATCGCCGCCAGCAGCCTCTCCATCAGCGAGCGGGTGAGTACCGCCTGGGATAGCGCCCGTACCTTCCGTGGCTCTGATAAGCGGGGCGGTGCCAACGGCGCCCGCATCCGGCTGGCACCGCAGAAGGATTGGCCGGGCAACGAACCGGCGAGGCTGGCGAAGGTGCTGGCGGTCTATGACAAGCTGGCGGCCGAGTGTGGCGTCAGCGTCGCGGATCTCATCGTGCTGGGGGGCAACCTCGCCATCGAGCAGGCTGCCCAGGCCGCCGGAGTGACGGTGAGCGTGCCGTTTGCGCCGGGCCGGGGAGACGCCACTCAGGCCCAGACCGATGTGGCCTCGTTCGAGGTGTTGGAGCCGCTGGCCGATGGCTTCCGCAACTGGCTCAAGCAGGACTATGTGGTAACGGCGGAGGAGCTGCTGCTGGATCGCGCCCAGCTGATGGGGCTCACCGCCTGCGAGATGACGGCGCTGGTCGGCGGGATGCGGGTGCTCGGCACCAACCACGGCGCTACCGGGCACGGAGTCTTTACCGATCGGGTCGGGGTACTCAGCAACGACTTCTTCGTTAACCTGACCGACATGGGCTACCAGTGGCTGCCGAAAGCGAGCAATCTCTACGAGATCCGCGATCGCCGCAGCGGCGCCCTGAAATGGACGGCCACCCGGGTGGATCTGGTGTTCGGCTCTAACTCGGTGTTGCGCGCCTATGCCGAGGTCTATGCCCAGGATGACAACAAGGAGAAGTTTGTCTGTGACTTCATCACCGCCTGGAACAAGGTGATGAATGCGGATCGCTTCGATCTGCTCGGCTAGTCCCCAAGCCGTTTGGTTATCTGCACCAGCCCCACACAGCCAAGATGTGCGGGGCTTTTTACTGCCCGCTTTTCTGTGCAGCCCTACAATCCGCCGCGCTGCGACACCCGCTGGCCGGTCGCGCAGGGCCGTGGGCATCCCTGTGCTTGGGCCAGCAGTATCATGTAACATGCTGATCCGCTGGTGATGCCCGGCGGCCACCCATTGGCCACTGATGTCCCATGAACGGACAAGGACAGAAACAAAGAGACAAGGAGTCAACCCATGCTGGAAATGCAGATCCAACCCCGCTTTCAGGAGACGGATGCCCTCGGCCATATCAACAATACGGTGCCGGCGGTCTGGTTCGAATCGGCGCGGGATCCCCTGTTCCGGATCTTCTCCCCCGATCTGGATGTGCATAACTGGCATCTGATCATCGCGGGCTACACAGTGCAGTTCAAACGGGAGCTGTTCTACGGCCAGCCGGTCACCATCAAGACCGGCGTACGCCGCATCGGCACCAGCTCATTTACGGTCTGGCAGGAGGCCTGGCAGGGCGGCGAACTGTCACCGCCGAAACTACCCTGATCCATTTTGACTACCGGGCCCGCCAATCCCTGCCCCTGAGCGATGCTCACCGGGAAGGACTGCGGGCCTGGCTGACAGAGAGTTAACCACGGGCCGGATGGCCCATCACAGGAGTGTTATGTACAACTCAATGCGCAACACAGCGATCGCGCTGACCCTGGGATTCTGCTCCCTCCCTTCTCTGGCCGCTTCTCTCGCCGAGCAGTTTACCCTGATGGAGAAGGGGGCCGAGAGCGCCCTCGATACCCGTCAATTCAGCCATGACGGCGTCGATATCAAGGCCTGGATCGATGGCGCCCCCGTTATCATCGCCGTGCCCATCATGAACGAGCTGGGCAAGCTGGAAGGGGAGAGCCGCTACTACTTCAAGGGCGGCAAGCTGTTCGGGGTCAAAGAGCCCGCCGCCCAGTTCGCCTTTGACGACAGCGGCAAGCTGACCCAATGGCTGGACGAGAAGGGGCAGCCCGCCGAGTTCGTCAGCAAGATGAGCATGCAGCAGCGTCAGGAGTGGCTCACCAAGCGAGCCGCCGAGTTGAGCAAGCTGTTTGTGGTGAGCGCGACCGAACAGAAGGCGGCCAAGGGGGGCGTCAAGCTGAAGGGGGCGGATCTCGCTCACTGGCTCTGCAACGGCAAACTGATGGATCTCGCCCACGGCGACAAGGTGATCTTCGAGCAGGATAAGCTGAAGATTGGCGAGCAGGGGATCGAAGGGGAGGTCTCTCTGCGTCAGGAGAAGGGGTGGCAGGAGCTGAGCCTCAAGTGCGAGGTGCAGGGCACTCAGGTGACCCGCCTCACCTGGCAGCCGCTGCCGGGGGCCAACAAGCCGCAATAAGCGCAATAGCAAGGGGGCCCATCACGGGCCCCCTTCTCATTCGGTGTGTGGCTCCCCCAGCTTGAGCCGGGTGAGTGCCTCGACCCGGCGCCACTGTCCTGGCTCGAACCAGCGTGCCAGCAGTTCCTGCTGCTGTTCGGCCCGGGCCTCGTTCGGCAGTTGTCTGAGCTCGGCCAGAAAGCCGCTGAGCTGCTCCTCGAACCCTTGCCGGTTCTGCTCCAGCTGGCGCATCCGATCCACCGCTTCCGGCCCCCCCGTCTCCAGCAGCAGAGCCTCCCGTTTGGCTGGCTCCATCTGCGCCAGCTCTTGCAACTCCTCAAGCAGGCGGCTGTTGGCCTCCGCCTCGCGAAACCAGCCCGGTTGCTCCGCCAGCCAGAGATCCAACTCGCTGGCCAGCTGCGACTTGTCGCTGTCTCTTGCCTCCGCCAGCGCCCTGCGGCGCAGGGTCAGCTGCTCCATCAGTCGATCCTCGGCAAACAGCTGGGCCTGCTCCGCCGGGGTAAAGCTCTGCTGGCGCAGCTGCTCCCGCTCGTCAAACAGGATCTGCAGGCTGGCGAGGGAGATCTCGGTGGGCACCGTCAGGCTGCTCTGGGCGGAGACAAAGGTGCGATAGCGCGCCTGCAGGGCATCGGCGGTCTCCTGCTCGGGATCGTGCGGGTGGCTCTGTGCATGCTGGCTGGCTTGAGCGGGGGATGAGTCTGCCGTCGGTGCCGTGGGCCAGAGCAACCCCCCGCCAAGCAGCAGGGTGATGGCGCAGGGCACGACGAGCAGGGTGGCTATCTTCATAGTCCCAGCTCCTTGAGACGGTTGGCATGCTGGCGATAGAGGGTGACCGGATCGGTCTCGAACAGATGGTGGATGCCGAAGGACTGGTTCACTTCGTCCAGATGGTTCATCCGGTAGTCGGTGCCGATCACCTTGCCGAGGTGGCTGCTGCAGACCCCGACCAGTCCGTCATTGGGCTCCTTGAAGAAGGCGCCGGTCAGCGCCAGCGCCGGATCCACCGGATCCAGCAGATTGGTCAGGTTGCCGCGCCCGCTCCAGGAGAAGTAGTAGACGCCGTTGCTGGCCTGCATCGGCCCCTCGCCGCAATAGCGGCTGGGCAGCCCCTCCGGGTAGCGCTGGTTGAACTGGCTGGCCCCCTTGCTGGTGAGGGCATCGAGGGCGGCGACCGGATCTTGCGGCAGCTGGCTTCCCCCCGAGAGCAGTGAAATCATGCCGGAGAGGGCGTGGGCCGCGGCGGCAGCCAGCTTCTCGGCGGCGCTGCCGGGGGCGGCATTGGCCCGCACCAGATCGGCAATCTCAGAACCGTAGTTGACGCCGCCGACGCTGGTGGCGGAGGCGACCAGCTCGGGGGCGACCGAGGCGACATAGCGGATGGTAGGGCCGCCGTGGGAGTGGCCGATCAGGTTGACCTTCTCGGCGCCGGTGGCAGCCAGCAGCAGCTCAACCTGGGCGAGTAGCTGCTCCCCCCGTTGTTCCGAACTGGCGGTGGCCGATACCTGAGCCACGTAGACTTTGGCACCATCCCGGCTCAGGGCCTGGGGAATGCCGTAGAAGTAATCGACCCCGAGCAGCTTGTCGAAACCGAACAGGCCGTGCACCAGCACTATGGGGTAGCGGGTCTGGGTGTATCCGCTGGCGTGTGCCAGCATGGGCAGGGTGCAGAGCAGCACCAGAAGCCATCTCTTCATCATCAGCATCCTTGTTGATTCGTGAGGAACAGATTGTGTGGCGTACTCCATGTTCGCCGGTGCCAGTATGGTGGCTGCTGACGGGAGAGGCTGTGAGGGGGATCGCAACTCGGGAGTCAAAAGGGATTCAAGGGGCGGGCAGGGAGGCTGTGCTCCCCGCCCTGTGGCTTATTGCCACTCCACCAGGTGATACTGCTTCTTGCCCCGGCGCAGCAGCAGGTAGCGACCAAACAGCCGATCAGTGGCGCTCAGCTGATCATCTTGCTTGAGCACACCATTGAGACTGATGGCGCCCGCCGCCAGCAGCTCGCGGGCGATGCGTTTGGAGTTAGCCAGACCGCAGCTGATCAGCAGGCTGACCAGATCCGTCTCGCCGTTGACGGTGCTGCTCGGCATACCATCCTGCGCCAGCTGGGCCAGATCGCTCTCGCCGAGGCGAGCCACATTGCCGCTAAACAGCAGCTCGCTGATGCGCTGCACCGCCGCCAGCGCCGCCTTGCCGTGCACCAGCTCGGTCAGCTCGTTCGCCAACACCTGCTGGGCCTGCTTGCGCCCCTGCCGCTTGGCGTCTTCCGCCTCCAGTGCATCAATCTCGCTCAGCGACATAAAGCTGTAGTAGCGCAGGAAGCGGTAGACATCCTCATCCGCGGTGCCGAGCCAGAACTGGTAGAAGGCGTAAGGGGAGGTGAGCGCCGGATCGAGCCAGACCGCGCCCCCTTCGGTCTTGCCGAACTTGGTGCCGTCTGCCTTGGTGATAAGGGGCAGGGTCATGCCGTGTACCTGCGCCTGATGGAGGCGACGGGTCAGATCCATGCCGCTGGTGATATTGCCCCACTGGTCATTGCCGCCAATCTGCAGGGTGCAGCCGAGCCGCTGGTGCAGCACTGCAAAATCGTAGGATTGCAGCAGAGCGTAGGAGAACTCGGTGAACGAGATGCCCTGATCCGGACGGGCCAGCCGCTGGCGCACCGATTCCCGCGCCAGCATGGCATTGACCGAGAAGTGCTTGCCGATATCCCGCAGAAAATCGAGGGCGGACATCTGCCCCATCCAGTCGCCATTGTTGACCAGTTGCGGGGCCGACAGGCCCTCATCGGCGGGCAGCAGCGCCCTTATTTGGGCAGACAGGCTGGCGACCCAACCCTGCACGGTATCGGCACTGTTGAGGCTGCGCTCGGTCGCCTTGAAGCTGGGATCGCCGATAAGGCCGGTCGCCCCGCCCACCAGAGCCACCGGGGTGTGGCCCGCCAGTTGGAAGCGGCGCAGCATCAAGAGCGGCACCAGATGACCGATATGCAGGCTGCCGGCAGTGGGATCGAACCCGCAATAGACGGTGCGCGGGGTGGCAAGATGATCGGCCAGGGCCGCGGGGTCGGAATTCTGGGCCACAAGGCCGCGCTCAGTCAGCTCATCGAGCAGGTGGGGGTTGATCATGGGTGCTCCAACAACAGGGGGAAAAGCCGTCATCCTCGCCGTTCTGGCTGGTGGCAGATATGTCCCCTGAGGGACAGTTTTGCCACTCTCGTGCTAGCATGCAGCCATAGCGGGGAATCGCTCCCCGTCACCGGAAACGAGCCACCATGACCCAGCCATTCACCACAGATGCCTTGACCCGCCGCATGACCGAGGTGGTCGATGCCCTGCACAGCAGCGCCTTTCCGGCGGCGCTGGTGCGGCTGATCCAGCAACAGGTGGTGTTTGATTGCGCCCTGCTGCTCGGGGTGGGGCTGCGCCCCGTCTACCTCTACGACAACCTCAACCATCAGCGTGCTCTGTTGTTTGACCGCTACCTCACCAGCCACTTCAGTCAGGATCCCTTTATGCAGGCGCTGGAGCAGGGCTTGCCTGCCGGCGTCTGGACGCTGGCGCAGGTCTCCCAAGGGCGGCTCGATCCCGAATATCGCCACCACTTCTATCAGGCCACCGGCTGGCAGGAGGAGGTGGGGCTGATCCTGCCGGTGCGGGACGGGCTGACGCTGATGCTGTTTCTGGGGCGACTCGACAAGCGCAGTACCCTCAGCCGTGACGAGCAGGCAAGGCTGGAGCAGCTGTTCCCGCTGGTGCATTCGCTCTGTCGTCAGCAGTGGCGGCAGAGTCAGCCACTTCTGGCCCAGAGCACTGCGCAGCCAGACAGCGCCAGCCTCCGGAGTGCGGTGGAGCAGGCTATGTCGAGTGTCGGGGGGATCGGCTTACCCGGCGCGAGCGGCAGGTGGCGGAGTTGCTGCTGCAGGGGCTGGATACCGAGGCGATTGCCGCGGAGCTCGGGATTGGCAGCGGTACGGTGAAGAATCACCGCAAGCACCTCTACGGCAAGTTGCGGCTCGGCTCGCGGGCCGAGCTGTTCAATCTCTTTCTGAACCACCTCATTACGGCTCCGGTGGAGGCATCACAGGCATCATCGGCGGGAGATAGAGAGGGCCCGCCATAGGGCGGGCCGGGGTTACTCGAGACGCGGGAGGGTGGGAGTGGTTTCGGGCAGGATACTGAGCAACTGGTAGCGCTTCATCAGCTGCTTGTATTCATCCCCCTGTCTGACCTTGTCCAGCGCCTGTTGCAGGCGGGCAACCTGTTGCTTGTTTGCCCTCAGGTTGAAGGCGAAGCAGTTATCCTGCTCTTCAATAATCGCGACGGTGACAAAATCCTCGCTGGGGAAACCCAGCTCCTTGGCCTGATGGCGCAGCATCACCTCGTTGCCCGCCACCAGATCGGTGCGTGCCATGATGAGCTGGCGCACCACCTGATCCATGCGCTCTACCGACATCATATTGCCCGGGCTGATCCCGCGGTTGAGCAGCAACTGCTCCCCGACATCCGCCTGCATCACACCAATCTGCAGCTTGGCGAGATCCGCTTTGCTGGCCACTTTGGGGGCATCCTGCTTGCGGCCGACCAGCGCGACCCTGGAGTGGCTGATGGGGCAGACCCAGAGGAAGTGGGGATCCCGCTCCTTGGTATGCGCTGTGGTAAAGAGCACTGCCTCTTGCTGCTGGGTCAGCAGATACCAGCCGCGGGCCCAGGGCAGAAAGTGGATGGGTTGCTCCGGCTCCCCCATTTCGCGCCACATCAGGCGCAGCAACTCGACCGCTAACCCCACAGGCTGACCATTTTTATCCTGGCCATTGAGTGGCATGTTCTGCTCCGAATAGTAGATAAGTGCCGGAGCAGGGAGCGCGATAAACAGGGCGAGAGAAGCGAGAGCAGGGAGCAGACGACGCATGATGTACTCCTTGTGCGGGTAGTTACCTAACAGTCTATGTGGCCTTTTCCATAACGTCATGATCCGGTAGCGGGATAAAAAACAGGCCACCTTGCGGTGGCCTGTCGGTTTATTTGAGCAGGGCTTCCATCTCCGCCTCTGCCTTGGCGCGAGCCTTGGCCTCCGCCGCTCTGGCGGCATCGGCGACGCTCTCTCCGGCCGTATGGGATGCGGCACTGACGGCCTGCCGGGCTGGTTCTGCAACGGCCTTGGTTGCCTCTTGCGTCGCGGTTGCTGCGGCACTGCTGACTGCCTGTTTGGCAGGAGCTGTAACAGCCTTGGTGGCCTCTTGCGTCGCGGTTGCAGCGGCGCTGTTGACGGCTTGCTTGGCAGGAGCGGCAATAGCCTTGGTGGCTTCTTGGGTCATGGTCGCAGCGGCGTTGCTGACGGCCTGTTTGGCAGGAGCGGCAACGGCTTTGGTGGCTTCTTGGGTCGCGGCCGCAGCGGCACTATTGACTGCTTCCTTGGCAGGAATGGCAACGGCTTTGGCCGCTTCTTGCGTCGCGGTTGCAGCGGCGCTGCTGACGGCTTGCTTGGCAGGAGCAGCAACGGCCTTGGTAGCTTCTTGCGCCGCGGTGGCGGTGGTGCTGCTCACCGCCTGTTTGGCGGGGGCAGTGACTGCGGTGGTTGCAGTGCGGGTAAGTGCGGTCGTGCTTTGGCTCACCGCTTGAGTTGCCTGTCCTGTGACGTTGGCGGCTGCACCGCTGATGGCCTGGCTGGCGCTGTTGGTCAGCGAGCCGGTGACGCCGCTGGTCACTGTGCCCAGAGCGCTGCCAAGGGAGAAGGGGGAGGCGCCACTCTGACTGGTCGCCGCCCCAGTCAGGGCATTGGCCGCCGGGGTGAGCTGGCTGGTGGGGGTCTGCCAGCCCTGCATGGCGGTTGGCCATGTCGGTGCCGTGCCCGCCAGATTTTCGCCGAAGGTCAGGGTGGAGCCATCCCCTTTTTGCAGCAATACAGACATCTGGTTGGTTTGCGAGTTCCACACCATCCCCGCCTGCTTGGCGATATCCGGCACCGGCGCATACTCGGAGACCACATAGAAAAGCGGCCCCTCCTGCTGTAACTTGTCGGCAGTCTTGAGCAACTGCATGGTGCTGTCGTAGTTGGGGCCAAGGATGGCGGTCATCCGATCCTTGATCAGGGGTTGTTCGAACAGATTGACCTCGTTCGGGTCAAAGCCGACCAGCGGCTTGAGCAGGGCCCACATCAGCTGGCTGGTGGGGCTCATCATCAGCAATGGGGCAACGCAGGCGGACAACATCAGGCTCAGACAGGCCGCCTGAAGCAACGGCATGATACGCATTGGGATAATATCCAAATAACGATTTGATAAGTAAGGTTATATTTTGTCAGGACGTGACAAATTCACCGGAAGTTTGCGCGTGGCAGTGAGAGACTGCCCGCAGGCGCTGGCAGGCTACCATATTGGTTCCACAATGCCAGCAGGCAGTATGATTGTCAGTCAAGTAAACCCCGGGGCTGGTCGATTCTTCGAGAGTGCTCCCCATCGCAACAGGATCCCTCTCATGAAAAATGTACTGCTCTGCCTGCTGGCCTCCCTTTGGCTCGCCCCCGCTCTGGCCGCGCCCAAAACCACTGTGGTGGGTGAATCTGCCAGTCCCGAGCTGGTGTTGCCGCTGGGCTCATTGCCCGAGCGGGTCTGCTGGTTTGCGGATCAGAAATATTCCGAAGGGGCCGCATTCTGCAGGGAGATATCTGGCTGGAGTGCGGCCCGCAGAACGACCTCGAGAGCAATGGCCCGATGGTCTGGCGCTCTCCTGCGGTGGTGTTGCCTGCCACCCGTGGTGCGAAAGATCAGAAGACGATTTCCGTGGGTCAGTGAGGCTTTTCTTGATCCAGCTAAAGACATGGACGTGATCCCTGTCGCATAATGCAGCTCCTTTCTTCTCTTGGCTGGAACCTAAGAAATGGCTCGTCGCTCTTCCAATGCACAACGTCGTCGCAGTAGCTGGTGGTACAAACGCCTGTTGGCAAGGGAGCGGGAAGAGCGCGAAGCGCGTTCCGTCCGGGATTGATACAGCAGTGAAAACAGAGCCTTGGGCTCTGTTTTTTTTATTTATCAAATACCGTCATGACGAGAACGGGGGCCATCAGGCCCCCGTTTTGTTTTTGCAGATCTTGCCTGCCTGCGACTTAGCGCTGCAGGGCGGCCAGTGCCAGTTCGACCCGTTTGGCGTACTCGGGGTCGGCCTGCTCGAAGTGTTTGAGCTGGGCCGCGACGATGGCGTCATCCTCCACATTGATAAGGGAGCGGGCCAGGTTGGCGGCGAGCCGTGAACGCTGCCCCTCGTCCATGATGCGGAACAGGTTACCCGGCTGGCTGTAGTAGTCGCTGTCGTAGTCACGGAAGTCGTAGTGCAGGGCGGCCCCTTCCAGACTCAGCGCCGGTTCGTGCTGTTCGCTCGGCTGCTGGGTACCGAAACGGTTTGGCTGATAGTTGGGGCTGGCGCCGCCATTGCTGTCCGCCCGCATGGCACCGTCACGATGGGCACCGTGATGGAACGGGCAGCGCGGGGCGTTGACCGGCAGCAGACCGTGGTTGACGCCAAGGCGATAGCGCTGGGTGTCACCGTAGGAGAAGAGTCGCCCTTGCAACATGCGATCCGGCGAGAAGCCGATACCGGGCACCACGTTGGCCGGGGTAAAGGCGGCCTGCTCCACATGGGCGAAGTAGTTGTCCGGGTTCTGGTTGAGCTCCAGCACGCCCACCGGGATCAGCGGGTAGTCGCTGTGCGGCCACACCTTGGTCAGGTCGAACGGGTGGATGTTGTAAGTCTGGGCTTCGGCCTCTGGCATCACCTGCACATAGACCTTCCAGCGCGGGAAGTCGCCCCGCTCGATGGCATTGAACAGATCCGCCTGACTGGTCTCCCGATCCTGCCCGACGGCGGTGGCGGCCTCTTCGTCGGTGTAGAAGCTGTGGCCCTGCTCGGTCTTGAAGTGGAACTTGACCCAGAAGCGCTCGTTGGCATCGTTGATAAAGCTGAAGGTGTGGCTGCCGTAGCCGTTCATCTCCCGCAGGCTCTTGGGGATGCCGCGATCGCTGAACAGTATGGTGACCTGATGCAGGGATTCCGGATGGCGTGACCAGAAGTCCCAGGCTGCGGTGGCGCTGCGCAGGTTGGTGCGCGGATCCCGCTTCTGGGTGTGGATGAAGTCAGGGAATTTCAGCGGATCGCGGATGAAAAAGACCGGGGTGTTGTTACCCACCAGATCCCAGTTGCCCTGCTCGGTATAGAACTTGAGGGCGAAGCCGCGCACATCGCGTTCGGCATCGGCGGCGCCTTTCTCACCGGCCACGGTGGAGAAGCGCAGGAAGACCGGGGTCTGCTTGCCGATGGCGCTGAACAGATCGGCCTTGCTGAACGCTCTGATGTCGTGGGTCACGGTAAAGGTGCCGTAGGCGCCCGAGCCCTTAGCGTGAACCACCCGCTCGGGAATGCGCTCGCGGTCGAAGTGGGCGAGTTTCTCCATCAACCAGATATCTTGCATCAGGATGGGGCCGCGCGGACCGGCGGTGAGGCTGTTGTTGTTGTCGACGACGGGGGCGCCGTTGGCGCTGTGCAGGGTCTTGTCAGTCATGGCTTCTCTCCTTGTTGATATGGGGTCAGCCTACGGATCTGCGCCGTGCTCGGCCAATGGGCCTTTCCTCGTCCTTTGATAGGCAAGACAAATGGGTGTGGGTAGGGGATGTGTAACCGCGCCGGATATTGCATGATGGTGGCTTCGAGAAGGAGCTTCATATGCAGATTACTATCCGTCATGCCGAACCCGCCGATGCCCCCGCCTTGCGGGATCTATACGCCATGCCCAATGCCCAGGCGGGCACTTTGCACCTGCCTATGCCACCCCTTAGCCAGTGGCAGAAGCGGTTGGAGAGCGACAGCGTGGTGGCACTGGTCGCCGAGGTTGACGGCCTGCTGGTAGGCCAGCTATCGCTGCTGGTTGAGCCTAATCCGAGACGCAAGCATGTGGCCGGTATTGGCATGGGAGTGCGGGATGACTGGGCAGGCAAGGGGGTTGGCTCTGCCCTGATGGCCGCGGCGCTGGATCTGGCCGATAACTGGCTCAACCTGCACCGGATTGAGCTGACCGTCTATACCGACAATGAGGCCGCACAGGCGCTTTATCGCAAGTTCGGTTTTACCGAGGAGGGGCGAGCCCGTGACTATGCCTTCCGCCAGGGGCGTTATGTGGATGCGCTCTATATGGCCAGAGTCGCGGGGGGCGCCAGTCGCTAACGGTATGGTCGATTATCAGGCCAGATTGCGCCCGGTGATCCGGGCGCTGGAGCAGAATCCCGATCTCTCCATTGAAACGCTGGCAAGCAGTGCCTGCTTGTCTTTCTACCATTTTCACCGGGTGTTTACGGCTGTGGCGGGGGAGACGCCCGGGGAGATGTGTCGTCGTCTGCGCATCCAGCGGGCTGCTTGGCAGCTCTGCTATACCGATGCCAGTGTCACGGCCATTGCGTTGTGGGCGGGGCTCGCCAGCTCCCAGGCGTTTGCCAAGGTATTTCGCCGTTACTATGGTTACACGCCGGGAGAGTTTCGCCGCGACAAGAGCAAGAATGGACACTTGATGAGCAAGGATGGACACGCACTTGTGCTGCCTAATCCTTATGCTGAGGGTCACTCATCAGCAAGGAGCAATACCATGAAAACCATCGAGATGGACGCCCGCACTCTGGCTTATATGCGTGTCACCGGCCCCTATGGCGAGGGGTATGGTCCCGTTTGTAGTCAGCTGCATCAGTGGGCCAGCGCCCGCGGTCTGGAAGGTGGGGAGTGGATCTTCATCTATCACGATAACCCCGAGGTGACTCCGCCAGCCCAGTGTCGCACTGACATCGGGGTGACGGTGCCTGCGGGGACGGTGGGGATGGGTGCGGTCGAGATCCAGATTATTCCCGCCGGTCGTTACGCCCAGTCCCGTTATCTTATTACCGACCGCAGTCAGTATGGCCCGCGTTGGCAGGAGCATATCGGCGACATCGTTGCTGCCGGGCTGGAGTTTGGCAATGGTCCCTGCTTCGAGCTTTATCACAGCATGAGCGATGATCCTGTGCAGGACGATGTCAGCTTTTGCTCCAGCCTCAAGGGGTAGGACGCAGCAAGACGGAAGGGATGGTACAGAACGTCGCGCAGAAACGAGAGAGCCGGACAGTGTCCGGCTCTTTTGCATCTGGCGGATAGGGCGGCGGTTAGCGCTGGAACCCCTTCTGGGCGAACTTGGGACGGGCGTTCATGATCTGTTCCACCTGCTCGTCGCTCATCTTGCCGCGCGACAGCCCCAGCACCTTGTAGGTGAGCAGCGGTCGGGCGGGCAGGGCGATCATCAGGGCGCGGATCTGGTTCTCGTCATCCTTCTCCCGGGTCGGCTTGCCGTAGGCGTAGGTGAGGACGCCGGCATCCATCAGGTTTTTGACGGCGGGCTCGGTGATCGGCAAGTTTATGACGCTTTTACGCTGCAGCACGAACTCGCGCAGCACCGCCTTCTCGTTGAAGTCGAGGAAGCCGATCATCTGGGCCAGCTGGTCCTGCTGACGGCGCGCCTGCCACTCTTCGCATGCCCACTCCCAGGCGATCAGGAAGCCCTGACTGCAGAAGTAGGAGATGGCGATCAGCATACCGACCCCCAGCCAGGCCGCATGATCCGCAGCCCACTGGCTGACGGCCCCTTTCATAAGCCCGGCCGGAAACAGCAGAATGATGCTGCAGCAGAGCAACAACCAGACCATCAGCCAATTGAGGCGGTTCAGTTGATAGAAATGTTGGATCCACCGTTTCATTGTTCATCCTTCCCAAACTGTTGTGGATAGTGAACTACCTAGAGCAATCAGTGTGCCAACAGCGCAATAGCGGTGGGGAGGAGGGGCTGGCGAGGTTACATTCCCTTACAACTTATTGAATGAGTTGTCATTAATTTGCCTTGTGAGGCGGCGGTCGAGTTGCTAAAACGTCCCCTCAGTCATTGGGGAGTAGCAACCCGCCCGCATTCCGGGCCGGGCCCATGTCAACACTCTTGGATCCTCGCATCCATGGCATGGGCGGCGATAGGCACTATCGCTCTGCAAGACCTTTGGCCTCGATATGCACGCCAGCCGGGCGAGCCATGTCGGGTCCATCGGTTATTCTGCTCGCCTGGCGGTATCTATTATGTTGATTACCCTGCTGTTATTTCTCGTCTCTGCGGTCACCATCTACCTTGCCTGCGAATATTTCGTCAATGGCATCGAGTGGACCGGCCACCACTTCAAACTCTCCCAAAGCGCCACCGGCTCCCTGCTGGCGGCACTGGGTACTGCGCTGCCCGAGTGTATCGTGACCCTGACCGCCCTGCTGATGGGCAACACGACCGCCCAGCAGGAGATCGGCATTGGCGCCGCCCTTGGCGGGCCGCTGGTGTTGGCGACCATCGGCTATGCGGCAGTCGGCCTCACCCTTCTGCTTTGCATGGGGCGTACCGAACGGGCCATCGATGGCGAGGTGCAGCGCGAGATTGGGCGGGATCAGCGCTGGTTTATCGGCATCTTTCTGGTGGCGACCGCGCTGGGGCTGGTCGCCTTCACCGGCAAGAGCTGGCTGGCCCCGCTCTTCCTGCTGGTCTACTTCGTCTATGTAAGGCGCGAGCTGAAACAGAGTGACAGCCACGAAGTCGAATTGCCGGAGCCCCTCAAATTGGCACCCGATGCCGGGATCCCGCCCCTTGGCAAGGTGTTGCTGCAGACGTTGGCTGCGCTGGTGGTGGTAGCGCTGGCGGCCCAGCTGTTTGTCCATCAGCTGGAGAGCATGGGCGAGCTGTTTGGCCTCTCTCCGGTGCTGGCGGCCCTGCTGCTGAGTCCGGTGGCGACCGAGATGCCGGAGCTGATGAACGTGCTGATCTGGGTGCGGCAGGGCAAGAACCGGCTGGCGCTGGCCAATATCTCCGGGGCCATGATGATCCAGGGCACCATCCCCAAGGCGTTCTGTCTGCTCTTCACCCCCTGGCTGCTGGATGGCGCCATGATGGCCTCCTCGCTGGTGACGCTGCTGGCGGTGGGGTTGCTCTGGTGGGGGTTCAGAAAGGGAGTGATGACCGCCGGGCGGTTGGCGCTGGTGGGCTTGCTCTATCTCGGTTTCTGCGGCTGGCTGCTGGTGAGCTGAAACGGGAAGCGCGGATATGAAAAAGCCCCCTTGGCAGGGGGCTTTGTTGTATCGGTTGGGGCGGTGCTTACAGCGCGGCGATTTCGGCCTGCTGGGCTTCCAGCTTGGTCAGCTGGAGACGGTAATCTTCCAGCTTCTCGCGTTCTTTGGCGATGACCGCTTCCGGTGCCTTGGCGACGAAGGCTTCGTTGCCGAGTTTGCCTTCGATACGGCCGCACTCGCCCACCAGACGGGCAACCTCTTTGGCCAGACGGGCCAGTTCGGCATCCTTGTCGATGAGACCGGCCATCGGGATCATCAGCTCGGTGGCACCGATCAGCTTCTTCACTGACAGCGGGGCGGTTTCACCGTCCGCCAGTACGCGGATAGACTCCAGACGGGCCAGCGACTTGAGGAAGGCCTCGTTGTCGGCGGCGCGCTGGGCATCCTTGGCATCGCACTGGAGCAGCACGTTGAGGGGCACGCTCGGTGCCACGTTCATCTCGGCGCGGATGTTGCGGATGCTGACGATGAACTCCTTCACCCACTCCTGATCCGCCATCGCTGCTTCGTCCACCTTGGCGGCGTCGAACTCCGGGAAGGCCTGAATCATGATGGTGTCGGCGTGTACGCCAGCCAGCGGCGCGACCGATTTCCAGATGGTCTCGGTGATGAACGGGATGATCGGGTGCGCCAGACGCAGCAGGGTTTCCAGCACAGTCACCAGGGTATGGCGGGCAGCGCGCTGCTCGGCCTCGGAACCCTTGGTCAGCACCGGCTTGGTCAGCTCCAGATACCAGTCACAGAACTGGTTCCAGATAAATTCGTACAACACACCGGCCGCGATGTCGAAGCGGTAGGTATCGAGGGCGGTACGGAAGTCACGGATGGCCACTTGCAGCTGGGACTGGATCCAGCGATCCGCCAGGCTGAACTGCATTTCGCCACCGGCAAAACCGCAATCCTGATCTTCGGTGTTCATCAGCACATAGCGGGAGGCGTTCCACAGCTTGTTGCAGAAGTTGTTGTAGCCGTCCAGGCGCTTCATGTCCCAGTTGATGTCACGACCGGTAGAGGCCAGCGCGGCCAGAGTGAAGCGCAGGGCGTCGGTACCGTGGGCATCGATCCCTTCCGGGAACTGCTTGGCGGTACGCTTGGCGATCTTCTCGGCCATCTGCGGCTGCATCATGTTGCCGGTGCGCTTCTCCAGCAGATCTTCCAGCGAGATGCCATCGATCATGTCGAGGGGGTCCAGCACGTTGCCCTTGGACTTGGACATCTTCTGGCCCTCTTCGTCACGGATAAGGCCGGTGATGTAGACGGTCTTGAACGGGACTTGCGGCTGGCCGTTTTCGTCCTTGATGAAGTGCATGGTCATCATGATCATCCGGGCAATCCAGAAGAAGATGATGTCGAAGCCGCTCATCAGCACGTCGGTCGGGTGGAAGGTCTTGAGTGCCTCGGTGTTGTTCGGCCAGCCCAGAGTGGAGAAAGTCCACAGGGCGGAGCTGAACCAGGTGTCGAGCACGTCTTCGTCCTGACGCAGTACGGTTACGGCCGGGATGCTGTGCTTGGCGCGCACTTCATCTTCGCTGCGGCCAACGTAGACATTGCCTGCGTCGTCATACCATGCCGGGATGCGGTGACCCCACCACAGTTGACGGGAAACGCACCAGTCCTGAATGTCGCGCATCCAGGAGAAGTACATGTTTTCGTACTGTTTCGGCACGAACTGGATACGGCCATCTTCCACCGCCTCGATGGCGGTCTTGGCCATCGGAGCCACGCGCACGTACCACTGGTCGGTCAGCATCGGCTCGATGGGCACGCCACCGCGATCGCCGTACGGCTGTTGCAGTATGTGATCCTTGATCTCGTCCAGCAGACCCAGCTCTTCGAGCTTGGCCAGAATCGCCTTGCGGGCGGCGAAGCGCTCCAGACCGGCGAACTCTGCCGGCAGGGTTGCGTCATAGGCGGTGCTCGGGTTGCCGTTGCTGTCGACCACTTCGGCCTCGGCACGCACGTGGGCGTCCAGAGTGAAGATGTTGATCATCGGCAGGCTGTGGCGCTTGCCCACTTCGTTATCGTTGAAGTCGTGGGCAGGGGTGATCTTCACGCAACCGGTGCCCTTCTCCATGTCGGCGTGTTCGTCGGCGACGATGGGGATCAGGCGGTTCACCAACGGCAGCAGGATGTGCTGGCCGATCAGCGCCTTGTAGCGCGGGTCTTCCGGGTTCACAGCCACGGCGGTATCGCCCAGCATGGTCTCCGGACGGGTGGTGGCGACGATCAGGTAATCCTTGCCTTCGGCGGTCTTGGCGCCGTTGGCCAGCGGATAACGCAGGTGCCACATGTGGCCCTTGATCTCGCGGTTTTCCACTTCCAGATCGGAGATGGCGGTGTTGAGTTTCGGATCCCAGTTCACCAGACGCTTGCCGCGGTACATCAGGCCATCTTCGTAGAGACGGACAAACACTTCCTGCACGGCGGCGGAGAGACCCTCATCCATGGTGAAGCGCTCGCGCTCCCAATCCACGGAGTCGCCCAGACGGCGCATCTGGCGGGTGATGGTGCCACCGGACTCTTCCTTCCACTGCCAAATCTTGTCGATGAAGGCATCGCGGCCGTAATCGTGGCGAGTTTTGCCCTCTTCTGCGGCGATCTTGCGCTCAACCACCATCTGGGTGGCGATACCGGCGTGGTCGGTTCCAGCCTGCCACAGGGTGTTTTTGCCCTGCATGCGGTTGTAGCGGATCAGGGTATCCATCAGGGTTTGCTGGAAGGCGTGACCCATGTGCAGGCTGCCGGTGACGTTCGGCGGCGGGATCATGATGCAGAAGGAGTCTTTGCTGGTGTCGCCGTGGGGCTTGAAGTAACCCTGGGCTTCCCAGTGCTGATAGAGCGCCTGTTCGATGGCGTTGTGATTAAAAGTCTTTTCCATGGTCTCGCCGTAATCTGGATGGATGGAGTCTGGTGTTGATTCTTTATGGATCAATTGGTTGCAGTCAGGGCTGCGCCGGATCCGGTGCGGCAAGGACGGGCTGATCCCTCATTTCGAGGGTATGGCCTGCCTGGCGATAGTGCTTGTAGCGCTCGCGGGCTTGCTGCTTTTGTGTTTCGTCAGTGGGGACAAAATCTACCACTTGAGCGAAGTGTCCTGCAAACAAAGGTGTCGCAGTGGCCAGATTGATGAGGCGGGCGTAGCGCCGTTTCGGTGGCTGATAGCCGATCTCCACCGGGGCAATGCCGCTTTCGCCTTGCAGCTGGTGCGGTACAAAGCGCTCCGGCGGCAGTTGCCACAACAGCTCGTCCAGACGCAGGGCCTGGGCCTCATCGTTGCAGAACAGGTAGATATGGCCCGCCCCCCACGACTCGGCCGCGATAGTGCAGGCCAGTCGCTCGACCGCAGCGGCCTGCGCGTCATCCTGTTCGCTCATCAGGTAAAAGGTCACTTGGCTCATCAGGTTGATCCCGTTTTGCGGTGACGGACTGTTGACCGCCTCATGAGGCTGACGGGGCGTTTCCCGTCCGCAGCTCACTGATTCAAGAATGAAACAAGGAAGAGGCGGGCCTCTTCCTTGTGGTTCAGGGTAACGCCAACCCTTCCGATGCAGCCATCGGCAGGGGCCGGAGAGTTACTCTTTCTCTTCGATATCCACGCCAGCCCGGTTCAGCAGGAACTGGGTCAGCAGGGGCACCGGACGACCGGTGGAGCCTTTATCCTTGCCACTCTTCCAGGCAGTCCCGGCGATATCCAGGTGAGCCCAGTTGTACTTCTTGGTGAAGCGTGACAGGAAGGCGGCTGCGGTGATGGTGCCGGCCGGACGACCGCCGATGTTGGCCATGTCGGCGAACGGGCTGTCGATCTGCTCTTGATACTCGTCGAACAGCGGCAGACGCCAGGCGCGATCACCCGCCTGCTCGGAGGCGTTGAGCAGCTCGTGGGCCAGCGGGTTGTGGTTGGCCAGCAGACCCGAGGTGTGGTGACCCAGCGCGATGACGCAGGCACCGGTCAGGGTCGCCACGTCGATCACGGTTTCCGGATCGAAGCGGTCCACATAGGTCAGTGCATCACACAGCACCAGACGACCTTCCGCATCGGTGTTGAGCACTTCGATGGTTTGGCCGGACATGGAGGTGAGAATGTCACCCGGACGATAGGCGTTGCCACCCGGCATGTTCTCGCAGCCTGCCAGTACGCCGATGACGTTGATCGGCAGTTGCAGCTGGGCCAGCGCATGCATGGTACCGAGCACGGAGGCGGCGCCACCCATGTCGTACTTCATCTCGTCCATGCCGTCGGCCGGTTTGATGGAGATGCCGCCGGAGTCAAAGGTCAGTCCCTTGCCGACCAGCACGATGGGCTTGGCATCCGGATGACCCTTGTATTCGATGATGGCCATCATGGCTTCGTTATCGGAGCCGCGAGCCACCGCCAGATAGGAGTTCATGCCGAGCTCGGCCATCTCCTGCTCGCCCACCACCTTGGTGGTGATGTTGTCGTAGGCATCGGCCAGACGACGTGCCTGGGAGGCCAGATAGGCCGGGTTGCAGACGTTGGGCGGCATGTTCGCCACGTCGCGGCAGACCCGCACACCCTTGGCCACGGCCAGACCGTGAGCGATGGCTTTTTCACCAATGGTCAGTTCCCGACGCGTCGGCACGTTGAATACCAGCTTGCGCAGTGGGCGACGTGGCTCGGCCTTGTTGGTCTTGAACTGATCGAAGCTGTAGAGGCCCGCCTTGGTGGTTTCTACCGCCTGGCGCACCTTCCAATAGGTATCCCGACCCTTGACGTGCAGCTCGGTGAGGAAGCAGACCGCTTCCATGGAGCCGGTTTCGTTCAGGGTGGTGATGGTCTTGTTGATGATCTGCTTGTACTGGCGTTCGTCGAGTTCCCGCTCCTTGCCGCATCCGACCAGCAGTACGCGCTCGCTGAGCACGCCCGGTACTTGATGCAGCAGCAGCATCTGGCCTGGTTTCCCTTCCAGGTCGCCACGGCGCAGCAGCGAACTGATATAGCCATCGCTGATCTTGTCCAGTTGTTCGGCAACCGGAGAGAGGCGACGAGGCTCAAATACGCCGACTACGACGCAGGCGCTCCGTTGCTTCTCTGGACTGCCACTCTTTACACTGAACTCCATGGAATCTCCTACATCCTAAAGACAAAAGGCACCTTTTATTGAATAATGCGGTGCTTGTTGGGGTATCAGAGGCGGAGCGAACAGCCACAGGCTCCGCAGTTCAAACTGGTAAAAATCCAATATACGGCCCTATTTTTCAGGCATTCGACTAAAAACACAAGTTTACTTGGGAATGACTGTGATCGTTTTCCGATATTTGTTCAGGGAAACCCTGAAAACCCAGCTGGCAGTGTTATTCGTATTGCTGCTTATCTTTGTCAGCCAACAATTTATCAAGATCATCGGTGACGCCGCCGATGGCGAGGTGCCGACACGTCTGGTCTCCACCCTGCTGCTGCTCAACTTGCCCAATATGGCGCTGTTGATGCTGCCTATCAGTCTCTTTTTAGCCATTTTGTTTGCCCATGGTCGCCTCTACGCCGAAAGCGAGATGACGGTGATGCATGCGGTCGGCTTCAGCCACCGTTTTGTGATGCGCAGCGCCATGTTGCTGGCCTTGCTGACGGCGGTGGTTGCGGCGTTCAACACTGGCTGGATCGCCCCGCAGGCCAAGGAGCGCGAGTATCAGGTGATCGACGAGTTCAAGGCGGATCCGGGTATCTCCTTCCTGCAGGCTGGCCGTTTTATGGAGCTCGACAAGGGGCGTCTGGTTGCCTATATCCAGGATTTGAACGACAACGGCTCAAAACTGCAAAAGATCTTCGTGCTGCAGCGGGCGGAGGGGAACAATCCTCCCTCGGTGGTGGTGGCGACCGAAGGGGTGGTGACGGTCGATGAGAACGGTCTGCAGTGGCTGACCCTGATGGATGGCTCCCGTTACGAAGGGAACTTCTCCGGCAAGCAGTTCCAGATCTCCGATTTTCGCGAATATGGTCTGGTGATCCGCCAGCAAGAGATGGAGCGTTCCAACCGCAAGGCGGCGGCCAAGCCGACCATGGAACTGTTCGGTACCCAGGACAACGCCATGATGGCGGAATTGCAGTGGCGTATCTCGCTGCCCCTCTCCATTCCGGTGCTCACCCTGCTGGTGGTACCGCTGGCGCGGGTCAACCCCCGTCAGGGGCGCTACGCCAAGCTGTTGCCGGCCATCATGCTCTATCTCTCCTACTTCCTGCTGCTCAGTGCCGCCCGTTCGGCCATCGACAGCGGTCGGCTGCCCTACTGGCCGGGGATGTTTCTGGTGCCGCTCGGTTACCTGCTGTTTATCGGCCTGCCCCTCAATCTGCAGGGCACCAGCTGGTGGAACGGGGTGAAAGGGCGCTATTTCAACAGAAAATCAGCATGATGCTGCAACATAGGAACTTCTGCTGATGTTTGGCATTCTCGATAGGTATATCGGTCGGGTCATTTTCATGTCGATCCTGCTGTGTGAAATCACGCTCGTTGGTCTGGCGGGGCTCATCAAGTATGTGGAGCAGCTCAAGTCGGTCGGTGACGGCAACTACGACATGATCAACGCCCTCTACTATGTGCTGCTCTCCATGCCCAAGGAGGCGGTGCTCTTCTTCCCGCTGGCCGCGCTGCTGGGTGGCCTGATTGGTCTGGGTCAGCTGGCGACCAGCTCCGAGCTGGTAGTGATGCAGGCGGCGGGTCGCTCCAAGATCAGTATTGTAATGGCGGCGCTCAAGACGGCGATCCCGCTGATGATCATGGTGGGGCTGATGGGGGAATATGTGGCCCCTATCGCCAAGCGGATGGCCGAAGATATTAGAGCTGGTGCGATTTCCGAAGGACGTCTGACTATCTCTGTTTATGGGGTGTGGGCTCGCGATGGCAACAACTTCGTCAATATCAACGGGGTGCGCAACGATGGCGCCCTCACCGGCATCACCCTCTATCGCTTCACCCCCGAGCGCAAGCTGATCGATGTGGTGCAGGCGCAGGAGGGTGTGTTCGAGCGTCACCACTGGCTGCTCAAGCAGACCCAGGTTACCCGCTTCGACGACCCGGCGCAGATCCGCAGCGAACAGCACGACAAGATGGAGTGGAGCTCGGAGCTGACGCCCAAACAGCTGGGGGTGGTGAGTATCGACCCCGAGAACCTCTCGGTCTCCGGTCTGCTCGACTACATCGGCTATCTCGATGCCAACAAGCAGGATGCCGGTCGCTACAAGCTGGAGATGTGGCGCAAACTGCTGTCACCGCTCTCGGTGGTGGCGATGATCCTGCTGGCCTCCTCCTTCATCTTTGGCCCGCTACGCTCGGTGAGCATGGGGGCTCGGATGCTGATGGGGATCATGACCGGCTTTGCCGTCTATGTGAGTGATCGGGTGTTTGGCCCCATCAGTCTGGTCTATGCGGTACCGCCCATTCTGGCGGCTATCGCGCCCAGCCTGCTGTTTGGCGGTATCTCCTTCTACATCCTCAGCCGCAAGCAGTAATCCGCACGAGGTTATGAGGAAATGCAAAGAGGGCACCTGTTGGTGCCCTCTTTCGTTGCTGCATTGCTCCGGTATTACTTGTTAAGCAATTCCAGATTTGCCTCTTTGCTCAGCACGATCACTTCGCACTCGGCCCAGATATCCTGAAACGCCCGCGGGCGCTGGCGGTTGAACAGGCACATCAGGTTGCCCAGACCAAAGGCGGCAGTGGCGAGACGGATCAGCGCCTGGGTAACGCGGATGTGGCTGCCATCTTCGTTCTGAATGCGCAGCCGCCAGGCGCGCATGCCGACGGTCTGGCCAGCGCGGGTCCAGAACCAGGTGTAGAAACCACAGATGACGAAGGCGAGCCACAGGGTGTAGATCAGGCTTAGGTGGTGGCGGGTCAGCAACCAGACGGTATCTTCACCCGCCGGTACGCTGGCCATGCCGGTGACCAGCAACAGCTTGGCGACACCCATGCCGATAAAGCCGGCGATGATCAGCAGCGAAGTCACCACCAGCGCATCATAGATCAGGGCGCCGAGGCGACGCAGCAGACCCGCTGACGGGTATGGCTGAGTGGCGGGAGAGGGGGATTTTTGTTGGACTTTTTTAGGCTTGGCCATCGTTTTTATTCCATTAAGATGATGGCGGCATTCTATGTAACTGGCCCCGCATCGGCAATGCGTTGAATAAATGAACAAACGGGAGTGTTCAATCGAAAAACACCTTGCATGGCATCGCGCCATTCGTATAATCCCTCGCAGTTGCCCGGGTGGCGAAATCGGTAGACGCAGCGGATTCAAAATCCGCCGGTGAATAACCGTGTCGGTTCGAGTCCGACCCCGGGCACCATTAGAATTCAATGACTTAAGGCCATCCAATCGGATGGCCTTACGTTTTTATGGCCCCAAGTGGCGGCAAAATGGCGGCAGTGAAATCTGATGATCGGAAAAGGCGGCAGAGCGTTGGCTCTGCCGCCTTTTTGTTTTGGGCTTGGTTACTCCTCGACTTCCGGCAGGTCGTCGATGGCGACTTCGAGGTTGATGGTGTTGGTGTATCCGCTGTTGCTCAGGCTGTGGCTGACTTTGGTCAGCACCCAGTTAGCCTCGTCGATCTGCGGCTTGAATCCCCTGACTGTGGTGGGTTGTTCCGGGTATAGCTCGGGGCGGCCTTTGGCGAGGGTGATCTCGAACTCGGCAACGCCACGTTGCAGCCGTTCCCACTCGGCGCGGGCGTAGCGCAGGGCGTTTGTTTTATTGGCGTAGATGTGGCGCAGCACTTTGACGTTCCCACTGTCGCCAATCAGCAGCTCGCGGCCCTCTTTGTCGACGGTGGTGTCACTCGGTAGTTCCTGTTCCGGCTTTGGCTTCTTCTTGCGTTTGCGCTTGAGGGTCGTGCCCTCGGTGGTGGCCTTCTTCGGGTCGTGCCAGTTGGCCGCGACTCCGGTGTAAGCGTCACGGTCAGCGACGGCGAAGCGGTGCTGATCGCCGTCCTGGCGGGTGATGGTGACGGAGGGGAGCGGTTTGCCGCTGGCGGTGAGCCCCTTGCCCTGGCCGATAAAGAGCAGTCGCCACGATTTGACGGTAGTGATGGCGCCGCATTGACCGGCCAAGCGGGTGAGGAAGGCGGGATCGCTTTCGTTCTGCTGGTCGATGTGGTCAATCTGCATGCCCTTGAAGCGTTCGGCGCAGGCGGGGATCAGCCCGTGGCGCTGGGCGATGGCGTCGATAATGCTGCCGACGGTCTGCTGGTGATAGCTGGTCTGGCGCAGCTTGTTGAGGTTGCCGCGCAGATCGGCAGATTTGCCCCGGATGGTGAGCTTGTCCGGTGTGCCGGTGTGCTCCACCTCGTCGATTGTGAACTCCCCCTTATCAACCAGCGGTTGGCCCTGCCAGCCGATCATGACGCGCATTCTGGCGCCACGGCGCGGCATGGCCAGCTTGCCATCGCTGTCGTCGAGTTCGATGTCGATGGTGTCGGCTTCAAACCCGCGATTGTCGTTGATGTTGAGGCTTATCAGGCGGGGCCGGATAGTGGCGGAAACATCCTGGCCGTCGATCAGCAGCTGGTAAGCCGGGGCCGGATGATCGGCCCCGGTGATGCTGAATTGCCCCAGCTGGCTGGTCAGGGTGCTGGTGACAGCCGTTACCACGTTATCTGTCAGGCTCACAGCAGCCCCCCGATCTTGTTGCCGATGGTGCCGACGATGTTGCTGATGCCCAGCCGACTGGCGATGCCACCGATGGCGCGCCCCATCAGCTTGTTGCCCAGGGTGTTTTCGTCGTCGTCCACCCGCTTGAGGTTCATGGTGAAATCCAGCTTGCGGGCGGCGCCGTCCGAGAAAAATTCGGAGCGGGTGACGCTGGTGCGCTCGATGACGAAATAGCCCCGCATCACGCCATCCCCCTGGATCAGGGGGAAGGCTTTGCCGGTGGCGGCCATTTCATGGAGCAGGTCGAGGGTGACCGGCCCGCCCGTCAGTTCAGGGTAGAGGGTGCCGGATAGCACGGTGGTTTCATCATCCGGCCCGGTGAACTGGTAGGCCGGACGGGCGCCGACCCGAGGATTGCCCGGGTGGCGCCATGCGCGGTCATCCTGTTGTGACTGGGGGGCGAAGGTGCTGCGCTGGAACACGAACCAGCCCAAGGTCATCATCATGGTCAACTCCTTCTTGGCAGCGCGAAGCGGGCGGTGATGCCGATATGGTCAGCCAGATCGCGGGCGATGGTGTGGTTACGGTGGATGGCGCGCATGTCGTCGCGCAGGCGGTTCATCTCTTCCATCAGCAGGAAGAGGCGATCTTCGAGCTGGCGTTCGAGCAGCACGTTGTCACGGTCTGCCTTGCGCAACATGCTGGTGTAGTTGTCGATGGTAGCGAGGGGGTTGGCGTAGTCCGGTTGGGTGCGGGCGGCGAGCTGGGCTGCCATCCAGTTGAATGCGTTGATGTACGCCTCTTTGATGGCGGCGGCCTGTTTGCCGGTGAAGCCCATGACCAGAAAGATAAAGCCGTCTTTGGTCATGTTGTAGAACGGAATCGGCTTACCGTTCTGTAACTCATTGTTTTTAGAGCAAACCTCAAAATTGAGGGCAGTAAATTCAGGTGAGCAACCCAGACTTTCTATTTTGCGCAGTACGTTGTCATGACGCTTGCCAAAGACTTCGGCCACCTTGATGGAGGTGGTCATGGGCTGGCCATGGTTGAGGCTGATGATGTCGGCAGGGGTAAAGGTGGTGATAGTGCTCATGGCATGATCCTTCTGTGGAAGTGGATCGCCACTGAAGAGACCAATCTTACTGGTGGCGAACTGAGCGAGATTGGTCTTACCGGCCACAGAAGAACCCGGCGCCCCGAAGGGCTCCCGCCCAGCCCGCCATAACTGACAGGTACAACTGGGCCGCACAAAAAAACACGCAGGCGCGTGTTGTGCGCTTCTATGGATTCGGGAGACCAATCCCGACAACGGATTTTGCCGTTGCTTGCGCAGTATCGCGCAACCTTGCGCAATGAGCAACATCCTAACAACTGCGGCAAGCGCCATTGATGGCAATCTCACCAGCCACGCACCGACACAGGGTAAGGCGGGCCAGCGCGGCCCGCTATGTCTGTTTTGGGGGAAAGTCCACACTTGGTCAGCTGTTATCACGGAGTGATGCCCTCCCTTTTGCTCTTTCCTCTCGCTGCATCTTCATCACTTCATCCCGTACTGTTTTCGCCACATCCTGCGGGCTCTGCCCTGGCTGCGGGTATACGTGGATCGGGCTGTTGACTGAGTTGTCGATGATCTGTTTGTTGGCTGGCTTTATCCGCGCCGGTTCGACAATACGTGGACCGTATCCACTGGCCCCAGCCAGTGCGAATGCGCCGCTGCCATTGCCTGTTTGATAACCGGTAGGGTTAGCCACTGGGATCTCAAACTTCGGGATCTTCTTGGTTTCGAGGATGCCGAGCGATTCGAGCAGCCACTCGATGCCCTTCAAGAAGGCTTTGAGCGGGGTGAGGGCCAGATTGAAGGCTTCGCCCAGGATGCGACCGACGATCTGGCCGGCACTGCCGAACCCTTCCAGCGTCTCTTTCGAGAACTTGATCGGCTCAAGCAGGTCGCCAAACCAGCCCGATAGGGTTTTGACGCCGCTACTGATGCCATCAAGCAGCGGGGCGAACGGCTTGAAGGCGTCAAAGACGGGGGCAAGCCCTGTCATGATGCCCTGCCATAGGCCGCTGAAAAATGCGCTGATGGGTTCCCAGAACTTGATGATGGCAATCCCTACTGCGGCAAAGATTGCCAATGGAGCCAGAATCGCGGTGATGCCACCAAGCAGCCCGCCGAAGGTGACCCCCAGCACCCCGAATGTCAGTTTCATGATGGCCATCGGGCCGAGCAGGGCGGCGACGGCCAGCGACAGACCGCCGAAAGCAATGGCGATAACGGATGTTACTGCGGCCACCTTCACCAAGGTGTTTGCCAGTGCAGGGTTTGCCTCTACCCATTTTCTTACGGCTCCGACAGTTTTCTGGATGTAGCCGATGATGTCCATCAGCGAACCACGTAGCTGCTCGCCCAGCGATGATTGCAGGTTTCCGATCCCTGCTTTCAGCAGCAGCCATTGTGATGAAAGCGAGTCTTTGTCTATGTCTGACTCGCGTTGCATCGACCCCTTAGATTTTTCTGCATTCACCAGTTTCAACTGGCGATAGAGCTCATCCAGATTGTTGGCGAGTTTGGCCGCATCATCGCCGTACTCCTTGCCAAATAGCTGAGTGGTGACCGTCATCTGGTCTTCCGCTTTCAACTTCTTTATTTTTTCCAGCACATTGGTGATGGTGCCCATGGCATCTTTGCTCATGGCTTTCTGCAGGGCCTTATCATCCAGCCCCAGCATCTCTAGACCAGCTTCAAATCTGTCACCTTGCATGGTTGCAATCGATAGCTCTCGCACCATTGCATTGGCAGCGCTTGCGGCTACTTCAGGCGCAGCACCTAGGCTTAAGAACGTTGACCCGAGCGCGGCGGCTTTCTTGAAGTCAAGTTTGTCTGCCACGCCGCCCATCCTTTGCAGCACGTTGATGATGTCACCCCCCTTTGACTGGGCGTTATCGTCAAGGAAGTTGATTGCATCACCGAGTTGCTCGATGTTGCTGATAGGGATCTTGTAGAGGTTGGCAATCTTGCCCATGTCTTCGGCGAGCTGATCTGCTGGCAGTTCAAATGCGGTGGCCGCCTTAGCGGCTGTTTTGGCAAAGTTGAGCAGGTTGCCTTGACCCTGCACGCCCATGCGGGCAGCCCCTTCAACCAAGCGGGCTATGTCTATCGCGCCGTTCACCTGTGGCAGCTCTTCTGATATGGCCTTTATCTGCTTGGCCATGTCGTAGTAAACGCTGGTCAGGTTTCCGTTGTCGTCGCGGGCGCCATCCACCTGCTTAGCGACCCCCTTCATTGCATCTTCAAAGCTGGTGTACTCCTTGATTGCGCTCAACACCGGCAACCCCATTGCAGTGCCTGCTGCAATAGCTCCGGCGCCATGACCGGCGAGCTGGCCGCGTAGCTCTTGGGTCTGGCGGTAGTTGGCTTTGACCTGATTCATGCGCTTTTGCTGATCGGCCAACTGGCCCAACTTGGTGCGTTGGGCGTCGAGGGTGGTATTGGCGGCGGCCAGATCGGTTTTGAGGCGGCGCTGTGCTTCGCTCAGGTTGCCCGTCTTGATGCCGGTCTTGCGCATCTCTTCGCCCAGCTGGCCGTGGCGGGTGATCATTTCCCCCTGTTTGGTCTTGAGCTGGTTGAAGGCGCGTTCGGCCTTGTTGAGCTCGTTGATCATCAGGCGGGTTGGTTTGGGGGTGTCGGCAATCTTGCGTTGCAGGTCGTTGAAGGTGCCTTCGGCCTGTTTTAGCTGGGCCTTGGTGACGCCGATCTGGGCACCCAGTTTTTTATAGCCGTCAATCTGCGCGCTCTGGCGCTCCAGATCGCGGACTTTGGTCTTGGCGTCGGCGAGGTCTTTGGCGGTAATACGGCTTTGGCCGGTGACGGCCTTGAGGGGGGCGGTGAGTTTGTCCACCGCCCCGAGCAGGATTTGTAACTTGAGGGTGCTCATGATTCTTCTGCCCCGTTGATGTGGTTGTATCGCTCAACAAGGCGTTGGTGCCAGCCCATCAGCTCGTCGAGCTCCATGGCGTCCATCTCTGACGGTGGCCAGTGGACGATGATGGCCAAGTCGGCCATCAGGTCGTCTATGCAGTGAGGTAAGCCTCCTGCTGCGAGCCCATCAAAAAACCGACCACCACTACCCCGGCTTTGAGCAGATCAGCCGGGTCCATGTCGCCCACTTCTTTTTCGGTCAGGTCGGTGATGCGTGGCAGCAGTTTGATGAGGGTGTCGACGTTCATCTGGACGATGTCCATGGTGTTGAGCCCGCGCAGGTGGCCTGCCTTTTTCGGGCTGCGGACAATCAGGCTGTTGAGGGTGGTTTCGCCGCGCTGGATGGGGGTGTCGAGGGTGATTTCTTTCTGTTCCATGGTGTTTTTCCTGTTCGCTATGTAGTAACGGGCGGCAGTGCCGCCCGGATGTGGTTGGGTGGATTAGAGGCCGATGGCCTTGCGGTGTGCTTCCATGCGGTCGACGCCATCGGGGCCGATTTCGATCATGTTGACCAGATCGATTTCGTGGATGACTTGGCCGTTGATGGTCAGCTTGTAGTAGGTGTTGACCATGCTGACCTTGGCCTGGCTGTTGTCGCCGACTTTGGCGGTGCCCCAGTCGATCTCTTTCATGCGGCCGCGGGTGACGATTTCGACCGGCTGTACTTCGGCAATGTCGTCACGCTGGATGGAGCCCGCAAAGCGGAGCATGACGCCGTCGATTTTGCTGCTGCCCATCTTGCCGACGATCTCGGCGTTGTAGCCGCCCATGGTGAACTCGGTGTCGAGTGCGCTGTCATCGAGCCCCATGTCGATATTGACGGCGCCCGGCATGCCGCCGCCGCGATAGGATTCGAACTTGCGCGACAGTTTGGCAAAGGTGAAATCTTCCGCTTCACCAATCCAGTTGGTGCCGTCGATGAAGATGTTGAGCTGTTTGACCTTTCTTGGCAGTGCCATTGTTGATGCTCCTTATGCTGCGGCCACGCGGGCGGCGAAGTCGACCAGATAGCGGTCGGTGATGCGCTGCTGGAACATGAGGTTTTCAAGCGGCGGCACGGGGGTGTAGTCGTAGTCGATGTAAAGCTTGCCCGCCTTGAGGGTGTCTTTGTCGTTGACCTCTTCGTTGTACCAGCAGTCGAAACCGATGAGGTAACCGAGGCTGACCAGCTCGCGGCCCTTGGCCTTGATGCCTTCGATGATGTCTTTGACCAGGGTGGGGGTCATCGGCTTGTCTACCGCCCACATGTGGGCCTCGGCGATGGTGTCGGCGAGGATTTGCGCGGTGCGGGTGTAGTTCTCGAACTGGAACAGTGGATCATCCGAGCAGGTGCGGGAGCCCCAGAAACGGAACCCTTCGGACTGGATCAGGCAGGTGATGTCTTTTTCGTTGAGCAGGCCCGCGTCGGTATCGGGGTCTTGCAGACTCCAGAACACTTGCTTGGTCAGCCCTTGTACGCCAGTGACGGCGACGTTGGAGAGGGTTTTATGCCAGCCAACCTCTTTGTCAATCTTGGCGCGCATGGCCATGGCTTTGGCGGTGGCCCAGACTGGCGCCTCTGCATTGGCTGCGGTATCCCACTTTTTGAAGTCGCCATGCACCAGCATGACTTCGCGCTGGCCGAAGTTCTGGCGGTAGGCCAGCGCCTCGGTCGGGGTGTTGCAGCCGTGGGTTGAAACGTAGGCGAAGGCGCGCAGCTTGACCGCCACGGCGGCCAGTTCGGTGGCGACCGGCAGGGTGTCGAGCCCCGGTGCGCCGATGATGCGCGGGGTGATGCCGGTGGCAGAGCTGGCCCGTTGCAGTGCCTTGAGGCCGGTATAGCTGCCATCCGGCTTGGCGGCGCCGATGACGTTGGAGGTGGTCTCTTCGTCGGTGGCGCCTTTGGCAACGCGCACGACGATGGTAATGGTGTTGACGGTGTCGGCGATCGCTTGCAGTGCTTTGGCTAGAGTGCCCTGGGTGCCAGCTTTGCCAACGGCTTTTTGCACGTCGGTAATGATGACCGGGGTGTTGAGCGGGAAGGTGGTGGCGTCGGCATCTTCCGCATGGCCAAGCAGGCCGATCACGGCGGTGGCAATGGTGCGGATGGTGCGGGTGCCTTCGTTGACTTCGACGACGCGCACGCCGTGGTGGTAACTGTCGAGTGCCATAGTGGCGGTTCTCCTGTGTCCGGACGGAGTGATCTGAAGTGATCAATATGAGCACGGTCAGGATGCAGGGGCGGCGCAGGTTGGGCGAGTTGGCGCGGGTGTGTGGGGCCACTACACACCCGCAGACGGTGGCAGGCAGAAAGAAAACACCCCGCACAGGGCGGGGTGGTGGATCGTTCACTCTGATTGATTATTTGCTGGCCATGGATACATGGCTGCTATCTCTGAGGCACGGGTGATGCCTGCAGCTATAGCGGCGGCGATATCCTCTGCTGGCGCTGTCATTGCAGTCAGACGTGATGCCTCTGAAAAATAACGGTCAGAGCCAGTTATTGGATCCGAATACGCAATAAGTCTTTGCGATTCAACAAGGTCAATAGTTTGGTTTGTTTTGATAGCCACTGGAGTTTCACTATAATATTCATCTGCCGCAACATCATCGCGCGATTGAACAGCGCGCCATGCTGAGAGATCATTTCTTATCGCATAACCAATCATATTGCATCTCTCCACCCATAAAAATATGCGCTACCGCCCGTGTTTGATGAGTAATATACCTTTTGCGGGACAGTCATAATTACATCACATGAAATTGATGCTGATGAGGAGCCCAAGCCGGATGATTGCCGGATAGAAGCTGGAGCATTTAAATCTGTATAGCCACTAGTGTTATCTGGAGCTACATACGTATAACATGCTACCGCTGAGTTGCCCACCCACGAGACACCGACACGCACACTATATGATGTTGGAGCAGCAGGGACTGCTACCATCGCAGATTGTGCCCCTGATGCAATCTGCACGGGATTTTTCAGCTGAATTATATTATCGCATTGAATAAATGGAATGATGGTAGCTGTAGCAGTCGTTTTTATCCACCCCACTCGTATCCGATGCGTGTAGCCGTCTGGCATAGTTGGCGACGTAGCAGATAATGAAAGTAGCGATGATAATTCAGTACCGTTATAAATAACCCATACGCTATACCACGTACCTGCGGCAAGCGCCCCTGTGTCCAGGCCATTTATGCCAGACGCGCTGGCCTCAGCAGTGACTGAAACATTTTTAGCTAAAAAAACTCCGTCACCGCTAACACTATCAAGCATTAACCGCTCAGCAGAAATGGCGATATTTACTGAGTTAACATCAGTAAATATTTTTAGCGCGCGATAACCGCCAGACACAGGGGAATATTTAGCAATCACAGCAGGTAAATGTTTTGGTGGTACAGCGAGATCTCCATCTGCAGCATCGGTAGCCTCAGTTTTTGTGGCAATGCGTAGTGATCCTCGCGTGGTCTCTGAGGCATTAGCAGCAGCAGAACGCAGCACAGTAAAAACACGGGCGATGCTGGCAGCTAAAGATTTGCTAGCTTCCTTTTCACTTGTTGGAGTTGCTTCTTGTTCTGTGGCAAAGCGTGAAAATCCCTTTTCTTTTTCGCTGGCTTCAGGGTGATCTCGACTATCCTTGTGTACCGTCATCGCGTCATCGATATACTTGCGGGTTGCCAGCACCACGGCGGGATCAATCTTTAGCTCGACGGCGCTGGTATCGCTGACGATCAGCACCATGCGGATAACCTGAGTTCGGCCGGAGCCTTCTGACAGCTGCGGCTTGTAGGTATCCGGGCAGTTGGCCATTGCGATCAGTGTACCCGCCTCATCATAGACCCCTAGCTCACGGATCCACCACCCGCCGACCGATTCCGGAATGATCTGTTCCGATACCAGCTGGCTGGCATTGAGCGGGTCAGCAAACAGGGCGTTGAGCGGAGCTCTGCGCCTTTCGTTGACCAACTTTGTCGCGGCCGGATTCGGGGTGACCACCTGACCATTACCATCCCCCACGGCCATCTCGGTCAGTTTAAGAGGAATGCCGAGCGCGACAGCGTTGGCCAGTTTGGCTGCTCCCGCATTGGTCAGTATTGCAAAAAAGTTTGCCATTGGAGCTCCTTATGCCCACTTGCGGACAGGGGTTTCTGGGTAGGTGCGCAGCTCATAGAGGGCAGCGGCCAGTTCTTCCGAGGTGGTTCGCACATTGACGTGGTAGCCAGGCATGGCTTCCATCACTGGCACTGACTCACCATCAACGATCGTGGTTTCACCTGTCGGCTGGTAAATTGTGCCAATCACGCTGATATCAGAACCCTGGCGATACAAGGTTCCGCTCTCGCTGTCTTGGGTGAAACCGGCGGCCTTGAGGGCGATAGTCATGGCAGACTTGCTGCCCGCCTTGAGATAAAGATCAATCAGTTCCATGTGGTTTATCCTTCCAGAAATACCCGCCGCCAATGCGGCAGGCGGCCCATAACAACCAAGCCAGCACAGGCTTGCCATTGGCAGTCATGCATTGACGCAGGCGCCGGTCAGCCTCGGCGCGGGATACCGCGCATTTGGCGCCATAGTCATGGTCGTGCTGCTGGCAGCAGCGGTTAGTACCAGGAGAGACGGGGCCAAGCCCCGTGCAGTAGTGGCGGGTCATTTGATGGCCCGGAGTTGCGCCTCAGGCGATGGGCGATTCCACTGCCTGAAGTTGCGGATTCGGACGCTGCACTGATGGCCTCCGTTCCCTAATGTTCCAATTTCAAGTCGCTCATAAGAAACCTCAGCTTGCCCAGGTTTGACGGCACAAGGGACGGAGGACTTCACGATCGGCCCACCATTAAGGCTGAACATGACGTAGCCGCCGTCGTAATCGAACGAGGCGGAGATAACATTTCTCTTTTTCAAGGTGTACTGAGTAGTGTATGCCTTAACATAGTCGTTACTTGCCTGTAATTGGCCATCACTCCATATCCCTAAAAAGGTGCGCGTCGGGTAAGCGCCGTCACAGATAAAAGTTATATATCCACTCGCACTAGGACTAATCAACTCGAACTCAAACGCATAGGTTCGACTCTTGCCGTACCCAGGCGAGTTTGCCGGTCCCGGCAGCCATACAGATTCAGCGGCTCGGGTTGCAGCCGCCGTGGTTGTCGGGATTAAGGATGTTGGCGGGCCTTTCTCAACTTGAATAGAAAGAAGTTCAAACACTGTAGAACCGTCACCCTGCCAGTTTTGATTACCTCCAAGAATCGGCCAAACATACGGTTGAACTGTTGTTCCGGTAACCGTTGATTTATGCGTTATAACGATCGGCTTGCCAATATCGGAAGGTAACAAATTAAGGTTCGCCTTCACGTCAGTGAAAGTGTTGCATCCCAGCTGAATTGCTGTAAGCCCTACCTTCAATGGGACAAGCTCTACACTTATAGAAACCTCATCACCGACATTAAATCCCGAAAGGTTTTTGCCCCACAGGTAGTGAGATCCGTTAGTTGAATCTTCAACATACTTAACGGTAGATGTCTCGCCAAGTAACCCAGACCCTGCAGACGTGACAACGCTACCTCTTACGGCACTGCAACCCGATGAGCCATCGTGAGGGAAGTAAAGGTTTGTTGAACCTCGCTCCTTGACCAATGCGCCCCCCTCGTAACGCGGCTCACCGGCTGGCACCAGGCGCAACTTGCCATCTTTCTGGCGCTCTGTCGCTGCGCTAAGCCGTTCAAACTCCCATCTTCTGGAGACTACCTCATCACTAATCTTGATTTCCTTACCCTTTCCTGTAACCAATCGCAGGCTATCAACAAGCGGTGACCACACGTCTGGCATCGGCATGGCCGCTAGGCCAATGGCATCCGCTACAGTGTCAAGCCCGGAGATTTGTGCTGCCTGTTTGGCTGATTCATCTGCCGCTTTGGCGCTGGCGGCTGCCTGCGTGGCAAAACCTGCCGCCGCGTCTGTGCTTGGCTTGAGGTTCTGCTTGACCCGTTCAGCCAGGGTCGGTTGTGGGTTTTTACCCGGCACCGCAACTGTTTGCCCTTCTGGCCCAGTTATGATCTCTTCAAACGCAGTGACGGCAGCATCAAGCCGAGCAACTGCGTCATCGCCCTGGTTAATGGACGCCATTAGTTATCTCCGTAAAGCCAAGGGTGCAGCCGGTTTCAACGGCAGCGGCCCATTTGTTGAAGTGGTAGTCGCCAGCCTCCGAGCTGATGCTGGTGATGTCGATGGTGTGCACGGCGGCGCCATATACCTCGCGGCCTGATACCACGATTGGCCCCGGCTGATAGGGGTAAACGGTGAGTTCTTCGCCCAGGTGGCAGGCTGCGCCCAGATAGAGCTGGCCACGGGTTTCCATGCTGATGGCGAGCCCCGTCATGTGGCGGGTCAGCCCCTTGGCGTCGTCAATGAGCCGTTCCAGCTCGGCATACATCTGATCGTTGATGCCGGTGTCGAGCACGCCGACATCGAGCTTGAAGGTGCCCGGCTTTGCGTTCGGGGTTTCTTGGTACCAGTGCAACACGCGGATCAGGTAGCCGAGGGGTTCGACGGCGCGGCGAATGGCGCCGACGGTGCCCTTGTGGCGGTGCACGAACGGGGCGTTGGCAATGACCTTGCGCTTGGTGGCTTCCGGCCAGTTTTCATCCCAGCGATCGACCGACCGCTCGGCGGCCAGACTCGGCAGGCGCCAGACCGGGCAGGTGTGCGGGTTCCAGAGGGTGCGCAACACATCGACCGGCAGGTCGCAGGCTTTGGCGTTGACGGTGGCCAGCTTGCGTTCGGTCGGCGTGGCAGAGGGTGGCAACAGGTCGGTCATGGTGCGACCTCGACGGTGTAGCCGGTGCAGTAGGCTGCCTGGGTGTCGGTCGGGATGATGTCGGTCCAGCCGACCAGCTCAACCCAGACGACGCCCGGCACATGCAGCACGGCATCAATCCCGAGCGCGCGATGCGCACGCCGATCCGTTTGCGCGGGTTGACCCATGCGGCCAAGGCGTCGCGGGCGGCGGTCAGTGCCAGTTCGGCCTCGGCTCCGGTGAGATCCATGTGCAGTTTGGCGGTGATGGTGTAGGTCAGAATGCCCGCACTCTGCACGGTGAGGCGGTCGGCAACCGGCAGGCGGTCTTCGTCACTGCATTCGGCGGTGGCTTTGGCGAGCAGTTCATCGCTGGCGGTGCCGTTGCCCTCGCTGCTGATGATGGTGACCACGGCGACGGCCGGACTGGGGCTGATGGCTTTGGCGTCGATGATGCGACCATCTGCCGAGCGGGCCCAAAATTCGTAGGCGCCGCGCGGGCCTGCGGTGCTCATGGCATCCCACGCCATCAGAGAACGTTCGCGCAGGGCTTCGTCACTTTCCATGATGGTGGTGATCGGCGGGGTGGCGGTGTCGTCACCCTGTTGCACGACCAGCCGTTCGACATCCCAGTTTGCGACCAGTCCATCGAGATCACTGCCTTTTGACCATGCCACCATATTGGCCACTGCGGCACTGTTGATGCGGCCGCGCAGGATCAGCTCACGGTAGGCGCTCTCTTGCAGGTGTTTGGTTATGGGTTCCGATTCGAGCGCCAGCGTGGCGGTGATAGCTGCCTGCTGGTCTGCCGGATAGAGGGCGATCAGCGCCGCTTTACGCTCGGCAAGGATGGCCTCGTAGTCGGGCAGCTCGACGGCATCCGGGGCGGGCAGTTTGGAGAGGTCGATGATGTTCATGAGGTTGCTCCGGTCGGTAGCTGGACGGTGCCGGATTCGAGCAGGCCGTTGTCGGCGCGGCGCCATGTAAGGGTGACGGCGCAGCCGCCGCCCAGTTCAGGGGCGCCAATCTCGACCTTGGTGATGCGGATGCGCGGCTCCCAGAGGGTGAGCGCGTGAACGGTGGCGGCCATCAGGCGCAGGCGCGTCGCGCCGTGCTGGGGCTGGTCGATAAGGCTGAATATCTCGCTGCCGTAGTCTCGGCGCATGATGCGGGTGCCGATAGGGGTGGTGAGAATATCCCGCACCGATTGCAGGATGTGGGCGGTCTCGCTGATGGCGCGGCCATTGGCTGCATTCATGCCCTGCCAGTTCATACGGGGCCCCCGCTGGTGCCGCTGCCCGGCATGGTGTCTTTGTGCTTGTGGGTGGTGACCTCGATGCCGCCTATGGTGGCATTTGGAGCGGTAATCTTGCCGCCAGCGCTGATGGTGGTGCCGACCTTGAGCGCCTTGGTGCATTCGACCAGCGGGGTGATCAGCTTGACCGCCACGCTGGCGGTGATGGCGGCGGTTTTGATGCCTGATGCGGTGAGTTCACCTGTGGTCGGGTTGTATTTGATGACCGCACCATCCGGGTATTCGACGCCATCGAGATCGTCGTTGTCATCGTCGGCCAGCGGCTCTGGGTGTTCGTCCTGGTAGATGCCCGCCAAGACAAAGGCGTTGCGCAGGTCACCGCCAAGGCTTAACAGGATCACCTGCTCGCCGACGCTCGGGCGCATGCGGCGGCGGGTTTTACCTGCGCGCAGCACCAGATAGGGCCGCCAGTTGGTGTGGTTGCCCTTGGTTTTGACGCGGCATTCACCGGATCGCACTTCGGTCACGGTGCCGATGCGGATCAGGTCGTCGATTTTGCTGAGTAGCTCGATGATGTTCATGAGGGTGAGTGTGTAGCGGCGTCGTTTGCGCTGACCAGCGGCGGCGGGTGTGTGGCGGCGCTACACACCCGCGCTAGGTGGTGAGGTGTTTAAGCAGGGCGTCTTCAACGCTGTCGATGTCGGCGTCAGTGATGCCGATCAGTTGGCGCTCTGGGTATTGCACCGCTTTGCCGTTGATTTTGTCGCGCAGGCCGAAGTGATGGACGGTGGCGAGCCGGTTGGCGCTGCCTTTGAACTCAACGGCGGCCTCGGAGGCGGTGGCGGTGGCCTTGAACCATGCAGGCTTGACCAGTTTGGCGAACATCTTGCGGCGGGTGCCACCGCGGCGATCGCGCAGCCTTGGCTGTGGTTTGCGCTGGGTCATGGCGGTGCCATCCGGCTGTTTGTTGGCGCGGATCCGTTCTGCCTGGGTGGCCCGCATGGTGCGGGCCAGTTCGGCAGCCAGCTTGCGGCGCTCGGTGGCGCTGAGTTGCTGGAGCAGGGCGGCGGCTTGGTCGCCCAGTTGCTGGAGGGCGTCGGCGGCCATGGCTATTGCCCCTCTTTGGTGAAGCGTTCCCAGGTGATGCCGTCATAGGGGTCTTCTGGCGGTTCCGGTACGTGCTGCCAGCCGATCCCCTCTTCTGTCTGGGTGACGATGACGCGCTCGGTGAGGGGTATGGTGATCAGCAGGTCGTAGAGATCACCGGCCAGCAGTTCAGACTCGACCTTGATGGCGTTCTCCCGCTTGTCGGAGTTGGTGAACAGCTCCGACTGGTGTTGGCGCAGCCATGCCAGCAGCGGCACGACCAGCTGATCGGGGTGGCCCGCAAAGTCGATGACGCCGATGGATAGCGGGTATTGCCACTCGAACGAGAGTGACTGGGCGCCGGTGGCAACGATGCGGCCATCGCCCACGGTGAGGATCAGGCGCTCTGGGTTTTGTGCCAGTTGCGGCGAGCAGCGGGCAAGCACGTCACGGATTGCGGCTGGTTTGAGCATGGTGCCTCCGGTTGCACTGGATCACGTCATCGACCTTTGCCGCGCAGGTTGCCCAGGCGGCCTCTGTGGTGGTCAGCAGGTCGAGCAGATCGCCGTTATTGAGTGGATCCGCCGGCGGCAGCTGGCAGGGGGCCGGAGCGGGACATGTGAGCCTGATAATCTGCGGCGCCGGTGAGGGCGGGGCGCTGGAGCAGGCCGACAGCAGCAGCAGGCAGAGGGCGATCAGCCCAAGACTTAAGTTCAGCATTTTCACGTTTGAGCCTCGCGATGGTTTGTTCACGGGTGGCGGCGGTGGTGGCCAGCTGGTCGAGCTGGCCCTGCAACTGCTGGGCGGCGGTGGCCTGCGCTGCCAGCTCGATGGTGAGGGTGTTGATGGTGCTGTCTTTGGCGCTCTCCCGCAGTGCGGCCTCTTTGGCCTTGTCGTCGGCGGCCTTGAGGTCGCTTTGCAGGGTTGAGACCTGCCCCTCTGCCTTGGCGGCAGAGCGGGCCGACCAGCCCCAGCCGCCCAGGGTGACGGCCAAGGCCAGCAGCAGCCATGCTATGGGTGAGCGCAGTAAGGTCATCATGGTTTCCTCGGTGGTGGCGTTGGTTGCGGCTTATTCTGGCTGCTTCCCCTGAACGGGCAGAGCAGACAGCCACCAATCCAACGCAGTTCCAGACACTTCGCATCCAGCTTGGTGCAGGTTTTCCCGACCAAGTGACCGCACTTAGGCCGTGGCATCTGCCACCTCCTGCACCGGATAGACCTTGGCAAAGTGGTCGTATGCCTCGGCCAGCTTGGTGTCGTAGCGATTTTCTTTGTAGGCGGGGCCGTTGTAGCGGCGGGCCACGTCGCTCCACTTGCCTGCCTTGAGCGCCTTGTGCAGCACCGGATCCAGCTCGATAAAGCCGACCACGGCGCGCAGGTGCTCGCGCTCGCTTTGCTGCATGGCGGCCAGCCAGTCGTCTGCCGAGGCGTAGCCCAGTGCCTGCCAGTGGTAGCCCATCACCTGGAACATGCCCCAGCTGGCCGACTCGATGGCGGCGGTGCGGTGCAGGGTCATGGCGGTTTGCAGGCGGGCCCATTCAGCCGGGCCGCCCTGATAGCCGCCGCGCTTGGTGTTGCAGAGGGCCGGATAGAGGCCCGCGAGGCGGTTGGCTTCGGCTTCGCCTTGTTGCTTGGCGATCTGCTTGAAGAACACATGACGCTCGAACAGCAGGCGCGGGCGCTGGCATTCGTCAAACCCTTCGCCAGCGGCTTCGACCTGGGCGAAGGCGGCGAGCTTGGCCAGTTCGACACCGAGGCGATCGGCGGCTTGCTGCAGATCGGTGATGGTGAGCTGGTTGCCGATGGCGGCCCCGCGCAGGGCGGCCATGGTGCGCGGCCCTGCCTGCCCGATGGCAACGATGAGGTGATCGCGCTGGAAGGCGAGCACGGCTTGCTCGGTGGCGTCACCGAACCAGCCATCGGCGGCTACTTGGTAGCCTGCCCGGGTGATCAGTTGTTGCAGTTCGGCCACCGGTGCGCCAATGGCGCCTTTTTTGAGGGTCATGGTTGATACCTCCGGTAGATGTCAGTGGCATGGCTTGGGCGCGGGTGGCGGCGCGGCAGCAGGCGCATGACCGAGCCGCGCGAGCCGAGCAGGGCGGTGAGCACCACGGCGGCCAGCAGCACGGCGGCTGGATCCGGTGTTGGCATGACGCCGAGCAGGGCGCGCAGCGGCACGGAGCCCGCCGCCACTGTGATGACCCATGCCAGCAGGGCAGGGAGGGGGCGATAGTCTCCCCCGTTGCGGTTGAAGGTAACCAGCCGGATGGCGATGGCGGCGCAGATCAGGGTGTAGAGGATGGTCAGCATGTCAGCCCCCTTTGCGGATGTTGAGCAGTTCATCCGGCGCTTTGCGCAAGATCCACTGCAGCAGGTGGACGGCCAGCGCCGAGGCAAGCAGGGCGCCGACGGCCTTGGGTACTTCGACGCTTTGCGGCATGACGCTGGCCAGCATGGCGGCAACCAGCGGGGCCGCCAGCGCACCGGCGACAAAGGCGGCGATGAAAAGACCCGCCTTGCGCAGGTTGCCGAGTTCGGCGGTGGTGGCGATGAATACCAGCGCCCCGGCGAAGGCGCCAAGGAGCACGCCGGGATCTACGCCGGGGAATAGCGACAGCAGGGCCAGACCGGTGAGGGCGCTGGTTGCTGCACTGGATGAGATAGGTTCTGGCATCGTGCTCTCCTGGTGCTGTTGTTATCGTCTGCCGCCGAATTGGCGGTCGTGTTGAAATTCGTGGATGGTCTGGCAGTCGGTACAGCGTTCGCAGCCCCGGATCGCCTCTCTGCGCTCCTGCGGGATCGGGTCGTCGCAGTCGATGCAGTAGTGGGGGCCGGTGCCGCTGATGCGGGCTGCGTGGATTTTTGCCGCGAGCTGTTGCTCTCTGATCTCTGCCAGTCGTTCAAGTTCGTCGTCGAGGCGGCTCATGGTCAGTCCCATAGCTGGATCAGGGGCGCTTCGGCCTGAGTCGGGGTATCCGGCAGGGTGATGAGGGTGCCCATCGGCAAGATGGGCCCCTTGTCTGCCAGCCCCGGATTGAGGGTCAGCACCTGTTCGGTGATACCCGCGGTGTAGCCGTAGTGCCGGTTGATGATGAGGTCGAGGGTTTCCCCCTGTTGGGCGCGCAGTTGCATCAGATCAGCTCAACCGTGGTGTGGGTTTCGCCAAGGATGTCGCGGATGGCGAAACGGGCGTCGCGGTAGAGGTCGTTTGCGGTCTGGTCGCGGGCGTCGGTGTCTTTGACGGCGTCGGCGGTGGCCGAGCTGTCGAGGTAACGCTCGTAGAGGTTGGCGCGGGCCATGCTGTAGACGGCGCGGCGATACCAGTGAACCAGCACGGATTCGTTGTTGACGGTCTGGGATGGCACGGCGGCCAGCTGCTCGTATCCTTCGCCCTGGCGGTTGATGGCCCAGCCGCTCAGATCGCTGTTGACGGCGGCGACGGCGTCAATCACTGCATGGCGCAGCCGTTCGGTGGTGATGGTGCCGTCGGTGCGCATGATGGCGCGCAGGGTGTTGAGGTTAATGACCGGCCAGAACTTGGCGCTGGATACTTCGCCTTCGTCTTTGTTGGTCGGATTGGTGGGGAGAAATCCTGATGTCATGGCGGCTCCTTGCCCCTGCCCTGTTTGTTGGGCGGTGGTCGGGCCGTCTGGTATGCCGTTGGCATTCGTCAGGCCCGAGCCGCCCAGGGTGCGGGGTACGCTCGGTTAGCTGGTCTCGCCGTCGGCGGGGCCTTGCTGTTCGGTGGTTGGCTCTTGCTCCGGGCTGGCCTCGGCGATAGCCGGTGCCGTAACAGAGGCTGCGCTAACGTCGCTGGCGACTGGCAGTTCTGCGGTTTTCTGCTTCTTAATCTCCCGTTCCAGCACTTCCAGATCCTTCTTGAGGCCGACTTTGTCGTGCAGTTCGAGGGCGCGGCGGTAGTGCTCGGCTGCCGGCTCTTTGAACCCTTCGGCCAGTGCGGCACGGCCCACGGCCTTGTGCAGCTTGGCGTGTACCTGGTCGAACATGTCCGAGCCTTTCAGCAGCTCGATGTAGGCCGAGAGCAGGCCATAGCTTGGGCCGGTGCCCGCCTCTTGCAGTTTGATGGCGGTGTCTGCCACCTCTTCGGCAATGAGGGTGGGGGCGGTGCGGTCGTATTGATCCGGGGTGTTGAGGCCATGGCGGATCACGTAGTCGGCCATGTTGAAGGCCCCTTCCAGATCGCCGGTGTCGAGGTGCCAGAGCATGATGGTCACCAGTACGTCATCCTGACCGCCGCGATCGGCAGCCAGCAGGCCGTCAATCCACGGTTTGTAGGTCGCCAGCATGGTGCGCTTGGCGTCAATCTTGCGCTCGATGCTCTGGATGCCCTTGAGGGTGCGGCGGTGTTCTGCCAACTGCATCAGCTGGAGTTCGTAGGCGTTGGCGGCGGTGCGGTCCTGTTCTGGAGAAGCCGCCCCTTGCAGGGCGGCCAGCATACGTTCGCGGTGAGCGCGGGCGGGTGATGTCATGTCGTTCCCCTTACGCGGCCGGTTTCGGTGCGATTACGATGTTTTCAACCAGCGCCGCGCAGTCGTAATCCTCAACCACGTAGGCATCGTTGGAGCTTTCGTAGTTGACGATGCGGTTGCGCTTCGGCTCTTCTTCGATGTGGCGGCGGCGGGCGCCTTCCTGCCAGTAGATGGAGAGGTTTTCAAGCTTGGTGACAAGCAGGGCATCTTCCGGGAAGAAGGGGACGCGCACGGCCTTGAGGCCGCCGATCTGCTTCTGGCTCACCAGCACTTGGGCGGCCAGCTTGTTCTGATTGTCGCCCGCGTCGTTGATGATGGGGAAATACTTGTCAGACAGCAGTTTGCGGCCACAGATGACCACCAGATCGGTGTCGTCCTGATACCACGGCTTGATCATTTCGCTGACGACGTCGAACACCACTGCGTCGATGTTCTTGTAGTCGCCATTGGTCTGGTCGATGTAGATCTTGCCGCTGCCCGGCTTGACCTCTTTCATGACCTGGGCCGGTGCGTCCTGGCGGATATGTTCCAGCCAGCCGATGTTGACATCTTGCAGCAGCGGGTTGGCATTGCGATCGGTGTCTTTGACGGCACTGGTGCCGTGCCAGCCGATCATGATGCGGTCAAGCCCCTGACGGGTGATGATGGCGTCGCGGATGCGGGTCTGGAAGTCGGGGAACTTGGCCCATGCATCCAGTTTGGCATAGCCGATCATGGTGTCGTAGTTGGTCTGGGCGCACTCATAACTGTGGTCATAGAGGGCGCTCGGATCGTTGGGCTGGCGGTCTTTGGTGGTGGTGTCGGTGCGACCGGCGATGGTGCTGCTGATTCCCACGCCCACCTTTTCACCTTTCATGTCGTTGACCGGGATGACGTTAATCATCTGCAGGAATTCGACCGACTCCTGCATTTTGGTTTCCAGCGTCTGCTGGACGCTCGGCTGCACGTTGAATTGCACCATGGCGCTGGTGATGGCGTTGAGCTTGGCCAGCTGACCGGTGTATTCGTTGAACTTCACGCGGGTTTCGTTACGCATTGATGATGCTCCTTAGCAATCGGTGGTTACGGTGGTGGTGCCATCGCCACCGGTGGCGGGATCGCGCTTGTGGCTGAAATCTTCCTGGCGTTCCAGCGAGGCTTTCAGCTCGTTAAAGGCTTTTTCCAGCTCGCTGTTTTTGGCGACGGCGCTTTTCAGCTCGTTGACGGTGTTGGCCAGCTCGTTGAACTTCCCTTTGGTCTTTTCTTCGAGGTTGGTCACTTCGGTGGCCACGGCTTCGACGGCTTGGTGCACGTCAGCGAATTGCTCGCCGCTGGCCTGATCGCGGCGGGTGAACATGCCTTTGACCTTTTCGAGCAGGGACGGGCCTTTGTCGCCCTCTTCGGTGAACTCGATTTCGGCTTCGATGGCGCTGGAAAAGAGGTTTGTTTGCTTCTGCTTGCGGGCAGCCAGCGGGCTGTTGGCGCCAGCGCCTGCGCAGAATTGCAGGTATTCGGTGCCAAGGCTGGCCGGACTGTCGGTGACGGCGAGGCCGACCAGATAGGCTTCGCCAGTTCCGGCAAAGTCGAGGTCCAGCTCGATGGAGGTGTAGACCTTCTGACGGGCCTTGTTCAGTTTGATCAGGTCTTCGGTTGGGTCGATATCTGCGAATAGGGCCATTTTCTTTTCGCCGTCGATATCGACTTCTTCGGCATAGACGGAGAGCACGTCGCCATAGGCGCGAAATGCGCTGTCAGGGTAGAGGCTGCGCAGGTGTTCGAGATTTACGCGGGCTCCGTACTTTTCGCGGTTGTAGTTTTTGGAGGCCTGGGTGAGCCATTCCGGCGCGATGGTGCGGCCGTCGGTGGTCTGGCCCGCTACCGCCACCCGCTTGAATTTCGCTTTCTTTGCCATGAGCTTGGATCCCTTTGTGAATTGGGTTTCTGGTCGGGCTCATGGTCTGTCTGGTGCGCTAGATCCTTCAATCGGTTGCGGGTGTGTGGCGCGCCTACACACCCGCACGGCCATCCTTTCGGCATTGACGGGCGGTAGGCTGTCGCCATGACTACAGCACCCTTACTTTTCCCCCATATCGAACCCAGACGGCAGGCCATGCACCTGTTCTTTCAGGGCTACCCGCTCCGCGCCATTGCTGAATTGCTGCAGACGCCGGAGGGGACTGTTTCGACCTGGAAGAAGCGCGACGGCTGGGATGACATCAAACCGATTGACCGGGTCGATTGCGCGCTGGAGGCGCGGTTGTGCCAGCTGATCGCCAAGGAGCAGAAGAGCGGCGGCGATTTCAAGGAGATTGACTTGCTTGGCCGCCAGTTGGAGCGGGTCGCCCGGGTCAACAGGTATAGCAACGGCGGCAATGAGGCCGATCTCAACCCGAAGGTGGCGAACCGCAATAAGGGGCCGAAGAAGGCACCCGAGCGGAATGTGGTGGAGCCCGAGCAGCAAGAGCGGCTGATCGAGCGGTTCGAGTCGACGATGTTCGATTATCAGCGGGTTTGGTATCAGGCTGGCCTTGAGTACCGGATCCGCGACCTGCTCAAGTCGCGCCAGATCGGGGCAACCTACTTTTTCGCCTTCGAGGCGTTTATCGACGCGCTGGTGACTGGCCGAAATCAGATTTTCTTGTCTGCCAGCAAGGCGCAGGCCCATGTGTTCAAGCAGTACATCATCCAGTTTGCCAAGGAGGAGGGGGTCGAGCTGAAAGGTGACCCCATGGTGCTGCCGAACGGGGCGCACCTGTATTTTCTCGGCACCAACGCCCGCACGGCGCAGAGTTACCATGGAAACATCTACATGGATGAGTATTTTTGGATCCATGGCTTTCTGGAGTTCCGCAAGGTTGCCTCCGGCATGGCGATGCACAAGAAGTGGCGCCAGACCTACATTTCTACCCCTTCCAGCCTGTCACACCCCGCGTATTCGTTCTGGTCTGGTGCCAACTTCAACCGAGGCAAGGCGAAGGCCGATCGGGTCGAGATTGACCTTAGCCACGCCAATCTGGCCAGCGGCAAGCTGTGCCCGGATGGTCAGTGGCGGCAGATTGTGACGGTTGAGGATGCGGTGCGCGGTGGTTGTGACCTGTTCGACCTGGACCAGCTGCGCAGCGAGTATTCCGATGATGAATACCTCAACCTGCTGATGTGCGAGTTTATGGATGACACATCCAGCGTGTTCCCGCTCGCCATGCTGCAACGGTGCATGGTTGACAGCTGGGAGGTGTGGGAGGACTACAAACACTTTGCCATGCGGCCAATGGGTAACCGGCCGGTGTGGATCGGTTATGACCCGGCGAAGGGCGGGCAGGGTGACAGCGCAGGCTGTGCCGTGCTGGCGCCGCCCGCAGTGCCCGGCGGCAAGTTTCGGGTGCTGGAGCGCCACCAGTGGAAAGGGATGGATTTTGCGGCGCAGGCTGAGGCCATCCGCCAGATGACGATTCGCTATAACGTGGCCTATATCGGCATCGACACGACGGGGATCGGTGAGGGGGTCTATCAGAATGTGAAGGTGTTCTATCCGGCGGTTACTGCCATCCAGTACAACCCGAGCTTGAAGATCCGCATGGTCATGAAGGCGCTCGACGTGATGAACAAGGGGCGACTTGAGTTTGATAGCGGGTGGAATGATTTGGCTGCCGCGTTTATGAGCATTCGCCGTGGGGTAACCGCCGGCAAGATGCCGACCTTTGAGTCGAGCCGTTCCGAAGAGGTCAGCCACGGCGATATTGCTTGGGCGACGATGCAAGCCCTGTTACATGAGCCGCTGGCAGGCGCCAACGGTACAAATACCAGCATGATGGAGTTCTACTGATGAAAAAGCGCCGCAATCCGCGCAAGACCCCGCCGGTGACGGCGACCCAAGCGCCCGCCGCTGATGCGATCGAGGCGTTTTCCTTTGGCGAGCCGGTGCCGGTGCTGAGTCAGCGGGAGGTGTTCGATTACCTGGAGGCGATGCACAACGGCCGCTGGTATGAGCCGCCGCTGAGTTTGCAGGGGCTGGCGCGGGTTTATCGTGCCGGGGTGCATCATGCCTCGGCCATTCAGGTGAAGCGCAACATCTTGCGCTCTTGCTTTGTGCCCCATCCCAAACTGAGCCTGACTGCGTTCACCGGGCTGGTGAATGACTATCTGATCTTCGGCAATTGCTACCCCCACGCGGTGCAGAACCGGCTGGGCGGGGTGCTGCGCTATGACCATCTGCGGGCCAAGTACGTGAGGCGCGGGCTGGATCTCGATGCCTATTGGTGGATTGCGCAGCCCGGGAAGGAGCAGCAGATGCCGATCGGGTCGGTTGGTCATGTGATGGAGAGCGACATCAACCAGGAGATTTACGGGATCCCAGACTATGTTGGCGGCCTTAATTCGACGCTGCTGAATGAGTCGGCCACGCTGTTCCGCCGCAAGTATTACGAGAACGGCAGCCATGCCGGGTTCATCATGCATATCACCGACGCGGTGCAGAACGAGGACGACATCAAGAAGCTGAAAGAGGCGTTGCGCCAGAGCAAGGGCCCCGGCAACTTCCGCAACCTGTTGCTCTACACCCCGAACGGCAGCAAGGACGGGGTAAAGCTGATCCCGGTGGCCGAGGTGGCGGCCAAGGATGATTTTCTCTCCATCAAGAACGTGAGCCGCGACGACCAGCTGGCGACCCATCGGGTACCGCCCCAGCTGATGGGGGTGATGCCGAACAATACTGGCGGGTTCGGCGATGTGACCAAGGCCGCCCAGGTGTTCGATGTGAACGAGGTGGACAGCCTCAAGGCCAGCCTGCTGCAGATCAACGACTGGGCTGGGGAGGAGGTGATCCGGTTCAACCCCTACAAGCTGGCGGTCGGTGAGACGGCCAGCCATAGCGACCGGCTGATCTGACCCAGCCCCATAGCAAGCAACCCCGCCAGATGGCGGGGTTTTTCTTTTGCCCGGATACCACGCCACCAGAGCGCCTGTGCGGCCCGCTGTTGAGGCGGCGGCGCTTGGCGTCCGCTTACCCTCGCAGATCCTTTCACGCCCACCCTGAGCGGCTGGCGCAGCCTGCCGCCCCCCGCCAGCACCGCTGGCGCGCAATCGGAACCCCGCCCCGCCTGCCCGCTTTATGTGTCGATTTCCATGCAGGTGAACGACGGGTGTCGGCTATCTGCTCCCCGCGCCAGCACTGGCCGCGCGCAGCTTTCCAGATCCTTTTTGCGATCCTTCACTTCCCGTCAGATCCTTTCACTTTTGCGATCCCCGGACTCTGGGAGCGCAAAACACAGATTTAACCAGTTGTGTCCGGTCACGTTTGCTGTTTCGTGACCGGACACAATTCGCGTTTTGGCTCTTATAGCGCGATCGCTTTGTCGCCCTGGGTGTGCCAGCACTCGGCATCGCCTTTGAATACCCCGCTGCATCCCTGCGGCAAGATGCCCTCGCAGTTCGGGCAGGTCTGCTGTTTTAGCTCGGCCTCTTGCTCAAGCCAGCGTTCCCAGTCACGGCGGATCAGGGTGCTGATGTACTCGTCGGCGGAGTATGGCTCCCCACAGCCCGCACGGGCTAAGCGCAGGTGCTCCAGCTGCTGGCGCTCCCGCTCGGAGAGCGCCACTTCGACACGCTTGATACCGAGAGCCGCCCGTCTGGCCCGCTGGGCCTGCTTGCGCTTGGTGGCATCATTCATCCCTTGCCCCCTTCTGTCTTCCCCATCCGCAACGGCGCCACAAGTCCGGAATGACGAGCAGATAAAACAGCACGTGGCCGATCAGCCATATGATGCCTAGCGGGTCGATATGGTCGCTCATTGCCACACCGCCCTTACCACCATGGCATCCTGCTTGGCCCATGCCCGCCAGCTGGCGATGGTGACCTCTCTCTTTGGCAGGTCAAACTCCGGATGGCGATGCTCCACATGGGTGAGGGTGCCGCGCCTGTTCATCTTGGTGGCTGTCACAAGCCTGGTGACACCGAAGCGGGTGATAATATCACCCGCTACCGGATATTTGCGTGGGTCTCTCATGCCGCACCCCCAACCATGCCGCAGCCGTTGATCGCTGCCTGCAACCGCTGATAGATGGCGCTGACGTAGCGGGCCTGATGCTTGGCATCATCCAGCGCTCGATGGGCTACGCCCTCGAATGGCATGTCTTTTTTCGGGTCAAAGCCCAGCAGGTCACGCCCCATATCAACAACGGTGCGCACGTCCCGATCCTTAAATCCGTTCCAGTAGCCAACAAAGTGCCTTTTGTTCACGGCTGTATAGGCGTTGGCCATGATGGTGCAGTCAAATCCCGCGCCATTACCCCACACATAAGGGCGCTTGTCCCCTTGCCCGTTGGCCAGCAGCCATGCCTGAAACTTTTGCAGCGCCTGAATCAGCGCCATCCGTTTTTCGCCGTCCACGTTATAGGCAATGGCCTTGCGTGCCTCATCACTCTGCCCCAACCACCACAGCACTGTGTCTGGGTCGATCTCCCCGAACTGGGCGCTGTCGCGCAGGTCGATATGCGCCTCGAACTCGGCGCCCAGTTCACCGGTCATCGGGTCAAAGAACACGGCCCCGATGGTGACGATGGCCGCGCGGTGGCCTTTTCCCATGGTTTCCAGATCCAGCATTACGTGTTTCATCTTCATTCTCCTTACTCAACGCCCAGGCGCGCCCGCGCCTTGGCAATCTCTGCGCCGTGGCGCTGGTTGTCGGCTTGCAAGCTCGCGACGCGGGCCTGCTCCTGTTCTGTTGGCTGATAGCGCCCGCGATCCTCTTCGTCATCCACCAAGCGGGTGAGGGTGGCGATCGCCTCATCGGCCTGTTGCAGCGGCAGGCTGGCCAGCCAGTCGGTCACGCTGCCGCCGTTGTGCATCAGCTCGCGGGCCTGCTGTTTCAGCTCGCTGCTGCTGGCGGCGCGGTTGCGGGCCAGCTCGGCCTCGACCTCTGCGGCCAGCTGGTCGGCCACCGCATCGCCTGCCCCTGGCCAGTTGCGAGTCACAATCAGCCGATCGCCGACCAGTCGCACATATTGGCCGTCGGCGTTGATGATGCAGCCCCGCAACAGCAGGTCTTCGTTACTTACATCCAGACCCATGCGAATCAGCTCTTTAGCCAGAGCGGATCCTTTAACCCCTGATTTAGATCCTTCCGTACAGTTATTGACAGAACTCCGAGGGGCGCGGCTGCCGCCGCTTGAGTGCAACTCGCTGCGCTCGCCAAATACAACCCCTGCACCGCTGCTCTGGTTGGCCTTGGTGCCCTTCTTCACAATCTCCCACCCCTCAAAGCGGGTTTGTGCCAGCTTGTTGAGTTGCTGCGACATAACCCCCATCAGGCGCAGGCGGTCTTCCCCGTAGCGGGTGGCCTCACTCTCCAGTCGCTTTGATAGCTGGATCAGGTGTTCAGCGCGCGGCAGCATGATGCCGCCCATAGCCTTGATGAAGTCGCCCCAGCGGCTGCCGTTGACGGCTGCCCTGGCTGTTTCAAGAATCTCGTCCCACTCGACCACCTGATCGCGCAGGCGGCGCAGCTCGCGCCAGACGGTGACAGATGGCCCGCCGACTTGCTGGAACTGGCGGATGCGGTGACGGCTGGCCCATGCGGCCACGCCAGTGGTGGAGGTTTCGACGGCTTCCTCGGCTTCTTCGTCCCAGCCGACCCGGTGACCGTCGATGTTCTTGGCCACATATTTGGCGATGTAGCCAGTGGCCGAGCCCTTGCTCTCGTCGATGATCTCCCAAGCCACCCGCGGCTTGATGGCCTTGATGGTTGCTCTGTCATTGATGTTGATCAGCGCCAGCGCCTTGGCCGCCTTGTTGCGGATGCGGTTATGGTTCAGAAAGTCGAGGGTTTCGGTGTTCGGCATACCCAGCTCATGGCGATCGCGCTGGGTAAAGTAGAAGGTGAGCAGCGTCAGAAAATCCTGCTGTTGCTCTGGCTCAACAAAAAACAGCGCGTGCCAGTGCGGGGTCGCGTCGTGGTGCGGCTCGGCGATGCGGAACCCGTAAGTGCGCAGGCCCCGGCGAGCAATCGCCGCGCGGAACTGGGCCCACTGGGAGCAGAGCATTTTCTGGGTCTGGGTCGGTGTGCTGCCGTTGTATTTGTCGTTCTGGAAGGTTTTGCCGGTCTTCTGGTTCTGCTTCCATGCGTGGTATTGGCTCGGTGCCGTCAGGGTCACAAAGAGGCCGACGTGCCCCTGTTCCTTGGCCAACTCCTCAAAGCCGCGCATCCGCACCATCAGCTCGCAGCGGCGCACCATCGGGTTTGATACCGAGGCCATCATCGCTTCGAGCAGATCGCACTCCTGCCCCAGCTCCTCATTGACCACCTTGCGGCTCTCTGCCCAGTGGTACTGGGCAGTTTTGCGGGCCAGATGCTCACGGCGGGCGTGATGGCTGGCGTAGGGGCTAACCCCCTTGCGTACCTGCCCTGTGAATATTGCGATCAGCTCGCAATAGACATCCCACGCCCTGTTGATGCGGCGGCGCCACCACCCCTCATCGAGCAGGCGAACCATGATGCTGGCAGCGCGTTGCTCAAACAGGTCAACCGCTGGATCAGCAGCAAGGCCATTTGACGCCTCAAACGCACGAGACATTTCTTCCCGCTTCTCTTCTGCAACGCCAGCCAGCAGCGCCTGCTGCCGTTCTTCGACATCTTTTTTAAAGGCTTTCTTGTCGAACTCTTTTGGCAGAGGCGGGCAGAAGTGCCATGCCTTTGCCTGGCCAGCCAACGCCGTCAGCAGTTCGGCAGACGGCACATCACCGTTTGCCGTCATATCGACCAGAATGGCCCGGCAGCGGCCCGCCCATTCGGCGGCAATCATGTCCCGGCGCAGTTCGTTGCGCAGCTCATGCGGCGGCACTGGGAAGCGCGCGGCAGCCTGCTGGCAAGCCGCGCTCATATTGCGCAGCCATATAGCGGCACTACGCGGCTTTTTGGCATAGCGATCCAGATAGGTCTTCGCCAGCGGCTTGGCAACGTGCTGCTCAACGAGGCTCAGGCGGTGATCTGCCCACGCCATATGCTGCTGATGCTCTGCAGCAAGCAAATTTTTCGGCAGGGCGACCCCGCCCAGGTGACGAATCATCGGCGCGGTCATCACCAGCACCCCCCGCAGACACCGCGCTCATATTGGTGCGGGCGCAATCTGTCTTTGCAGAAGATGCAGTGCGGCACGTCGCGCATGGTGCGCAGTGCAGGCGAACTACACATGGCGCAGTAGTTGAGCTTGGTCAGACCGGTGGCCAAGCGCACAGGGCGAACAATGGTGAACTCCCCGCAGCAGTCGCACACGGCGCGGTTATTGGTGGTTTGCTGCGAGCCATTGAAGGCCGCAGGCCAGCATTTCTCTACGCAATACGGATAGGTGCGGATGCCCTGGCGTCCCATCACCGGCAGGCAAACTTCCATCTGGCCGCAATGGGTGCAGGGCTCCAGCGTGACCTGACCTGTGGTGTCGATGCGGAATGCTGGGCGCACGACGCCCAAATCTTTGGCTGGCTCGGCAGGTTTCTGGTTAGCCATTGGAAGGCGCACCTTGACGTCCTGCAGCCGGTTTACCCACTCGTCGGCCATCCATTCCAGTTCCTCAAGGCTCTGCTGGTCCAGATTTGCCAAGTCGTAGGCCTGTTGCGATGAGGCTTTGCTGTGTGCAGGGCGCACGACGCCCAAAGCCGGGGCATGCCCGGCTGTTTTTTGGTGAGTCATTAGATGGCGCCTCCGGTGTGGAGTGAGCGGACTTTGCTGGATGCCGCCTTAACCGAACTGCGCGCCAGACGGCACAGGGTCAGGTGGGTTTTTGCCGGAGTGCGCTGGCCGTGGGGGCCGTCTTTGCGCATGTCTAGCAAGTCACGTTGCAGGTCGCGCAGCTCGTTGCTGGCGTTCAGCATCCGGTTTACCCACACGTCGATCAGCTGTTGATGGCTCATTGGATGATCTCCTCCAGCGTGCGGACTGGGCTGCCAGCTCTAATCCGATATATTTCCTCAATGAGTTTCTCGTCTTGTTCGATTTGATTGATCGCAAAATCAATCCATTGCCGTTCATTACGGCAGGCAAACAGCAGGGCTGATATGGCAAAGCTATTGGTGGTCGGCTTTCGCGACTGGCGCAGGGAGACCAGTTGTTTTTGAAGCTGGTGAATAGCTCCTTGTCTTACCTGGATGATGGCCTTACTTGCATCCATGGACGCGATCAACGCCATTTCACTGGTGCTGCCTTCTTGTTCCAGCTTGCCCATATCGATCATTTGATGGCTCATGCTGCATCCTCCGCAATCAAATGGCTCAGGCCGTTCGGCAGGTTCACACGGCCGCCGTTATCCCAGACAAACCAGCTGTATTCGCAGGAGTCAGACCCGCCATTCACAAAGCGCGGGCGCGGTACCAGGATCGGGGTTTTGTTCGGAAATCCGACCTCTGCCCAGAACGGGACCCGCTTCTTGCTGCCCAGGAAGTTCACCCGCTGCAAATAAATCAGGGTTCCATCAGGCGCGAGTTCAGACAGGCTCTTTCTCAAAAACTCCTCGGTCAGCGAAAACGGCGGGTTGGTGATGATGACGTCGAACTGGCGACCAAAATCCCACGCCAAGTAGTCACGACCATGGCGGATCTCGGCCCACTCTTTCTGTTCGGCAGGTAGCGGCACAGGGTCAAAGATGTTCCCTTCTGCGCGGCACGGCTCCATAAAGTGATCGCCAGCGCGAAAGCTGATGCAGTTCAGCAGCGCAGCAACGGCGCTTGGCGGGGTAGGGTAGAGCTCGCGCTCGATGACATTGCCGGTTGTACTGCTCATGCTGCTACTCCTTCCAGAACCCGAGCGCGGCCAGACGGCAGCAGCTCGATGCGGGCGGCTTGACGCTGGCCACGCAGCCAGCTGTTTTTCACGTTGATGTAGCCGTGGCGCACCAGATAGGCGACGGCAGCGGCCGGTGATGGGGCGGTGTGCTTGGCGGTGATGGCGATCATTGGGCACCGCCTTGCTGTGCATACGCATCAGCCTCTGCCTGTTCTTCTTCCAATAAGTCCATTTTTACCAGCGACATCGTCCCGTATAGGCACAGGATCAGATTTGCGGCACCGGTCAATAAGTCGGCATTTGCGCGCGAGTTTGAGTGCTTACCCCATATTCCCTCGGCCCATGCCTCACTCAGCAATTGCGCTGCCAGTAAGCCGCTGTCACTGAACACATTCAGGCGATTATTTAGGTGCTCAACGGTAAAACCGTCCATTTCATCCAAATCGTCGAGCATCCCTTCTAAATGCGGGGTAACCTCGTAGAGCAAATTTGTCAGCCGTGATGATGCAAAACCATCATTGGCAAACATGAGTTCCTTCAACTGATCAACGATGCCACAGCCATACTCATACAACCCGGTACTAAACAAGCCATTGCGCAACGCCTCTCGTGTGCTGACTTCGATATGGTTGGTTTCTTTGTCGATCTCTTTTTTTCCTGTACTATTGTTCATGAGTTAACCCTCAGTTTTGTTTGTGAAACCCCGCGGTGTTGCAGCACCTTTGCGGGGTTTTTTATTGCCTGCTTTTGGCATCCCTTAACCGCCACGCGTAGCGGCTAAGGGATGGGGCCGATTCCCTTCGGCCCGTTGTCATCAGTCCTTTGCTTTCTTCTGTTTCAGCAGTGGCCATGCGATGGCGATTGCTACCCCTACCAACAGCCCATCCGCAGCCATCGAGAGAATGCGGGAGCTGAAATCGACTCCCACCGACAGCAGCAGGAAGGCGCCTACCAGCAGCCAGCGCGGGTTAGGCATAGTCGGCAATCCGCAGGCCCAGACGGTCGGCGACGGTGGTCAGCTCTTTCTGCTCCGCCTCTTCAATCTCGCCATCGGCCTCGGCGATGGTCAGCATGGTGACCAGCACGTCTTCCGCTTCTTGGCGGTTGCCCTTCACTTCTTCGATTTCCCGCAGGATCTCGACACGGGCCACGCGGTAACCGGCTTTCAGGCGCTCGGTGAAGCGGTTGACGGTGTCGGTCAGCTCATGGCCGAATCCTTCGAGCGCCTTGTTGGTGCGCAGCAGGGACTCGATGGTCTTGAGCTCGGCGTCTTCACACTCGCCATCTGCGAAGGCAACCAGCAGGCAACCGCCGACGGTGGCTTCCATCAGGTCGCGGTTTTCGAACTTCTTGATCTCGGCCTTTGCGGTAGCTGCTTTCTTGCCAAACAGTTTTTTAAACATGGTGATTCCTCAGTTTTGATTGCCCGAAGGCGTTGGTTATTGGCCGTTTCCGGCCACCTTTCTCAATGCCGCCAAGCGGCTTTCCAATGTGCCAGCCTGAGCGTTCAGCTCTGCCCGGCGCTTATTCTCAAGCTCTGCCTGTTCCAGCTCGCTGCGGGTCGGCCCATCAATGTGGCGGGCGGTGCGGTGCCACTCGCGGCGGTGCAGCACCGAGCCATCAAACTCCCGCAGGGTGGCGAGCAGGTCGCTCAGTGCGAGCCGGATTGCTTCTTGTTGGTCAAACTCGAACTGGCCCAGCTCCTGCGCTGCTGCCGACGGCGAGATCCCCGCGGCATAACAGATGACGGCGCGGGCCCGAGTCGGCAGGCGTGACCAGCGGCTGGCCGCCCCATTGCGGCCGAAGCGGGCGCGCATTTCAGCCAGTGCCGCCTCTGCGGCGCTTGGCTGTTGAACGAGCGGAATTACCTTTGCTGTTGCGTTCATGGGGTGGCCCTCCGGTTATGCCTGCAACAGCTGGGTCAGCCAGTGCTGGCGCGGTGTTTTGCCTGGGTGGCGCGGCGCAAAGCGCAGGGTGCCGCGACGGCCTTGATGGTCTTCCAGATAGCTGCCATCAAAGCGGGTGGTGTTGCGCATCACCGGTTCGTCGCTATCGGTGACGACCGTGGCGCGGTTGAACAGCAAGAACGGCAGTGGGATCAGCCCCGGCTGCTCGGCGCGTAGTCTCATTGGGCAGTCTCCTTTGCCTTGCGTTGAAACTGGGGCAGCACCACTGACGGGTTAGGCATGGCGCTGGGTGAAAGGGTCTCGGTGATCTCAAACAACACCTTGAAGGTGTGGCCGCACTCGACATTGCTGCACTGATAGCGGGCCGAGCCGCTCAGTGACCCCATATCCCGGCTGGTACGGATGTTGGCGCGGGCGTTGCAGTGGGGGCATTTCAGTCTCATGATGTTCTCCTATGCTCCCAGGCTGGCGCGCGCGATATCGGCGGCACAGGCGAGGGTGGGGACGGAATTGAATTTCTGTTCGATTTCGGTGGCGAGCAGCACCATGTGCTCGATGCCCGCCATTAATCCGGTCATCACGGCATTGCGATGGTGTTTGGTGACGCGGCCACTGTTCAGCACTTGGGTGGCCTGCGCAGTCACCCCTAGGATGTTGGCGCCAGCGTTGAGCGCCTGCTGGGCGCGGGCCTCTGGCGGGAGCGCCGCATCTGACGCAGGCAAGCGATAGGCGGTGAGGCCGCAATCAAGCAGCAGGCCATCAAACAAAATGTCGTCACCGGTGGCGTGGTAGAGGGCGATCAGATCGAGGGCGGTGATCTTGTGCTTTTCATTGGCCGGGTCGAACTTGTTGTGCAGCACCCCTTTCGACATACCAATCTCTCTAGCCAGCTGGCTGATGTTGTGGCGACCAGTGAAGGCATCGCAGGCCGCTGCGAAGTGGCTGTGTGACAAGCAGGTCTGGTTTGACACTCTGATATCCCTCCGAAGGTCGCTATGGTTAAAGCGCGCGTTTGAACTGGGGAGCCAACACGGAGCCAGCCATCTGTTTGGCGATGAACACATGCACCTTGACCATCACCAGCTCGTTGCCTCTGGTTTTTTCCATCACATCGAGGCGGCCGGCTTTGACCCATGAGCGAGCGGTATCAACAGACACGCCCACCCAATCGGCAAACTTGGCGATGGGCATCAGCGGTGGGGTATCAGGGGAGATCACGATATTGATCGCACTGATAGCCGCAGCAGGGGCAGATGAAGCAGCAGGGTTGATATGGCGAGGTGGCATGGTGGCGCCCCTTATTCTGCGGTGCGGGCCGCTGCCCGCTTGACGCTGGGGATCGAGTCCAGCGGAGTGCCCGGCGCGACGCGCAGCGATGGGCGCGACTGGCCGGACGGGGTGGCGGCGTCGGCTTTCAGCGCACCGCCGGTCAGCTCCTCGATCAGTTGGGCGCTGCTTTTTTGGTTAGGAACGTTTTCGCCCCACTTACTAACGGCAGCTTCAGTAATCCCGAGCTTCCTTGCCAGTTCTGCCGCGCTACCGAAGTACGCTATAGCGTCCGCTTTTTTCACGTCGTCACCTTGCCTTAAGTTGAATCAATAAAACCAACTTAACTTAAGGAAAGGCAAAACTCAACCTTAAGGCAAAATTTTTTTTGTTAACCTAAGTTAATGCTGATTCATGACCGCATTGCCTCTCGCAGAAGAGAGATAGGACTTTCCCAAGTTTCCTTGGCTAAAAAAACCGGGGTAAGCGGTACGTCTGTAAGCAAATGGGAATCAGGATTTAATCAGCCCAAAGGCCGCTATCTCAACGATTTAGCGGCTGCGCTTGGCGTGTCTGTCGATTGGCTGCTGACCGGCAAGGAGGACGGTGCGACTGGTGTCGCGGAGCCTGGCTACCGCAACGTGGAGCCTGCCGATATTCCACAAGGAACTCGGGTCCCGATTCTCAGTTATGTGCAGGCAGGCCAGTGGCGCGAAATGTGCGAACAGGCCACGGCGTTTGATGGCAGCCTGGAGTATGTCGCGGCGGGTGTCAGTGTCGGCAGTTGCGCGTTTGGTCTGTGGGTGCGTGGCAACTCCATGGAGCCGGACTTCAAAGAGGGTGACTTGTTGATCGTTGACCCTGACGAGGCTCCCAAGGCAGGTGACTTTGTCATCGCCAAGAACGGTAGCGAAGAGGCCACCTTCAAAAAATACCGCTCCCGTGGTGAATACGATGACGGCCGCCCCCGCTTCGAGCTGGTACCGCTCAATGATGATCACGAAACCCTGAGCACTGACCAAACCCACATCGCCATCATCGGCGTGGTGGTCGAGCACCGCCGCATCTTCAAGCGGGGATAACGCGAGCGATAAAAGCGGCCATACCACTGGCTCATTGTTCATGTAAAAGATTCTGATATAGCAGGAGGCTAACCGTGTTTGATCTCTATTCTGCCGAGTCAATTATCTATAAAGGCAATGAGCTGCCCGTGTTCAACCTGCTCTACCTGAGCAACAAAGGAGTTGTCTCTGCCAAGCGGATGGCGGCCTATCACTCCGATCCAGATCGCAAGCTGGTCTACGGCCTGCAAATGACGCTCGCAACTGATGATGGTGGCGTTAAGGCATCATATTGCGAGCCGACGTTTGTCTCGTTGCGTACCGACAGGGTGCTCGATGTTTTTGAGACCCAAGAGCAAGCTCTGGTTGCCTATGTGCAGGCAAACAGTCGCTACGCTGACCGCATCCATCAAATCAAGGCTGACCCCGGTTATCACGGTCGCAAGCTGCCCTCGAAAGACTACACCTTCAAGGTCTGTTTCACCGGGTTCACCAAGGCCGACAAAGCCGAGATAACCGAGCTGGCCGAGGCGGCTGGCATGAAGGTCGTTGCCAGCGTATCGGCGTCACTCGATTTCCTCTGCTGCGGTGACAACGCTGGCTGGTCGAAGATGAAAAAGGCCAATGAGCTTGGGGTGTCATTGGTGCGCCACGAGCAAATCCGGCTGCTAGTCGAGACCGGCGAACTGCCCGAGTCGTATGCCGAGACTCAATAACCGCATCAGCGCACGATGGTAGGGGCAACCTTTCTACGCACCTCTTCCAGTGCGCCAGCCAGTGCTTCGGCCAATGCTTCGGCCCCTTCTTTCTCGTTCAGGTTAGGAAGGTGAGTGCGCCAAAAGGCACGGGCACGCACGGCGTCCAAGGATCCGTTGAGCTGCGACACGATATGGCGGCGCATGATGTCAGTCAGTTCATAGCGGCGTTGATGTTCCGACAATGACTCTCCTGATGAAGGCTTCATATGATCTCCAATATTGAACGGTTCGATCGCACGGTGGTGCTGGTATTGGCCGAGCTTTATGCCCGCTTTCCAGTGCGCAAGGCCTTGGATGCCCGGCAGTTCATGCTAACCGATGACGGCCAGATAGCCGAAGCTCTTTCATCACGCGAAGAAGCTGAACTTGACTCTAGCGATCCCCATTTTGAGCGCAAACAGTTTGCGTTTGAGTGTATGCATTGGCTGGTTGAGACAGGATATCTCCATGGTGAACCAAAAGCAGACGACGGCATTGCCGATGCTGTGCTGACGGCCAAGGGGCTGGAGGTGCTTAACGCTACGCCAGACAGCCTGCAAGAAACCTTGGGCGAGCGGATCCAAGCCGTGGCCAAGAGCGGTCTGTGGGAGACCGGCAAGGTTCTGATTGGGCAGGTGGTAGGGCTCGGCGTTGGATTGGTGACATGACCGTCCGCAAACTCGACGACGGCAAGCCCAAGCTCTGGCTTGCCGAAGTCTATCCCCAAGGTCGTGACGGCCCCCGCAAACGCAAGCGCTTCGCCACCAAGGGCGAAGCCTTGGCATGGGAAAAACACATGCTGGCCCAGCCTTGGCAACAGCCAGAGGCGGGGAATGTGGATGAAAGGCGACTGAGTGATTTGGTGGCGCTCTGGTATGGCCGCCACGGCCAAACCCTGACCGACGGTGATCGACGCCGCGACAAGCTGAATTGGCTGGCTGAGGCGTTGGGCAACCCAGTGGCGACCGAGTTCACGGCCCAGCAGTTTGCGGCCTACCGCGAGCGGCGATTGGCTGGCGAGCTTTATGTGCCCGGTCAGCGCAAACAGGTATCCCCGACCACCATCAATCGTGAATTGCTCTACCTGCAGGCCGTGTTCAATGAACTTGGCCGCCTGGGTGAGTGGGCTCATGGCAACCCGCTGGAAGTGCTGCGCCAGTACAAGGTGCAAGAGTCCGAACTGGCGTTCCTGAATCAGGATGAAATCGAGCAGCTGCTGGCTGCCTGTGCGGGGCTGAAAGACCTGTGGCTGATTGTGATGCTGTGCCTGTCGACCGGTGCCCGGTGGTCTGAGATTGAAAAGCTGACCCGCTCACAGGTTGGCATCGGGCGGTTGACCTTCACCCGCACCAAGGGCAAGAAGAACCGCACCGTGCCGGTGGCCGGCTGGCTGTTGGCATTGCTGCCCAAGCGCACCGGCAGGTTGTTCGGCGACTGCTATGCCGAGTTCGAGAAGGCAATACGGCGGGCCGAGATTGAATTGCCTGCCGGACAGAGCACTCACGTACTGCGCCACACCTTCGCCAGCCACTTTATGATGGCGGGTGGCAACATTCTGGTGTTGCAACGGATCCTCGGCCACACCGATATCAAGATGACCATGCGCTATGCCCACTTCGCCCCGGACCACCTTGAAGATGCGGTCAAACTCAACCCGATCACCGCGCTGAAAAATGGCGGCAAAATGGCGGCAGCGCTCACCAGCGATACCCAATAAGCCACACCCATCCCCAAGCAAACCCGCAAAAACACGGCAAGTCATTGATTCAACATGATTTGCGATGGTTTCAAAATCCGCCGGTGAATAACCGTGTCGGTTCGAGTCCGACCCCGGGCACCATATTACAATTTCATGCCGTATCACGGCAGACCTGAAACCCGCATAGCTTAAGGCTCTGCGGGTTTTTTGTTATGTCTTGTCGTATCATTTGGTCTCATAGCATACCCCAAATACTGGGGGCCTTTCTGGGGGCTCAATGTTAAGCCACCAAAATTTAGGCCCCCAACTGTGGGCCAACTGTTAACCTGCAAGGCTGCTAGCTCGATGCTTCCGCCACAATCTGCAGTAACTTAGGCCCCCATCATTTGATATGGAGGCCCCCAGATGCCTTTAGATAACATAACAGTCAAGCAGGCTATATGGAGTGGCAAGCCGAGCGGCGACAAGCTAACGGATGAAAAGGGCATGTTCCTGCTGGTTAACAAGTCCGGCAAGTATTGGAAACTCAAGTATCGTCATGCGGGAAAAGAGAAGAAGCTCGCCCTAGGTGTCTATCCCGATGTGTCCCTGAAAGAAGCGCGAGCTAAGCGGGATGATGCCCGCCGCCTGATCGCCGAAGGGTATGACCCCAGTCTTGTCCGTAAGCAAGAGAAGATCGCCAATAGGCTTGCCAGTGAGAACAGCTTTGAGGCTCTGGCTCGGGAATGGCACCATAGCCAACTTGCCATTTGGAGCTCTGGCCACGCCACCCGAGTAATAGAGTCGTTGGAGGCGGATGCTTTTCCTGAGCTGGGATTAGTCCCTGTCACAGAACTGACGGCCCCTATGATGCTGGATACCTTGCGTAAGGTGGAAAAGAGGGGGGCAACGGAGACAGCAGGAAGGATATTACAGCGGTTTAGTGCCATCATGCGTTATGCCATCCAGACTGGGCGAGCCAAGTACAATCCGGCCCAAGATCTTAAAGGGGCCCTAAAAGCCACCAAGCAGGAGCACAGACCGGCCTTACCCCGAGTGGAGCTGCCTGAGTTTTACCGCCGCCTAGCAGTTGAACCACTGAACCCTGCGACCCGCCTTGCCTTCCATTTGCTGATGCTGACCATGACCCGCCCCGGTGAGGTGCGCTTTGCCCGCTGGGCAGAGTTTGACCTGGATCGGGCGGAGTGGCGGATCCCTGCTGAGCGGATGAAGATGCGAGCCCCCCATATCGTTCCTCTCTCTCGCCAAGCGCTAGCCGTGCTTGATGAGCTGCGCCAACTTACAGGACATTGTGAACTGCTATTCCCGAGCGAGCGCAGCCTGACCAAGCCTATTAGCGAGAACACCCTGAGCTATGCCATGGGGCGTATGGGCTATGCAGGCATTGCTACGCCGCACGGGTTCAGGGCGCTGGCCTCCACCACCTTGAACGAGGAAGGGTTTGATCCTGATGTGATAGAGCGTCAGCTCGCACATGCAGAACGCAATAAGGTGCGGGCGGCCTACCATCGTGCCGAGTACCTGGACGACCGCCGCAAGTTGCTGCAGTGGCTGGCAGATTTTTATGAATCCCAGCAGGGTGGCAACGTGCGCCCAGTGAATCTTACATCAGTGGACTAACAACATTGAAAGGTGGCTCGATGACAACAACTCAGAATAAGCGGAACATTCTGAAACAACTTGAATACTGTAGATTAGATAGGGCTGCAGAGTTGCTAGGTTGCGATGTTTCAGATCTCATCCACTTTGGGGCTACTGAGAGAGTAGCAATATATTTATATTTAAAAGACAACCCTACAGCTTTGGTTTATTTTCCAAAAATAACAGATTCTTTTCCTCAGCATCAAGACTTATGTGAGAAAGGAATATTTACATTTGACCTTAATACATCCATGCGCCCTTTTGGCTTTGGAACAATAGAAAGTGATGATGATGGGAATATTATTTGTTTTGAATCTGAATCTGAGTTCAAAGCCGAGCTTTATGGACTTTGGCAGTTACCACCTTATATAGTGACTGACATTGAAAATGACATGCTTCCGGATATGGAATACCTTCTTATACGAGTGTCGGCTGTAACCAGTGATGGTGATTTTGCATATGCTGACTTGAAAGAGTGGGGGTTCCGCCCCACAGTTCATGACTGTTATCTTAAGAATGTCGATCTAATTCGGATAGATGAATGCTTTACCAATAACGGTAACACTAAACCTTTGCTAAGGATTAGTAAGTCAGCTAGCGAGCAAGAGGCACAATCTAGACCTCCGAAAGAAATTAAACCTAATGGTGTTGCAGAACGCCATGCAGTAAATCGTGAGATTATATTAGCTGCTGCGATCTATGCAAAGAGAACTTGGCCTGACGAATGTGGTACCACAGCGAAAGAGTGGGCGGCCACAATATTAAATCATGAGCATGTATTGTTCAGTGAAACAAATAGTGGTAAAGCCATATTGGCAGACCAGCAGATAGAGCGGATATTAGGCGCTGCTATGAATTCTGGTCGCCCTCACAAGAGCAAATGATTATACGAATTTCATGTTGGCTCGATTATACGTTGTTTAATGTAAGGGGGGTGATGTTTACCTGATGTTAGGTAAGTTGAATGATGTTTACCTAATGTTAGGTCGATTTATTGACACTTACCTTACATCAGGTAGGCCGATTAATGCTTACCTGATGTAAGGTATGGCCAACCTATCATCGATACGACCTCAACTTGTGTTTGAATACCCTTAACACGTTAAAACAATAAGGGAGTATTCAAGATATGTCGATGAACGAAGCCCATGCAACTAACCAGCATATATTACCAATGGGAGGTTATATCAGAGCTAAAGCATTAGCTCCTCTGCTGGGGATCTCCGTTGTGACCCTGTGGCGCTGGTCTGCCTCTGGCAAGATCCCTAAGCCTGTGAAGCTAAGTGAGCGAGTGACCGCATGGTGGATGGAAGATGTGCGCAACTGGATGAATACTCGTAATAATGGACAAGCAACATAGGGGCAGAGACTTTGAGTGTTCAATCTGCCGGGCTGCATGGTCTCTTTTTAATGAGGTGCTGAAAGCAAGGCTATAAGTTGAAACTGTAAAGAAGCCATGGCATTAGAAAAGGAGAAATATCATGGCAATGAAGGTCTATCGAATCAACGATGTTGTAGAAGGATGTGTGTTATCCAAAATAACCATATATCGACTAATGAACAATGGGCTGTTCCCGAAGTCAATCAAGTTGACTGGAAGAAGCTCTGTTGGATGGCGAAGATCAGATGTCGACCATTTGGTATCAACAGTTGGTTCTGAAGCTGAGGCTAGATATGAATAGACTATCTATCCGCAGAGATCTTTGTAATCTCATGGAATCGCCTGATGATACAATAATTGAGACTGAGAAACGGATTACACTTCTTCTTAAAACTGGTAATGAAAAGCATCAACAAATAGCTTGGAAGTTATGGTCTTGCTTAGAAGAGGACGATCATGATTGTAACTCTCTAGCATGCAAGCAGTGCACTAGAACTAAGAGAATGAAAGTCATCGAGTCAGTATTACCTAAGGTTATTGGTAATAACTATCGGTTTGTCACTGTGATCCTTTATCATGATGTATTGGCGAAGAGTGAGTTACATGCGCTAAAACCGCAGAAGTTGAAAGAGCAACTCTATCGGGATCTCAAGAAAGTAGGAATCACAAGTCCAGTATATGGAGCATTGGAAGTCGACTTTAATGAAGGAGAACAAGTATGGCTACCACACTTTCATCTTCTTGTTGAAGCAGATGAGGACAAGATGAAGTCGCTGAAGGCAAAGCTTAAACGTCGGCATAATATTGATTTATGGAATGGTAAGACACCTAGGCCCGTGAAAGAAGACCCCATCCGAGATGCTATCAGGCAGGTAAGTTATGTGTACAAGTTCATGTGGCAATCAACTCCACCCATAAGCGGGGATAAGCGAAGGGGGACGCTTGAAGTCTATTGTGCAGCATTAACTTACCTTGATTCATTGCGTATTGAGACCTTGCTAGTTGAGCATGGTGTCAGAAGGGGAAAGTAAGGAATGGCTATCTGATGTGGTTTAAGCATGTATATTATGTGTATGCACTACTGTCTACTGAGTTAAGGTAATAACACTACAGTGAAGGGTGAGAGGTAAGGGGGGGGGGCGAAAGTAGTGCTTCCTCTTACCTCACTGGTTTGGTTAACTTGCAAAATATTAGATATAGAGGTTATCGTGTGTGAACCAATCATGATTACGTCAAGCACCCTTCAGTCACTAAAATGAAGTGTACTCTGATTTACGTCGAATTTTTCCAGTGCGGGCGGCGTCTCTGGGAATGTCACACGTGAACAGAACTCCCGACGGACTTTCTCTATCTTCTTGATCATTGAATCGTAATAGTTTTCCCAAGCCCGAATCACAGCAATATTTTGCTTCTTGTACATTTCACACTGAGCTCTACCTAGACGTGCCGCTTCACTGTTGACCCGTTTCATAAAGTCAGTTTCGTCTTGTTTTAATTTCTCTTCCTTAGCTCGGAGGTCAGCAGTCTTCAAGAGCAGTAAGGAGTGTGAGCCATTTAACTTCACGTCACGCATTTTAAGTTCATGCTCACGATTATCCAGATCAGCACTTAAACCTTTTAACCGCAACTGTACTTCCTTATCCAACTCTGCCATTCGCTTCTCTACGGCCCTCTCCGCTTTTTTCAAAGCCGCTTCCCGAATGGATAGCTGATCTAGCAGTTGAAGACGGGAGGCATTGAGCGCAAGCAGTTCCTTTTGCGATTGCGTTTCCTTCTCTACCTCAAACAGGCGATCTTCCGCCTCTTCGATACGTCGCTCTAGGCCAGCCATCAGCGTTCTTTTGTTAGCAATCACAGCATCCATCTGCGTGAGCTCTGGCTGATAACCAGCGACCTGAGCTTCGTAGCGCTTAACTTGTTGTACTAGCTCCTGTACTTGATCTTTCAGTTTCCTGCTTTGTTCAATCAAACTGCGGATAGTCCGACGTTCTTGCTGTTGGAAGGCCTCAGCGATTGGCCCTACTGGCGCAGCTGTAAGCAACTTCTTCGGGCAATGGGCAAGGTAGGCACGCACGGAGTCCTTTGAAAGCACCTCGACATCTAACGAAAACTTACTGAAATCAAGCTCAATACAGGTCGCATTGATGCGTCGCAGATACTTCACTTTCGCTTCGTCACAGAAGTGGGTGACCGCGATTTCAATCAGGATTTTTTCACCTTTCACATAGCCGATCACATCGGGGATCCGGCTGCCTTCCGGGAACTCCAACTTCACAGTATCGAACGCCAAAAGCTCCTGCCTTGGGCTGGTGAAGCCGATTGGCAAACTCAACTGCATATCCTCGGCCAAAACTTCCTTCGCCATAATGTGGAGATCCGTCTCAGGCATCCAATGGCATTCCCGGACATTGGCATACGGTACATCCGACAAGGGGGGGGGTTCGTGAGCAAAATGATGCCGATTGACTTCACCTTTCTTTGCAACAAGCGGTTCATTGCAGTCTATGCAAGTACACCCACACGCCTTACCGCTAGGTACATCCTCAATCGACACAATTCCTTTTGAAGCATCAAAAGCGCGGCTCATTTTGACTGGCATTGGCACTGACCTTCTTGTGAAAGATGTCTCAATTATCCCGTGAGTCTTATTGCAGGGCCAGATCCAACTGCAATGTATTCGGGTGTTGGATACGTGGTTTGTGTCATAACGTTTCATCCCAGTACAAGTGATTTGGGGGCCTTTATGGGGGCTCAAACACTATTACATAAACATTAAAGTGATTAAAATCATAATCTTATGCATCAAATTCGAGAGAGACCCCGGCACCATCAAATTCATGACGAAAGGCCATCAGCAATGATGGCCTTTTGTTTTTTTGCGTTTCTGCGCTTTTGGGGCGTTACTGTTGAGCTGGCAGTACTTCCCGTTACCTCTTGGTATCCCTTCTCTTTTCCTGCTCTCCATTATTTCCTTTTCTTGATGTGGCCGCTGACGGCATCACCGCCAGCGGCCTGCTTCTATGGCGTTTTTTTTCCAAACCTTGCTGCATCAGAACATGGTTGCCGTGCTATCCCAGCAGGGCAAACAGCAGGGTCCCGAGGGTACCTGCGAGCGTCAGCACGATGATGGCACTGGGTGTGCCGTGCAGCTTGGTCCACATAAACAGGCTGGTGAGGGCCAGCAGCAGCAGGGCCAGGGCGGCGATATCGCCAAACAGCTGCCAGCCGAGGCCGGTACCCATGCCGCGGTGCAGCCGGTTGAGGCTGGCGGCAAAGTTGGCCAGTTGCAGGTCGGTACGTACCAGCAGGGTACCCTCAACATAGCTGGCGGCCACGCTCTGGCTGAGGGTGACGCCGCGCATCTCCCACTTGGCGGGCAGGGTGAGCGGGCCGTTCGGGGTGGGCAGGGTCTGGGCCGGGGTGATCATGGTTCGTCCGTCGGCAAAGGTATCGGGATAGCGCTGTTGCAGCAGGCTTTTCAGCTGCTCCGGGCTGGCGAGTGGCGCCTTGAGCACTATCTCTTCACTCGATTTGTCAGTGTGGGGGCCGGGAATGGGCAACACGGCACGGTGTTGCAGCCAGAGGCCGGTGATGCCGTACATCAGCATCAGGGCGAGGGTAAAAAAACCGGCCCAGGCATGGAGGCGGCGTACCCATTTGTTGTTGTGAAGGGGAACTCTTCTGCGTTTCATCGTGGTTGCTTCATAAAAAACTGGCCAGCAAGGGCTGGCCAGTCGGGGTGGTTGTCACAGAGATCAGAAACGGTAGGTACCGGTCAGGCTCAGCTGACGGGGCGTACCCGGCATGATCTGGGTGGCACTGGTGGCGCTGACGAAGTACTCGTGGTCGGTCAGGTTTTCGGCGCTCAGCTCGGCTTCCCACTGCTGCCAGCGATAACCGGCGCGCGCATCGAAGCGGGCGTAACCGGGCAGTGTGGTGGTGTTGGCGTTGTCGGCGAAGCGATCGCCCACCGCCGTCACGCCGGTTTCACCGAACCAGCCCTGCTCGCCACTCTTGTAGCCGAGATAGAACTGGCCATTCTGACGGGAGACGTTCATCGGGCGTTTGCCCTGCAGATCCGCATCCGCCTTGACCTGCTCCGCATCCTGAATGGCGAAGCCGCCACGCAGGTAGATCTCGTCGGTCAGCTCGGCGCGGGCGCTTAGCTCGACCCCTTCGGTGCGCTGCAGGCCGGTGAGGATCACCTTGGTGGGATCCAGCGGATCCTTGGTGCGCTTGTTGTACATCTCCAGTCGATAGAGGGAGAGAGTGGTCGCCAGCTTGCCGTTCAGCCAGTCACTCTTCACCCCACCTTCGTAGAGGCGGGTGTGCTGGGGTTCCAGCCCGTTGTTCTTGTCACCCGGGGTGATGCCGATCAGCTCGCCGCCCACCGGAGTGAAGGTCTTGCTGTAGGAGGTGTAGAAGGCGTGATCCTCGAGGGGATTCCACACCAGACCAAGGCGCGGACTCAGGCTGTTGACCGAGACGCTCTCCTCCTTGTTGAGGTCGTAGCGGCGACTGGTGACGGTGAAGTCGTCACGGCGCAGCCCGCCCACCAGATGCCAGTCACCCAGGCTGAGCTGATCCTGCAGATAGAGGCCATTGCCGCGCACCTTGTGTTTGGCGTCGCTGGAGAGCTTCATGGCGCCATTGTAGGTAGGCAGTGAGCCGGGGTCGTAGAGGTTGCCAGACGGGATGGCGGTGGCGTTCTGGTAGAGCTTGGGTGTGCGCTCCTGCCAGTTCTGCTCGAAGCCGACCAGCAGGCGATGTTCCACCGGGCCGGTCTGGAACAGACCTTCGGCCTCGGTGTTGCTGATCAGGTTCTTCGCTTTCAGATCCTGCTGCCAGCGGGAGCGGGTCACCTGATCCCCTTTGACGCTGGTGACATAGGTGTTGTCAAACTGGCTGTCGAGGGTGGAGTACCCGAGCTGCTGGCGCAACTGCCACTGATCGTTGATATCCCAGGAGAGGCGGGAGCGGGTGGATTGCGCCACGTCATCGATGAAGTCGCGGCTGGTATCGCTGTAGACATACTCTCGCGGCACATCGGCCGGACGGCCATTGACCCCGGGAATGCCGCGATCCGGGGTGCGGTCATGTTCGTTGCGCTCGTACTGCACCAACCAGTTTAGGTTGTCGCTGATCTCCCAGTTGGCGGAAGGGGCCAGCAGGGTGCGCTTGCTCTTCACGCCGTTGCGGAAGCTATCTTTGTCCTCTTGCGCCATGTTGAGGCGCAGTTGCACCTGCTCACTCGCCTCGCCATTGAGGTCGGCAGCCAGCCGCTGACTGTCAAAACTGCCGACCCGGGCGGTGACGCTGGACTCCTGCCCTTTCTGTGGCTTCTTGCTGACCCGGTTGACGATGCCCCCCGTGCTGCCGCGGCCGTAGAGCACGGCGGCCGGGCCCTTGAGCACTTCTACCCGCTCGATGTTGCCGAGATCCCGGGTGTACTGCATGTCGTCGCGGAACCCGTCGAGATAGAAGTCGTTGCTGGCGCTGAAGCCGCGGATGTTGACCCCGTCGAAGCGGGTATCACCGCTGGCGTTGACCCCGGGAATGCCGCTCAGGGCTTCACTCAGCGTCGGTTGGCCGAAGGCGGTCAGCTCGCTGACCTTGACGCTGTCGATGGTCTGGGGCACCAGCTTGGCTGGCGTATTGGTACGGGTTGCGGTGGCAACTTCCTGATGCTGGGATCGTTTGCCAACCACTGTCATGGTTTCATCGGCGGCCTGGGCAGTGAAGCCGGTGCCCAGCAGTGCCAGCGAGACCAGCGTTCTGCGAAAGTGAGGGTGCTGCATATTCAATATTGACTCTTTGGATGTCGACCTGACGGCTCGAACATATTGATTTAATTATAATTAGCCTGACCCGCTTAAGCGGGATGCCAATGATATTGATTTTCATTTGTCTGGCAAGGTGAAAATGGAGGGGGCTTTGGGTGCGTGTTGTGTGGTCGGCAGAGCTCGGCTGAAAAGCAGAGCCATTACAGCAAACCGCGAGAACGAAGCGAGGGAAAAGGGCGTAGCGGAAGAAAAAGGTGCGAAATATGAAGCGATATCCGGCCCGATAGGACGGGCCGGATATCGGACTCAGCGAGTGCTCAGCAGTCGGCGGGTGAGGGGGATAGTCGCCAGCAGGCGATAGACCAGCAGAGACGATCCCAGCAGCAGCGGCACCTTGGCGATCTCCCACAGGATGGATGCGGCCTGCGGGCCAAACACGAAGAGCCAGACCACCAGCATCATGTGCAGGCAGTAGATCCCGAGCACTTTGGGGGCCTGACGTTCAAGCCAGCTGCCCTTGCCCCACTCGGGGTTGGCCAGCAGCAGTCCAAACAGGCCGAGAGCCCAGGGAAGGGAGCCGAGCAGGAAGTCGTGGCGGGTGAGCGGCACTGCGGCAAAGTGCTGCAGCGCCCAGGCTTCACAGCCATAGAGCACCACGCCCGCCAGCAGCAATTGCCAGCCGGTGCGGGCATCGGGCTGCCACTGACGCTGGCGCAGCAGGGCCCCGAGCGCCACAAACAGCAGGGAGAAGAAGGGGCCGTTACGGGTGAGCAGTGGCCACTCGGCGCCCAGCAGCGGCTTGGCATAGGAGCCCCCCAGCAGCGCCAGCAGGTAGAGGCCAAGACCCAGCCAGATGGCGAGTGATGGTCTGCCAAGCCGGTAACAGAGTGCCAGCAGGGCCACCGCCATGACCAGGGCTGGCAGGAACCAGAGGTGGATCATGCCGCCCACCAGCCAGCCATTGAGGGGGTCGCCGAGCTGGAATTGCCACTGCCCGCGCAGGGAGGCCAGATAGCCTTGCTGTACAGCATCCAGCGGATTGAACGGCACCAGCAGGTAGACCAGACTCCATACCAGCCAGAGCAGCAGCAAGGGGCGGCAGTAGCGCCAGGCAACGGTCAGCGGCGCTTCGTGGCTCAGTCTCGGTTGCAGAAAGTAACCGGCACAAAGGAAAAACAGCGGCACGGCAAAGCGGCATGACTGGTTGATGGTGCCGCTCAGCCAGAGCCAGGATCCACTTCCCCACAGGGTGGGATTGAAGGGATGGGCGAAGGGGGATACGTTAATGGTCATCACGGCCAGAATGGCCAGTACCCGCCCGCACTCGATACTGGAAATACGCATGGTGGCTCGTCGTTACAGGGGTTGTGATGGCACGCTAAAATTCTTACTGCTAGGTTACAACCAATTGATTCTATTAGTGTGAATCACACTGTTGAGTAGTTACGTTTTGTAACGGGATGGCGGAAGGTGTTACCTGTAGCGGGAACTAGATCCCATTTTTTGGGCGCGCTCATGCAGATAAAAAAAGCGAGGCAGGTGCCTCGCTTGGTTGGGGATCTCGATCTTACTGGTGAGTCAGCATGCTGCTCTGGTTGGCTGCAAGGGTGGTTCTGCCCGAGCTCTCCAGCCAGGTTTTGATCCGCTTGGCATCGGCGACCCGATCGTTGGTGGTCTCGGCATTGAGCAGCACCATGATCACCGGCTCACGATTGACCTTGGTGCCCAGCACCAGACAGCGGCCCGCTTCGCGGATATAGCCGGTCTTGGAGAGGGTGAACTCCCATTGCCCTTCGCGGATCAACCGGTTGGAGTTGAGGTAGTGCAGCTGACGCTTGTTGGTACGCACATAGCTCTGCTCGTCGGTGGAGTACTGGCGGATCAGCGGATAGGAGGCCGCTGCGGCGGCGAGTTTGGCGAGATCCTGCGCGGTGGAGACATTGCGCGGGTTGAGCCCTGTGCTGTCGGCGTAGCGGGTATTCCACATCCCCAGCATGCGGGCCTTGGCATTCATCGCCTCGACGAAGGCACGCTGGCCGCCGGGATAGTGGCGGGCCAGCGCCGAGGCGGCGCGGTTTTCAGAGGACATCAGGGCGATATGGAGCATTTCGGCGCGGCTGAGCCTGGAGCCGATGGCCAGGCGCGAGCCGGTTCCCTTGATGCGGTCGATGTCGGCATTGGTCACGGTGAGCATTTCGTTGAGGCGCAGGTTGGCATCCAGCACCACCAGCGCCGTCATCAGCTTGGTGAGTGAGGCGATGGGCATTACCCGGTTGCCGTTGCGCTCGGAGATCACCTCGCCGGTTCTGTGGTTGGCCACCACGAAAGCGGCCGAACTGAGGTTGGGCACATCCCGTCGCTCGAGAAAGCCGCTGCTGCTCTTGCTGCTGGCGGAAAAGGGGTTGGCATGGGCACTGTCCATAGTGGCCGGCAGCATTACTGCGCCAAGCAACAGGGGAAGGAGGGAACGCATCATCATGATCAGCTCTACCGGACGAAATACAGGGATATCTCGCTAAGTTATATGTCGTGAACTGGCGCTTCACAATCATTCTCACCTTGATATTGATAATTTACGGCGTTGAGCGTGCTTTGACGGCGAGGAGAGCGTAAAAGAGGTCTCCATGGAGTCTTTTTTTACATTGAAACTATGGGCTGGTCGTGATGGCGAGCGGAAGCCTGCGCTAAAAAAATCGGGACCAGAACGGTCCCGATTGGCATGCAGCATTGCTTGCCGTTTAGTGGGTATCTTCCTGCTTGATCTTGAAGCGCATGGCGATCACCACGAACAGCAGCGGGCCAATGATGGTCCAGACGCCGGTGGAGATATCGCCAGAGATAAAGGGGGCGACCACGGTAAAGACGTTGCCGAAGGCGACCAGGATCAGGCTGATGATGGTAGCCAGCAGCACCGAGCCCGAGCTCTTGAAGAAGATCAGGTCCTTGCCCAGCGCCGGGTTGTTGCGATAGCGATACCAGGCGTAGATGAGGAACATGTAGGGCAGGGTCATGCCGACGTTGGTCATGGTGATGATCAGCTCGTAGAGGGCGGCGGCCCCTTCCGGGTTGATCAGGGTAAAGATGGATTTGGCGGCAATGAACAGACAGACCACCCAGGCTTGCACCTTGAGGGCTTCAATGCGCACGCCATTCTCGTTCTCGCGCTGGAAACGCTCCGGCCAGAAGTAGCTCGGGGTGCCGGTGATGAACTGGCGCAGCGGCGCGTAGGAGAGGGCGATAAAGGCACCCAGATAGCTCAGGAACATGCCCAATCCGGCAAAGCGCATGAAGATCTGCCCCAACCACTCGCCACCGAGATGGCGCCCCAGCTCCAGCATGATGATGAAGAGGGCGGAGAGAGAGGTGATCCCCTCGGCCGGGAAGTCGCTCCAGCGCATGATGGAGCCGACCGCCAGAAAGCCGATGATGTAGCAGAGCACGATAAAGGCGCCGGAGAGGAAGATGCCGCGCTTGAGGTCGCGCTCCGGATCTTCCAGCTCGTCAGCCACCCCGGCCATCGCCTCGACCCCGCCGTAGGCGAAGATGGCGAACACCATAAAGCCGAGGAAGGGGATGATGTCGTTGAATGCGGCATTGGGAGAGGCTGCCAGTGATGCCTGGGTGAGGGGCTCCTGCAGTGTCATGCCGCTCACCGCGAAGGTGAAGACGCCACCGACCAGCAGCAACACGTTGAGTGCCACCACGGAGAGACCGCCGATGGCCGCCACTTTGGCGAAGCGGGCGCTACCCAGGGTGATGAGCTTGGTGACGGTGGCAACCAGCGCGATGGCGACCACACCCAGAATAAAGGGGCCAAAGTCGATGCCGGTACCCAGGGTGACCGGGATGACGGTGATGTCGCGGCCAAACAGCATGAAGGAGAGGGGCACCCACATAGAGAGCGCCTTGCCAAACATCCAGATGACGTAGGAGGCGAACCACATGGTCAGCCCGATAAAGGCGAATCGGGTCGAGACCGAGTGGCGCATCCAGGTAAAGATGCCGCCCGCCTCTTTGCGAAAACCGGTGCCGAATTCGATCATCATCAAAATGAACGGGATGAAGAAAAACAGACCGCCGATCACGAACATCGGAATGGCGGCATATCCCATTCGGTAAAAACCGATCCCGATATTAGTGACGCCAAATACCGATGTTAATATCATCAATATAAAGGCGCCCAACTTCAGCTTTTTTGCTGACATATTAAAAACTCCCTGATGGTGCTGGATTTAAAATAATCAAAAATTAAACGGACGAAACCGGACCCATTAATAACGCGGTAGCGCCATGCCATCCTGCTGTGGCGGGCGCGATCAGGTCATCTCTGACCGGGCTGGCTTACCCGTCAGGCGGTTAATGAATGTATGGGCGGAGCGGCATGGTCTGTGCCATGCGCGGTATTGGTCAGCGTTGCCGAAAATTAACTGTGAACGATTTTATCATTAATGCTGCTGGGCAGGTAAGTTTCCCGAATGAAGCTGTGGTTGAAATAAACAGACCTGCCAGTTAATTGATACGTTGCGGATGTAAACATTTACGCCCGGGCCGACACTTATTTTCATTATTGGTATTCGGCATATTTGGCGGAGTGAATTACGCCATCCTGCCTGATAAATACGCACCAATGGCGACAGCGCTTATCCTCCCAGCCGGGTCAGCAGCACGCCGCCGGTAATAATGGCCGCCGCCGTCAGCCGCATGCGCCCGAGCGGCTCTTTCAGCAGCCAGACAGAGAGCAGCATGGCAAACAGCACACTGCTTTCGCGCAGAGCCGCGACCACGCCAATGGGGGCTTGGGTCATGGCCCAGATAACAATCCCGTAAGCGAGCAGTGACATGGCACCTCCTGCAATTCCCGCCATCGCATGGCGACGGATCTGGCGCCATGCGTTGCGTTTCTGGTGGACGAGCAACACCAGCAGCATCGCCAACCCGGTACAGGCAAAGAGCCAGAGGGTGTAGCGTACCGGTTCACCCCCTGCGCGGGCGCCGGCTCCATCCGAGAGGGTATAGGTCGCCGTGAACATGGCCGTGATCAGTGCTGCCCGAACCGCTTTGCTGTCAAGGCGCTGCTGCCCGCCTCGCCAGGCCATCAGCAAGACCCCCATGATCAGCACGCAGGCGCCGATGATGCCGCCGTAACCGGGGTAGTCCCCCAGCAGCAGGGCACTTAACACCATGGCAAGCAGCGGGGCACTGCCACGGGCCAGCGGATAGATCTGGCCAAAATCGCCCTGATTGTAGGCATGGCTGAGAAACAGGCAGTAACCGATATGGAGCAGGACTGAGAGGCCGAGCCAGGGCAGCTCGGCAGCAGAGGGAAGCCCCATGGGCAGCAGCGCCACGGCGGCGATAAGCCCTGAGAAGATCGCCACCAGTGACACGCCCACCAGCCGCTCTTCGCCAATCTTGACCAGCGCATTCCAGCTGGCGTGAAGCAGGGCTGCCAGCAGAACGGCAAAAAAGACGGTGGTACTCATGGGAAAGGGCTCTCGGGCGATGGGGGTCAACAGCATACCCGCCCGGAGCCTGATTGGCCGAGATCTTTATCAAGGCTTCGGCTTTTCGGGGCTCGCCTCCTGCGTGGTGGCGTTACCCAGTTGCCCCAGCACCAGTTTGGGATGGGGGTCGGTCTGCAGCGGAATATCCTGCAACTCTGTTCCCTGCTGATGGCGATGGATGATCCCGGCGGCCATCTTGCCCAGCGCCTCGTAGCTGCTGATGGTGCCAACGCTGCAGCCGTGTTCGACGAACAGCTCGGCACTGCAGATGGTAGGGATGGCAGCTTCGTTGAGCGCATTCAGCAGGCGGGGGGCGATGGAGAGCAGATAGCTGTCTGCGGCCAGAAAGACGATGTCGTTTTTGGCATCCTGTTGCAGCCGCTTCAGTTCGTTGTCCAGCCGCCGTGGGTCAGGGGCCATTCGCCAGGTGACCATCTGCCACTGATAGCGTTTCGCTTCATTGAGCAGCATATCGGCCACCAGCAGGGTGTTCTGCTCACGGGGGTTGAAGGGTAGCAGCAGCCGTTTTCCGGTGGCCAGATGCTCGCTGGCGTTGGCCAGTTGCAGTGCCATCGGCACCATGTTGCTTACCCCGGCCACCATGCTGTTCTGGGCTTTATCTTCCGAGAGGATATCTGCCCCGACCGGATCGGAGACCACATTGAAAATCAGAGGTTTGCGGTTGGCCACCAGACTCTTGGTCATGGTGGTGGCGGTGGTGCCAAAGGTGTAGATGTAGTCGTATTCGGCCAGTTTCGGCAGCATCTGCTGGCGCAGCATGGTTGCCAGCGCCGTACGATCCTGAGCGGCGTTATAGGTGGTGATGGTGGCCTGATAGCCAAGGCGGGTCAGCTCTGCCCGAAAGCCCGCTTCGGCTGAGGTTTCACCGCGCCACAGCACCATGGCGATAGAGAGGGCGTGAGCGGGAAGAGCCAGCAGCAACAGCAGGACGAAAGGCAGCCTGACCATGATCATCTCTCCGGCGATACATCTACTATTGAGCCTAGGCCACTTTCTCCGGTCGTGAGTGACGCCCAGCAAAAAGCGCGATGGCAAGCCATCGCGCTTTGGGGACCCGCAAAACCGTGATTAGAAGTCGTAGCGGGCAGCCAGCTGGAAGTCATCCTTGTTGGCAGTCGCTTTGCCGGCAACGCTGTCCAGATTGTTGATGCGGTACTCGCCAATCACCCGCAGGTTCTTGTTGAATTTGTACTGGGCACCCAGGGTGTAGTAGTCAATGGCATCGGTTTTCTTGCCGCCAGTGACTTCCTGCTCCTGTTTGTTCCACAGGGCCATCAGACCGAAGCCGTTTTCGAAGTTGTAGCCCAGCGCGGCTTCCCAGCCGGTATGGTCGGTGCCACTTTGGACAAAGTCAGAGCCATCGGCATAGCTCAGAGCCGCATAGGCCGCCTTGTTGTCGAACTTGGCAGAGATCAGCCACAGTTTGGCGTCTTCGGTATTCTTTTCCTGACGTTGGCCAACGTTGTAGGCGGTACCCAAAGACAGATTGAACGGGAAAGTGTAAGCCACGGCTGCACCATAGGCTGGGTCAGCTGCGGAGGTCTTGTTGCTGCTTTTGTCTTCTTCTTGGCCACCATCAAATTTGTAGCTGGCATCAAACTGGAAGCCGTTGAACAGGCCGGAATACTTCAACACGGAACCAGCGCGGTTGGTGGCGAAGGTGTCAGTCTTGGCGCCCAGCGCTTCGTTGCCGTAGCCGTCGGAGAGGGAGACATCAGTCCAGTCGGCCAGGAAGCCCGGGGCCCCTTTCTGGCGACCGAAGGTCACGGTGCCCCAGTCAGCGCCGACACCGGCAAAGGCCAGACGGGTGCGCAGGTTGTCTGTGCTTCCATCTTTACCCAAGGTCTTTTCGCTGTCGTTGATATACATCTGCACTTCGTACTGGGCCAGCGCCTTCAGGCCGTTCTGGATCTGGGTCTCGGCCTTGGCGCCGAAGCGGACAAACTGGTTGGCCCCTTGCTTGGCGCTGTAATCCTTGGTGCCATTGATAGTATTCGGGTTTGTTGTATCGACCCCTTCCTTCTTGTCACCGAAGAATTGACCGGCGTAGATACGGCCATAGAGATCCAGCATGGAGGTGTCATTTTTGTACACTTCAACGGCTTGAGCCTGGAAGGCTGCGGTGAGAGCCAGTGCCACTACAGTCAGCTTTTTCATCTTAATCCCTTGTGGTGTTGCAAGCTTTTGTTTTGAAAACGGGGTCATGCTAGGCAGCGGGGATGACAGCGGGGTGACAGTTGGATGAAGAGTCGATGGCAATTGGGTTGCAATTGGATGAATTGGCTACATTCTTGCTCGCAGCGGCTACTTTTGTGCGCAAAGGTTTGCCCTTGTGGTAGAATGCCGCCCGTTTTCGAGCTCCATAGGTTGGATATGCGATGAGACGTGAACTGGCAATCGAGTTTTCCCGAGTGACGGAAGCGGCTGCACTGGCTGGCTACAAGTGGCTCGGACGTGGTGACAAGAATATCGCTGATGGGGCGGCCGTAGCGGCCATGCGCCACATTCTCAACCAGATCGAGATCGATGGTGAGATTGTGATCGGCGAAGGTGAAATTGATGAAGCGCCGATGCTCTATATCGGCGAGAAGGTCGGTACCGGACACGGCGACGCGGTGGATATCGCGGTCGATCCCATCGAGGGTACCCGCATGACCGCCATGGGGCAGGCCAACGCGCTGGCGGTGCTGGCGGTGGGCGACAAGGGTTCTTTCCTGAAAGCGCCTGACATGTACATGGAAAAGCTGATCGTCGGGCCCAAGGCCAAAGGCGCCATCGACCTGGATCAGGCTCTCGAGCTGAACCTGAAGTCCGTGGCCAAGGCGCTGGGCAAGCCGCTCTCCCGTCTGACCGTCATTACCCTGGCCAAGCCGCGTCATGACAAGGCAATCAAGGAGATGCAGGGTTTGGGCGTGCGGGTGTTCGCCATTCCTGATGGTGACGTTGCCGCCTCCATCCTCACCTGTCTGCCGGACAGCGAAGTCGACATGCTGTATGGCATCGGCGGCGCACCGGAAGGGGTGATCTCCGCGGCGGTGATCCGCGCGTTGGATGGCGACATGCAGGCCCGTCTGGTGCCGCGTCACCGCGTCAAAGGCGACAGCCCGGAAGTGCGTGCGCTGGGCGAGCAGGAAATTGCCCGCTGCGAAGCGCTGGGCATCGATGTCAACAAGGTGCTCAAGCTGGAAGACATGGCGAAGAATGACAACGTCATCTTCTCCGCTACCGGCATCACCAAGGGTGATCTGCTGGATGGCATCACCAGCGATGGCGTGATGGCGACCACCGAGACTCTGTTGATCCGTGGTAAATCCCGTACCATTCGTCGTATCAAGTCGATCCATTACCTGGAACGCAAAGACAGCGTGGTACGCGATATCATCCTGTGATGATGGCTCGCTGAACCGGCTGTGTTGTCTGAAGCCCGATCGCCCGTGCGGTCGGGCTTTTTGTTGTGTGCCAGCTACGTTTGTGCCGCCGCTTCGGCTATGGTGGCTCAGACCATCCCAAAGGAGTGGAGTCTATGGAGTGTCGTAGCGGCTGCGCTGCCTGCTGCATCGCCCCCAGTATCAGCAGTGCCATTCCCGGTATGCCAGATGGCAAACCGGCTGGCATCCCCTGTATCCAGCTCGATAGCGCCCTTGGCTGCAAGATCTTCGGTCAACCGGAGCGGCCGGCGGTGTGCGGCGGTTTTCGCCCCATGATGGATGTGTGCGGCAGCCACCGTGCCGAGGCTATCTGGCTGATCGGCGAGCTGGAGCGGCTCACCACCTGACGAGGGCAGGGCGAAGAGATAAAAAAAGAGGCCGCATCATGCGGCCTCTCGCGTTTCTGTTTGCCGGGGATCAGACTCCCGCCAGTTCCAGTGCCTGACGATAGTACTCGTTGGCCTTGTTGGTGAGGCGGCGTTTGTCCATCAGCTGGCCGAGAGCGTGATAGGCGGCGGCGCTCGGCGCCCGCTCCACCTCCTGCTCCAGCAGCTTCTGGGCATCGTCCAGCTGACCGGCCAGCAGATAGAGCTGGGCCAGTGCGGTGTCCACCTCCGGTTGCCCCTGCTGTTTTTGCAGCAGCGTCAGCAGCGGCTGGTAGCTGTCGAGTTTCAGCTTGGGCAGGCGAGCCAGCAGCTGCGGCATCGGCTGTTTGCGCAGCGCTTCCTGCCACAGGGTGGCGGCTTCGCCGTCGGCACCCAGCTGGCGCAGCAGATCGCCGTAGCAGGCCAGTAGTTCTGGCTCGAGGCGCAGCTTGCGCGGCAGATCCTGCCATACCGCCTTGAGGGTCTCGAGGCTGCTGGCAGCCTGTTGCAGACGACCACACCAGGCCTGTTGCAGCAGATCTTCTTCCTGTTTCGGGGTCAGCTTGCCCACCTTGTGCAGGCTGGGGATAAGGTCGCACAGAGCGCTCCAGTCCTGACGGGCCAGATGCACCTGGCGCAGCTGATCCAGCACCATGGGGTGGCGCGGGTTGAGGGCGTAGACTGACTCCAGCATCGCCAGCGCGGTATCGTACTGGCCCTGCTCGATCTGCAGCTGGGTCTGGGTCAGGGTCAGCGCCAGCTCGGCCTTGGGGTTCTCCTCCTGCGCTTTTTGCAGGTATTGATCCCTGCGGGCGTCGTCACCACGGGCCTGTGCCGCCTTGGCGGCGCTCAGGTAGTTGAGCAGCGGGGTGTCGCTGTTGCTGGCCCCCTTGATCATCAGTTTTTCAGCCTGACTGTAGTGCCCTTCGGCCATTGCCAGGGTGGCGGCGACGGTCTGTTGATTGGCCTTGCGGCGGCGGCGCGAGCCGTACCAGCCGAGGGTCTTGCGGCGCAGGCCGAATACCCGACCCAGCAGCCACTCGACGATCAGCAGGGCGCCGTAGAACAGCACGGCCAGGATCACCGCGCTGGTTACGGAAGATTCGATGGTGTAATTGCCAAGGGCAATCAGCACATAGCCCTTGTTACCGGAGGCTTGCGGGCCAAAGATCAGCCCTGCGACCATCACGGCGACCAGAATGATTATACGGATCATGGCGCCCTCCTCAGCTGCTGGCCAGAATGCGTTGCAGGCGTTCGGTCAGCACCTGCTCCAGTATCGCCTGGGTCTTGAACTGGGCCGGATAGTCGATCTGGATCTGCTCACCCTTGAGCTTGTCGATCTCGCCCTGCATGTAGCGGGTGGCGCTGTTGTCGGTGTCGAAATACTGGGTCAGCCAGCGCTGGGCCTTGTCCAGGCTGTCTTCGTAGAGTGCCTGCTGCTCGCGATAGACGGAGAGCTGGGCCTGCAACAGCTTGGTTTTGAGGTTTTCACGCAGGAAGATCTCCTGCTGCGGCGAGAGCAGCGCCTCGACCGCGCCATCGCGGCGACGGATGGTGATGAAGTTCTCGGTGAACTTGACCCAGTTTTTCTTCAGGTTGCTCTCCCACTCGTCGGGATTGGTGCTGACCGCCTGATCCGGCTCGGCCTTGGCTTCCGGCATGCTGACGGTGGAGAGAGGCAGTAGCTCGATCTGGTCGGACAGCGCAGCTAGCTTGAGGGTCAGCCCCTCGCGGTCGATGCGCGGCATCCCCTTGAGCTTGGCGATATCCTCGGCCAGTGCCTTGCGGATCGGCATCAGGCTGGGGTCGTTGAGGGCGGCGATCCGCTCGTCAGCGTTGCCGAGCAGGGTGATGGCGGAGACAAGGTCATGTTCCAGCCACAGTTTGCGGCCCGCCATCCGTACCAGATACTCGGATTCGGCCAACATCCAGTCGTTGGGGCGCTTGTCGTTGAGATCCAGTACCCGGTTCTGCAACCCCTGCATCTCGCCCTGCAGTCGTTGCTGGGTTTGATCCAGCGTGGCCAGCTGCTCGGCATCCTTGCTGCTGGTCTGGTCGATCTTGCTCAGGGCGCTCGCCAGCTGTTGCTTGAGCTGGGCCAGTTCGGCCTGTTGGGCCACGGCGTTCTTGTGACCGTGCAGATAGAGACCGCCGGTCAGGCCAAGGGCCAGCAGGATGGCGACCCCTCCCAGTACGGCACCGGAGCGGCTCTTGCTGCCATTGACCACAGCGGTCGGCTGGGGTTTGACCTGGGATTCTTGTTGTTCTGTCATTCCATCTTCCTCAGTTCCAGTGCGGCCGTCAGGGCCCGGTTGGATGCACCTTGGGCAATCGTGATATGGATAAAGCCCGCTGCGCTGGCCATCTCGGCCACGCGCGGGCTGGGGACCACCAGCAGGCGGTCAAAAAGCCAGGGCCGCTGGTGGTCGGGAACCAGTTCCAGCAGCCGTTGCAGCAGTTCACCACTGGTAATGAGCAGGCTGTCCAGCCCCGCTGCCTGCCAGTGGTGGGTTAATGTGTCCCCGTCCAGCTCGGGGTAGTGGCGTTCATAGGCCGCACAATAGTGCACCAGAGCACCGCGTGAGGCCAGCGTGCTGGCGATGAGATCCCGCCCGCCATTGCCGCGCAGGATCAGCACCCGTTTGCCTGCTACCTGCTGCAGGGCGGGCAGGGCCAGCAGCCCTTCGCTGCGCGGGTCATCCGGGCAGCTTGCCGTGATGCCGATGGCTGCAAACGCATCTGCGCTGGCCTGACCCACCGCAAAGTACTCAATATGTGGCCAGGTCTGACCAGTTTGCAACAGAAAATCGTGTGCAAAATGAACGGCATGGATGCTGACGGCGATAACCACGTCGGCACTGCGCAGCAGGTCGGGCAGGAGAGGGAGTTCGCTGCCCGCCACGGTTTCCAGCAGCGAGCAGCAGAGTGGTGCATGGCCGTGCTGGTGCAGCAACTGCACCAGCTCGGCGGCCTGGGCGGCCGGACGCACCACCAGCGGGGTCATGCGCGGTAGACCTCGGCCAGGATCTCGTCGGCACCGGCGGCCAGCAGGCGCTGGGCCAACTGCTCGCCGAGGGCCTCACCATCGGCCAGCGGACCGCGGATCTCGTCGCGGATCACCTGGCTGCCATCCGGGCTACCCACCAGACCACGCAGCCAGATCTGCTCGCCTTCGACCAGTGCGTAGGCTCCGATAGGCACCTGACATCCCCCTTGCAGGGCGCGATTCATGGCGCGCTCGGTCAGCACCCGGGCGCGGGTCTCGGCGTGCTCCAGCGGCGCCAGCAGGGCGTGTAGCTCAACATCGTCGAGGCGGCATTCGATGCCGACAGCCCCCTGACCGTTGGCCGGCAGGCTCTGCTCCGGCTCGATAAAGGCGGTGATGCGGTGCGCCATCTCCAGTCGTTTCAGACCGGCGGCGGCGAGGATGATGGCGTCGTACTCACCGGCATCCAGCTTGGCGAGGCGGGTGTTGACGTTGCCACGCAGGTCGCGGATCACCAGATCCGGGCGGGCGGCGCGCAGCTGGCACTGGCGGCGCAGGCTGGAGGTGCCGACCACGGCCCCTTGCGGCAGTTCGGCAATGGCCTTGAAACGGTTGGAAACGAAGGCATCGCGGGGATCTTCCCGTTCGCAGATGGTGTGCAGACCGAGCCCCTCGGGGAACTCCACCGGCACGTCTTTCATGGAGTGAACGGCGATATCGGCCCGTCCTTCCAGCATGGCGGTCTCCAGCTCCTTGACGAACAATCCCTTGCCGCCCACTTTGGCCAGCGGGGTATCGAGGATCTTGTCACCCTGAGTGCTCATGGGCACCAGTTCGACCTGCAACTGCGGGTGCAGGGCTTCGAGCCGGTCTTTGACAAAGTTGGCCTGCCACAGGGCCAGCGGGCTCTTGCGAGTGGCAATTTTCAGGGTTCGGGCTGCCATATCAATCAGTTGTTTCATTTTTAGAAGGAAATCGATATTACCACCCTTTGCCCGGGCTTTCATGGCGGAGCCGGCAAAAGCGGGGCCAAGCTCAAAAATGCATGCTGAAAATGATTTTCATTAAGCAAGCGGTGTTGATTAATTCATTGAATGTATTGGAATTTAATGATTTCCCCTGATACTTGATGTGGTCATACCAGAAATAATCTGACGTTTAGCTGAAGGCTTGTTTACCACCGCTGTTTGCATTGTTAACATGATCACACTTTTTTGACGTATCCCCCTTTTGGTGCGTCATTTTCACTTAGGTGATAGGCAGGGCATTGCAGGAACACATCGATACGCTGGTTGCGCGTTATGACGACATTACCCGTCTCAAGACGCAACGGGCGTTAGGCCTCATGAGTCGCTATGGGCAGCAGGTATTCCAACTGCTGCCTGTCATGCTGCACTTTAATCATCCCCTGCTGCCCGGTTATGTCTCCGGTGATGTCCCTCATGGCATCTGGAGCTTCAGCGCCACCGCCGAGCAGCAAGCCTTTATCGATGACCTCTGCCGCAATGCCAACTGCCAGAGTGGTCTGGCCACCCATGATCGGGCCATTCAGGGGCTCTACTCCATGGGCAGCACCTCCTCCATCGGTCAATGCTGTCACTCCGATCTCGATATCTGGGTCTGCCACGTGGCCGGTTTGTCGCAGGAGCGGCTCGATCTGCTGGAGCTGAAATGCCAGCAACTCTCCAAGTGGGCCGAACAGCGCGGGGTCGATCTCAACTTCTTCCTGATCCCGGAAGACAAGTTCCGCCAGACCAACGATGCCCAGATGCAGGGGGAGAGCTGCGGCAGTGCCCAGCACCTGCTGCTGCTCGACGAGTTCTACCGCAGTGCCATGCGTATCGCGGGCAAACGCTTGATCTGGTATCTGGTACCCACCGAGTGTGATGATCACTACGATGCGTATGTGAACGAGCTGTTCGAGAGCGGCAAGCTCAAGCAGGACGACTGGCTCGATCTCGGCAGTTTTGACCGTATTCCGGCTGAAGAGTATTTCGGCTCCGCCCTGTGGCAGCTCTACAAGGGGATCGACTCCCCTTACAAGGCGGTGCTCAAGTCGGTGCTGATGGAAGCCTACTCCCACGAGTATCCCAACACCCGCCTGCTGTCGATGATTGGTCGCGACTGGTTCCAGCACAATGAGGGGATGCACTACCGGCTCGACAACTACTGTCTGATGCTGGACAAGGTGACCAACTACCTGAAGTCCATCGGCGACATGGCGCGGCTCGATCTGGTGCGCCGCTGCTTCTACCTCAAGGTGTGCGACGGTCTCAGCCATCCCAAGGATGATCACTCCCCCGAGTGGCGTCGCGAGCAGATCAGCCAGCTGGTCTCCTACTGGGGCTGGAGTCAGGACAAGCTCTATCAGCTCGATCATCGCCACGAGTGGAAGATCGAAGAGGTGAAGATCGCTCACGCCGAGCTGCTGGAAGCCCTGATGCAGAGCTACCGCAACCTGATCCAGTTCGCTCGCCGCAACAACATCAGCGAGTCGATCAACCCGGAAGATATCGGCATTCTGTCGCGCAAACTCTACGCCGCGTTCGAGAGCCTGCCGGGCAAGGTGCAGCGCATCAACCTCAAGATCGCGCCGGATCTCAGCGAGCCGGATCTCAGCTTCGTGCAGGTGCCCCACGGTCGCCTCAATCGCGCCGGCTGGTATCTCTACAAACATTCGCTGGAGCCGGTGGATATCATTGGCCGCGCGCCGCTGGAGTTCAACGGTTACATCAGCAAGCTGGTCTCCTGGGCCTACTTCAACGATCTGTTGACGCCCCAGTCGCGGGTGCACCTGTTTAATCAGGGCTCGGATCTGCACATCGACAATCTGCACCAGTTCTGCCGCGATCTCTCCGGCTGCTTCCCCGAGAAGTACCCGCTGGCCACCAACCTGGCCCTCAGTCGGCCGTGCGAGATCCGTCAGCTCTCCATCTTCCTCAATCTGGAGATGGACCCGACCAGTCACTGGGTCGGTCAGGTGATCGAATTTGACGCCAATACCGTGGATGTCTTCTCGTTCGGCCGCAATCAGGAGTGTCTGGTCGGTTCGGTGGATCTGGTCTATCGCAACTCCTGGAGCGAGATCCGCACTCTGCACTTCCAGGGGGATGAAGCCGTGGTTGATGCCCTCACCACCATCCTCGGCAAGATGCATCAGGATGCTGCCGCCCCCGAGATGATCGAGGTGTTCTGCTACAGCCAGCACTTCCGCTCTCTGGTGCGCTCCCGCTTCCAGACCCTGGTGGCGGAGTGTATCGACCTGCGCCTTGCCCGCGACAAGCAGCAGCTGGTCAAGACCATGGCCCTTGGCCGCGAGAAGTACGGCATCTTCTTCGAGCGGCGCGGGGTGTCGGTGAAGAAGCTGGAAAACGCCATCGATTTTTACCGCCACATCTCCCACAACAAGCTGGATCACCTGCCGCTGCGGCTCGACAAGACCCACAGCCAGCATCTGCCGAGCATCGTCGATGCCTACGCCAGCGAAGGATTGGTGCAGTTCTTCTTCGATACCCGGGATGCGGGCACCAACATCTATATCCTCGATGAGGCGAACCGGGTGGAGATCTACCAGCACTTTGCCGGCAACAAGGATGAGCTGGTGGCGGGGGTCAACCGCTTCTACACCTCCAATCACGAACGGTTCAGCGATGATGGGCAGTTTATCAACTTCAACCTGCCCCAGTACTACGAGATAGTACAAGTGAATGGCGAGCTGGATGTGATCCCCTATCGCAGTCAGGGCACTCTGCGCGAACAGGTGCCGCCCGCTCGGGAAGTGGGCTGACCCGCCAGTTGGAATCGTCATAAAAAACGGCCTGCAGATGCAGGCCGTTTGCTTTTGCGGTTGCTCAGGCGCCGAGGCGGGCCAGCAGCCAGTTGCGAATGTCGCCGAGCTGAGGACGGCAGATCTCGTGACGCATCGGGTACTCGTGCCACTCGGGGGCGAGTCCGGCGCTTTCCAGCAGGTTCTTGGCATCCCAACCGAGCGACAGGCTCACCACATCGTCATAGATGCCGTGCATGTAGCAGATGGGCAGGGTGCGAGCGGCCTCGCTCATCTCGCCGAGCAATTTGTCGGGGGCGGCCAGATAGGTGGACATGCAGAGCAGGCCCGCCAGCTGTGCCTGATAGCGCAGCGCGGTGAAGGAGGCAATCACCCCGCCCTGAGAGAAGCCTGCCAGCACGATATGCTCGGGGGCAAACCCGTCGGCCACCAGCTGATCGAGCAATGCGGCAATCTGGTCGGCCGATTCCCGCACATGGGACTCCACGGCACGCTCGGCGGGATCCTCGAAGCTCTTTATGTCGTACCAGCCGCGCATCTTGTAGCCCATGTTGATGGTGATGGGGCGCTCGGGGGCATCCGGTAGCAGGTGACGCACCGGTAGCTCGGCGGGCAGGTCCAGCGCGTCCACCAGCGGGGCGAGACCAGCGCCGGAATCACCCAGCCCGTGTAGCCAGATCACCGCATGACGGGCGCCCTGCGGGTGCTGGTCAATCATGGGAACACCACCTCTTCACCCGCCTGGGCGGTGCAGGATTGGCTCAGCAGCGCCTTGAGCTCGTGGCCGAAGCGGTTGTCGATCCAGGTGTCACCCTGCAGTTCGAAGTGGAAGCCGTTCTCGCGGGTGGCGACCCAAATCTGGTGCAGCGGCTCCTGCTTGTTGATGATGACCTTGGTCTTGTTCTCGAAAGAGAGGGTCAATACGCCGCCGTTGCGTTCGCAGTCGATATCCGGATACCCCTCGTCGAGAGTGTCTTCCACATATTGGAAAAAGGCGTCGGTCAGGGCGTGATACTCGTGATCCTTCATCGGTTTATCCTGTTGCTTTTAACAATGTGAGTGCGATTATAGAGGGCCAAAAATTTTTTCGCAGCGAACCATTATGATCACCCAGTTCACCAAGTGTCTGCTTGCCACTCTTCTGTCCCTCGGGTTGGCCGCGTGCGGTCTGAAGGGGCCGCTCTATATGCCGCCCCCCGAGCAGCCACAGAGCCAGAGTACACCGCAAGCAGCACCGCCTGCGACCACTGAGGCTGCCACCGAGGCCGCGCCGCACTAATGCCGCACCCATTCTAGGAAGGAACCGCCCCCTTGGATCACTTTAACTACGACGCCGACGGCCAGCTTCAGGCCGAGCAAACCTCGCTGCAACAGCTTGCCGAGCAGTACGGTACCCCGCTTTACGTCTACTCCCGTGCGACCCTAGAGCGCCACTGGCACGCCTTCGACAAGGCCGCTGGCGATATTCCCCATCTAATCTGCTATGCGGTGAAGGCCAACTCCAACCTGGCGTTGCTCAACCTGCTGGCCCGACTGGGCTCGGGGTTTGACATCGTCTCCGGTGGCGAGCTGTCGCGGGTACTGGCGGCGGGCGGTGATCCGGCCAAGGTGGTCTTCTCCGGCGTGGCCAAGAGCGAAGCGGAGATGCGCCTTGCGCTGGATAAAGAGATCCTCTGTTTCAATCTGGAGTCGGAAGCAGAGCTGGAGCGTCTCAATCGGGTGGCGGGCAGCATGGGCAAAAAGGCTCGCGTCTCGGTGCGGGTCAATCCGGATATCGATGCCGGTACCCACCCCTATATCTCCACCGGCCTCAAGCAGAACAAGTTCGGCATTCCCATCGAGCTGGCGCCAGCCATCTATCGCAAGGCGGCCGCGATGGCGAACATCGAGATCGTCGGGGTGGATTGCCATATCGGCTCGCAACTCACTGAATTGAATCCCTTTATGGAGGCGGCTGACAAGCTGCTGCGGCTGATCGACGGTCTGGCGGCGGAAGGCATTCATATCCATCATCTGGACGTGGGGGGTGGCCTTGGGGTCAACTATGGTTCCGAGCAGCCACCCCATCCGACCGAGTATGCCGAAGCGCTCAAGCAGAAGCTGGCGGGCCGGGATCTGACCCTGCTGTTCGAGCCGGGCCGCGCCATCGTCGCCAATGCCGGCGTGCTGCTGACCCGGGTTGAGTATCTGAAACCGGGCGAGACCCGCAACTTCGCGCTGATCGATGCCGGCATGAACGACATGCTGCGTCCTTCGCTCTACGGCGCCTGGATGAACATCATCGAGGTGGATAGCCGTGCCGGTCATGCTCCCGCGCTCTATGACGTGGTGGGCCCGGTGTGCGAGACCGGCGACTTCCTCGGCAAGGAGCGCACCCTGGCCATTGCCGAGGGCTCCCTGCTGGCGGTGCGTTCGGCCGGAGCCTACGGCTTTACCATGTCATCCAACTACAACACCCGTCCCCGTGCCGCCGAAGTGCTGGTGGATGGTGCCGAGGCGCACCTGATCCGCGAGCGTGAGCAGTTGGCCGATCTCTGGCGCGGTGAGCACCTGCTGCCCTGATGCAGTAGATAGAGATGACAGAATTTTACAGCCCTGACAGCACAGGAGTGCGCGATGTGTACAGATTGTTCCAGGATGCTTGGGGCTGTGGCCAATGACTTCATAGTGGTTGATGGTGAGTATTTACAGCCCTAACAGCACAGGAATGCACGATGTTGACAGATTGTTCCAAGATGCATGGGGCTTTGGACAACGACTTCATGGTGTTTAGCGACCCTTGGTTCGGTGAATTTTTACAGCCCTAACAGCACAGGAATGCACGATGTTGATAGATTTTTCCAAGATGCATGGCTTGGGCAACGACTTCATGGTGGTGGATGGCGTCACCCAGAAGGTATTTTTCAGCAATGACGTCATCAAGAAGCTGGCAGATCGCCACTTCGGGATCGGCTTTGACCAGCTGCTGCTGGTGGAGCCGCCCTATGACCCTGAACTCGACTTTCACTATCGCATTTTCAATGCCGATGGCAGCGAGGTGGAGCAGTGCGGCAACGGTGCCCGCTGTTTTGCCCGTTTCGTGCGTCTCAAGGGGCTGATCAATCGGGATCGCATCGCGGTCAGTACCGCCCGGGGTCGCATCGTGTTGCAGCTGGAGGGGGAGAATCAGGTCACGGTCAACATGGGTGTTCCCCAGTTTGAGCCGGGCAAGATCCCGTTCCGGGCCCAGAAGGCAGAGAAAACCTATCTGTTGCGGGCGCAGGAGCATACCGTGATGTGTGGCGTGGTCTCCATGGGCAATCCCCACTGCGTCATCGAAGTGCCTTCGGTCGCCGATGCGCCGGTCGAGACGCTCGGTGCCATCATGGAGCGCCACGAGCGTTTTCCCGAGCGGGTCAACGTCGGCTTCATGGAGATGGTCAATGCTACCGAGATCAAACTGCGTGTATTCGAGCGGGGCTGTGGCGAGACCCTGGCCTGCGGCACCGGTGCCTGTGCGGCGGCGGTGATTGGCATCAGTCAGGGCAAGCTCAAGGAGCGGGTCACCGTCAGCCTGCCGGGCGGCAAGCTGACCATCGCCTGGAAGGGGCCGGGCCAGCCGGTCTATATGACAGGCCCCGCCGAGCATGTGTTTGACGGCCAGATAGAGGTTTAGCCGATAAAGGTTCAGGTACGGGGGGCGTTGGCCCCCTTTGCCCATGATGTCGGGGCAGCGAGCCCCATTTCTCTGATGGATCAACCAATTTATGAGCGAACTCAAACGGCAGGAGCAATCGGTGGATGAAGCCACTGTGCTGGAGTACCTGGCCCGTTATCCCGAGTTTTTCCAACGCCATGCCGCCGTGCTGGACCGGATCCGCATTCCCCATGAACGCAAAGGGTCGGTCTCGCTGGTCGAGCGCCAGCTGGAGCGTCAGCGCGAGCGGATCGAACAGCTGGAGCAGGAGATCACCGAATTGATGGGGATCGCCAGCGAGAACGAACGGATCTTCCGGGTCTATGCCGATCTCTACGGCGAGCTGTACGGTTGCCAGACCCTGTTCGAAGTGAGTGCCGTGATGGGCAAGGCCTTTGTCCAGCGGCTGCGCCTGACCGGGTTGCGGCTCTGGCTCAACCCCAAGAAGTTTGCCCTGAGCGGGCCCGAGCAGCGCTTTCTGGCACAGGGCAAGCAGCTCGAATCCCTGCTGGGTCAGCGTCTGCCGGGGCAGGATTACTACTTTGGCCGCCTGAGCCAGAGCGAGAAGCAGGCGCTGTTTGGCCACGATGTGCTGGTCAACTCGGTGGCCCTGATGCGGCTCGGCGATCTCGGTGTGCTGGCCTTCGCCAGCTCGGATCCCGGCCACTTTACTCCCCACAACGATACCCTGCTGCTGGGCCAACTGGGGCGCCTGCTGCAACTGCGTCTGCCCGAGTTGACTCATGGCTAGAACACCGGCCAGGGCGCCCGCCAAAGCTCCCGTCGTCACACCGCCACTGCCCGCGGCACTGGCGGACGAGCTGGCAGCCTTTATCGAATACCTGAGGGTCGAGCGTCAGCTCAGCCCTCATACCCGCAATAACTATCAAGCCCATCTGGAGGCGATGACCGCCGAGCTGGTAGCCCTCGGGCTCACTGACTGGGGTCGGCTCGAGGCAAGCCAGGTGCGCACTCTGGTGACCCGGATGCACAAGGCGGGCCTTGCTCCACGTTCCCTGTCCACCAAGGTCTCTGCCCTGCGCAGCTTTTGCGACTGGCAGGTGCGGCAGGGGCGGCTGACCGCCAATCCGGCCCGTGGCATCGTCACCCCCAAACAGGGGCGACCGCTGCCGAAAAACCTCGATGTGGACGAGATGCACCAACTGCTCAACATCACCGACGAGCAGGATCCGCTGGCGGTGCGGGATCGCGCCATTATGGAGCTGATGTACTCTTCAGGGCTGCGTCTGGCTGAGCTGGTGGGGATCAATCTGGTGGATCTGAAGCTCGACGACCGTCAGCTCAAGGTGACTGGCAAGGGCGCGCGGGAGCGGGTGCTGCCCATCGGCCGGATGGCGGTCGAGTGGCTGCAGAAGTGGCTCAAGGTGCGCCCGCTGCTGGCCGGGGACGAGAGCGAGGCGCTGTTTGTCTCCAGCCGCAAGCAGCGGCTGTCGGCCCGCTCGGTGCAGGCCCGCCTCGATGGCTGGGGCAATAAGCAGGCGCTCAACGCCCACGTCCATCCCCACAAGCTGCGCCACAGCTTCGCCACCCATATGCTGGAGTCCTCCGGCGATCTGCGGGCGGTGCAGGAGCTGCTGGGACATGCCGACCTCTCTACCACCCAGATCTATACCCACCTCGACTTCCAGCATCTGGCCAAGGTTTACGACAGCGCCCACCCCAGGGCCAAGCGTGACCCGGATGCGCAGGACGATGAATAACGGGCCCTGAGCCCCGTTGCAGAGGAGAGTCCATGCACTTCTATCGCCGCTGGCAGCCGGTTGCTGCCATCTCGTTTGACCTCGATGACACCCTCTATGACAACGGCCCCGCCATCGTGCGCGCCGAGCAGTGGATGCTGAGCCATCTGCGCAGCGAATATCTGGCTACCGCCATGCTCGACAAGCCGCGCTGGCTGGAGTTAAAACGCACCGTGTTGCTGGCCAGGCCCGAGCTGCGCCACGATGTCAGTCTGGCGCGCCAGCAGACCATCCGCGCCGCTATGGTGGCGGGGGGCATGGCTGACCAGCAGGCCAGTCGCGAGGCGGAGCAGGTGTTTGCTGCGTTTCTGGCAGAGCGCTCGAAGATCGAGGTGAGCGAGCCCACTCATCAGCTGCTGGCCAGACTGGCCGAACGCTATCCGCTGGTGGTGATCACCAACGGTAATCTGGATCTGGTTCAGGCCGGGCTGGATCGCTACTTCACGCTGGTCTGCAAGGCGGGGGCGGGCGCCAGAATGAAACCGGCGCCGGATATGTTTGAGCAGACCCGCAGCGCCCTCAAGCTGCCAGCGGAGCGGATCCTCCATGTGGGGGATCATCCCGAGACCGATGTGCTGGGGGCCCGTTTGCACGGCTTTCGCGCCGCCTGGCTCAACGAACGGCAGCAACCGTGGCAACAGCTGCAACTGTTGCCGGACGTGGAGCTGACGGCTCTGGAGGATCTGGCCGAGCTGCTGCTCTGATGGCGCTGGCGGGTGGCCCGGCTAAGGCGGTAATGGCTGTCATCGAATAGCGATATATGGCAAGGGGTTACGCCCGCTATTTGCGACAAACCAGCCCGAGCAGGGTGTTGCGATCGCGCTGGTTGACGCGGCAGTAGCTGATGCCGACGGGCAGCGCCTGCTGCAGGGTGATGGCGCTGTTCTGATAGCGGCAGACCAGATAGAGCGGGCGCAGGCTGCTATCGAGCTGGCTCCAGTAGTGGATCTCGTCGCTGTCGCCATTATCCGGTTTGAGTTGGGCCAGTTCGGCAGGATCTCCGTCGAACAGGGCCAGATTATCGAGCCGGTGACTGAGGGTTTCGTCCGGTTTGCCATCGTCATTGCGGGTGAACGCCTGCCAGCCCTGCTGCGGGGTCAGCAGCTGCTGGCGAGTCTCGATGGTGGCGGGACAATCAAATTGCAGGCTGGCGGCAAGGGCCAGGGTTGTCAGTAACATGGCTGCGGTTCTCTCTTCACGTCCTCAATACGATGCCATGCTACGTCATCTTCCGCCGAACAGCTTCATCAGCTTATCAAGCAGATCAAGCTGTTGTGGTGGCTGTTTCATGGCTTCCGCTTCCCGCTCCAGCAGCGCCTGCTGCTCCTGCTGGCGGTCGCTCAGCACCCGGTAGAGGGGCTCGACCAGCGCCTCGCGCTGCATCACCAGCTCCTGAAACATCCCCTGATTGATGCGATAGGTTTCGACGGTGGCCACCGCCCGTACCGTGAAGGAGCTGGGCTCGCCGGTGAGCAGGCTCAGTTCGCCAAAAAAGTCTCCCGCGTTGAGCGTACCAAGCTTCAGCTCTCGTCCCTCGACATTGACCACCATCTCGGCTTCCCCTTTGACCAGCACGAACAGCCAGCTGGAGACATCTCCCTGCTCCAGCATGATGTCGCCGCTGACGAAGGGGGCGAACTTCACCTGATCGGCCAGCTGGAGCAGCTCGTTCTCCTGCAACATGGCAAACAGCGGCAGCTTGCGCAGGGTATCGGTTCGTTCGGCAGTGTGGCGCTTGTGGCGAGCATCCAGATGCTGCTTCTCCTTGGCCATAAAGACGTTGAAGATCGGCGGGGTGAGGCGGCGATCGTTGCGGCGCAGGGCGGCATCGATCAGGCTGCGCACCATGGAGTCGGTCGGATCGTCGCGAGCCAGATCGGTCAGCCAGTAGCGCACCGCATAGCGGGCAATCCCTCCTTCGACGTTCATCAACAGGCAGTCCGGTTGCGGGTGCTTGGCAACACAGGGGAGCTTGGTCTCCCGCAGGGATTTCTCGATCAGCGCGATGATCTGGGTCGGCAGGGTATCCAGGGTCAGATCGAACCAGACCCAGCGCCGCCACTGCAAGGGTTCGCCACGGCGGCGCCCGAGCACGGTGAAGCGCTGTTTGAGCAGATGGCTGTTGGGGATGACGACTGTCTCCCAGTTGCGGGTTTCGATGGTGGTGGCACGCCAGTTGATCTCCACCACCCGGCCCTGGGTGGTGTCGACTTGCAGCCAGTCACCGATGGCGATGGAGTTGTCGAGCTGAATAGAGACCCCGGCCAGCAGGTTGCCCAGGGTGTCCTGCATGGCGAAGGCGATGACCGCGGTGATGACCGCCGAGGTGGTGACTATCTCTCCGAGCGCCATGCCGGAGGCGTAGAGGCGAAACAGACCCCAGCCGATATAGCCGATGGTGATGACGATATCGGCGATGATCCGCGGGATCCGCACATGGCAGAGGGGGAGCAGAAACTCGAACAGCAGGATCCCCCATATCTTGACCAGTATCAGGCCGGCCAGCAGGGTGGAGATCTCGATCAGCAATTGATGGGGCAGCGGCAGTTTGAACCAGCCCCCTTCCAGCTGGATCAGCAGGATCACCACCGCGCTTATCATCACGAAACTGAGCTCGGAGAGCAGCTCCCGTCGCTGTCCCGGACGTCGCCAGAAGTGGATCAGCATCAGGGAGAGGGTGAGCAGGGTCCAGAACGGGTGTTCGCCAATCCAGATCAGCGTCGGTAGCGCGGTGAGGTTTTCGCCAGCCATAGCAGCACCTTATTGTGGTTTTATTTCCAGCATAGCTGCTACGGCGCGGGGAAATGGTGCGTTGGGGCGGCAATTTATTTATCCTGTGCAGAACCGGGCAAAGGAGTGCGATTGAGTGAAATTTTCAAAGAAAATCATCTGTTTGATGGCCCTGTTTCCATTGGCTGGCTGCGACCTGCTGGCCGAGAAGTATCGGGTCGAATTCCGGGATGGCTCCTGGCGTGAAATAGCCATTACCCCCTTCTCCAGCGAGGCGCGCTGGCGCGAGGGGTGTGCCACCGGCGAGGTGCTGAGCGATATGAAGGTGCCCATCAAGCGGGGCGACACGGTCAATGGCCGCGAGCAGCTGCTGATCGGCGGCGAGAAGTTCGAGCTGGACGACAACAACCTCTACCGCAGCAACGGCATGGTGTTTGGCCATTCGCCTGACCATATCCAGCGCGGGCTCAAGGGGATGGATATCTGCCGCACCCTGCGCCCCGAGCGGGGCGGACTGCCCAAGCTCAAGGCGCGCGGGTTTGGCGACTGAATCGATGAGGGGTTAACTCGCTGCCATCAATGCACTGCGTTGGCGGCAGGCATCGCCAAAGGCTTGAAAGATCTTGATGGAGTGGGGGTTTTCATTGGCTTTCCACTCCGGATGCCACTGTACTGCCAGCAAAAAGGGTGACAGTGCGGGAGCATGAAGTGCCTCGATCAGCCCATCTTCTGCGTGGGCCAACGGCTCCAGACCCTTCCCCAACCGGTTGATGCCCTGCCCATGCAGGGAGTTGACCGGAATCTGTTCTTCCCCCATCAGTTCGGCAAACCAGCTGCCCGGCAGCAGTTTGATCTGATGGCTCGGCCCATACTGCTCGTCGACCGGATCGTCGGCATCCTCCCGGTGATCGTCATAACCCGGCTCGTTATAGACCTTCTGATGAATGTCTCCCCCCAGCGCCACGTTGATCTCCTGCATTCCGCGGCAGATACCGAGGATCGGCAAGCCACGGGCGAGCGCTCCCTTGATGAGGGGCAGATCGAACAGGTCGCGATCCCTGTCCTGCTGTTTTTCCGGCGTGAGGTTCTCCTGACCGTAGAGGGCCGGATCGATATTGGAACCGGCGCCGCTCAGATAGATGCCGTCAGCCAGATCCAGATACTGCTCCAGATCGGTGGTGCCGCAGCAGGTGGGCACCAGCAGCGGGACGCAGCCGCTTATCTCCACCAGCGGCATGATGTATTTGTGGGTCATCACCTGATAGGCGTGGCCGTTGCGGGGCTGGGCACCCATGGTCATCAGCACGACAGGTTTACGGGTGGCGGGAGGCTGGGGATTTGGCATAGGGCACCTTGATTATCCTTGGCGTTGAAGTCTCATCCTGCGCCTTGGGCAGGCCCTTGCAAACCGCTAGGGCAAGGGCATGCCTCAAGGCATGGTCATGGGATCCCGCGTCGGGCCGGGTGGCAGAATCGTTGGTCAGCCTGGGCAGCGACAGCCTGGATCCTCTCTTCAGTCTGCCAAGGACGTTCAATATGTCAAACAAAATGATGCGAAATTGTTAACGGTTTTATTTTGAACTGCTCTGAAGGGGCGATTTAACGGGGCTGTTGAGATGGGCCGTTATGGCTGGGGTAGCAAAGTGGTGGATATATTAAACGCGCAGGGATGGCGGGGGATGTGGAGAGGAAAAGGCATCAAGATAAACACGCCTCCGCGAGGGGAGGCGTGTTTCGGGGATCACAGCAGGTCTTCGATCTCGCCGCGCAGATACTGGTACATCTCGCGGTAGGCGACCGGCGGCTTGTTTAGCTCCCGCTCCTTGTTGGCGGAACGGATCAGCTGGCGCAGCTTCTGGCGATCCAGCTCGTGGAACTGGGACATCAGCTCGTTGAGGGCGCTGTCACCTTCGGTGATCAGGCGCTCGCGCCACTGCTCCAGCCGATGCAGGCGGGCATTCACGGTGGAGTGACGGTTCTTGATGATGGAGAGCGCTTCGGCAATCGGCTCGATATCGCGGCTGCGCATCAGGCGGCCGATGAACTGCAGATGGCGACGGAAGGACTCATCCTTCTTCGGCTTGAGTTTGCGACCCAGCTCGACAGCTTCTGCAAGCTCTTCATCCAACGGGATTTTTTCCAGCTCGCTGTGGCTGAGGGAGACGATCTCTTCCCCCATTTTCTGCAATGCTTCGGCATCGCGCTTGAGCTGGCTCTTGCTGGGGCCCCAGTCTTCGAACTCGTTGTCGTCTTGATATTGACTCATCGGTCTCTTGATTCCTGTCATTCACGTTTGGCAGATATGTTACCAGCTTCTCCCGCTGGGCGCAGGGGTCTGATATGCTTACCCCCCTTTCCTTCTTTCATACAGATGTGAGTTATGGATCAGCAAGACCAAATCCGCCAGGATCAAGCCCATCTCGAGGCCGTGGTTGCCGAAGCCCTGGAGATAGCCAAAGGACTGGGCGCCTCGCTGGCCGAAGTCTCCATCAGCAAGCAGACCGGGTTGTCGGTGAACACCCGGGGTTGTGAACTGGAAAGCATTGAATTCAATAAGGATGGCGCCCTCGGCATCGCTGTCTATCGCGATGGTTGCAAGGGATCTTCCTCGACCACCGATCTGAGCAAACCCGCCATTCGTGCCGCCGTTGAAGCGGCCATCGAGATTGCCCGCCACACCTCGGCCGATGATTGCGCCGGTCTGGCGGACGCCGAGCTGCTGGCTTGGGATGCCCCCGACCTGCAACTGTGCCACCAAATCGAACTGGATCCCCAGCGCGGGATCGAGCTGGCTATCGAGTGCGAACGGCTGGCGCTTGGTCGCGATGCCCGCATCAAGCACTCCGACGGCGCCGGTTTCTCCAGCCATCTAGGCATCAAGGTCTATGGCAACAGCCACGGCTTCGTCAAAGGTTATGCGGCGTCGCGCAACTCCCTGAGCTGTGTGCTGATCGGCGAGCAGGATGGCGACATGCAACGGGATTACGGCTACTCCTCCAGCCGTACCCTCGACGGGCTCTGGAGCCCGCAGCGCATTGCCGACGAGGCTGTGGAGCGTACCGTCTCCCGCCTCGGTGCCCGCAAGATCTCTACCCGTCACGCGCCTGTGCTGTTCCACCCTGACACAGCCTCCGGTCTGTGGGGCCATCTGGTGATGGCCATCAGCGGTGGCAACCTCTATCGCAAGTCGAGCTTCCTGCTCGACAAATTGGGCAAGCAGATCCTGCCCGAGTGGCTCACCATTCAGGAGTTCCCCCACCTGCTGGGCGGGCTTGCCAGTACCCCGTTCGATGGGGAAGGGGTGCGCACGCGAGATATGGACATAGTGCGCAATGGCGAGCTGATGAGCTGGCTGCTTACCTCCTACTCCGCTCGCAAGCTGGGGTTGACCACCACGGGTCACGCCGGTGGCATCCACAACTGGCAGGTTTCCAATACCGGCCAGGATTTTCAGGGCATGCTGAAAGAGATGGGCACCGGTCTGCTGGTGACCGAGTTGATGGGGCAGGGGGTCAATATCGTCAATGGTGACTACTCCCGCGGTGCTGCCGGTTTCTGGGTCGAGAATGGCGAGATAGCCTATCCGGTCGAGGAGATCACCATCGCCGGCAATCTGGCCGAGATGTTCAGCCATATCGTGGCGGTAGGTCGTGACGAGGATGAGCGATCCAGTCTCAAGACCGGCTCGGTGCTGGTAGAGAATATGAAGCTGGCGGGTCACTGATCCCGGTTTCAACAGAACCGAAACCATGAAAAAGGCCCCCTCGCCAACGCGAGGGGGCCTTTTTATCGGCCAGCGATCAGGGGGCTATCAGCCCTTGATGCGCTCGATGCGGCCACCTAGACCCTGCAGCTTCTGCTCGATGTCTTCGTAGCCACGGTCGATGTGATAGATACGGTCGACGATGGTGGAACCTTCGGCCACGAAGCCGGCCAGTACCAGACTGGCGGAGGCGCGCAGATCGGTCGCCATCACCTGGGCACCCTTGAGTTGCTCGGTGTCACGGCAGATGGCCACATTGCCCTGCAGTTCGATGTCTGCGCCCATCCGTACCAGTTCGGGAACGTGCATGAAGCGGTTCTCGAAGATGGTCTCGGTGACCATGCCGGTGCCTTTGGCGACGGCGTTCAGCACAGTGAACTGTGCCTGCATGTCGGTCGGGAATGCAGGGTAGGGGGCAGTCTTGATGGTAACCGGCTTGAGCGTGCGGCCAGTCATGTCGAGGGTTATCCAGTCTTCACCCTTCTCAATCAGGGCGCCAGCCTCTTCCAGCTTGACCAGTACCGCTTCCAGCAGAGTCGGGTCGGTCTTGCGGCAGGTGATCTTGCCGCCGGTGACCGCTGCACCCACCAGGAAGGTACCGGTTTCGATGCGATCAGGCTGCACGCTGTAGTTGCCGCCGTGCAGACGCTCGACACCGTCGATGGTCAGGGTGTCGGTGCCCGCCCCCTGGATCTTGGCACCCAGGGTATTGAGGAAGTTGGCCAGATCGACCACTTCCGGCTCGCGCGCGGCGTTTTCGATCACAGTGCGGCCATCAGCCAGGGTGGCGGCCATCATCAGGTTTTCGGTACCGGTCACGGAGACCATATCCATCAGGATGTGAGCGCCTTTCAGGCGACCATCGACACGGGCCTTGATGTAACCATCTTCGATGGTGATCTTGGCGCCCATCAGCTCCAGGCCGTGGACGTGCAGGTTGACCGGACGGGCTCCGATGGCGCAACCGCCTGGCAGGGAGACATCAGCGGCGCCGAAACGGGCGGCCAGCGGGCCCAGCGCCAGAATGGAGGCGCGCATGGTCTTCACCAGCTCGTAGGGAGCGACGTGGTTGTTCACCGCACCGGTCAGCACGGTGACGTTGCCGTTGACCTTGGTGGTCGCGCCCAGCATCTCCAGCAGCTTGATGGTGGTGCCCACATCTTTCAGGCGCGGCACGTTGGAGAGGTGTACCTCTTCATCACAGAGCAGGGTCGCGAACAGGATCGGCAGCGCGGCGTTTTTGGCGCCGGAGATGGTCGCTTCGCCGTTGAGAGTACAACGACCATCGATTTTGAATTTGTCCATTTTTACTTCGTTACCAAATCAGGAGGGCAATAGGAATTTACGTTCGCGTTTCCACTCGGCGTCGGTGAACGCCTTGATGGAGAGGGCGTGAATGGCGTTGCTGGCGATCTTGTCCATCAGCGGGGCATAGATGGCCTGCTGCTTCTTGACCCGGCTCATGCCGTCAAACATGTCACCGACGGCGATCACTTGGTAGTGACTACCGTCCCCTTTGACATGGACTTCGGACAATGGCAGAGCCTCAAGGAGTATCGCTTCAATTTCAGAGACTTGCATTATGCGTCCTCAGTTGTGAGCGGGGTTGACTGAAACAGCCCGGCCACCCCGTAGAGGTTGGCCAGGGTATAGAAATCACTGGAGGCGCCCACCAGTTGCGGTGTGGCGCCTCGCGCTAATACGGCTTTGGCCCATTTGACCAGCAGGGCCAGTCCGGCAGAGTCGAGGGTGGTGACGCCGCCGAGCTCAAGCTGGTCGTCCTGCCACCATTCGGCGCGGCGTTGCCACAGGTCATTGACCTGTGGCGCCTGCAGCTCACCGCTGAGAGTCATGGTTTCAACACCAGCGGCTTGGCGTTGTGTTCGCGCAACTGGGCGATCACCGCATCGATGCCGTTCTGGCGGATCAAACCGCCGAGCTCGCTCTGTTTGGCGGAGAGCAGGCTGATCCCCTCGGCTACCATGTCAAAGGCTTTCCACTCGCCGGTCTTGTTGTTCTTGCGCAGCTTGAACTCGAGGAAGATGTCCGGCTTGCCGGCCTCTTTCACGCTGACGTTGACGGCGGTGATGTTGCCGCTGGGAGCTTTGCCCGGCTCGACCTTGACGGTCTGCTTGTCAAAATGGGCCAGCGCATCGGCGTAGGAGCTCACCATGTACTCGGTGAACACCTCGACGAAGGCATTGCGCTGCGCTTCGGTAGTCTCTTTAATCTGGTTGCCAAGCACCTTGTAGGCGGCGAAGCGGTTGTCCACATAGGGCAGCAGCTCTTCGCGGATGATCACCCGCAGGTGATCCGGATTGCTCTTCACCTGGGCCTGATCGGCTTTCAGGCGGGCAAAGGTCTGCTTGGCAGCCTGATCCACCAGCGCGTTGGGGTCGGTGGCATCGACTGCGGCCTGGGCAGACAGGGAAAAGAGCATGCTGGTCATCAGGCCCAGCAGCAGGGCGATTTTCTTGAACATGGTTACTCCTTCTTGCTGTCTGACTTGCTGTCGGAGGATTGGCTGTAAAGGAACTTGCCAATCAGATCTTCCAGCACGATGGCGGATTTGGTGTCTTCAATCAGGTCGCCATCCTTGAGCATCTCGGTGCCCATCTCCTCATCGCTGAAGCCGGGGGCCAGACCGATGTACTGCTCGCCGAGCAGACCGGAGGTGAGGATGGAGAGGGAACTGGTATCGGCGAACTCGCCAGCGCTCTTTTGCATCATCAGGGTGACTTCGGGCACCTGGGTTTTCGGGTCCAGTACGATGTCGCTGACCCGACCGACCACCACGCCGCCGACCTTGACCGGCGACCGGACTTTCAGGCCGCCGATATTATCGAAATGCGCGCGCAGGGTATAGGTTTCTCCTTCCGGTTTGAAGCTCAAACCGGCCACTTGCAGGGCCAGTGCCAGAATGGCACCGATGCCAGCCAGCATGAAGGTGCCGACCAGGAATTCTACTTTGCTGAACTTCATCTTTACCTTATCCAAACATGACTGCAGTGAGTATAAAATCCAGGCCGAGCACGGCGAGGGATGAGTGGACCACGGTTCGGGTCGTGGCCTGACTGATCCCGGCCGAGGTCGGCTTGGCATCATAGCCGTTAAAGAGCGCAATCCAGGTGACCACCAGGGCGAAAATCAGGCTCTTGATGGCGCCCTGCATGATGTCTTCATGCCAGTCGACGGAGGCCTGCATGGCAGACCAGAAGCCCCCTTCGTCCACGCCGAGCCAGTCCACACCAACCAGCTTGCCGCCGAAGATGCCGATCAGGCTGAACATAAAGGCCAGCAGCGGCATGCTGATGACGCCAGCCCAGAAGCGGGGGGCAACCACCCGGCGCAGTGGGTCGACCGCCATCATCTCTAGGCTTGAAAGTTGCTCGGTGGCCTTCATCAGGCCGATTTCAGCGGTCAGGGCCGAACCGGCACGGCCGGCAAACAGCAGCGCCGTGACCACAGGACCCAGCTCCCGCAGCAGGGAGAGGGAGACCAGCGGCCCCAGGCTCTGCTCGGCGCCGAAATCCTTCAATACGTTGTAACCCTGCAGCGAGAGCACCATGCCGATGAACAGGCCGGAGACCAGAATGATGGCCACCGACTGTACGCCCACCACATACAACTGCTGGACAAGCAGCGGGAAGTGCTTGCGCGGTTCGGGTTTGCCCGCCAGCGCATGGAACAACATGATAGTGGCGCGACCGACGGAGCTGATAAACCGCACTCCGACCCGCCCCAGCTTGCTTATTTGACTTATCAACATCAGAGATCCTGTAGCAGATCGCCTGCCGGAAAATGAAACGGAACAGGACCATCGGGCAATCCTTTGAGGAACTGCTCGACTTCGGGATTGTGCTCCTCGCGCAGCTGATCCGGCGTGCCGTGCGCCACCACCTTGCGATTGGCAATGATGTAGGCGTAATCGGCGATGCTCAGCACCTCTTTCACATCGTGGGTGACGATGACTGAGGTGATACCGAGGGCATCGTTCAGCTCCTTGATCAGCTTGACCAGCACCGCCATGGTGATGGGATCCTGCCCGACAAACGGCTCGTCATACATGATGAGGTCAGGATCGAGCGCAATTGCCCGTGCCAGCGCCGCCCGGCGCGCCATGCCGCCGGAGAGCTCGGAGGGCATCAGTTTCGCTGCGCCGCGCAAGCCCACCGCCTGCAGCTTCATCATGACGATGGTGTGGATCAGCTCCTCCGGCAGGCCGGAGTGCTCCCGTAGCGGGAAGGCCACGTTGTCGTAGACCGTCATGCCGGTAAACAGGGCGCCGCTCTGGAACAGCATGCTCATCCGCTTGCGCACTTCATAGAGGCGCGAACGGGAGAGGGTGGGGATATCTTCCCCGTCAAACAGAATGTGACCGGACTCCGGCTTGAGCTGGCCACCGATCAGCCGCAGCAGGGTGGTTTTACCGATGCCGCTCGGGCCCATGACGGCGGTTACCTTGCCACGAGGAATGGTCAGGTTGATCCCGTCATACAACAGCCGATCTCCGTGACTGAAGGTCAGATCGGAGATGGTGATCAGGTCATTGTTCAAACAATTGTCCATCCGGTGTAAATGAGGTGCGAATTTTATGGGGTAGTCTAGGTCTAAGCAACAGCAAGGAACAACTATTGAACAGGCTGCAAGCCCATTTGCACGACAGTTTTCTGTAACAAAGTGCGTCATCGAGAGCGGGACTTGCCATCCGATTCGCTTATCCGGGCAGACTTTTTTATAATCCCGCAGCTAATTTCGGCCCGGAGCTGTGTCTTTATGTCTGTAAAGCCTGAGAAAGTGTCTGAACTGTTCGATTTTCGTCGCAGTGCCCGCGCGGTGCTGGACACAGAAAAGCAAGCCATTGATGGACTCTATCAGTATCTGAACGACGCCTTCGACAAGGCGTGCGAGATGGTGCTGCGCTGCGGTGGCAAGATAGTGGTCACCGGCATGGGCAAATCGGGCCATATCGGCAGCAAGATCGCCGCCACCCTCGCCAGCACCGGCACCCCGGCCTTCTTCCTTCACCCGGGAGAAGCGAGTCACGGCGATCTGGGGATGATCTCCAGTGGCGACCTTATTATCGCCATCTCCAACTCCGGCGAGAGTGACGAAATCCTGGCACTGCTGCCGGTACTCAAGCGCCGCGGCATTCCGCTCATCTGCATGACTGGCAATCCCGCCTCCACCATGGCCAAAGAGGCCAACGTGCATCTGTGCATCAAGGTGGAGAAAGAGGCCTGCCCGCTGGGTCTGGCACCCACTTCCAGCACCACGGCAACCTTAGTCATGGGCGATGCCCTGGCGGTCGCCCTGCTGGAAGCACGCGGTTTTACCGCCGATGACTTCGCCCTCTCTCACCCGGGCGGTTCCCTTGGCAAGCGTCTGTTGCTGCGGGTCGGCGACCTGATGCACTGCGGTGAGCTGTTGCCCCGGGTGGGGATAGATGCCACCATCAGCCAGGCGCTGCTGGAAGTGAGCCGCAAAGGGCTTGGTATGACGGCTGTGGTCGATGGCAATGGCCTGCTGGCTGGGCTCTTTACCGATGGCGACCTGCGCCGCATTCTCGACCAGCAGATCGATATCCATCACACCCCCATCAGCCGTGTGATGACGGCCAACTGTGTTACCGTAGGCCCAGAGATGATGGCTGCAGAAGCCGTCAAGCTGATGGAAACGAGAAAAATCAACGGATTACTGGTGGTGGATGGTGACAAGCGCCCGCTCGGCGCCTTCAACATGCACGACCTGCTGAAAGCCGGAGTAATTTGATGCAAAACGTACCGACCCTCTATGGTCCGGTGACGCGCAGCCAGTTTGAGAAGGCGGCGCAAATCCGCCTGCTGGTGTGCGATGTGGACGGGGTGCTCTCCAACGGCCTCATCTACATGGGAAACAACGGCGAAGAGCTGAAAACCTTCTGCACCCGCGATGGTGCGGGCATGCGAGCGCTGCTCAATGCCGGGATCGAGATCGCCATCATCACTGGGCGCAACTCCCGTATCGTCAGCGATCGGATGAAAAGCCTGGGTGTGGCTCATGTGGTGCAGGGGGCTGATAAAAAGCTGCCTCACTTCGAAGCGCTGCTGGCCAAGCTGGGGCTGACTGCTGAGCAGGCCGCCTATATGGGCGATGACACCATCGATCTGCCGGTGATGGACGCTTGCGGCCTGGGTATCGCGGTGGCCGATGCCCATCCGCTGGTGCTGAGCCGTGCCGATATGGTGACCCGGCTTGGCGGTGGCATGGGGGCGGTGCGCGAGGTGTGTGACCTCATTTTGCAGGCGCAGGGCCATGACGATTATCAGCCCGAGGCCTCGGTATGAGCAGACAGACCCTGTTGTTTGCCCTGCTGTTTCTGGTCGCGCTGGTTGCCTGGCAGTTGGGCAAGGTTGAGCTGGTGCCGGAAAGTGCCGTCATAATCGAAAACTATCAGCCGGATTTTGTCGCCAAAGATCTGGTGACCACCCGTTTTGATATCAATGGCAAGCGCACCGAGCGGCTGGAGTCGACCTACGCCGAGTATTATCAAATCCTCGAGCAGGCCACCTTCGACAAGCCGGTGGTCTACATGTATGACGATCAGGGTGCCGCCGAGTGGAAGGTGACCGCCGAAACCGGCGTGCTCAACACCGGCGACAACGTCATCCTGCGGGACAAGGTGCATCTGGATGGTCTGCTACCTACCTCTTTCATCTCCACACTGGATACATCCTATCTGGAGCTGGATCTGGTGACACAGGATGTGCGCAGCAACCGGGAAGTGAACATTCTGGGTCGGGATTTCCAGACCCAAGGGGTTGGCCTCAAGGGCCATCTGGACCGCAAATATTTTGAGTTACTGGATCAAGGCCATGCCATCTATTTCAATGAAAAACGCTAATCTGGCCCTCGCAGCCCTATTGTTGTGTGGTGCGGTGACCGCCAAAGAGTCCGACTTTGCCGAGAAGGTCTACGTCGATGCCGTCAAACAGGTGGCCGAGATGCAGGACAACCGCATCACCTTCGAAGAGGATGTGACCATCAATCAGGGCACCATCCGAATCAAGGCTGACAAGGTGGTAGTGACCCGTTCCGGCGAGAAAGGGGCCGAGGTGATGACTGCCTACGGTAAGCCCGCCACCTTCTTCCAGATCCTGGATAACGGCAAGCCGGTCAATGCCCACGGCAATACCATCCGCTACGAGCTGAAGAACCGGCTGGTGACCATCACCGGCAACGGTCAGCTCAAGCAGGAAGATAGCCAGGTCAATGGCGATCTGATCCGCTACGACATCGTCAAACAGAAGATGATTGCCGAGAGCAAGAGCCCGAGCCAGCGGGTCAAAACCGTGTTCCTGCCGGATCAGGTAGAGAATTTCGACAAGCCCGCCGACCAGAAGAAGCAGGGAAAATAAGCCATGGCAGTGTTAAAAGCAGTGGGCCTGCAGAAGAGCTACAAGCGCCGCATGGTGGTGAGTGACGTCAGCCTTGAAGTGGGCACCGGCCAGATTGTCGGCCTGCTCGGCCCTAACGGGGCGGGCAAGACCACCTCCTTCTACATGATCGTGGGGCTGGTACAGCGCGATGCCGGTCTCATCACCATCGACGATCAGGACATCAGCCTGCAGCCCATGCATGTGCGGGCGCGTAACGGCATCGGTTACCTGCCGCAGGAGGCCTCCATCTTCCGTCGCCTGTCGGTGTTCGACAACCTGATGGGAGTGATGCAGACCCGCAAGGGGTTGAGTCGCGAGGAGCGTGAGGACAAGGTTCAGCAACTGCTGGAAGAGTTCAACATCACCCACATTCGTGACAACCTGGGCCAGAGCCTCTCCGGCGGTGAGCGCCGCCGGGTCGAGATCGCCCGCGCACTGGCGGCCGAGCCGCGTTTTATTCTGCTGGATGAACCCTTTGCCGGGGTTGACCCGATTTCTGTGATAGACATCAAGAAGATCATTCAGCATCTGAAAGATAGAGGCCTTGGCGTCTTGATTACCGACCACAACGTCAGAGAGACTCTGGACGTATGTGAGAAGGCCTATATCGTCAGCCACGGCAAGATGATTGCCGAAGGTGCACCGGCGGACATCCTCGCCGATGAACAGGTCAAGCGCGTCTATTTGGGCGATCAATTCAGTCTATAGTAAGGGGGCATGCCTTCATTCTCTTTGACGAATGCCTCGCTGAACATAAGGATATCCCGACGTAGATGAAGCCGACATTACAGTTGCGTCTCGGTCAATCCCTGACCATGACGCCGCAATTACAACAAGCTATTCGTCTGCTCCAGCTCTCCACTTTGGAACTTCAGCAGGAAATTCAGCAAGCGCTCGAGAATAACCCCCTGCTGGAGCAGGAAGAGAGTGAAGTACAAGAGACCAGCCCGGAAGAGCCTGTTGATGCCAGCCAGCTGGATTCCAGCGATGCCATGGCGCAGGAGCGGATGCCGGACGAGTTGCCGGTAGATACCACTTGGGATGAAGTCTACTCTGCCGGGACCGCCCAGAGCGCTGGCCCTATCCACGATGGGGAAGATAGCGTTTATCAGGGCGAGACCACCGAAAACCTGCAAGATTATCTGTTGTGGCAGATGCGGCTGACCCCGTTCAGCGATGTGGATGCCGCCATCGCCCTCGCTATCATCGATGCTATCGACGAGTCCGGCTATTTGACCGTTGAGCTGGAGGATATCCTGCAAGCGGTCAGTAGCGATGCGCTGGAGGTCGAACTTGATGAGGTCGAAGCTGTGCTCAAGCGGGTGCAGCATTTCGATCCAGTCGGCATCGCTGCCCGTTCGGTGCAGGAGTGTTTGTTGATCCAGCTGGGGCAGTATGACCCGCAGACTCCCTGGCTCAACGAGGCCAAGGAGGTGATCCTCGAACATATGGATCTGCTCGGTAATCGTGACTACCGAACCCTGGCGCGCAAGACCAAACTCAAAGAGAGCGACCTCAAGTCGGTGCTGGATCTGATCCAGCTGCTGGAGCCGCGCCCCGGCAATGGCATCATCCAGAGTGACTCCCAGTATGTGATCCCCGATGTCTCTGTGGTCAAGAAGGGTAGCAAGTGGGTCGTTGAGCTAAACCTGATTCTTCCCCGCGCATCCGGGTCAACGAGACCTATGCTGCCATGGCCCGCAATGCGCGCAGTGGCACGGATACCCAATTTATTCGCTCCCATCTGCAGGAAGCCAAATGGTTCATCAAGAGCCTCGAGAGTCGCAATGATACCCTGCTGAAAGTAGCCTGTTGTATTGTCGAGCAACAACAGGGCTTTTTCGAGTATGGTGAAGAGGCGATGAAGCCGATGGTGCTCAACGACATCGCCGAAGCGGTGGAGATGCATGAATCGACCATTTCCCGGGTGACAACCCAGAAATACATGCATACCCCAAGGGGCATATTTGAACTGAAGTTTTTTTTCTCCAGCCATGTGAACACCGAAGGAGGAGGAGAGTGCTCATCGACCGCAATTCGCGCGCTCATCAAGAAGCTGGTCACGGCAGAGAATCCTGCCAAGCCGTTAAGTGATAGCAAGATCGCGGATTTGCTGGCCGAACAGGGTATTATGGTGGCGAGACGCACGATCGCTAAGTATCGCGAATCCTTGTTTATCGCACCTTCCAATCAGCGTAAACGCCTGGTTTAGGCAAAACAAAAGGATGATGTTATGCAAATTAACCTGACCGGACACCATGTCGAGATCACCGAAGCTCTGCGTGAATACGTGAGTAACAAATTTGCCAAACTCGAGCGTCACTTTGACCACATTAATAATGTTCATGTGGTGCTTAGTGTGGAAAAACTGAACCAGATAGCGGAAGCTAAATTGCATGTCAGTGGCGGCGAAGTGTTTGCTACCTCTGAGCATGCTGATATGTATGCTGCGATAGACACCTTGCTCGACAAGCTGGACAGGCAGATCATCAAGCACAAAGATAAGTTAAATAAAAAATAACTATGCAACTTGAACATATATTGAGTCGGGACTGCACCAAAAGTGCAGTCCCTTGTACCAGCAAGAAACGCGCCCTCGAAATCATCAGCGAGTTGGCCGCCGAACGCCTTGGCACCTCCCGTCAGGCGCTGTTCGAATGCTTGTTGGCCCGCGAAAAAATGGGTAGTACCGGGATCGGTGCCGGTATTGCGATACCCCACGGTCGTATTGACGATGAGTTCCCGCCAACCGCGATCCTGATGACCTTTGCCGACCCTATTCCTTTCGACTCCATCGACAATCAACCGGTTGACCTGCTGTTTGCCTTGCTGGTGCCGGAAAGCGAGTGCAAGCAGCATCTCAAGACCCTTTCTCTGATGGCTTCCAAGCTGGGTGACAAGGCGGTTTGCCGCCAGTTGCGTCAGGCAACCAGCGACGAAGAGCTCTATCAGATCATGACCTCGGCCTGACAGCAGGCCAAGGATGAGACACCCGTTTTGGCGTGAGGGAACAAGATGCAGTTAATCGTGGTAAGTGGACGTTCGGGCTCCGGTAAAACGGTAGCCCTGCGAGTGCTGGAAGATCTGGGTTACTACTGTGTGGACAACCTGCCGGTCAATCTGCTGCCCCAGCTGATTGTCTCGGTGGAGAGCCAGTACGACAAGCTGGCGGTCAGTATCGATGTGCGCAACCTGCCGAGCGATCCGGAGAAACTGGAAAATCTGCTGGCTCAGGTGCGCAATGAGGGGCGGGTAGAGTTCTCCAGCTTCTTCTTCGACGCCGACAACGGCACTCTGCTCAAGCGCTATGGCGAGAGCCGTCGCTTGCACCCCCTCTCGCGCAACAAGCTGTCGCTGGATGAGGCGATTCGGGAGGAGACCCACCTGCTGGCGCCTATCTCCTCGACCGCTGACCTGCGCATCGACACCACCACCCTCAGCATTCACGACCTGAGCGAGCTCATCAAGACCCGGGTACTCGGCAAGAAAGAGAACGAGCTGGTGCTGGTGTTCGAGTCGTTCGGCTTCAAGTACGGCATTCCCAAGGATGCCGACTTCGTGTTCGATGCCCGCTTCCTGCCCAACCCGCACTGGATCCCCGAGCTCAAACCGTTTACCGGCAAGGATAAGCCGGTCGCCAACTACCTCTCGGCGCAGGCCGATGTGATGCTGTTTACTCAGCAGATCGAAAACATGCTGGCGACCTGGTTGCCCCATCTGGAGCGCAACAATCGCAGCTACCTCACGGTCGGCATCGGTTGCACCGGTGGTCAGCACCGCTCGGTCTTTATTGCAGAGCGGCTGGCCAGTGCATTCCGTTTGCTTGGCAAGAACGTGCAGATCCGCCACCGCACTCTCGACAAGAGTGCCCCCCAATCTTGACGGACCAATAGGACAACCCGATGACTGTTTCCGCCTCGGTTGAAGTGAAAAACAAGCTGGGTATTCATGCCAGACCAGCCATGATGCTGTTCGAGCTGGTGCAGGGTTTCGATGCTCATGTGCTGCTGCGCAATGAAGATGGTGTGGAGGCCGATGCTGACAGTATCATCGGCCTGCTGATGCTGGATTCCGCGCAAGGGCGGCAGGTGGAAGTACAGGTTGAGGGCCCCGAAGAGGTCGAGGCCCTGGCCGCCGTGGTGGAGCTGTTCACTTCCGGCTTCAACGAGGAGTAGTCACTCCTTGTTTTATGTTATGAACCGGTACGCGCCAGCGCTTTGAAGCTGGCAAAATCGCGACAAGCCAGCAGATTCCTGCTGGCTTTTTCGTTCATCAGTGCCAGAAACAGGTCGTAGAGACCCATCGCCTCCTCGTAATCGGCTTTGCTGATGGCCAGCACGAAGATGAGCGTCGCGATTTCCCCGTTGCCCCAGTCGATCCCCTGCGGTGCCAGTACGGTGTACACCAGAGTGCGGCGCGCCAGCAGACCGAGAGAGTGGGGCAGGGCGATCCCTTCTCCCAGCATGGTGGAGACGATCCGCTCCCGCTCCTGCAGTGAGGCTCTGAAGCCGCTCTCCACCAGATCTTCCGCCTCCAGCTGATCACAGATACGGGCAAACAGTTCGGCCTGGGTAAGGGGTTCTTTGACCACCATGAAGTGGTCGGCATCGAAATATTTGTCGAGCATGTAGGGTCGGGTGCGGTCGATCAGCACCAGCTTGCCAAGCTGCTCCAGCTGGTATTGGGTCGGGAAGGGGGCAACGAGTACCACGGGGGCGTTTTTTTCGTTCACCTTGACGGTACTGATGACAAAGTCCTGCGCGATCTGCGCCAGACCTTCGTAATCCCGCACCGATTCAAGTGTGGTCAGCTGCAACTGGGGATACTCCCGCTTGATACGTGCTTCCAGCACCCGGAAGGTGGCGTTGCCCGCATCGCAAAGCAATAGCGCCTGCGGGCGGCGGGTATAGCCGATATCGTAATGGCGCTCCAGCCCGACCCCGATATGGATCACCAGATAGCCGATCTCGTGGTGGGTCAATCGGTAGGGGGTCTGCTTGATCCACTCCGAAATGGCCGCCAGCGTAATGTCGTAGGCGAGGGGGTAGTACTGCTTGATGTGATCGGCCAGCGGGTTGTGGTTGCCTATCTGGTATTTGACCCGTAGCAGCATGGTGCTGATATGGGTTTGCAGGTCGGCCCGCAGCTGTTGGTCGCCTTGCAGGTCGTAAGGGTAGTGTTGATGAATGTAGGTCAGCAGATGCTCCACCAGCTGTTCGCTCTCGGCGGCCATTGCAGGGCTGAGCTGGGGAGTATCGGCAATCAGGCGCGCCTGGATCTGGATGGCGAGCCCGGAGATCTCGTCCTCTACGGGGGGCGTCAGGGTTGGCAATACCGCATAAATATCGCGAGATACTGCCAGCAGCGGCAGAGTCAGATCTTCGCTGGCGAAGTGGCGCAACTCGTGACCGGATGCCTGACGCAGCAGGGCAACGGCGCAGTAGATGGAGAGCTGCTGCAAGCTCTCGTCAGCGAGACGCAGCTGATGTCGGGCAAGCTGGGCATGGATATGATTACCCACTACCTCCATCGTTTTGCTGGGGCAGAGGTTGGGCAACAGGGTTTGCAACTGGTTGTTGTGCAGCAACTCCTGATAGAGCAGCTGGGTCAGACAGGCCCGGATCGCCGTCTCCTCCCCCTGAATGCGCATCCCCAGGCGGGGTTTGCTCTCAACGCTGAGCCTGAAGTGGCTGAGTTGCTCACGGACTTCCGCCATATCCCCCTGCAGTGCCGCCCGGCTCAGATACCAGGTATCAGCCAGCTCATCGAGCTTGATCCCCTGCTCTGCTGTCAATAGCAGGATCTGCAGGTGCAGCACCCGCTCCCGGCTGGTGCGTGGCAGGCCGCTATCCTGACCCTGGGCCGCCAGCAGAGCGTCGAACAGTCCCTGATTGTAGATTTTCAGCTGGTAGCCGCTGCCACGTTGGTGGATCAGGTGAGCGCCGTGCGTGGCAATCAGTTCGTTGAGGGTCGCCACATCGGTGCGCACCGTGCGGGTGGAGACATTGAGGCGGCGAGCCAGCTCCTCCTGCGGCAGTGGTTCGGCATGGAGCTGGATCAGCAGTTGATGGAGCCTGGGGTGTGGCAGCTTGATCATAGGGGGTATGCAAGACTCCTGTTGCGAGATAAAGGGTCGATGTTAACAAGTGGGTCATCAACAAGCCAGGCACCGGTCAGTGATTGAACCGGCGCCCGTGACTGCCATCAGGCCAACAGTCGTTTCACTATGGCCAGCAGAGTCCGGACATCCTCGGGGCGAGTGTGCCCGCTCGCGCTGTCGATGATGGAGCTGTAGACGTGCGGGATCACCTTCTCGACTCCGGCATCCAGCGCAATCCGCACTATCTCCTCGAAGTTCTCCAGATCGATGCCGCCGGTGGGCTCCAGCCAGAAGCCGTGGTGGGCACAAGCCTCGGCCACTGCCTGATACTCGTCGCGGCAGGCCAGCCCACCCATGGGGAAGAACTTGACCGAGCTGCCGCCCATGTCCTTGAGCAGGGCGATGGCGGTATCGATGGGCACTATGCCATCCGGCTGCCCGGCGCTGAGTGGACCGGTGGAGATCTTCACCATGCCCGGCATGCCGGTAGGGGAGATCAGCCCATTCACCAACGTTTGTGACTGGCCGAGCAGCGCCCGGCTGGCGCCGACACCAGTGAACACCTGGTTGACGTGCTGGGGCTGCAGCTGGCAGGCCAGTTCGGCCACCATGGCGGATTGGCGCGGATCGCCGGCGCCCAGCCCGATGGAGAGGGCGTTGTCGATAAGCTTGGCGTACTCCTTCATATCGGCAACTGCGGAGGGAATATCCGGGTAGTTCTTGGAAAGCACACCGACCAGCACGTGGCCTTCGGCTGCGTCGTACACCTCGACGGCATTCTCCTTGGCTCCAGCCAGCACGTTGAGACAGACCCGATCACGGTAGTAGTTGGGGGTAAGGGACATCAGCGATTCTCCTGAACGAGGTTGGCAATGGCGGAGTGGATTTGGTCGAGCTGGGGCACGGAGACGCTGCGTACATCGATCTCGATATGCCCCTCGTTGGCCTTGTAGCCGCGGCAGTAGATGGCAGGCGTGCCCTGTTGCAGACGGGTGACGACCTGCACTGTGGTCATGCCGAGCTGCTGGTGGTCGAAGGCGATATCGGTGCGGGCGATGTCGCGCCCTGCGCTGTCCCATACCACCTTGGCGGTGACGCCGGGCAGCTGGTTTAGGCGCTCGATGAAGGGGCCCATCTTGGCGACCATGGCGGCGCCGCTCTCTTTCTCTTTGGCCAGATAGCGCTCGATGGCGTGGGTCAGGCCGAGGATCCCCTCCTTGCCCACCTTCATGGCGCGACCGATGCCATTGGCCTGCTGTTTGACCCACTCCACGTACTGACGCTTGCCGAGCACCAGCCCGCTGGTGGGCCCTTCAATGGCCTTGGCGCCGCTGTAGATGACCAGATCCGCCCCCTGGTTGTAATAGAGCCGCAGATCCTCTTCGGCGGCCGCATCAACGATCAGCGGCAACTGATGAGCCTTGGCCACCTCGGCGGCCTCGGCCACCGACAGAATGCTCTTCTGCACGCAGTGGTGGGACTTGATGTAGAGGATGGCCGCAGTATTGGTATTGATGGCGGCGGCCAGTTGGGCGGTGGAGCACTCGTTGGCATAACCCGCTTCCACCACCTTGCCGCCACCCAGATTGACCATGGTGCCGACGGGGGCGCCAAAGTTGACGTTGTGCCCCTTGGGCAGCACGATTTCGCTCGGCACGTCATGGGGGTGGCCATGCAGTTGCTCCAGCCGGTAGGGGTCGCCACGCACTATCATGGCGGCGACTGACTGGGCGATGCCGGCGCTGGCACAGGAGACCACCACAGCATCTTCCACATCCAGTAAACCAGCCAGATAGGCGCCGGTCTTGTTGACCAGATCCTTGACCTCGAAGTAGTGGCCCAGGCCAAAATTGACTGCATCGACCACCTCCTGCTCGGGGGTGGAGACGCCGAGAATGGTCATGCGCCCTGAGGCGTTGATCACCGGTTTGAGCTGATATTTCTCATAAACAGAAAGCATGGTGTGATTTCCCATAGTGAGTCAGAACCAGTTCGCCACCGACCAGGGCGGCGAGAGGCTGCAGTTGTTGGTCACCGCTGCGGGACTGGGCTTCGGTATCCATAAACAGGGTCGGGCCGCTGGCGACCTCGAACAGGGTCAGATCGGCATCGGCGCCCACCTCGAGCCGCCCCTTGCCGGAAAGGCGTAGGGCATCGGCCGCTTGATGGGTGACGCAGGCGAGCACCTGCTCCAGCGTCATGCCGATGGCGAGAAACTTCGACATCACGTGAGCCAGACTGTAGACCGGCCCGTTGATGCGGTTCTTGCAGTAGATGTCGGAGCTGATGGTGCGAGGCAGGATCCCCTGTCGGATAGCCAGCTCCGCCACCTCGAAGCTGAAGCTGGCGCCGCCGTGGCCGATGTCGAGCAACAGGCCCCGTCTCATCGCCTCGCGCACCGCGACCCGCAGCTCGCCAGCCGGAGTCAGGATGCGGTTCGGTTTGCCGTTGAAGCAGTGGGTCAGCAGATCGCCATCCCCCAGCAGGGCGACGATCTCGTCCAGATCCGGCGGTGTGTTACCCACGTGCACCATCAGCGGTAGCTGGCCGTGGGTCTGTTGCAGCGCCTTGGCCATGCGCAGCGGTTGCAGACCGTTTTCTCCGACCACGCTGCCGCTCATCCGCGCCTTGATGCCGACAATAAAGTCGGGGTGGCGGCGAATGGCTGCCGAGGCGAGATCCATATCGAGATCCCGTCTATCAGCCAGTTCGTTCTGGCGCAGCAGGCCGATACGGGAGAGATTGAGCAGGGCATGCACCCGGGTCTTGCAGCCCGCAGCGATCTGCTGGAAGTGATCCACATCGTCGGCCCCGGTGCTGCCGGCGTCGATGACGGTGGTGACGCCGGACTCTACGCCCACCTTGTCCGGCTCATCGTGATAGATGGGGGAGGCGGGGTAGCAGTGGGTGTGGCCATCGATCCAGCCAGCGCTCACATGTACCCGGCCGCCGAGATCCAGGATCTGCCGCGCCGTTGCCATCTCCGGCAGGGAGCCGATGGCGGCGATTTTGCCCTCCTTGATGGCAATATCGACGAGCTGGCCATCTCCCTGGCGCCCGGCTCTGATGATCATGTCGTACATGCTGATAACCTCTGGCGAGCCGCCCCGCAGGGCGGCTGGTACTTACACAAGGGCGACCGGGAAGAAGGTACCCAGCAGCATGGCTCCCAGGATGGCACCGCCGGTGATGGGTTTGCCCCACACGTAGAACAGCAGCGCACCCAGCAGGGAACCGATACCGATGGGGATGGAGGCCCCCATGGCGGAGAGGATGATGAGGGGGCCGAGGAAGCGGCCAGAGCTGTTGCCTGCGCCCATCATCACGTCAGCACCGTAGGTGGAGTTGCTCTGGTTGATGGTGAACTTGCGCGCCAGAATGATGACGTAGCCGATGGCCAGACCAATCCCCATGCCGGTTGCCAGCGAGGCGCCGAAGTTCTCCACCGGATAGACGATGCCGGCCCCCAGCAGCAGGGCTGGCACTCCGAGACCGACCCCGGTCTGGATGGCACCGCCGATATCCAGGATCCCCACCAGGGATCCCTCGATGATGCGGGCGAACAGGAAGCTGGCACCGAACGCGGCTACCGCGCCGTAGGCACCCGTGTCCATTCCGGCTTTCAGCATGGCGACGAAGGCTACCTCGTTGAAGGCACCAACCCCGTACAGATAGAACATGTGGGTACCGGCAAAGACCCCGGCCGAGAGCAGGCCGACGAAGATGGGAAATGACCAGTCGGCATACCAGAAGTTGTTTTTCAGTTTCTCATCCATGGTGTGACCCCTTATTTGCCGCTCAGCAGGTTATGGACACTTTCCAGCCACAGGGGGACACCCATATGGAAGGATTCAATCAGTTTCATGTCGAAGCCGCGGAAGAAGCCGCTCAGCACGAACAGCAGGACGATGGCCGCCATCATCACCTTGGTGACGTGGTTCCAGCCGCTCTCTTCCACGCCCTTGCCGATCAGGATACCGAGCACCAGACCCGGTACCGCGTTGCCCATGATGAGCTGGGCCAGACCGCCGAAGATGGTTGCCCAGAAACCGGATTTCTTGCCCGCCTCGATGGCTGCGAGCCAGAAGATCACCGGCATGACGGTATTGACCAGCAGGTTGGCGGCCGGTACCAGCACCTTGACAGCAGTGACCTGCAGGGCGGCCGGGACGGCAGCTGCCGTGCTGTTGAGGAAGGCAACCACGATGGCACCTATGATGCCGCCGGCGATGGCCATCTTTTTCGGGTCGTGCAGAGTGGTGGCGAGATCCCGATTTTTGAACAGCAGTGCCGCCGTGGCCCAGTGCGGGATGATGCGGTGATCCACATCCTGGGTGAAGGCGCCGGCCGCCACGGTGGAGGCCCAGGCGTTAAAGAAAAAGCCCAGACCAAACGAGAAGTGAGAAGCGGGATCCCCCTCGCAGGAGTTAAGTTCGCCCAGGGTGCGGAAGGCACCCATGCCCTGTACGGTCGGGGCGTGGAACATCCGCGCCGCGCCGGCCCCCACCCCGACGCCAACCAGGCCGCCAATGATGAGTGACTTGATAAAAATGATTAGAAACATCCAACGTATCCTTCTTGTGGGGTTGTGCCTGCGCAGGCATCACACCTGGGTGAATGTCACCTTGGCGACATCCAGACTGGTGACCTGAACCTTGATCTCCAGCTGGACGCGGTATTCGCGGCGCTGGCGCGGCAGGAAGAAGAACAGGAACTTCTCCACCCGGACCGACTCCTCGGCTTTGAGCACCTGTACATCGACCGGCTCAATGCGCAGCAGTACCTGCTGGTTGTCCTTGAGCAGTGTGGGTTGCACCTGGCTGAGGGCGGAGGCAAACGCCTGCTGGCGTGTCGTCCCCTTGCCGTTGACGATGACCTGGGTGGTGAAGTTCTCTTTCATCAGGCGCGTCCGTGCTTCTTGGCGAAGGCTTCGACCAGCTTCTGGCCCAGCTCTTCCTTGTCCATGAAACCGAAGCCCAGCACCACGCACCCTTCGTTGATGGCGGTGACGCCCTCTTCAACAGAGCGCATGCCGTAGCGGCACTTGTAGCCGTATTTGGTCTGGGCGGTGATCGCCCCGGCGCCGCCGCTGCCGCAGAAGGAGATGCCGAGATCCGCCTGTTCCTTGTTCATCACATCGCCGAGCTTCATGTCAGCGGCCATGCCTGGGATGATGGTCACGTTGGCCCCGGCAGCTTCCGCGCCTGCGCCCACTTTCTGACCCTTGCCGAGACGGTCTCCAATAACGAGTTTGATGGCTGTCATATCGATTTCTCCTTGAGTTACGGGTTCTGCACCGAGCTGAGTTCGTTTTCTTTGGCGACTTCAAAATGGACGGACAAGAGGTGCGCCTCCTCATAAGCAAGCTGATCCAGCCAGCTGACGACCTGTTCGGCGAGACGCAGTGAGAGGGGGGAGATCTCTTCAAACAGGCTGAGGTCAACCTCCGGCAGGGGCTCGCCACTGTGGGAGCGCCACACCATGGCTTTGACATGGGAAGCCAGCATCTGCCGTTGCACCTCGTTGGGGATGATGCCCTGTTCGGCCAGCAGGGGATAAATGCGCGCGAGGATATGATCGGTCTGGCGCAGCAACTCCGGGCTGTTCGGGGTCAGGGTCTGGTCGTGAGTCTCTGTTTGCAATGTCTGCTCTCCAAGGCTGGCAGAAGGTATGGCGTTACCCTAAGCCTGCGCGTCGATGTGGAGGAGGCAGTGTTTTTCCGATTCGAAGCGGAAATTCCTGAGGAAATGGCCCCGAAGTGATCGTTTGGATACTGAAAAGGTAAAAAGAGTGCTTATTGAAGCTGGTTTTGTGTGATCGGTAGCGCACAAATCGGGGGGGGCGGGGGCAGGGGAAGCGTTGCGGGAAACTGTGAGTCATCTCACGGTAAGAGACGTTACCGAGAGGGCAGATATGGAAAAGGGCGGTTTCCCGCCCTTCTCATTAAAAGAAGTGACGCTAGCTGGCCGATGCTGCGCTCGAGCTGGCCGTTCTCTGCTGATAGCGCAGGTCTTCCTCTATAGTGACCACCACTTCCAGCGGCTTGCCGGAGCGGAATACCGAGATGGTCAGCTTGGTGCCGGGGCGGCTCTCGACAATCTTGTCCATGGCGCTGCGTACGCCACTGATGGCCTCTCCGTTGATCTTGAGCAGCACATCCCCTCGCTGCAGGCCGCCTTTGGCCGCCGGGCCGTTGGGATCCAGACTCTCCACCACCAAGCCACGCAGGTCGCCGAGGTTCATCATCCGCGCGACTATGGGGTTGATCTCGACGCTGGAGATCCCGAGGTAGCCGCGGATCACCCGGCCGTTGGCGATCAGCTCATCCATGATCCGTTTTGCCAGCCGGTAGGGGATGGCGAAGCTGATGCCGTAGCTCTCCTGATTGCCGTTGAGGTGATAGGTGGCGGTGTTGATCCCCACCAGATCGCCACGGCCGTTGACCAGCGCCCCGCCCGAGTTGCCCTCGTTGATGGCGGCATCGGTCTGCAGCAGATCCTGACGGCCATTGCTGTCGGGCCCCATGCTGGATAGGCCGGTACGGCCGGTCGCGCTGATAATGCCCTGGGTGATGGTCTGGCCGACGTTGTAGGGGTTGCCGATGGCGAGCACCACATCTCCCACTTCTGGCAGTCGCTCGGGATCCTGCGGGATCACCGGCAGGTTGTCTGACTCGATATAGAGCACGGCGAGGTCGGTGAGCTGATCGGTTCCGACCAGCTCGGCACTGAAGACCCGACCATCCTGCAACGCGACGATGATCTGGTCGGCATCGGCGATGACGTGGTAGTTGGTCAGTACATAGCCGCGCTGATTCATGATGACGCCAGAACCCAGCCCTTGTGGGCGCAGTTCCCCCTGATTGCCCTGATTGGGGGCAAAGCTGCGGGTATAGATGTTGACGACGGCAGGGCCTGCCCGATGGGCGGCATAGGAGAAACTCAGTTCACGGGCATTGGTGATGATGCCGGGCAGTTGGGCACCACCGCGAAAATGGGGAAACAGCAGCAACAGCAGCGCTGCGACGGTCAATCCAAAACCGACAGACTTGCCCAAGTAACTGACTAAAGGGGGGATTTTCATGTCATTCTCATCCGTACAGGCTGCGCGCAGAGAATAACACTATCGATGGATAAAAATCACCCGCGGTGAAGGCCGCGGGTGATAGAGGGGTTGGCGAACAACTTGAGCGTTAGCGGATCACCAGATAGAGCGAGGAGTCGCCGCGCTGGATGTTGAGTGCCAGCACGTCAGGCTTGTTCTTGAGCGCCTTGGTCAGCTCGCCCAGGGTGTTGATGCGCAGGCGGTTGACCCCGATGATGATGTCACCCTTCTGCAGGCCGGAAGCAGCTGCCGGAGAGCGAGGATCAATGTCGGCCACCGCAACACCGGAGACCGGGTCGGTAGTGGTGCTCAGCTTGGCCCCTTCCAGTGCCGGATGCAGCGCGCTGGCGCGTACTTCGCTGTCATCGGCCTGCTTCAGGGTCACTTTGGCAGTTTGCGGCTTGCCATCGCGGATCAGCCCCAGCTCGACCTGCTTGCCAGCGCCCATGGTGGCGATCTTGGCACGCAGCTCGCCGAAGGAGCGAACCGGTTTGCCATCGATGCTGACAATGATATCGCCAGCCTTGATGCCCGCCTTGTCGGCCGCCGAATCAGGCATGACCTGATTGACGAAGGCGCCATCCTTCTTGTTGTAACCGAAGGTTTTGGCGATGTCGGAGGTGAGCTCGGTGCCGGTAATGCCCAGCTGGCCGCGACGCACTTCACCGTACTTGACGATCTGCTCGGTCAGATCCCGCACCATGTTGGAGGGGATAGCAAAGCCGATGCCGATGTTGCCGCCGTTCGGGCCCAGAATCGCGGTGTTGATACCGATCAGCTCGCCACGCAGGTTGAGCAGAGCGCCGCCGGAGTTACCGGAGTTGATGGCCGCATCGGTCTGGATGAAGTTCTCCAGATTCTCGATGTTGAGGCCGCTGCGACCCAGCGCACTGACGATACCGGAGGTGACGGTTTGGCCCAGACCAAACGGGTTGCCGATGGCCAGCGCATAGTCACCTACCCGCAGCTCATCGGAGTCGGCGAACTTGATCTGCACCAGATCCTCGGCCTTGATTTGCAGCAGGGCGATGTCGGACTGCTTGTCTTCACCGATCTTCTTGGCCGCATACTCACGACCATCCTTCAGGTTGACCTTGATCTCGTCCGCCTCGTGCACCACGTGGGCGTTGGTGATCACGTAACCCTTCTTGGCATCGACGATAACACCGGAGCCGAGCGCCTGGAACGGCTGCTCGCTCACCTGTTCATCGGGCATGTTGGGGCCGAAGAAGAACTTGAACTGTTCCGGCAGACGCTGACGGGTAATTTTTTTGCCAGAAACCGAGATATTGACCACCGCCGGGGTGACCTGTTCGAGAACAGGCGCCAGGCTTGGCATCTCCTGATTTGAACCTAACAGGGAAGGCAGTGCAGCCTGAGCAGGGGCCGCAGACATGGCGATACCGACACTGAGGGCTAGCACACTGAGCATGGAAAGAGGTTTACGCATATGAAAAACAGCTCCCAGAAAAAGTTGCATTGCAATCGTCAAGGTCAGACCACGGGACTGGCCAATTAGTTCCGCGAGGAACTAGTTTGGTTGCTTGAGCAGTCCGGAAGAGGCGCCAGCATAGTCGCGAGGCGGAACGCCCGGCTCTTCTGCCACATTGGCAGGGGCTTCTTCTACCAATGACTCGCGGAACAGCGGTTCCTGCGCCTTGGCCAGGAATTTGCTCTGCTCGGCCATGTGGCGATAGAGGGTCTGATACTGCTCGGCCAGTTGCTCCATCAGGGCGGCGCTGTCGGCGAAGTGGGTGTTGATCTGGCCCTGATAACTCTCGAGCTCCTTGTGGGCCTTCTTCAGTTCCTGTTCGAGACGGCCAGCATCGCGGCTACGTACCGAAAAACGGCCGAGAACGATACCGATAATCAAGGCCGCGACAGCCAGCAGGATCCCAGTTAACAGACTCATAGATGCTCCTTGTTACAGCTAAAACAGAGTGGGTTTATGCGGTCGTCATAACCGCCATGCCTTGATGGCACTATACCGTGCGTCCTGAGGCCGTGATACCATTTTGTCCTCGATTCAGGGACTTGGAGAGGCGCTCAAGGATGACACCGCAGCAAAAATACCAGCAGGATCTGCTGCGCCCCGGCTTTGTGGCCGACCCCGCGCAGGGGATGGCCATTAGCAGGCTGGAGCGACTGTATCAGGATTTGCTACGGCGCCCGACTCCGACCAGATCTCGAGGGCTGCTGGGTTGGCTGCAAAAGCCCAAGCCGCCGGAGCCCGTCCTCGGTATCTATATGTGGGGCGGAGTGGGCCGAGGCAAGACCTGGCTGATGGATACTTTTTTCGACAGCCTGCCGGGGACGCGCAAGATGCGCAGCCATTTCCACCGCTTCATGCACCGCATTCACGATGAACTGCAGGGGTTGAGCGGGCAGTCCGATCCCCTCAAGCTGGTGGCCAGCAAGCTTGCCAGTGAAATAGACATCATCTGTTTCGACGAATTTTTTGTCTCCGACATCACCGACGCCATGTTGCTGGGTACGCTGTTCCAGGAGCTGTTTGGTCACGGTGTCGTGCTGGTTGCCACTTCAAATATTCCGCCGCAGGATCTTTATCGCAACGGGCTGCAGCGAGCCCGTTTTCTGCCAGCTATCGAGCTTATCGAGCGTCATTGCGAGGTACTTAACGTGGATGGCGGTATCGACTATCGCCTGCGTACGCTGGAACAAGCCGAGATTTATCACTGCCCGCTGGACTTGCAGGCAAAAGCCAATCTTGACCACTATTTTCAGCAATTAACCGGTGGGCACACGGCTTGCGAGGGGACGTTCGAGGTCAATCATCGTCAGCTGACGTTGCTCGGAATGGGGGAAGGGGTGCTCTATATGGAATTTGAGCAACTTTGCTGTACTCCCCGCTCCCAGAACGACTATATCGAGCTGGCCAGGCTGTTCCATACCATTCTGCTGGCCAATGTGCAACCAATGGGCACAGGCACGGATGACGCGGCTCGCCGCTTCATTGCCATGGTCGATGAGTTCTACGAACGGCACGTCAAGCTCATCATGTCAGCGGCGGTTCCCATGACAGAACTCTACGGCGAAGGGCTGCTGAATTTCGAATTCAAACGCTGTCTTTCGCGGCTTCAGGAAATGCAATCGCACGAATACCTTGCCAGAGTGCACCTTCCTTAGTCACAATACCGCGCCTGCCAGTCGGATGGGCATCTGCGGCAGGTAGGGCCGGGCGACATTTGCTGGTTTCATGGCAGTGAAATTAGCAGGTGATATTTAAGGCAACTTCACTTATAATCGCCCGGCCCACGTTACAGCTGTCGATAAGACAGCAACACTTTAAGCTTTACTTGTATTCGAAGGGGTACAGGTAGGCCATCGTTTGTTGTTTGTGGGAGAGCCCCCATAAGCAATTGGGTCTGTAACAGGTAATTGGGTTTAACTTAATGAAAACTTTCGTTGCCAAGCCAGAAACCGTAAAACGTGACTGGTACATTGTGGACGCAGAAGGTAAAACTCTGGGTCGTATCGCAACCGAGATCGCTGCTCGTCTGCGTGGTAAGCACAAAGCTGAGTACACTCCGCACGTTGACACCGGTGATTACATCATCGTTGTAAACGCTGAGAAGGTACACGTAACCGGTAAGAAATTTACCGACAAAATGTACCACGCTCACTCCGGTTTCCCGGGTGGTATCAAGTCAATCAGCTTCGACAAGCTGATTCAGCGTAAACCGGAAATGGTAATCGAAGCAGCCGTCAAAGGCATGCTGCCGAAAGGTCCTCTGGGCCGTGCCATGTTCCGTAAACTGAAAGTTTACGCAGGCGCCGAGCATGCTCATGCTGCTCAGCAACCTCAAGTACTGGATATCTAATCGGGAACTGGCAACATGGCAGAAAATCAATACTACGGTACCGGCCGTCGCAAAAGCTCCACTGCTCGCGTATTTATCAAAGCGGGTAGCGGCAAGATCGTAATCAACCAGCGCTCCCTGGAGCAGTACTTCGGCCGTCCGACTGCCCGCATGGTAGTTCGTCAGCCGCTGGAACTGGTTGAGATGACCGAGAAACTGGACCTGTACATCACCGTTAACGGTGGTGGCATCTCCGGTCAAGCTGGTGCGATCCGCCACGGTATCACTCGTGCTCTGATGCAGTACGACGAAACCCTGCGTTCCGAACTGCGTAAAGCTGGCTTTGTTACTCGTGATGCCCGTAAGGTTGAGCGTAAGAAAGTTGGTCTGCACAAAGCTCGTAAGCGTCCGCAGTACTCCAAGCGTTAATTCGCTTTTGGTACTCACTCTTTCGAGTGTCAAAAAAGCCTGGCGGTTGCCAGGCTTTTTTTATTGGTAATATTACCGACATCAATGCTAACCACGCGTCACAAAAGACAAAAAATTGTTTCTTTATTGTTTTCATTGCTCACCGCTCTTTCTTGTCAAGTTGTTATCTTTTCTTTAAAATTTCCCCTGTTTTCTGTGGCAATTGTAAATCCAGCTTCCGCCGCTGTTGTCACGGGAAAAATGGGGAACAGGGACACTATAAGAATGTGCGGAGTCCACATGGGAGAGTTTTTGGATAGAGCAATGCGCCAGTTGATACCGGTCGCCGCAGATTTCTTACCTGGTCAACGGTTGCCGTTGGTGGGGTAGGAGCTGCGTTTACCGCAGTGCCGTTTATAAAGTCATGGAATCCGAGCGCCAAGGCCAAAGCAGCCGGTGCGCCGGTTGAAGTCGATATCAGCAAGTTGGAACCGGGTCAGCTCATCCGTGTCGAGTGGCGAGGCAAGCCTGTCTGGGTGGTGAAACGCACCAAACAGACGCTGGATGCCTTGGCCGCGCATGATGACAAGCTGCGGGATCCCTCATCTGAAGAGCCGCAGCAGCCTGACTATGCCCATAACGGGTACAGATCGATCAAGCCCGAAATTTTTGTCGCGGTCGGTATTTGCACCCACTTGGGGTGTTCACCTTCCTATCTGCCTGACAGCTTTGGCGAGCAGGTGCAGGGCGTTACGTCCGGCTTCTTCTGCCCGTGCCATGGCTCCAAGTTCGACATGGCCGGCCGTGTGTTCCAGGGGGTGCCTGCACCGCTGAACCTGGTCATTCCGCCCTATCAATTCATTAATGACACCACCATCCTGGTCGGTGCCGATGGCAAGGAGGCCTGACCATGTTGAGTAAACTGATGGGCTGGATCGATTATCGATTCCCGCTCACGGCCATGTACAACGACCACATGGCCAAGTATCCGGCACCGAAGAACCTGAACTTCTGGTACTTCTTCGGCTCGCTGGCCATGCTGGTGCTGGTTAACCAGATCATCACCGGTATCTGGTTGACCATGAACTACAACCCCTCTGCGGAAGGTGCGTTTGCCTCCGTGGAGTACATCATGCGCGATGTGGAGTACGGCTGGCTGCTGCGTTACATGCACTCAACCGGTGCGTCTGCATTCTTCATCGTGGTCTATATGCATATGTTCCGCGGCATGATCTATGGCTCTTATCAGAAGCCTCGTGAGCTGCTGTGGATCTTCGGCATGCTGATCTTCCTGGTGCTGATGGCGGAAGCCTTTATGGGCTACTTACTGCCCTGGGGTCAGATGTCATTCTGGGGTGCCCAGGTCATCATCTCGCTGTTTGGCGCCATTCCGGTCATCGGTGACGATCTGACCCTGTGGATCCGCGGTGACTACGTGATCTCCGGTGCGACCCTTAACCGCTTCTTCGCGCTGCACGTCATCGCGTTGCCGCTGGTGCTGGTGATGCTAGTTGCCATGCACATTCTGGCGCTGCACGAAGTGGGCTCCAACAACCCGGACGGTATCGACATCAAGAAGCACAAGGACGAGAACGGCTGGCCGCTGGATGCGGTGGCGTTCCACCCTTATTTCACCGTCAAGGACATGATCGGTGTGGCGGGCTTCCTGTTCTTCTTCTGCGCCATCATTTTCTTCAAGCCGGATATGTGGGGTTACTTCCTCGAGAAGCCGAACTTTGAAGTGGCCAACGGCCTGAAGACTCCTGCTCACATCGCGCCTGTGTGGTACTTCACCCCCTTCTACGCGATTCTGCGTGCGGTACCTGACAAGCTGCTTGGCGTCATCATGATGGGCCTCTCTATTGTGGTGTTGTTCCTGCTGCCTTGGCTGGATCGCTGCAAGGTGCGTTCTGTTCGCTATCGCAGCAAGCTACACAAGCTTAACATCGCCCAGTTCGTGGTCTGCTTTATCATCCTGGGGGTGCTGGGTGTACTGCCGTCGACGCCGACCCTGACGCTGGTTGCCCAGATTTGTACCTTGGGTTATTTCGGTTTCTTCGTGCTGTTGTTCTTCTACAGCAAAAACGAACGCACCAAGCCGCTGCCGGAGAGGGTTACATTTAAATGAAAAAAATAATATTTGCAGTGCTGACCCTGCTGCCATCACTGGTGTTTGCCAATGCTGGGGCCGTGCATCTGGACAAAGCCAATTATGATCTGAGCGACAAGGCATCCCTGCAACGTGGAGCTGCCACCTTCATGAACTATTGTGCAGGCTGCCACTCTACCCAGTATCAACGCTACAACCGGGTTGCTGCCGATCTGGAGATCCCCGAGGAGCTGATGAAGGAGAACCTCATCTTCACTGGCGCCAAAGTGGGTGATCTGATGAAGATCGCCATGTCCGAGAAGGATGCCGCCAAGTGGTTTGGTGCTCCCCCTCCGGATCTGACTCTGGTTGCCCGGGTACGTGGTGCGGACTGGATTTACACCTATCTGCGTTCTTTTTACGTGGATCCGACTCGTCCGTTTGGGGTGAATAATGTGGTGTTCCCGTCTGTGGGCATGCCTCATGTGTTGGAACCGTTGCAGGGAACCCCCCGTGCAGAGTTCGCTACTCACACGGTCGACGGAGTGGAAACCCAGCAGGTTGTCAGCATCAAATCTGACGGTAATGGTGAAATGGATGACGAAGAGTATGATCAGACGGTACTGGATCTGGTAAACTTCTTGGTCTACTCGGCTGAACCGGTACAACAGGAGCGTGAACGCATGGGCTTCTGGGTGCTTGGTTTCATCGTGATCTTCTTCATCTTCACTGTGCTGTTGAAGAAGGAATTCTGGCGCGACGTTCACTAAGCGACCAGATACGGGTAATATAATGCACGGCAATGAAGACCAAGATGCTTCATTGCCGTTTCTGCTTTTTAATGACGGGAGGGTTCAATGGCTGTAGCTGCCAATAAGCGTTCGGTAATGACGCTGTTTTCCGGTGCCAACGATATGTTCAGCCATCAGGTGCGTATTGTCCTGGCGGAGAAGGGTGTTAGCGTGGATATCTGCCAGGTTGATCCAGCCAATCTGCCGGATGAGCTGGCCGAGCTGAACCCGTACAACTCTGTACCGACCCTGGTTGATCGTGAGCTGGCACTCTACACCTCGCGCATCATCATGGAGTATCTGGACGAGCGCTTCCCGCATCCGCCCCTGATGCCTGTTTACCCGGTTGCCCGCGGTAACAGCCGTCTGATGATGCACCGCATCGAGCTGGACTGGTACTCCCTGGCCGACAAGATCATGGCCGGTACCGATGCTGAAGCGGCACGCAACGAACTGCGTGACAACCTGCTGGCCATCGCGCCGATCTTCGGTGAAATGCCCTATTTCATGAGCGAAGAGTTCGGTCTGGTGGATTGCTACATGGCACCGCTGCTGTGGCGTCTGCCGAGCCTTGGCATCGACCTGACCGGTCGTGGCGCCAAAGAGCTGAAGGCCTACATGGTTCGTCTGTTCGAGCGTGAGTCCTTCCAGGCTTCCCTGACCGAAGCCGAACGCGAGATCCGTGCTGGCGTATGAGCATGGAACCGACAATGACACCGAGCCGCCCGTACTTGTTACGGGCGTTCTTTGACTGGTTGCTGGACAACGATCTGACCCCTCATCTGGTGGTCAACGTCAACATTCCCCATGTGATGGTGCCGATGCAGTTTGCTCAGGACGGGCAAATTGTACTGAATATCGCGCCCCGAGCCGTGATGCAATTTCACATGGATAACGAGGCTATCAGCTTCAGTGCCCGCTTTGGCGGGGTCTCCCAGCAGGTTTACATCCCGATGGCGGCAGTGTTGGCTATTCATGCACGGGAGAACGGCGTGGGCACCATGTTCCCGCCGGAGCCCGGTTACGATATCTGGCTGGAGCAAGCTGAAGCGCCCGTGGAGCCTGAGCCTGAGCCGGAGCCGCCGCGCCCCAGCGGCCGTCCGACCCTGAAAGTCATTAAATAAAAAACGCAGCCAGTTGGCTGCGTTTATGTATGCGGGTCAGTCGTGAGGCTAGTTTTGGGCGAATTCGAAGGCCTTGATCACGCGCTTCACGCCGGTGACATGGCGGGCGATGTTGACTGCCTGCTCTCCCTCCTGGCGAGTCACCAGACCAATCAGGAACACCTCGCCGTTCTCGGTGACCACCTTGACCTTGGTGCTGTCGAAGTTCTTGGTGCCGAACATGTCGGCTTTCACCTTGGAGGTGATCCAGGAGTCATTGCTGCGGGTGGTGAAACTGGCAGGTTGGCCGATGCGCAATTCGTTGTAGACGTGGCGCACCCCTTCGATGCGACTGACAATTTTGCCTGCCTCAATCTTGTAAACGTCAGAAGGTGTCTGGCCGACCAGCAGAACGCGGCCATTGTTGCTGTAGACGCTGATCTTGCTGGCTGCACTGAGGGGTTTGTTGTCGGCCAGCAGATTGGCCGCTTTCAGCTCTATGGTCTGGTCATCCCACTGCGCGCCCAGCGTTCGGCGATCGCCAGAGGCCTTGGCAGTCCCTGCTGCGCCGCCAACAACCAGGGCTGCGCAGCCTTGCAGCAGCAGTGTGCTAACCAGCAGACCGAGCAGGATAGTGTGCTTTTTCATGGTTTCAATCTTCCTGTTGCGGGAAAAGTGTCTGGTCGATGAGATCACACAGGCAGTGCAGGGTCAACAGATTCACTTCCAGAATGCGAGGGCGACGGGCGGAGGGAACACGGATCTCCACATCGTTCGGGCCGAGCAGACCTGCCATTTCGCCACCGTCACCCCCGCTCAGCACCACTATGGTCATGTCACGGGAGAGGGCAGCCTCGGCGGCCTTGATCAGGCTGCGGCTGTGGCCGGAGGTGGTGATGACCACCAGAATGTCGCCAGGCTGGCCCAGCGCGCGGATCTGCTTGGCGTAGACCTCTTCAAAACCGTGATCGGTGGCGATGGCGCTGATGGTCGCCATGTCCGGGGTCAGTGCCATGCCGGGCAGGGAGGGGCGCTGGGTCTCGTAGCAGTTGACCAGCTCGGAGATGAACAGTTGCGCGAGTGCGGCAGAAGGACCGTTACCGCATGCCAGCACCTTGTGGCCATTGAGCAGGCAGATGGTGATCATCTGGGCTGCAGTATGGATGGCATCCGGCAGCGCCTCGGCGGCGGCTATCTTGGTCTGGATGCTTTCGGTGTAGTTCTCTTTGATGCGGTCAGTCATAGGGTCCTCTTAAAATGCGTTCTGGATCCAGGCTGGCTGGTCGCCCTCGAACGCAATCACATCGAATCGGCAGGCCTGATTGGCCTCGTTGATGGCATGTTGCTTCAAATAGTGGCGCGCTGCCAGCATGATCTTGTGCTGTTTGCTGCGGGTGACCGAGCTGGCGGCCCCGCCATGGCTGCCGGTGGCCCGGTAGCGCACCTCAACAAACACCAGGGTCTGGCCCTGGTGCATGATGAGATCTATTTCACCGCCACGACAGCGGTAGTTGCGAGCTACCGGTTGCAGGCCCCGGGCCTGCAACCAGCGTTCAGCGACTTGTTCAAAGTGCTGTCCCTTGCTCGTTGGTGAGGGGAACAGGCTCGGCAACTGCTGGCGCATCCGTTTCCATAGTTCCTTCATTGGAGGGCTCCTCCAGTTGCTGAACGGCGTTCTCGTCGACCAGTTTGCCGTTCTGGTAAGTACCCCAGCTCAGCATACGTACGATATTGCCCTGGGCGTCCACGCTCAGCTGACCGCTCATGCCGGCCTGCTGCATGCCGCCCACCTTGCGCATCTGCTGCAGGTTCTCAGCCAGACTGACGGCATCGTAGCCCATGGCAAACAGGCGCAGCAGGTCACCCTGGGTCTGCGGCCAGAGCAGGGCGATCTGCTCGCGCTGTTTCTCGTAGCCGCCCAGCAGCAGCGGCATATCGGCGATATGCATGCCGTTGAGCTCGGAGGCGACCTCGGTGGCTGCGCTGTCGTAGCCGCGGGAGCTGGTGTAGATGGGCAGGCTGCCCATCGGATTGACCGAGACATCCACGTAGGGCTTGATCATCCGCGTTTCCAGGCTGTTGGCCACCACATAAACGGCATCGATGCTGCGCGGTGCGGCATCAGAGAGTTGCACCACTTCACCAGCACGGGCGGTAGAGCGGCCGCTCAGGGCATTCTTGACCATCCCCTGTACTTCGTTGCGGGCACCGAAGGTGGCAACCACCGGCTTATCCTGGCTCAGGGTGGCCCAGCTCTGCTCGAAAGCCTTGATACTGCTGTAACCGATCCGACCCTGGGCGGCGATCAGCAGCGGTTTACGGTAGCCCTGGGTGTAAAGGTACTGGGCTGCCTGGGCGGCATCTGCGGCGGCAGAGAGGGAGAAGTAGTAGGTGGTGTCGTTGACGACCGGCTTGTCCAGCTCGTTGAGCGCCAGTACCGGCACGGTCGGATTGGCCTTGAGCAGCTCCTCGACCCGATCTTTCAGCAGCGGGCCGATGATCATGTCTGCCCCTTCCTGAATCGCCTGCTTATAAAGATCGCCGGTTGACTTGCTCTGGGTGTCGTAGAAGTTCAGGGTGAATTGCCCCTGATTTTCCTTATAAGACATCAGCATACCGTTACGGATGGCGGCGCCCTGCGGCTCCAGATTGCCGGAGAGGGGCAGCAGCACGGCGATCTGTTGCACCGAGGTGCTGGCAGTGGCCGCCAGATCGCCCAATCCTGCCGGCATATCCTTCTGGGCTGGATGGTTGGGGAAGTCGCGCTTCCAGCCTGCCAGCTGGCGGGCCAGCAAGTTCGGCTGGGCGCCAAACTCGTTGACCAGTGCCGCCAGTCGCAACCAGCCGGTGGTCACATCAGGGGCCGGAGCCTCTTCCAGCGCTTGCAGGGTGGAGGGGGTCATGCTTTTCAGCAACGACCAGATCTGCTGATGGTTGGTCGCCTGCTCGCTCTGATTGAGGTAGGGCTCCAGTGCAATCAACGACTTGGCGGCACCAAACTTGTTATTGATGTCGAGCTGCAGCACCACGCGCTGGCGATACCAATCCTTCTGGGTATCGGCATCCAGCGCCACCTCGGGTTTGCCTTCCAGCAGGATCAGCGCCTGATTGGCGTGGCCTTGCGCCAGCAACAGATGGGCTTGCAGCAGTTGCAACTGCGCCTTCTGAACGGGATCCTTGGCCTGCTTCTGCAATTGCTGGAACAGTGCCGAGGCCGGTTTGGCCTGGCCCAGCGCCAGATAGCTGCGTGCCGCCAGCATCTGCCAGGTAAAGGCCTCGGCCGGCTTGGCGGGATCCACCTGCTCAAGATACCACTGGGCATTCTTGGTCAGATTGGAAAACGCAGAGGGCATGCCTGACTGCCCTGACGGTTGATTGGGCTCCGACGCACAGGCGGCGAGCAGTACTGCCGCGAGTATGATGCCGAAGAGTCGTGATACACTTAGCTGCTTTGTAACCCGGTTCAAGTTCATTCCCCGACCAGTGTTGAAGTTCCCCATAGTGTAAACGGGCCAATATGGCGACACAATTGTCGGGGCACTCGGAGATCCCATGAGTGACATCCCAACCCTGTATATAGTCCCCACTCCGATCGGCAATCTGGCGGACATCACCCAGCGTGCATTGGATATTTTACGCAGTGTCGATCTGGTGGCAGCCGAAGATACCCGTCATACCGGTATCCTGCTCAGCCACTACCAAATATCGGTACCGACCTTCGCCCTGCACGATCACAACGAGCAGCAGAAAGCCGATGTGCTGATCGGCAGGATCAAAGAGGGCAAGAGTGTTGCGCTGGTCTCCGATGCCGGCACTCCGCTCATCAGCGACCCCGGTTATCACTTGGTCACCCGCTGTCGTGAAGCTGGGGTCAAGGTGGTGCCGCTGCCCGGCCCCTGTGCCGCCATCACCGCCCTGAGCGCGGCCGGTCTGCCCACCGATCGCTTTGCCTTTGAAGGCTTCCTGCCCGCCAAGAGCAAGGGGCGTGACGATCGTCTGCAAGCCGTTATTGAAGACACCCGTTCGCTGGTGTTTTACGAATCCCCGCGCCGTGTGCAGGATACAGTGGAAGCGATTGCTCGCATTCTTGGCGAGCGTCAGGTGGTGGTGTGCCGTGAGCTGACCAAGACCTTTGAGTCGATCCACGGTCTGCCAGCCTCTGAAATGCTGACCTGGCTTGGCGAGGATGACAACCGCTGCCGCGGCGAGATCGTGCTGGTCGTGGCTGGCGCCTCCAAAGAGGAAGAGGATCTGCCAGCCGAGGCGATCCGTACCCTTGGGTTGCTAGTGACCGAGTTGCCACTGAAAAAAGCGGCCGCCCTGACCGCCGAGATCCACGGTGTGAAGAAGAATGCCCTCTATAAATACGGTCTCGAGCACTATTGAGCCGATGAAATAGGCCAGTAGACTTTTTTCTGACCTGTGCAATCCTTTGTATCGACAATCAGTCAGCCTGTAAACGGGGGCCAAAGCGCGATAAATGGCTGTAAACGGGAATTGCCGGTTTACCCCGTGCGTATCGCAAGGCTATAATCCGCGCCTCGGAGTTGGCTGGGCAATCGCTGCTTCGTCGTTGTGTCCCTCGGGACAGACGGGCGGAGGGGAGGAAAGTCCGGGCTTCACAGGGCAGGGTGCCAGGTAACGCCTGGGGGGCGTGAGCCTACGACCAGTGCAACAGAGAGCAGACCGCCGATGGCCCGCAAGGGATCAGGTAAGGGTGAAAGGGTGCGGTAAGAGCGCACCGCGCGACTGGCAACAGTTCGTGGCACGGTAAACTCCACCCGAAGCAAGACCAAATAGGCCCCTATTGGCGCGGCCCGCGTTGGGGGCGGGTAGGTTGCTTGAGCCAGCGAGCGATTGCTGGCCTAGAGGAATGATTGCTACCCGGGGCAACCCGGTACAGAACCCGGCTTACAGGCCGACTCCGACCTCATTCCGAAGAGCCCTGCGATTTATCGCGGGGCTCTTTTTTATGCATGGGAAATATGGCTTCGTTGACGGGATATTTTTGTTCTCGTCATTTTGAATGAAATTATATGTTTTAAATCAATCGAATAGTTTCGTATTTGGCACGATGGCAGCGATAGATGGTGATAGAACCGAGGATGGTTGTTCGCACCCGCATATTGTGTGTGTTCTCAGTTCATTCACTTATTTCAATTAATCGCCAGAGCCTAACGCCAAATAACTTGTGGAAAATCAACCCACTCAATCCGCGGTATGCAATTGCTGCGTCAATATGTTCCCTCTGTCCCATCTCCTTGCTTGAAAAGCCCCCTGCTCGTCCTTAAACTTCAAGGTGGGGAAAAGTGGATCAAAGTGGTTTTTAGAGGGGCAATCTGCCTGCTCACTCACCTTCAGGGACTGCAATTTGTTGCGTGGCGCTCATGCCATCAGCCTGGACAGTAAAGGGCGGCTGGCAATTCCGACCAAATTTCGTGATTGGCTGCGCGATGAAAGCGACGGCCAGCTGGTCTGCACCATCGATATTGCCCATCCCTGTCTGCTGCTTTATCCCCTGAATGAATGGGAAGAGGTCGAGCGCAAGCTCAAGACTCTCTCCAGCATGAATCCGCAAGAGCGCCGTTTGCAGCGACTGCTGCTGGGACATGCAACCGAATGCGAGCTGGATGGCAATGGCCGTCTGCTGCTCAGTCAGCCACTGCGCAACCATGCGGGGCTGGACAAGAAAATCATGCTGGTGGGCCAGCTCAACAAGTTTGAGTTGTGGGATGAAGCCCGCTGGCAACAACAGGTCAATGACGACATCTTGGGTCTGCCCGGGGACGATTGGGCAAGCTCACCACGACTACAGGATTTCTCTTTATAAATGACCCAAGCCGCTGAACACATCACAGTGCTGCTGCACGAAGCCGTTGAAGGTCTGGCCATCAAGCCGGACGGTGTCTACGTCGACGGTACTTTTGGCCGTGGTGGTCATTCTCGTCTGATCCTGCAGCACCTTGGCCCCAATGGCCGCCTGATCGCCATCGACCGCGATCCCCAGGCGATCGCCGAGGCCGCCAAGATCCAGGATCCCCGTTTCGAAATCGTGCACGGCCCCTTCTCTGGCATCGCCTCCTATCTGGATGAGCGCGGTTTGCTGGGCAAGGTGGATGGCTTCCTGCTGGATCTGGGGGTCTCTTCACCCCAGCTGGATGATGCCGAGCGTGGCTTCAGCTTTATGAAAGATGGTCCGCTCGATATGCGGATGGACCCCACCTCCGGTCAGAGCGCCGCCGAGTGGCTGGCCAAGGCCGATGTGGATGACATCGCCTGGGTGTTGAAGACCTTCGGTGAGGAGCGTTTTGCCAAGAAGATCGCCCGCGCCATCGTGCACGACCGCGTGACCGAGCCTTATGTGCGTACCCGTCAACTGGCGGAGATGATTGCCCGGGTCAATCCGAGCAAGGAGAAGGGCAAGCATGCGGCAACCCGCAGCTTCCAGGCCATTCGCATATATATCAACAGCGAGCTGGACGAGATCGAAACCGCGCTCAACGGTGCACTGGAAGTGCTGGCACCACATGGCCGTCTGTCGGTGATCAGCTTCCATTCACTGGAAGACCGCTTGGTGAAGCACTTTATTCGCAAACACGAGAAGGGGCCGGAAGTGCCTTACGGCATTCCGTTGACCGAGGCCCAGCTGGCTGGCGGTCGCAAATTGAAGTCGGTCGGCAAGGCACTCAAGCCTTCTGATCATGAAGTATCTGAAAACAGCCGGTCACGCAGCTCGGTGCTGCGGGTTGCCGAACGGCTGGCGGAGTAAGCGATGAGCGAAGTGCGTGTTCATCTGGCCAAGGAGATCGTTGCCGATCTCTGGCGGCACAAGCTGCAGATTTTTCTGTCGGTCGCCGTGCTGGTGACTGCGTTTGCCGTGATCCTGGTGACCAACATGACCCGTGGTCTGACGGCCAAGCAGAACGATCTGATGGCAGAAGAGGATCGCCTCAATATCGAATGGCGCCACCTGCTGCTGGAGCAGGGCACCCTGGCTGAACACTCCCGGGTGGCGAGTCTGGCGATGGACAAGTTGCAGATGGGTCGTCCGCTGGTGACCACCGAGAAGGTAATTACCCAACCATGAAACGCAAGGCTACAGCCAAAGCTGCCAAAGCGAATGTCAAAGCGCCATCGATCTATCCGTGGCGCTTTCGCACGCTTGCGGTGTTTATCGGCATCGCGTTTGTGGGTCTGATCCTGCGTCTGGCCTGGATCCAGGTGATCAATCCGGATCGTCTGCGTCAGGAGGGTGACATGCGCTCCCTGCGTACCACCTCTACCCAGGCGGTGCGCGGCATGATCACCGATCGCAACGGTGAGCAGCTGGCGGTTTCTGTACCGGTCGAGGCGGTCTGGGCCGATCCCAAGACGGTACATGAATCCGGTGCCATCAATAACGAGCGAGCCTGGCTGGCGCTATCCGCCGTACTCAAGCTCGACATCAACACCCTTAAACACCGCATCGCCAACCCCAGCAAGCGCTTCGTCTATCTGCAGCGTCAGGTTACTCCTGCGGTGGCGGAGTACATCAAGGGGCTCAAGCTGGGCGGCGTCTACCTGCGCCCCGAAGCACGCCGCTTCTACCCGACCGGCGAGATCAGCGCCCATCTGGTGGGGGTGACCAACATCGATGGCAGCGGTATTGAAGGGATTGAGCGCAGCTACAACGAGTGGCTGACGGCGACACCCGGCGAAATGCGGGTGCGCAAGGATCGTCAGGGCCGGGTCATCGAGCGGCTTGGCATCGTCAAAGAGGGCAAGAATGCCAACGATCTGCAGCTCAGTATCGATCAGCGGGTGCAGGCATTGGCCTACCGTGCCCTCAAGCGGGCAACCGACGAGAACAAGGCGACCTCCGGCTCCATGGTGATGCTGGATATCAAGACCGGTGAAGTACTCGCCATGGTCAACACCCCCTCCTATAACCCGAACAACCGCGGCCAGTATCAGAGCTTCCGGGTACGCAACCGGGTGGTGACCGATACCTACGAGCCGGGTTCGACCGTCAAGCCATTGATTTTGCTCAGTGCCTTGCAGGCAGGTGTCACCAGCTGGAAAGATTTCATTCCCGGTGGTCCGCTCTTTATCGGTGCCAAGCAGATCAAGGACGTCAGTATCCACAAGGCGACCAACCTCTACGACATCCTGCGCTACTCCTCCAACATCGGTATGTCGCGTATCGCGCTGCGGATGCCGGCGCAGGAGATGATCAATACCCTCAGCATGTTCGGTTTCGGCATGGATACCGGTAGCGGGCTGATGGGCGAGAGCAGCGGCATGCTGCCCCAGCGTCGTCGCTGGTCCGATATCGAGCGAGCGACCCTCTCGTTCGGTTATGGTCTGCGGGTCACCCCGTTGCAACTGGCTTCCGCCTACGCCACCCTGGCTAACAAGGGTAAGCGGGTGCCGCTCTCCATCGTCAAGGTGACTACGCCGCCCAAGGGTGAGCAGGTTATCGATCACAACAACGCCGCTGCCATGTTGCAGGCGCTGGAGTATGTGGTCGACAACGCCATTCCAAAAGCCAAGATCCCGGGCTATCGGGTCGGTGGCAAGAGTGGTACCGCCAAGGTCGCCGTCGCCGGTGGCTATGGCAAGGATTACATGGCCTGGTTTGCCGGTTTCGCACCCGCCAGTGATCCCCGTTTCGTCATGGTGGTGGTGATCAACGAGCCAAAAGGCAGCGCCTATTATGGCGGCGCCGTGGCGACCCCACCGTTTGCAGAGGCCATGGGCGGGGTGCTGCAGCTCTTCAATATTCGTCCCGATGCGGTGCCGCCAGCGGTGCCCACCAAACTTGCCCGTACGGAGGCTTCTCTTGTCCCGCGCACTTGATGCATTACTGCGCCCCTTCGGTATCCAGGCGCCGGCGCTCACCCTGACCGATATCCAGCTGGATAGCCGGCGGGTTGGCCCCGGCTCGCTCTTCGTGGCCATTCGCGGTCATCAAGTGGATGGCAGACGGTTTATCGAACAGGCGGTGGCTCAGGGAGCGACCGCTGTTGTGTTTGAGGAGGATGGTGAATTTATCCCACCATCGACTCCGGTTCCCTGTATCGGGATGCGGGAGCTGCCCGCTCACCTCTCTGCTCTTGCAGGTTATTTCTACGATCAGCCAGCCCAAAAATTGGATCTGGTCGGGATCACCGGTACCAACGGCAAGAGCACTACGGCACTGCTGGTCGCCAACTGGCGCACCCTGCTGGGTGGCAACGCGGGTGTGATGGGCACCATCGGCAACGGCCTGTTCGGCAACCTGATCGAAGCGGAAAACACCACCGGCAGCGCCGTGCAGGTGCAAGCCAATCTGGCTGCGCTGCAAGAACAGGGCGCGGATCTGGTGGCGATGGAGGTCTCCAGCCACGGTCTGGTACAGCACCGTGTGGCAGCTTTGCCCTTTGCCGCCGCGGTTTTCACCAATCTGAGCCGGGATCACCTCGACTACCACGGCACCATGGAAGCCTATGGCGCGGCCAAAGAGCAGTTGCTGCAGCTGGTTGATGAGTCGAATGCGGTGATCAACCGCGATGACGAATTGGGTGCCAAATGGCTCGAAAAATACCCGGCAGCGGTGGCGTTCAGCGTTAATGGCCCGATTGAACACCATTTGGGCCGTCAATTAACGGCGCAGCAGCTCGATTTTCACCAGCAAGGTTTTCGCGCGCAGATTAACTCCAGCTGGGGGAATGGTGTATTATCCGCCCCCTTGCTCGGGCGCTTCAACGTCAGCAATGTGCTGGCCGCGATGGGCGTGATGCTGGTGCTTGGTTACGACTTCAACGAGCTGCTGGCAACTGCCCCGAAATTGCAGCCAGTGATAGGTCGCATGGAGTGCTTTGGCGGTGGTGATACGCCGCTGGCGGTGGTCGATTACGCCCACACCCCGGATGCGCTGGAGAAGGCATTGCAGGCCCTGCGGGTGCACTGTACAGGCCAGCTCTGGTGTCTGGTCGGTTGTGGTGGCGACCGCGATCGCGGCAAGCGCCCCATGATGGCCGCCATGGCCGAGCAGTATGCGGATCGCGTGATCCTGACCGACGACAATCCCCGTACCGAGGAGCCGGCCCGGATCATGGCCGACATGGTGGCGGGTCTTCGCGATCCTGCTGCGGTGCAGGTGGAGCACGACCGGGTCAAGGCGATTGCGCTGGCCATCGGTCAGGCGAGCAAACAGGACATCATCCTGGTGGCCGGTAAGGGTCACGAGGATTATCAGATCATTGGAACCGACAAGCGGCACTACAGCGACCGAGAAACCGTTGCGGCCGCCTTGCACACATTATTGGAGTCATTCAAATGATGACCCTCAGGCTTGCCGAGCTGGCTCAGGTACTCGATGCCCGTCTGATTGGTGACGACGGCGAGATCACCGTCGTCAGTACCGACACCCGCACTCTGGGCGCGGGTGCCCTGTTCGTTGCCCTGCGCGGCGAGCGCTTCGATGCCCACGATTTTTGCGAGCAGGCCGTTCAGGCAGGGGCCTCTGCCCTGCTGGTCGAGCGTGAGCTGCCGCTGGCCATCCCCCAGCTGGTGGTGACCGACAGTCTGAAAGGACTGGGCCGACTCGGCAAGCTGGTACGCGAGCGCATCAACCCGAAAGTGCTGGCCATTACCGGCAGCTGCGGCAAGACCACGGTGAAGGAGATGGCAACCGCCATCTTGCGCAACGAAGGGGAAGTGCTGGCCACCGCTGGCAACTTCAACAACGAGGTGGGCGTGCCGCTCACCCTGCTGCGCCTCGAGCCGCAACACCGGTTTGCGGTGATGGAGCTGGGTGCCAACCATCCGGGCGAGATCGCCTGGACTACCTCGCTGGCCAAACCCGATGCCGCCATCATCAACAACGTGGCGGCGGCCCATCTGGAGGGCTTCGGCTCGCTGGAAGGGGTGTTCCACGCCAAGAGCGAAATCTTTGAGGGGCTGAGCGAAGGCGGCACCGCCATCGTCAATGCCGACAACGAATTCTGGCCGAAGTGGCGGGAACGCGGCATTCAGTGCGCCTTCTCCATCGACGATCAGAGCCAGCCGTTCCACGCGCGCAACCTTGTGCTCAACGAACAAGGCTGCGCCGAGTTCGTGATGGTGACCCCGCAGGGCGAGCTGAGCCTGACTCTGGCGATCCCGGGTCGCCACAACGTGGCCAATGCGTTGGCTGCCGCCGCGGGCTGTCTGGCCCTCGGCGCATCCCTCGGCTCCGTCAAGGCGGGGCTGGAGCAGATGGCGCCGGTCAAGGGGCGCTTCTGCGTGCAGCGCTGGGGCGGTCTGACCCTGGTGGATGATACCTACAATGCCAGCGTGGAGTCCGTGCTGGCGGGCATCGATGCCCTGACCGCCATGGGCGGCTTCAAGGTGCTGGTGTTTGGTGATATGCGGGAACTGGGTGAGGAGTCTGCCGAGCAACACGCCCGGGTTGGCCGTCATGCCCGCGAGCGCGGTCTGGATGCCGTGCTGACAGTGGGGGAAGAGAGTCGCCACACCGCAGATGCCGCGGTGGGCCGACATTTCGATAACAAGGCGTCGTTGTTTGAAGTGCTTGCGCAAATGATAAATACACATCAGGAAATTTCGATTCTGGTCAAGGGGGCCCGTGGCTCCCGCATGGAAGATATCGTCGAGATGGTCAAAGGCCATCAGGAGTCAGCCACATGCTAGTCTGGCTGGCCGAACTGCTCACCCCGCACTTCACCTTCTTCAACGTCTTCTCCTACCTGACGTTTCGCGCCATCCTGTCGATCATCACCGGACTGGGGGTTGCCCTCTGGATGGGGCCACGCCTGATCCGTCGCCTGCAGATCCTGAAATTCGGTCAGGTGATTCGCAACGATGGTCCCGAGTCCCACCTCAGCAAGCGGGGCACCCCGACTATGGGTGGCCTGATGATCATTGCTGCGATTTTCACGTCTGTGCTGCTCTGGTGCCGCCTCGACAACCCTTATGTCTGGCTGGTGCTGTTTGTGCTGGGTGCCTATGGCGCCATCGGCTTTGCCGACGACTACCTCAAGGTGGTGCGCAAGAATACCGACGGCCTGATCGCTCGCTGGAAGTATTTCTGGCAATCCGCGGTAGCGCTGGCGGTGGCGGTGTTCCTCTATGCGACAGCAACCCATGAGGGGCAGACCCAGCTGGTGGTGCCTTTCCTCAAGGATGTGATGCCGCAGCTTGGCCTGATGTTTATCCTGCTGACCTACTTTGTCATCGTCGGTACCTCCAACGCGGTCAACCTGACCGACGGTCTCGACGGTCTGGCCATCATGCCGACCGTGATGGTGGCGGGGGGCTTTGCCCTGATCGCCTGGGCTACCGGTAACGTCAACTTTGCCAGCTACCTGCACATTCCCTACGTGCCCTATACCTCCGAGCTGGTGATCGTCTGTACCGCCATCGTCGGGGCGGGTCTGGGTTTCCTCTGGTTCAACACCTATCCGGCGCAGGTCTTCATGGGCGACGTTGGTTCCCTAGCCCTCGGTGGCGCGCTCGGTACCATCGCCGTGTTGGTCCGTCAGGAGTTCCTGCTGGTGATCATGGGCGGCGTCTTCGTGATGGAGACCGTCTCGGTGATCCTGCAGGTGGGTTCATACAAACTGCGCGGCGTGCGGATCTTCCGCATGGCGCCGATCCATCACCACTACGAGAAGAAGGGTTGGCCGGAGCCGCGCGTCATCGTGCGCTTCTGGATTATCACCCTCGTGCTGGTGCTGCTGGGTCTTGCCACCCTGAAGGTGAGGTAAGGCCATGGTCATCATCATCGGATTGGGCAAAACCGGGCTCTCCTGTGTCGATTACTTCCTTGGCCGTGGCGTGACGCCACTGGTGATGGATACCCGTGCCAACCCGCCCGGCAAGGATCAACTGCCGTCTGAGGTTGAGCTCATTCACGGTCTCGACGAGGCGCTGCTCAAGCAGGCGCACATGATTGTCGCGAGCCCGGGTATCGCGCTGGCGACCCCCGAACTGAAAGCGGCTGCCGAGTGTGGCGTGCAGATCGTCGGCGACATCGAACTGTTTGTTCGCGAGACCCAGACGCCGGTCATCGCCATTACCGGCTCCAACGGCAAGAGCACCGTCACTACCTTGGTGGGTGAGATGATTGCCGAAGCCGGTCTCAATGTCGGCGTGGGCGGCAATATCGGCACGCCTGCGCTGGAGCTGCTCAAGCAGCCGATGGATCTCTGTGTGCTGGAGCTCTCCAGCTTCCAGCTGGAAACTACTCACAGTTTGCGTGCTGCCGCCTCCGTGGTGCTGAACCTCTCCGAAGATCACATGGATCGTTATCAGGGCATGGCCGACTATCGCGCCGCCAAGATGGAGATCCATCAGCACTCCAAACACATTCTGGTCAATCGTGACGATGCCCAGACCCTGCCGGATGTGGGTCAGGTGTGGCAGAGCTTTGGTCTCGACTGCAATGGTTATGGCCGCTGCCTGCTGGATGGCCGCTACTGGTTGACGTTGCACGGCGAACCGCTGCTGGCGGTAGACGAGATGAAGATCGTCGGTGCACACAATCAGGCCAACGCGCTGGCCGCCATGGCGCTGTGCGATGCGGTCGGCATTCCCCGAGCGGCTCAGCTTACCGTGCTGCGTCGTTTCGAGGGCTTGCCGCACCGTGCTCGCTTCGTGCGCGAGGTGAACGGGGTGCGCTGGATCAACGACTCCAAGGCCACCAACGTGGGAGCCACGCTGGCTGCCGTTGCCGGTGTGCGCGAGTCGGTCAAGGGGCGCCTGCTGCTGCTGGCCGGTGGTCAGGGCAAGGGGCAGGATTTTGGCCCGATCCAGGCGCTGCTGGGCAACCAGATCGATCACATGTACTGCTTCGGTCAGGATGCAGAGGTGCTGCTGGCGCTGGGCGAGCAGACCGAACGGGTGGCCGACCTGGCCGCTGCGGTTGCCAAAGCAGCGGCCGATGCGAAGCCCGGTGACTGGGTGCTGCTGGCGCCGGCCTGTGCCAGCCTCGATCAGTTCAAGTCGTTCGAGGTGCGCGGCGATCGTTTCACCGAGATGGTGCTGGCACTATGAACGCCCTTCGCGCAGCAGCAGGTCTGTTCCAGCGCTGGTTGTTACCGGCGCGTCCTGCCGGTCTCTACGATCGGCAGCTGGTACTGCTGGCGCTCTCCCTGATGGCGGTCGGGGTGGTCATCGTGGCCTCGGCGTCGATCCCCGAAGGGATTGCGCTGGGGGATGACCCCTTCATGTTTGTGAAGCGTCACGCCCTGTTTCTGGTGATGGCGCTCGGTATCTCCTGGTTTGTGTTGCAGGTGCCGATGGCGCGCTGGCAACAGCACAACGGCCCCATGCTGCTGCTGGCGATCTTGATGCTGGTGCTGGTGCTGCTGGTGGGCCGAAACGTTAACGGTGCGGTGCGCTGGTTGCCGCTCGGCCCCTTCAACCTGCAGCCTGCCGAGTTTGGCAAGCTGGCGCTGTTTGTCTATCTGGCCGGCTATCTGGTGCGGCGTCAGAACGAGGTGCGCGAAGCCTGGCTTGGCTTCCTGAAACCGCTGGCGGTGTTCGGGGTACTGGCGATCCTGTTGCTGCTGCAGCCGGATTTGGGGTCGACCGTGGTGATGTTCGTTACCTCGTTCGGCATGCTGTTTCTGGCTGGCGCCAAACTGTGGCAGTTCATGATCCTCATCGGTGGCGGTCTGGGCGGGGTGATCATGCTGATCATCGTCGAGCCCTACCGGATGCGGCGGGTGACCTCTTTTATGGATCCTTGGGCCGATCCGTTCGGCAGTGGCTACCAACTGACCCAGTCGCTGATGGCGTTTGGTCGTGGCAGCTGGTTTGGCGAAGGGCTTGGCAACTCCATCCAGAAGATGGAGTACCTGCCGGAAGCGCACACCGACTTCGTGTTTGCGATCCTCGGTGAAGAGCTGGGTTACGTCGGGGTGCTGGGCGCCCTGTTCCTGATTTTTGCGCTGGCGGTCAAGGCGCTCAAGCTGGGGCATCGCGCGCTGGTGGCAGAGCGGCTCTATGACGGTTATCTGGCGATCGGCATCGGCATCTGGTTCAGCTTCCAGACCTTCGTCAACGTTGGTGCAGCCAGTGGCATGATGCCGACCAAGGGCTTGACCCTGCCGCTGGTCAGTTACGGTGGTTCCAGTCTCATCATTATGACGGTGGCGGTGAGTATGTTGGTTCGAATCGATTTTGAGTTGCGTCAGGCGACTGCCCAGGCGCGGGTGCGGGAGGTTTAGTGAGCAAGACGTTGTTGGTGATGGCAGGTGGTACCGGGGGGCATGTATTCCCCGGTCTGGCCGTGGCCGATCGATTGAAGGAGCAGGGCTGGCATGTCCACTGGCTGGGGACGGCAGACCGGATGGAGGCTGAGCTGGTGCCCGCCCACGGTTATCCCATCTCCTTCATCGATATTCAGGGAGTACGTGGCAACGGCATCAAACGACTGCTGGTGGCGCCCTATCGCATCGTCAAATCGATCCTGCAGGCGCGTCAGGTACTCAAGACCGTTCGTCCTGATGTGGTGCTCGGCATGGGCGGTTTTGCTTCCGGCCCGGGTGGCGTGGCGGCCTGGTTCTCCGGCATCCCGCTGCTGCTCCATGAGCAGAATGCTGCTGCCGGCATGACCAACAAGTTGCTGGCCCGTATCGCCAGGCGGGTGTTGATGGCATTTCCGGGCGCCTTCGCGCCGAGCCGTCGCACCGCCGTGGTCGGTAATCCGGTGCGTCCCGAAGTGGTCGCCCTGCCGGATCCGCAACTGCGCAGCGGGGATGAGCCACTGCATCTGCTGATCGTGGGTGGCAGCCTGGGGGCGCGGGTGCTCAACGAGCAGGTACCTGCTGCGGTGGCGGCATCCGGCGTGCACATTGAAGTGCGTCACCAGTGTGGCAAGGGCAATGCCGAGGCCGTCTCTGCTGCCTATGCCCAGCACGACATCAATGCCGAGGTGAGCGAATTTATCAAGGATATGGCCAGCGCCTACGCCTGGGCCGACCTGGTGGTCTGCCGTGCCGGTGCCCTGACTGTTTCCGAAGTGGCTGCCGCCGGTGTGGCTGCCATTTTCGTGCCGCTGCCCCATGCGGTGGATGATCACCAGACCCGTAACGCCTTGACTCTGGTCGACGGCGGAGCGGCCGAGTTTCTACCCCAGTCCGAGCTGAACACCGCCTCACTGGCGGCGCGCCTGACCTGGCTGGCTGGTCGCCGGGAGACCCTGTTTAACATGGCGAAAGCGGCTCGCCGCGTCGCCATCACCGATGCGGCCGAGCGGGTTGCAGATGAGTGCAAACAGCTCGCAACCGGGCTGCGTGGTAAAGATTGATGAGCAAGGTTGCAGCGGCGACACCGTGCAGCCTTGTACCTGACTATATTGATGCCGCCGTGTGACAGCACACGGCCAGCGGCAGACTAAAGAGACGATTATGACCAAGGTTGAACTGGCAAAACTGCGTACTGTGATCCCCGAAATGCGCCGCGTGCGTCGCATCCACTTTATCGGCATCGGTGGTGCCGGTATGGGCGGGATCGCCGAAGTGCTTGCCAACGAAGGGTATCAGGTAACGGGTTCTGATCTGGCTCGCAACGCTGTGACCGAGCGGTTGGCCGGACTGGGCGCGCACATCTTCGTCGGCCACAGTGCCGAACACGTTGAGGGTGCCAGCGTGGTGGTGGTCTCTACTGCCATCAAGCAGGACAACCCGGAGCTGCTGGCTGCCCGCGAACTGCGGATCCCGGTGGTGCGCCGTGCCGAGATGCTGGCCGAGCTGATGCGTTTCCGCCACGGTATCGCCATCGCCGGTACCCACGGCAAGACCACCACCACCAGTCTGGTGGCGAGCATCTATGCCGAAGCCGACCGCGATCCGACCTTCGTCATCGGTGGTCTGCTCAACAGTGCCGGTACCAATGCCCGACTGGGCAGCAGCCGCTACCTGATCGCTGAGGCGGACGAGAGCGACGCCTCTTTCCTGCATCTGCAGCCGATGGTCTCTATCGTGACCAACATCGAAGCGGATCACATGGATACCTACGGCGGTGATTTCTCCAAGCTGAAGGCCACCTTCATCGAGTTTCTGCACAATCTGCCCTTCTACGGACTGGCGGTGGTCTGCATCGATGATCCGGTGATCCGTGGCATGTTGCCCGAGATTGCCCGCCCGACTCTGACCTACGGCCTCTCTGATGATGCCGACGTGCAGGTGCTGGATTTTGTCCAGACCACCAACCACAGCTGCTTCCGTGTTCGCCGCAAAGAGGCGGGTGAGCTGCAGGTGACCCTCAATTTGCCGGGTATTCACAACGCATTGAACGCCGCAGCGGCGATAGCTGTCGCGACAGAGGACGGTGTCAGCGATGAGGCCATCATCTCTGCACTGGCCAAGTTTGAAGGTGTTGGCCGTCGCTTCCAGCAGTATGGCAAGTTTGAAACCGGTCGCGGCAAGGCGATGCTGGTGGACGATTACGGTCACCACCCGAGCGAAGTGAAGGTCACGATCAATGCTGCCCGTGCCGGTTGGCCCGAGAAGCGTCTGGTGATGGTGTTCCAGCCGCACCGTTATACCCGCACCCGCGACCTCTACGAGGACTTTGCCGATGTGCTCTCGAAGGTAGACGTGCTGGTGATGCTGGAGGTTTATGCTGCCGGTGAGGAGCCGATCCCGGGCGCTGATGGACGGGCACTGTGCCGCTCCATTCGCTCGCGCGGCAACCTGGAACCCATCTTCGTCGCTACACCGGATGACGTGCCAGCCGTGCTGGCCGACCTGATCGGCGAGGGGGATTTGGTGCTGACTCAAGGCGCCGGGAACGTCGGGGCACTGGCCCGTCGTCTCGGAGAGATGAAATTGAGCATAGATAGCATGAAATCTGGCGCCTGAGGGCCCAATGAGTATTTTGACCGCCAAGCCGGGGCCTATATAATGGCGAACCGGTCTGTCAAAGGCCGGTTTAGCGCGTTACACGGGGATCGATCGGGTGGAGGCAAGGGCACAGGGGCGCACCAAGGGTGGCTTCATCGCAGGGGTAGCATTTTTCCTGCTGGTGATATGGGGCTGCTACCGGACGGCGCTGGATGTTAAAGGTTGGCTGACAGATGCCAACCGGTTGCCCATGAGCGAGCTGTTGCTGCAGGGGCAACACCAGTATTTGCAAACCGAAGAGCTGCGGATGGCCGTGCTGGATGGTGCCGAGCTGCGCAACTTCTTCGAATTGGATGTTAACGAATTGCAGGCAAGGCTCAATGCCTTGCCATGGGTGGCCTCGGTCTCGGTACGAAAGAAGTGGCCGAACAAGATCAAGATCTACCTCACGGAACAAGATGTGGCGGCGCGCTGGAATGGCAACCGCTTCGTCAACACCAAGGGCAAGGTATTCAGTGCCCCGGATCGGGTCAAGACGCCGCTGTTGCAGCTGTCAGGGCCGGATGACCAGGCCGCCCGGGTGTTGAAAGAGAGTCGGCAGTACGAGTCGCAACTGGCTGCCAAGGGATACAAGTTGCTGGGGGTGAATCTGACCCCCCGCCATGCCTGGGAACTGACCCTGGATGGCAATATCAAGCTGTTCCTGGGACGCAATGACATTGCGCTCCGGCTGCAGCGGTTTATCGATGCCTTCCCGGTTATCGAACCCCGTGCGCAAGTCGCTTACGTGGATCTTCGATACGACACCGGAATGGCAGTTGGCTGGAAGAAGAGCGAAGAGAAAGTGCATGACCAACACCGCAGATAGGAATTTGATTGTCGGACTGGATATCGGCACAACCAAGGTGGCGGTTCTGGTCGGGGAAGTATTGCCGGACGGTGAACTGAACGTCATCGGTATGGGCAGTCACGCTTCTCGCGGAATGGAGAAGGGCGGGGTCAATGACCTCGACTCCGTGGTCAAGTCACTGCGCCGCGCGGTGGAAGAGGCCGAGATGATGGCAGATTGCCAGATCAGCTCGGTCTATCTGGGGTTGTCCGGCAAGCATATCGACTGCCGCAACGAGACCGGTATGGTGCCCATCTCCGATGAAGAGGTGACCCAGGAGGATGTGGACAACGTGATCCACACCGCCAAGTCGGTTCGCCTCTCCGACGAGCTGCGGGTGCTGCATGTGCTGCCTCAGGAGTTTGCCATCGATTATCAGGAAGGGATCAAGAATCCGGTCGGCCTCTCCGGTGTACGGATGGCTGCCAAGGTTCACCTGATCACCTGCCACAACGACATGGCTCGCAACATCGAGAAGTGTGTCGAGAAAGTGGGTCTGCGAGTCGATCAACTGATCTTCTCCGCGCTGGCCTCCAGCTATGCGGTGTTGACCGAAGACGAGAAAGAGCTGGGGGTCTGCGTGGTGGACATCGGTGGCGGTACCATGGATATGTCGCTGTTTACCGGCGGTGCCCTGCGCCACACCAAGGTGATCCCGTATGCTGGCAGCACTGTGACCAGCGACATCGCCTACGCCTTCGGCACGCCGCCGCTCGACGCGGAAGCGATCAAGGTGCGCTACGGTTGCGCCCTCGGTCGTCTGGTCAGCAAGGAAGACAATATTGAAGTACCCAGTGTCGGCGGTCGCCCGGCGCGCAGCCTGCAACGGCAGACACTGGCTGAAGTGATTGAGCCCCGTTACACCGAGTTGCTCTCCATGGTGAATGATGAGCTGGTGCGGGTACAAAGCGAGTTGAAAGCGCAGGGGGTCAAGCATCAGCTGGCAGCCGGTGTGGTCTTGACCGGCGGCGCTGCCCAGATTGAAGGCATTGTGGAGTGTGCAGAGCAGATCTTCCAGAGCCAGGTCCGGGTGGGAGAGCCCATGAACATACGTGGTTTGAGTGATTACGTGCAGGCACCGGTGTACTCGACTGCGGTCGGGTTGCTGCAATATGGCCGCACCCATCAAGCCACAGGTAGCAACAAAGAATATGCCGCCAAGGCAAGCGTCGGTGGCCTGGTCAAACGGGTTAGCAACTGGCTGCGTGGCGAGTTCTAAGAATTTTGCTGAGTCAGGCAAATAAAGCGGAGAGACAACATGTTTGAATTTATGGATAGCCACACTGACGAAGCCGTCATTAAAGTGATCGGTGTAGGTGGCGGCGGCGGTAACGCTGTCGAGCACATGGTTCGTCAAAATATTGAGGGTGTTGAGTTTATTACCGTCAACACCGACGCCCAGGCACTGCGTAACTCCAGCGCCAACACTACCCTGCAGATCGGCGGTGGCATCACCAAGGGTCTGGGTGCCGGCGCCAATCCGGAAGTGGGTCGTGATGCGGCCATGGAAGATCGCGAAGCGCTGCGTGAGCTGCTGACCGGTTCCGACATGGTGTTCATCGCTGCCGGTATGGGCGGTGGTACCGGTACCGGTGCTGCGCCGATCGTGGCCGAAGTGGCACGCGAGATGGGCATCCTGACCGTTGCTGTGGTGACCAAGCCGTTCTCCTTCGAAGGGAAGAAGCGGATGGGCTTCGCCGCGCACGGTATCGAAGAGCTCTCCAAGAATGTCGACTCCCTGATCACCATCCCCAACGACAAGTTGCTGAAGGTGCTGGGTCGCGGTATCTCCCTGCTGGATGCCTTCAAGGCGGCCAACGATGTACTGCTTGGCGCGGTACAGGGCATTGCCGAGCTGATCACCCGTCCGGGCTTGATCAACGTCGACTTTGCGGACGTGCGTACCGTGATGCGTGAAATGGGTACCGCCATGATGGGTACCGGCTCCGCCTCCGGTGATGACCGTGCTGAAGAAGCGGCCGAGAAAGCCATCTCCAGCCCGCTGCTGGAAGATGTGGATCTGGCCGGTGCCCGTGGCATCCTGGTCAACATCACCGCCGGTATGGACATGACCATCGAAGAGTTCGAAACCGTGGGTAACGCGGTCAAGGCCTTCGCTTCCGAGAACGCCACTGTAGTTGTGGGTACCGTAATCGATCCGGAAATGCACGACGAACTGCGTGTGACCGTGGTTGCTACCGGTATCGGTGCCGAGCGCAAGCCGGACATCACGCTAGTCAAGAGCAGCCAGGTGCAAGAGCGCCCGGTGCGTCAGCCGCTGGTTAGCGACATGATGCAAGGCCGCGTGATGGACGAAGCCCCGGCCAAGGTGGTCAACGCCGAGCCGCAAGCTCGTCGTGAACCGGATTACCTGGATATTCCGGCGTTCCTGCGCAAGCAAGCTGACTAAGCCTCTTATGGCTCTCGTTTGTTTGTTGTTCAAGGAATGTGCTAAGATGGCCTGCCAACGACCATCTGGTCCGGATTTTAAGCTGTTTAGGGTACACCCATGATTAGACAAAGAACCTTGAAAACGAGTGTACAGGCGACTGGTGTCGGCCTGCATTCGGGTCGGAAAGTCACTATGACGTTCCGTCCGGCACCTGTGAACACAGGGATCGTTTACTTGCGTACCGACCTGAATCCTGTGGTGGAGCTGCCAGCCAATGCCGATCAGGTGCGCGATACCGTGCTCTGTACCGCGCTGGTCAACGAAGCCGGTGTCCGGGTCTCTACCATTGAGCACCTCTCTGCCGCGCTGGCCGGGATGGGGATCGACAACCTCTACGTTGAGGTTGACGCGCCCGAGATCCCGGTGATGGATGGTAGTGCGCATCCCTTTATCTACCTGCTGCAGGAAGTCGGGATCCGTGAACAAAATGCGGCCAAGCAGTTTGTGCGGATCAAGAAGAGCATCCGGGTTGAAGACGGCGACAAGTGGGCGGAATTCCACCCCTATCGCAACGGCTTCAAAATGGATCTCGAGATCGATTTCCAGCATCCGGTCTTTGCAGGGCGCAACCAGCGTTGCGTACTAGATTTCTCCGGTGCCTCCTTCGTGAAAGAGATCAGCCGTGCCCGTACCTTCGGGTTCATGCGCGATATCGAGTACCTGCGTTCCCAGAACCTGGCGCTGGGCGGAAGCCTGGAAAACGCCGTGGTACTGGACGACTATCGGGTGCTGAACGAAGACGGTTTGCGTTATGAGGACGAGTTCGTCAAGCACAAGATGCTGGACGCGATCGGTGACCTCTATATGTGTAACCGCAGCATCATCGGTGAGTTCCGTGCCTACAAGACCGGACATGCCCTGAACAACAAGCTGCTGCGTGCTTTGCTGGCCGAGCAAGAGGCTTGGGAACTGGTGACCTTCGAGGGTGAGGGCGACAAAGCGCCTATCGCTTACTACGATAACGGTCTGGTTCTGGCCTGATAGCTGTGCAACGGAACGTCGGTCCTCTCTCCGCACCGACGTTCCGTCATTTGTTTACTCCATCCTTTAATACCGATTATCTCCCGGTTTTATTTCCCGTGCAGGCTCCTGGCCGCACCTGACCGAGCAGACTGATTTCTATGAGCATTACCCTGATCCTCCACGGCAAGCAGCGACGCAAGTTGCACCTGCCCAAACAACGTCTGGCCTGGGTCGGCGGTATTCTCTTCTCCCTGTTGGCCCTTGGTGGTGGTTGGCTCTGGCAGAGCTGGCACCAGAAAATGGAGGCGCTGGAAGTGGCGCTTGCCGTTGCCGAGCAACAGTCCGTCGACCAGAGTGGCGACGAAGCCCGTGAACAGTTGGCAATGCTGGCTGCTCAGGTGGGCACCATGCAGGGCCAGCTTGGCCGTCTCAATGCCCTCGGCGAACGATTGACCGAGCAAGCCGATCTCGATCCCGACGAGTTCAATTTCAAAGAGCTGCCCCCCATGGGCGGCCCTTCTTATGATGAAGAGCTGGAAGTGAGCCTCAACGAGCTGCAAGCCTCGATGAAGCACCTCAGCCAGCAGCTCAGCAGCCGTGAAGAGCAGCTGTCGGTACTTGAATCTTTCATCATGAATCACCATATCACCGATGCCGGTTTTATTTCCGGCACGCCAGTCAAACAGGAGCGAGTTTGGGTCTCGTCCGGGTTTGGTGGACGGGTCGATCCGTTCAACGGGCGTGCCAAGATGCACAAAGGGGTCGATTTCCGTGGCAAACCCGGAACCCCGATTCTGGCCACCGGGCCCGGCATTGTCAGCTGGGCGGGCCGTCATCCGGAATTTGGCAATATGGTGGAGATTAATCACGGCAATGGCTTGGTCACCCGCTATGCCCACAACTCCAAGTTGCTGGTCGAGGTGGGCACCCTGGTTGATCAGGGTCAGAAGATTGCCTTGATGGGACGCACCGGTCGCGCGACCGGGGTCCATCTGCATTACGAAGTGTTGAAAGATGGTCGTCAGGTCAACCCCGCACGCTTTCTCAGTGCCAGACGGGGTTAGGTTTTTTTCTTCAGGTTCCAGTGACGGAACGCTTTTATAACCAGAAATAGTTGGTACCCATGATTAGCACACTGCTTACCAAGATTATCGGCAGCCGGAACGACAGAACGCTCAAGGCTTTGCGCAAAATTGTAAAACAGATCAATGCCATGGAGCCGCAGTTCGAGGCTCTCTCCGATGCCGAGTTGCAGGCCAAAACGGCTGAATATCGTCAGCGTATCGAGCAGGGTGAGACCCTGGAGCAGTTGCTGCCGGAAGCGTTCGCGACCGTGCGTGAAGCCTCCAAGCGGGTGTTTGGCATGCGCCACTTCGACGTGCAGCTGATTGGCGGCATGGTGCTGAACTCCAACCGCATCGCGGAAATGAAAACCGGTGAAGGTAAGACTCTTACGGCGACTTTGCCAGCTTACCTGAACGCCCTGAGCGGCCGTGGTGTGCACGTGGTGACGGTGAACGACTATTTGGCCAAGCGTGATGCGGAGGCGAACCGCCCGCTGTTTGCCTTCCTCGGCATGACCGTCGATTGCAACGTGCCCGGTATGGATGCGTCCCAGAAGCGTGACGCCTACGCCGCCGACATCACCTACGGTACCAACAACGAATTCGGTTTCGACTACCTGCGCGACAACATGGCGTTCTCGCCGGAGCAGCGGGTACAGCGCCCGCTCAACTACGCGCTGGTGGATGAGGTGGACTCGGTGCTTATCGATGAAGCCCGGACTCCGCTCATCATCTCCGGCCCGGCTGAAGACAGCTCAGAGCTCTATATTCGCGTCAACAAGCTGATCCCGCTGCTGGTCAAGCAGGACAAGGAAGACACCGAAGAGTACACCGGCGACGGTCACTACACGGTGGACGAGAAGAACCGTCAGGCCCTGCTGACCGAAAACGGTCAGATCTTCGTGGAAGAGCTGCTCAAGAAAGAGGGGCTGCTGGACGAGAACGACTCCCTGTTCTCCGCCTCCAACATCAGCCTGTTGCACCACGTCAATGCGGGTTTGCGTGCTCACACCCTGTTCGAGCGCAACGTGGACTACATCGTCCAGAAAGACGAAATCGTCATCGTTGACGAACATACTGGCCGTACCATGCCGGGTCGTCGCTGGTCCGATGGCCTGCATCAGGCCGTTGAAGCGAAGGAAGGGGTGAAGATCCAGAACGAGAACCAGACGCTGGCCTCCATCACCTTCCAGAACTACTTCCGTCTCTACAACAAGCTGGCGGGGATGACAGGTACTGCGGATACAGAAGCCTTTGAATTCCAGCAGATTTATGGCCTGGATACCGTGGTTATCCCGACCAACAAGCCGATGGTGCGCAAGGACATGGGCGATCTGGTCTACCTGACCGCCAACGAGAAGTATGCCGCCATCATCGAAGATATCCGTCAGTGCGTGGCCAAGGGCCAGCCTGTACTGGTTGGTACTGTCTCTATCGAGAACTCCGAGCTGCTCTCCGGCATCCTGACCAAGGAGAAGATCCCGCACAAGGTGCTGAACGCCAAGTTCCACGCCATGGAAGCGGAGATCGTCGCCCAGGCTGGTCAGACAGGTGCGGTCACCATCGCCACCAACATGGCCGGTCGTGGTACCGACATCGTGTTGGGTGGCAACTGGCAGGCAGAGATTGCCAAGCTGGAGAACCCGACCAGCGAGCAGATTGCCGAGCTGAAAGCCGCTTGGCAGGTGCGTCACGATGCGGTGCTGGCCGCCGGTGGTCTGCACATTATCGGCACCGAGCGTCACGAATCCCGTCGTATCGATAACCAGCTGCGCGGCCGTTCCGGTCGTCAGGGTGACCCGGGTTCCTCCCGTTTCTACCTCTCCATGGAAGATACCCTGATGCGGATCTTCGCCTCCGATCGCGTGACCGGCATGATGAAGAAGTTGGGCATGGAAGAGGGCGAAGCCATCGAGCACCCGTGGGTCACCAAGGCGATCGAAAATGCTCAGCGCAAGGTGGAAGGTCGTAACTTCGACATCCGCAAGAGCTTGCTGGAGTTTGATGATGTTGCCAACGACCAGCGCAAGGTGGTCTACGAGCAGCGCAATGAGCTGCTGGATACCAACGACATCTCCGAGACCATCCACGTTATCCGTGATGATGTGTACGGCGCCGTGATCGACGAGTACATCCCGCCCCAGTCTCTGGAAGAGATGTGGGATGTGCCGGGTCTGGAAGCACGCCTGAAGGCCGACTTCGCGCTGGATCTGCCGCTGCAGCAGTGGCTGGCGGAAGACGACAAGCTGTACGAAGAGAAGCTGCGCGAGCGCATTCTGGACGAAGCCACCAAGCTCTATGCCCACAAGGAGGAGCTGGTCGGCAAAGAGGTGCTGCGCAACTTCGAGAAAGCGGTGATGCTGCAAACCCTAGATGGTCTGTGGAAAGAGCATCTGGCGGCCATGGATCACCTGCGTCAGGGCATCCATCTGCGCGGTTACGCCCAGAAGAACCCCAAGCAGGAGTACAAGCGCGAATCCTTTGATCTGTTCACCCAGATGCTGGAAACCCTCAAGCGCGACGTGGTCAGCATCCTGAGCCGTGTTCAGGTGCAGGAGCGCGATGTGGAAGCGATGGAAGAGCAGCAGCGCCAGCAGGCGGAAGCCGCTCCCCGCACCTATACCCACGCCGCTGCCGAGAGCCAGCTGGCCGATGAACAGGCCGCAGCCGAAGATGGCCACACCACCTTCGTGCGCGACGAGCAGAAGGTTGGTCGCAACGATCCCTGCCCGTGCGGCTCCGGCAAGAAGTACAAGCACTGCCACGGTCAGTTGACCTGATCGACGCTATGCCATAACAGGCGGGCCAAGTGCCCGCCTTGTTATTGGTGGCAACAAGCGAACAGAGGTAATTGATGGAACAGAAGAAACGGATCTGGGTGGCGGTTGGCGTCATCAAGAATGAACGGGGCGATATCTTCATCGCCCGACGCTCCTCCGATCGCCATCAGGGGGATCGCTGGGAGTTTCCCGGTGGCAAGGTGGAGTCGGGTGAGGATCTGCTCACCGCGCTGGATCGGGAGCTGTGGGAAGAGATCGGTATCCGGGTATTGGATTGCGCTCCCTTTATGGAACTGCAGCACGACTACCCGGAGAAGCAGGTGTTGCTGGATATCTGGAAGGTGACCCGTTTCAGCGGCGAGCCGTTCGGAAAAGAGGGGCAGGAGTGCCTGTGGGTGCCGGTGGCCGAGCTGCACAACTATCACTTCCCCGATGCCAATGGCCCGATTGTAGCGCGCCTACAGGGCCTGCTGGCGTGAGCCGGTAGTAATCAACAACCATCAAAAAAGGGCCAATCGGCCCTTTTTTGATATTGCAGAGGTGCGTGACCAGGGGCTTATAGCCACTGATCGCCCTCTTCCTGCTCCGGCAGCAGATCCGGGTTGATCTCCCCCGGGATCCGCTTCTCTTCATCGGCCCATTCGCCGAGATCGATCAGTTGGCAGCGCTTGCTGCAGAAGGGGCGGAACGGACTCTGCGGGCCCCACTCCACTTCGCTCTGACAGGTCGGACACTTTACCTTGGTGACCATAAGCCCTCCTTAGCAGCAGGCGAGCTGGAACGGCACATCGCCAATCGGCTGTTCTGCGGTGGGCAGAAAACGCAGGGCGAAGCGGTTCTTGTGGCCGCTCAGGGTCGGGTAGCAGAACAGATTGCCCGGCAGCTTGATGCGGATCAGCTCGGCGCTCTCGGCGGTGTCCTGGAAGAAACCGTTGCTGGCAACCTGCTCACTGAAGCTGCCTGATTCACGCCACAGGCGCAGCAGCAGGGTGATGGCATTCATCAGCAGGTTGATATCGCTCAGCCAGCCCTGCATCTGCTGGTGACGGGTGATGGCCGGGGTGCCGAGCCAGTGGTGCAGCTGTGGCACATCGAAGGCACACAGACCACCCGGGATGGAGAAGCGCTGGCGGATGGAGCCGAGCAGACGATCCTCTTTCAGGCGGGCACCCGGGCGTGGCGAGTTGAGCAGGTTGCGAGAGAGCTGGCTGCTCTCTTGCTGCATCAGTTTGATCTGCTCCAGATCGACATCGGGCAGGCTGGCCCAGTGGCTCAGACGCTGGCCGAGACGCTCCAGATCCTTGATGAGGTCGGCGCGCAGGTCACCACGCTCCAGCAACTCCTGCAGATCGAACAGCCCCTTGAAGAAGGCGATATGTGCCCAGGATTGTTCACTCTCCAGATTGTCGCGGATCTGGGAAAACAGGGACTCCAGACGAAGATAGGTCCGGCTTTTTTCATTGAGGGGGAAATCGTAAATCATGCCTAATCCTGGCCAGCCATAAACCGGCCTAGTGTACTCACACTTGGCGGCCTTGTTGAGAGGCAATTGCCAGATATGTCTCGTGCAGCGCCAAAATCCGCGTTTTAATCGCCATTTCGCTGCCATTGTGGTTTTCGATGACATCATCCGCCGCAGCGAGGCGTTCCACCCGACTCGCTTGGGCGGCGATGATGGCCCGGGCCTGCTCGGCCGATACCCCATCACGGCGACAGGTGCGCTCAATCTGGGTCGCTTCGTCAACATCGATCACCAGCACCCGGTTGGCGAGGCCGGTGAGTTTGTTCTCCACCAGCAGTGGCACCACCAGCAGGCAGTAAGGTGAACTGGCTGCGGCACATTGGCGCTGCATTTCACTGCGAATCAGCGGGTGGAGCAAAGCATTCAGCCACTCCTTGGCCTGTGGGTCGCTGAAGACCCGCTCGCGCAGGGCGCGACGGTCGAGTTGACCGCTCGGATCAATCACATTCGGGCCAAAATGGTCGGTGATGGCGGCAAGGGCCGGGGTACCCGGCTCGACCACTTCGCGGGCGATCACATCGGCATCCACCACCTCGATACCCAGCGCGGCAAACTGATTGGCGATAGTGGTCTTGCCGCTGCCGATACCACCTGTGATAGCAACTACATACATGGGGGCCTCTTGCTCAAAGCATGGTAGAGAGATACCAGCGGGTGATGGTATCGCCCCACAGCAGGGCGATCCAGCCCGCGATGGCGAGGTAGGGGCCGAAGGGGATTGGCTTGCCCTGATGGTGTTTGTGCAAGGCGATCAGACTGATGCCGATCACGGCGCCGACCAGGGATGAGAGCAGCAGAATTATGGGCAGCGCCTGCCAGCCGAGCCAGGCGCCCAGCGCCGCCAGCAGCTTGAAGTCGCCATAGCCCATCCCCTCCTTGCCTGTTAGCAGCTTGAAAGCCCAGTAGAGGCTCCAGAGCACCAGATAGCCCGCCATGGCGCCGCTCACTGCATCAGCCAAGGGGACGAAGCCACTTGCCAGATTGAACAGCAGCCCGCCCCACAGCAGTGGCAGGGTGAGCTGGTCGGGCAGCAACATCTTGTCGAGATCGATGAAGGTAAGGGCGACCAGCACCCAGGTCAGCAATAGGGCGGCCAGTGTGCCCCAGCCCGGTGTTATGACCATGGCTACGGCCACCGAGAGCAGGGCGGTCAGTAGCTCTACCAGCGGATAGCGGGCCGAGATGGGGGCCTGACAGTCGCGGCAACGCCCTTTGAGCCAGAGCCAGCTCAACAGCGGGATGTTCTCCAGCGCAGTGATGGCGTGGCCACAGTGAGGGCATGCGGAGCGCGGCACCATCAGGTTGTAGCGCTCTGGCGCAGTGGCCTCCTCATCAGAGGCGAAGTAGCTGCGATACTCGGCCTGCCACTCCCGCTCCAGCATGATGGGCAAGCGGTGGATGACCACGTTAAGGAAGCTGCCGATCATCAGGGAGAAGAGAAAAACCAGCGAGAAGTAGAGCCAGGGCAAGCTGTGAGCCAGCTCGAGAAGAAGTGTCATAACCAACCGTCAGTTATTGAATGAGGGAGAGGGCATGGCTGTGGTGCCATGCCCTGATAAATCAGCCTACCACGTCGCCAAGCTTGAAGATGGGCAGGTACATGGCAATAACCATACCGCCGACCAGCACCCCGAGCACCACCATGATGAGGGGTTCCAGCAGGCTGGTGAGGCCATCGACCAGATCATCCACCTCCTGTTCGAAGATGGTGGCGACCTTGGAGAGCATATCATCGATGGCACCGGACTCCTCACCGATCATCACCATCTGGATCACCATGTCGGGGAAGAGATCGACGGTGCGCATTGCAACGTTGATCTGCATACCGGCCACCACCTCGTTGCGGATGGCCATGACCGCGGTGCGATAGACATAGTTGCCCGAGGCCCCAGCCGCCGAAATCAGCGCATCCACCAGCGGAATACCGGCGGAGAAGGTGGTAGACAGGGTGCGGGCAAAGCGGGCCATCGCCGCCTTGTGCAGGATCATCCCGACTACCGGAATGGTGAGGACGAACTTGTCGGTGTTGTCTTTTACCTTCTGGGAGGCCCGCCAGGCCCGCACGTAAAGGAAGATGCCAAGGGCCGTGCCACCAAAGAAGACATACCACCAGTTCTGCATAAAGCGGGAGATGCCGATAACAAACTGGGTGAACACCGGCAGCTCGGCACCAAAGCTCTTGAAGATATCCTCGAACTGCGGAATGACGAACAGCAGCAGGATGGAGGTGACCACGATGGCGACCAGAATGACCATGGTGGGGTAGAACATCGCCTTCTTGATCTTCGACTTGAGCGCTTCCGACTTTTCCCGGTAAGTGGCAATACGGTCGTAGATGGTCTCCAGTGCACCGGATTGCTCACCGGCTTCCACCAGATCGCAATAGAGATCATCGAAATAGAGAGGATGGCGACGCAGCGCCTCCGACATGGGGGTACCGGTCTCCACATCGGCGGCAATCTGCCCCATCAGCTCGCGCATCGAGGCTTTCTCGTGACTGCGGGCGATGATCTGCAGGCTCTGCACCAGTGGTACGCCGGCGGAGAGCATGGTGGTGATCTGGCGTGAGACGATGGCGATATCCATCGGCTTGATCTTGGCGCCGCCCTTGGAGAAGAGCCCCTGGGATTTCTTGGCTACCTTGGTGACGTTGACCCCCTGCTTGCGCAGTTCGGTCTTGACGGTGTTGATGCTGTCGGCCTGCAGCTCGCCGGAGACCTTCTGCCCCTTGCGATTAACCCCGTGCCAGCGGAAGGCGAAGACTTTCTTGGGGGCATTGTTCTTTTTCGTTAGGGTTGCCATCTTTGCATCCTGCAATGGGGTTGGTTGTCAGAGCCTGGCTCTGCACGTCACCAACCTGGTCAAGGTGCCCGACTGGCTTGATGCCTGCGGGGTACTGATAGGGTGGGCGGTACCTTCTTGGCGACAGCCCAGTCACTTGAATATCTGATTACTCTGTTGGCCGGACTATAATCCGTTCCGTATTCGTGAACGGCTGATAGACTCTGCCAACCAAACCGGCGGGTCGTTCCGCACACGGATCAGTTGGTGGTGACCCGATTGACCTCGGCCAGACTGGTGACCCCGAGCCGAGCCTTCTCCAGTCCCGAGGTACGTAAGGTACGCATCCCCTCTTTCTGCGCGATAGCAGCGATTTGCAGGGAGTTGGCCCCCTGCATGATTAATTTGGCGATGTTCTCCGACATCAGCATGATTTCGTATATGCCGACCCGCCCCTTGTAGCCGCCGGAACACTCCTTGCAGCCGACCGGTTTGAACAGTCGCAGTCCGGCTGCCAGCTGCTGCGGCGTAAAGCCCAGCTCCAGCAGTTCGGCTTCCGGCACCACTTCCGGCGCTTTGCAGTGGTCGCACAGTTTACGGGCCAACCGCTGGGCCATGATCAGGGTCACCGAGGAGGCGATGTTGAAGGCCGGAACCCCCATGTTCATCATCCGGGTCAGGGTCTCGGCGGCGGAGTTGGTATGCAGGGTGGAGAGCACCAGGTGGCCGGTCTGTGCCGCCTTGATGGCGATCTCGGCGGTTTCCAGATCCCGTATTTCCCCCACCATCACCACATCCGGGTCTTGCCGCAAAAAGGAGCGCAGGGCACTGGCGAAGGTGAGCCCCGCCTTGGGGTTGACCTGCACCTGGTTGACGCCGGGCAGGTTGATCTCCACCGGATCTTCGGCAGTGGAGATGTTTACCTCGGTGGTGTTGAGAATATTGAGGCCGGTATAGAGCGAGACCGTCTTGCCCGAGCCGGTGGGGCCGGTCACCAGGATCATCCCCTGTGGTTTGGAGAGGGCGCGCAGGTACTGCGCCTTCTGTCGGTCATCAAAGCCGAGTTGCTCGATATTGAGGCGTGCCGCCGAGGAGTCGAGCAGACGGATAACGATCTTCTCCCCCCACATGGTGGGCAGGGTATTAACCCGCATATCCATCGACTTGTTGCGCGACAGCTTCAACTTGATGCGGCCATCCTGCGGCAGCCGCCGCTCGGCGATATCGAGTCGTGCCATCACCTTGAGGCGAGCGGAGAAGCGGTTGGAGAGATTAACCGGCGGTGTGGCAATTTCATGCAGAATGCCATCGATGCGAAAGCGAACCCGATACTTGAACTCATAAGGCTCGAAGTGCAGGTCGGAGGCGCCGCGCTTGATGGCATCCATCAGGATTTTGTTGATGTACTTGACGATAGGGGCATCGTCATCGGTGGTATTGACGCTCTCGTCCAGCCGGCTGTTTTCGTCGGAGACCTCGAGATCCGAAATCTCGGATTCGTCGATATCCTCCATGCCGAGGGCGTCGTTTTCGCTCTCCAGCAGCTTGCCGATGGCGGCGGTGAGCTTGTTTTCCTCTACCAGCAGCGCTTCGGTATGAAGGCCGAAGCTGAAGCCAAAGTCCTCCAACGCCGAGACATTGGTCGGATCCGACATGGCGATGTAGAGGGTGTGGCCCTGGGTGTAGATGGGCAGGACGTGGTGTTTCTCAATCAGCTTCTGATTGAGGTACTTCTGCGGGATCTCGGCCAAGTCGAAGGCGGCAAGATCCAGCAGAGGTACCCCATACTCCAGCTCGCAAAAATCGGCGAGCGCCTTGCTGTCGAGGATCTCGTTCTCTATCAGAAATGTGACAAAGGGTTTGCGCTGGGCCTTGGCCTGGCTCAGATAGCGCTGGGAGTCCTCTTCACTGATCAGTGAAGAGGCGGCCAGGCTTAACGCCAGGCCGCTATTAGGGCTAGAGGTCATGCGTTAGCAGAGGCCAGCTGCTTGGCAAGATCCTGATTGTACCCAATTAATTTGGGTTCCCGGGACAGTGTTTGTGGACAATGCTGGGCTTGCAGTTAAGGTATAGGTGTATTCTGTGGCGTTAAATGTGGATGATGTTCTAACTGTTATTGCGCCAGCAGTGGTTACATCAGTAGACACTGGAGCTTTAACATATTGTTGGTTGTCGATTGCACTTGAGAGGGCATTAAATGCTCTTACACCACAGCCTGTCGTAGTGTTTACAATATCAGCCCCGGTTGCTGCGGTTTGAACGCAAATTTCAATTGCTGTCTTAGCTGGGCTGATAGCTGCGATTACTTCACTGAACTTTGCTCTTTGGGTGTAGTTCTGATACGCCGGCAGCGCTACCGCTGCCAGAATAGCCACGATCGCGACTACGATCATCAGTTCAATAAGGGTAAAACCCGATTGTTTCTTCATTTGAAATATCCTTTTATCCTTGGTTCCTGGGAAGTGTCGGTGGAAAATCATCCGCACGTCAGTATCTTATCCGAGCTGTCAGGGGTGGCAACAGAGATTGCTGCCTTTGTTAACTACTTTCATGTCATTTACCAAAAACTTGATGCGAGTCATAAAATAAGTGGCTTCTTATGACTCTTTGTTACGGGTGAAAGCGGGTCCGTCATCACACTCCTTTGCTGAGGGATCCTGCATAAAGAAAAGGCGCCCATGGCGCCTTTTGCAAGTTGTTTATCCGGTTAGGTCGAGTATTTGCTCAGGCCTGCGGGGTGAATCTCACTGCTGGATAAAGCGCATGGAGAGATCGAGCGCCCGTACATGCTTGGTCAGCGCCCCGACCGAGATAAAATCGACGCCGGTGGCGGCAAACTCTGCCAGGGTGTCCAGCGTCACATTGCCGGAGACCTCCAGCTTGGCGCGACCCTGATTGATGGCGACCGCTTCTCGCATCATGGCCACATCGAAGTTGTCCAGCATCACGATATCGGCCTTTGCCGCCAGTGCCTGTTCCAGCTCGGCCAGCGATTCCACCTCCACCTCCACCGGTTTGCCCGGATTGAGATGGCGAGCCTCGCTAATTGCCTCGGCAATGCCGCCACAGGCGAGGATATGGTTCTCCTTGATGAGGTAAGCGTCGTAGAGGCCGATGCGGTGATTCTTGCCGCCGCCACAGGTGACTGCGTACTTCTGGGCGGTGCGCAGCCCAGGGATGGTTTTGCGGGTGTCGAGCAGGCGGCAGTCAGTGCCCTCCAGCTCTGCCACATAGCGCGCGGTGAGGGTGGCAACGCCGGAGAGGGTCTGGACAAAGTTCAGCGCATTGCGCTCGCCGGTCAGCAGCAGGCGGGCAGGGCCGTGGAGGCGGAACAGCTCCTGATTGGGGGAGAGCACTTCCCCATCCTGCACCTTCCACTCCACCTTCACCTCGCCGCCGAGCTGGGTCTTCAGTTGCAAGAAGACTTCGTCCACCCAAGGCTGGCCGCAGAATACACCCGCTTCACGGGTGATAACCCGGGCGCTTGAGATCCTGTCGGCCGGGATCAGCTGGGCGGTGATATCGGCGCTGGCGTCCGGTTGGTCCAGCGTGGTGAGGGCATCGCCCAGATCTTCGAGTAGTGCGGCGCGCACGGCGCGGCTGACATCCTGTTGAAACATGCCTTATTCCTGCAAGGGTCTGAGCAGCAACTGCCGCTCCTTTTGAACCAGCTCCAGCCGACCGAGGGCGTTCATGCCAACCAGCACTTCGTCACCGTCTGCCGCCGGATTGATAAAGATGGCCAGATCGTACAAGGTCAATGGCCCCATCGCCAGCGTTTCGATGGTGCCGTTGCCGACCCGGATCTGCCCCGCGGCGGTATTGACCTGGCTGCTGCCATGAGCGGTCAGGCCGAGGCGCTCGGCAACCTGCTGCGGGATGGTGATGCGGGTGGCGCCGGTATCGAGCAGCAGTTGCACCGGCTGGCCGTTGATGGCACCCTCCAGACGATAGTGGCCGCTCTGGTCGGCCCGCAGTAGCAGCTCGCCGCTGGCGGTGACGCTTGGTTGGTTGCGGGAGTGAAAATAGAGGGTCAGCAGGCCCATCAAAGAGAGCCAGGCCAGTAACCACATCCAGCGTGCCGTGTGCTGCATACCCCATCCATATCGAGCGGAAGATGACTCAGCCTAACATACCATTTCCCGTTGATTCAGTGAGTTGGTGCTGGCTTGTCCATCACATCTCATCTTTTCGCCATTAATCAGCCAACTCGAGTAGCCGATGACTCAACTCGCTTCGCAACCTTGTTTTTCTATCGATGCCGCTGGCTGGTGCCAGCAGGCGCGTCGGGTGCCTTCTCCCCATCACAACGAACGGGCCACGCCCGACGATATCTCCCTACTGGTGGTGCATGGTATCAGCCTGCCGCCGGGGGAGTTTAGTGGCCCCTTTATCGACGATCTCTTTATGGGGCGGCTCGACCCCGAGGCTCACCCCTATTTTGCCGGTATCCATCAGCTGCGGGTCTCGGCCCACTGCCTGATCCGCCGTGATGGCGAGCTGGTGCAGTATGTACCGTTTGGCGCGCGCGCCTGGCATGCAGGTGTCTCGAGCTGGCAGGGGAGGGAGGCATGCAATGACTTCTCCATCGGCATCGAGCTGGAAGGGACTGACGAAACCCCCTATACCGAGGCTCAGTACCGGGCGCTGGCGGGGCTCACCCGAGCCATCTCGGAGCGCTATCCGGCCATCACCCACGAAAAAATTGTCGGCCATTGCGATATCGCACCAGGGCGCAAGACGGATCCCGGAGCCAGTTTCCAGTGGGATTACTACCGTCAGTTACTAAACAGCTAAAGTAAATATTCAAATTTAGTTTGGATTTTAAAATCAATGGCTTGCCTATCTGGCAGGCCATTTTTGTCTCTGGTTGCGCAAATGTTATTTGTGAGCGAGGTCAAGAATATTGGTCAGACCATTTTCTATGAGCTAAATCATGTTTCCCCTGCTTTACCTCTTAAGTGGTGGGGCTGATTCTTGACTCAGATCATCTTTTGAGTGGACTTTTCAAAAGGCCTCTGCTAATTTTCGCCCCATCCATAAAATTGGTAATACCAATTTAACAAAGTAGCCTCATGCCCTATCGCAAGATTACGCAACCCAAGTTGGCCGACTCCATTGTCGCCGAGCTGGAACAGATGATTCTGGAAGGCAGCCTGCAGCCGGGGCAGAAATTGCCTCCCGAGCGGGAACTCGCCATCCAGTTTCAGGTATCGCGCCCCTCCTTGCGCGAAGCCATCCAGCGACTGGAAGCGCGCGGATTGCTTTATCGCCGTCAGGGCGGCGGCACTTATGTGCAGAATGCCCTGAGCAAGGGGATCGCCGATCCTCTGTTCGAACTGCTCAGTACCCACCCGGAAGCCCAGTATGACCTGCTGGAGTTTCGCCACGCGCTGGAAGGCATCTGTGCCTACTACGCGGCTTTGCGGGGAACCGGGTCTGATTTCGAGCGCATTCGTCAGGTGCAAACCACCATCGAAGAGGCGGGCCAGCTGGGCTCGCTGGTGGCCGAATCGGCAGCCGTGACCCAGTTCTATCTGGCGGTGGCCGAGGCGTCCCACAACGTGGTGCTGCTGCACCTGCTGCGGGCCATGAGCCCGATGCTCGAACAGAACATTCTGCAGAATAACGAGATTTTGAATCGCCGCCCGGGAGTGGTAGCCAAGATACGTCGCCATCGCGCGAATCTGATCGAGGCTATTCTTTCGGGGGCTCCGGAGCGGGCCAGAACAGCTTGTCATGAGCATCTGGCCTTTATCGAGGACACCTTGTTGGATATGCAGAGGGAAGACAGCCGGATCCAGCGATCCATGCGTCGGATCCGTCAGCAGGAAAACTAATCCCACAAGGCTCTATTGTCGAATGCTTGCGCCCTTCGCCGTGCAATGCCGTGCAATCACAACAACATAGGAACCAGCCATGTCTGATATCCTGAAGAACGATGTGGACCCGATAGAAACGCTGGAGTGGCTTGCCTCTCTGGAATCCCTGCTGCGTGAAGAGGGTCCGCAACGCGCTCAGTTCATCCTTGAACAGTTGGCCGAGAAAGCCCGCGTAAGCGGTGTGGACGTGGCTGCCAAGGCAAATCGCGATTACATCAACACCATCCCGTCCAGCGACGAGCCGGACTACCCGGGTGACCTGGAGATGGAACGCCGCATTCGCGCCATCATCCGCTGGAACGCCATGATGATCGTGCTGCGCGCGTCCAAGAAAGACCTGGACCTGGGTGGTCACATGTCTTCCTTCGCTTCTTCTGCGACCATCTATGATGTCTGCTTCAACCACTTCTTCCGTGCTCGCAACGAGAAGGATGGTGGCGATCTGGTTTACTTCCAGGGTCATATCTCCCCGGGCATCTATGCTCGCGCCTTTGCTGAAGGTCGTCTGACCGAAGAGCAGCTGGACAACTTCCGTCAGGAAGTGGACGGCAAGGGTATCCCTTCCTATCCGCACCCGAAACTGATGCCGGACTTCTGGCAGTTCCCGACCGTCTCCATGGGTCTGGGCCCCATCGCCGCCATCTATCAGGCTCGCTTCCTGAAGTACCTGACCGACCGTGGTATCAAGGATTGCTCCGAGCAGACCGTTTACGCCTTCCTGGGTGATGGCGAGATGGACGAGCCGGAAGCCAAGGGTGCCCTGACCGTTGCCGTGCGTGAAAAGCTCGACAACCTGGTATTCGTGGTCAACTGCAACCTGCAGCGTCTGGATGGTCCGGTTGTCGGTAACGGCAAGGTCATCAACGAGCTGGAAGGCCTGTTTGCTGGCGCCGGTTGGGATGTGACCAAGGTGATCTGGGGTCGCAAGTGGGATGAGCTGCTGAAGAAAGACACTTCCGGCAAGCTGATCCAGCTGATGAACGAGACCGTGGACGGTGACTACCAGACCATGAAGTCCCGCGACGGTGGCTACATCCGCGAGCACTTCTTCAACCGTTATCCGGAAACTGCCGCGCTGGTCAAAGACATGACCGACGAGGAGATCTTCGCCCTGAACCGCGGTGGTCACGATCCTCGCAAACTGTTCGCCGCGTTCAACAAGGCGACCCAGACCAAGGGCAAGCCGACCGTTATTCTGGCCAAGACCATCAAGGGTTACGGCATGGGTGAAGCGGCCGAAGGCAAGAACATCGCTCACCAGGTCAAGAAGATGGAGCTGGACTCCGTGCGTCACCTGCGTGACCGCTTCAACCTGCCGGTGGCCGACGAGCAGCTGGCCGATCTGCCTTACCTGAAGATCGAAGCCGGTTCTGCCGAGCACAAATACCTGCACGACCGTCGCACTGCCCTGAAAGGCTATGTGCCGACCCGTCTGCGCGAAAGCACCACCAAGCTGGAAATCCCGGCACTGGATGCCTTCGGCCCGCTGCTGGGTGAGCAGGCGCGCGAAATCTCCACCACCATGGCGTTCGTGCGTTCCCTGAACGTGATGCTGAAAGACAAGTCCATCGGCAAGCGCATCGTTCCGATCCTGGCTGACGAAGCCCGTACCTTCGGTATGGAAGGTCTGTTCCGCCAGATCGGTATCTACAGCCCGCACGGTCAGCAGTACACCCCGCAAGACCGCGACATCGTCTCCTACTACAAGGAAGACAAGCAGGGTCAGGTTCTGCAAGACGGTATCAACGAGCTGGGCGCGATGTCCTCCTGGCTGGCTGCTGCGACCTCTTACAGCACCAACGATTGCCCGATGATCCCGTTCTACATCTACTACTCCATGTTCGGCTTCCAGCGGATCGGCGACATGGCGTGGGCAGCCGGTGACCAGCAAGCCCGTGGCTTCCTGCTGGGTGCAACCTCCGGTCGCACTACCCTGAACGGCGAAGGTCTGCAGCACGAAGATGGTCACAGCCACATCCTGGCGAACACCATCCCGAACTGCATCTCCTACGACCCGTCCTACGCCTATGAAGTGGCGGTGATCGTACAGGACGGCCTGCGCCGCATGTACGGTGAGAACCCAGAGAACGTGTTCTACTACATCACCACCCTGAACGAGAACTACGCCATGCCGGCCATGCCGGAAGGCGCCGAGGAAGGCATCCGCAAGGGTATCTACAAGCTGGAATCCGTAGCCGGTGCCAAGGCGAAAGTTCAGCTGCTGGGTTGTGGTTCCATCCTGGGTCACGTGCGCAAGGCTGCCCAGATCCTGGCCAGCGAGTACGGCATCGGTTCCGATGTGTTCAGCGTCACCTCCTTCAACGAGCTGGCCCGTGACGGTCAGGACGCGGATCGCTGGAACATGCTGCACCCGACTAGCGATGCTCGCGTACCGTACATCGCTCAGGTACTGGGTTCCGAAGCCACCATCGCTGCGACCGACTACATGAAGTCCTTCGCCGATCAGGTTCGCGCCTTCGTGCCGACCGAGAACTACCGCGTGCTGGGTACCGACGGTTACGGCCGTTCCGACAGCCGTGCCAACCTGCGTCGTCACTTCGAAGTGAACGAGTTCTACGTGGTGGTTGCTGCTCTGACCGAACTGGCCAAGCGCGGCGAGGTAGACAAGCAGGTTGTGGCCGACGCCATCGCCAAGTACGGCATCGATGCCGACAAGGTCAACCCGCTGTACGCGTAAGTGGATCAAGGGGCGCGCCGTATGACGGCGCGACCCTGCCAGGATTTAAAACGGTTAACGCGAGATGTGCGTGGCGGCATCAGCCAGTCACGCGGATCGACGCAAGAGGATAAAGCACAATGTCCAAACAGATTATGGTGCCGGATATCGGCGCCGATGAAGTTGAAGTCACCGAGATCATGGTGGCCGTGGGTGACAAGGTCGAGCTTGACCAGTCCATCATCGCGGTAGAAGGCGACAAGGCCTCCATGGAAGTACCGGCCCCGTCTGCCGGTATCGTTAAAGAGATCCTAATCAAGGTAGGCGACAAGGTTGCCACCGGTTCCCAGATCATGATCTTCGAAGCCGAAGGCGCTGCTGCTCCTGCAGAAGTGGCCGCTCCTGTTGCAGCTGCTCCGGCCGCCGCACCTGCCGCAGCCGTGCGCAAAGATGTGCACGTACCGGACATCGGTGACGACGAAGTGGACGTGATTGAAATCATGGTTGCCGTGGGCGACATGGTAGAAGCTGACCAGTCCATCATTGCCGTGGAAGGTGACAAGGCCTCCATGGAAGTACCGGCACCGTTCGCAGGCCGCGTAGTCGAGATCAAGGTTGCCGCTGGCGCCAAGGTCTCTACCGGCTCTCTGGTGATGGTATTTGAAGTGGCTGGCGCTGCGCCTGCTGCCGTTGCTGCTCCGGCCCAAGCTGCCGCGCCGGTGGCTGCTGCCCCGGTTGCCGCTGCGGCCAAAGAGGTCAACGTACCGGATATCGGTGGCGACGAAGTGGAAGTCACCGAGATCATGGTTGCTGTGGGTGACAAGGTTGAAGCTGACCAGTCCCTGATCGCCGTGGAAGGTGACAAGGCCTCCATGGAAGTGCCTGCGCCGTTCGCCGGTGTGGTCAAAGAGATCAAGGTGAAGGCGGGTGACAAGGTCTCCACCGGTTCCCTGATCATGGTCTTCGAAGTGGCTGGCGCTGCTCCTGCTGCCGCGCCGGTTGCTCAAGCTGCCGCTCCGGTCGCTGCAGCCCCTGTTGCCGCAGCTCCGGCACCGGTTGCCCAGGCTGCTGCCGCTGCGACCGATTTCGTTGCCAACGACGCTTATGTACACGCCTCTCCGGCAGTACGCCGTCTGGCGCGCGAGTTTGGCGTCAACCTGGCCAAGGTGAAAGCCTCCGGTCGCAAGGGCCGCATCGTCAAAGAAGACGTACAAGCCTACGTGAAGGATGCCATCAAGCGTGCCGAGTCCGCTCCTGCCTCTACCGGCGTAGCCGGTGGCAACGGTCTGGGCGTACTGCCGTGGCCGAAGGTAGACTTCAGCAAGTTTGGTGATGTGGAAGAGGTCGAGCTGACCCGCATCCAGAAGATCTCCGGTCCGAACCTGCACCGCAACTGGGTCATGATCCCTCATGTCACCCAGTTCGACGAAGCCGATACCACCGAGCTGGAAGCGTTCCGCAAAGAGCAGAACGCGATGCTCGAGAAGCAGACGGCAGACGTGAAGATCACCCCGCTGGTGTTCATCCTGAAAGCCGCCGCCAAGGCGCTGGAAGCTCACCCGCGCTTCTGCAGCTCCCTGTCCGAAGATGGCAGCAAGCTGATCATGAAGAAGTACATCCACATCGGTGTGGCGGTAGATACCCCCAACGGTCTGGTTGTGCCCGTGGTGCGCGATGTGAACAAGAAGGGCATCATGGAGCTGTCTCGCGACCTGGCCGAGATCTCCAAGAAGGCCCGTGCCGGCAAGCTGACCGCTGCCGACATGCAGGGCGGTTGCTTCACCATCTCCAGCCTGGGTGGCATCGGCGGTACCAGCTTTACCCCGATCGTCAACGCGCCGGAAGTGGCCATCCTCGGTGTTTCCAAGTCCGAGATGAAGCCGAAGTGGAACGGTAAAGAGTTCGCGCCGCGCCTGATGCTGCCGCTGGCTCTGAGCTACGACCACCGCGTGATCGATGGTGCTGATGGGGCTCGCTTCATCACCACCATGAACGGCGTGCTGTCCGACATTCGTCGACTGGTCCTGTAAGTGAGAGGGCGGGCCCAGAGCCTGCCCTTTTTACTTCTCATTTCATTAACATGATCGTAAACTTGCCCCGTTTTTTTCACGGCTGCAGCCACCCGTTTCGGTATAAGACTGCGCTGTCCGGGGATATAAGAACGACAAAGAGGTCATGATGAGTAAAGAAATCAAAACCCAGGTCGTAGTACTGGGTGCTGGCCCTGCCGGTTATTCCGCTGCTTTCCGTGCAGCCGATCTGGGTCTGGATACTATTATCGTCGAGCGTTACTCCACCCTGGGTGGCGTCTGCCTGAACGTGGGCTGCATCCCCTCCAAGGCGCTGCTGCACGTTGCCAAAGTGATTGAAGAAGCCAAGGCGCTGGCCGAGCACGGCATCGTCTTCGGTGCACCGCAGACCGACATCGACAAGATCCGTCTGTGGAAAGAGAAGGTTATCAACCAGCTGACCGGCGGTCTGGCTGGCATGGCCAAGATGCGTAAAGTTCAGGTTGTTAACGGCTTGGGTAAATTTACCGGCCCGAACACGCTCGAAGTGACCGGGGAAGACGGCAAGACTACCGTGACCTTCGACAACGCCATCATCGCGGCCGGTTCCCGTCCGGTGAAACTGCCGTTCATCCCGCACGATGATCCCCGCGTATGGGACTCTACCGATGCGCTGGAGCTGAAAACCGTTCCCGGTAAACTGCTGGTTATCGGTGGCGGCATCATCGGTCTGGAGATGGGTACCGTTTACTCCTCTCTGGGTTCCGAGATCGATGTGGTGGAATTTGCCGACCAGCTGGTTCCGGCTGCCGACAAAGACATCGTCAAGATCTATACCAAGCGCGTCGCCAAGAAATTCAACATCATGCTGGAGACCAAGGTCACCGCAGTTGAAGCTCGCGAAGACGGCCTGTACGTCTCCTATGAAGGCAAGCACGCTCCGGCCGAGCCGGTTCGTTACGACAACGTGCTGGTTGCCGTAGGCCGTGTGCCGAACGGCAAGATGCTGGATGCCGAGAAGGCAGGCGTTGCTGTGACCGAGCGTGGTTTCATCGAGGTGGACAAGCAGCTGCGTACCAACGTGGCTCACATCCACGCCATCGGTGACATCGTTGGCCAGCCGATGCTGGCACACAAAGGTGTTCACGAAGGTCACGTTGCCGCCGAAGTGATCGCCGGCAAGAAGCACTACTTCGACCCGAAAGTGATCCCGTCCATCGCCTACACCGAGCCAGAGATGGCATGGGTTGGTCTGACCGAGAAGGAAGCCAAGCAACAGGGCCTGAACTTCGAAGTCGCTACCTTCCCGTGGGCTGCTTCCGGTCGCGCCATCGCGTCCGACTGTTCCGACGGTATGACCAAGCTGATCTTCGACAAGGAGAGCGGCCGCGTCATCGGTGGTGCCATCGTGGGTACCAACGGTGGTGAGTTGCTGGGTGAAATCGGTTTGGCCATCGAGATGGGGGCGGACGCCGAAGATATCGCGCTGACCATCCATGCTCACCCGACTCTGCACGAGTCCGTGGGGCTGGCTGCCGAAGTGTTCGAAGGCTCCATCACCGACCTGCCGAACGCCAAGGCCAAGAAGAAAAAGTAATTTTCTTCCCCGCTTGTCTAAAAAGCCGCTCGAATGAGCGGCTTTTTGTTTTCTCCTTGCTGCCCCGACTTCAGCAAAGCCCAATATGCTAAAGATAGGTTTTGGCACTGATGAGAGAGGCACGATGCTAGAAGCACCCATTCCACCCGATGAGGCATTGCGGCTGGAGACCCTGCGGCGGCTCTCTTTGCTGGATTCCGAGGCCGAGGAGCGGTTTGACCGGCTGACCCGCATGGCCCGACGGGTGTTCAATGTCCCCATCGCGCTGGTGAGTCTGGTGGATGAAGATCGCCAGTGGTTCAAATCCTGTATCGGACTGGAGGTCCGTGAGACTGCTCGGGACATTTCGTTCTGTGGCCACGCCATCATGGGCAATGAGACCTTTATCGTGCCGGATGCTTCGCAGGATCCCCGCTTTGCCGACAATCCGCTGGTGGTGGGTGGGCCCGGCATCCGCTTCTATGCCGGACAGCCACTGCGGATCGCCAACGGCTGCAAACTGGGGACGCTCTGCATCATCGATACGGTGCCGCGGGAATTGAGCGATGAGGATGTGGGGTTGCTCAAGGATCTGGCGGCGATGGTGGTGCGGGAGCTCGAAGCAGTGCAGCTGGCCACCATTGATGAGTTGACCCTGATCTCCAATCGGCGCGGGTTCGTGATGCTGGCGGAGAAGAGCCTCTCGCTGGCCAGTCGCTTGCAGATGCCGCTGGCGCTGCTCTATCTGGATCTCAATGGCTTCAAGGTGATCAATGATCGGTGGGGGCATGCAGAAGGGGATCGGGCCCTGATCGCCTTTGCCACTCTGCTAAAGCAGGCTTTTCGTGGCGCCGACGTGTTTGCCCGCATGGGCGGCGATGAGTTCGCCGTCCTGTTGCCCAATGTGATGGAGGCGCAGGCGCAACTGGCCTATGAGCGTTTCAATGCCATGTTGGCCGAGCACAATCAACACAGTGGTTGCGGTTATGCGCTGACCTGCAGCACCGGAATTGTCTGCTATGACGGGCGCGGTTGTGCCTCTCTGGCCGAGCTGCTCACCCGCGCGGATGAGCTGATGTATCAGCGCAAACGGGATGGCAAGGGCTGACAGCTATGCCGGATTAGCCGCCACCAAAACAACAGAGAGCGCCACGGCGCTCTCTGTTGTTGATGGCTCAGGTCAAGGTCGGGGTCAGAGCCTGAAGTTGCCGACCAGCTTGTCCAGCTGACCGGAGAGCTGCTGCAGGCTGCGGCTCGATTCGGTCAGCTGGTGGGCGATGTCGGCGGTCTCCATGGTGAGCTGGTTGATATCCTCCACGTTGCGGTTGATCTCGCCGACCACGCTGGACTGCTCCTCGGTGGCGGTGGCGACCTGGATGTTCATGTCGTTGATCTGGGTGATGTGGGCGGTGATCTGGCCGAGGGCGGCGTTGGCCTCATCGGCCTGGCTCACCACCTCCAGACTCTGGTTACGCCCCTGCGCCATGGCGCTGACGGCGCGGGCACTCTGCTCCTGCAAGCGGTTGATCATTCCCTGGATCTCGGCGGTCGAGGCGGCGGAGCGGTTGGCCAGATTGCGCACTTCATCTGCCACCACGGCGAAACCGCGACCCTGTTCACCGGCGCGAGCGGCCTCGATGGCGGCGTTCAATGCCAGCAGGTTGGTCTGCTCCGAGATGCTGCGGATGGTTTCGAGGATGCTGCCGATGGAGTCGGTCTGGCTCGCCAGCGACTCGATAACCCCTGCCACCTGCTCAATCTCGCCGGAGAGGTCGACGATGCCGTGGCGCGCCTGCGCCACCACTACTGCCCCTGCATCGGCCTGATCGTTGGCCTGTCTGGCTACTTCGGCTGCCAGCGAAGCGTTACCGGCGATCTCGCTCACCGTGGCCCCCATTTCGTGGATAGCGGTGGCCACCTGCACGGTGCGGTCACGCTGGGCAGTACAGTTATGCTGGGTCAGCTGCGCCTTGCTGGCCACCTCGTTGGCGGTGGCCGCGAGCTGGCGGGAGTTCTCCGCCACCTGCTCGATGGAGCCGTGGATCTTGGCGACGAAGTTGTTGAAACCGGTGGCGACCTGACTCAGCTCGTCACGTCCTTCCACTTTCAGGCGCTGGGTAAGATCCCCATCGCCGCTGCCCAGCTCCTTGAACAGGCGGGCCAGCTCGTTGAGCGGGCGGCTGACCGAGCCTGCCAGCAGCATCCCTATCAGCCCCATGGCGAGCGCAATCACCAGCGAGATCATCAGGATCTCGTTGCGGGTCTGATCCAGCTCGGCATAGATCTCGGCTTCTGGCGCCTGGGCCACCAGATACCAGTCGAGCAGCGGGATATAGCTGCTGGCCAGTACCATGGGCTCGCCGTTTACCTCGGCGTTGATGACGGCAAAGGGGCGTTTGGCCAGCAGGCTGCCGGTATCACCACTGGCAATGTTGCCAAGCGTGTCACGCTCGATGCGGTTGGCCTCGGGGTGCAGCTTCACCTTGCCGCTGCCATCGACCATAAAGACGATGCCGCTCTCTTCCAGCCGGAAGTTGGAGACCATGGTCACCATGGTGTCGAGGGATTTGGCAAAGCCCGCCAGCCCACGCCCGTTGAGCTGCTGGAAGTTGACGAACAGCTTCACCTCGCCGTTGCTCTCGCGGAAGATGCTGAGGGTCATCTCCTTCTGGCTCTTGGTGTAGTCATAGAACCAAGCATCTTGCGTGGGGGTCAGGTTGCGCAGAAAGCCATCCTGGTTGTAGTAGGCTGCGGTCTGGCGATCGGCGAAGGAGGCGGTCACCAGACCATACTGGTTGGCCACATCCTTGAGCTGGTTGATGGGTATTGGCTCCTGCTCTTTGGGCATGCCCCGATCCACCCAGTCGAGGATGAAGCGGTCGGTGGCCAGTTGGCGGGCGGCCTGGGCGATGCCGTGGAGATCCTGTTCAATCTCCTTGCTGATCCGCTGGGTCAGGTTGGGGAGCTCCTGCTCGAACATCCGGTTTTCGATCAGTTGCTGGGCCGAGCGTTGACTGAAGTAGCCTACCAGCAGGCAGGAGACGACCACGGCCAGGGTGACCGTGGCCAGTATTTTCTGTTTAAGAGTGAGGGTTGCCAGCATAAAGGTGCTCAAAAGGTTGAGATTGACGACGCTCATATTAGCGGCAGCGCGGCGCTACCCATGAGGCTTGCAGCCCTTTATTTGCGGATTACGTTTGCGCTCACAGGGGTGGCGGCTTGCCCCGTCGGCATGCTGCACAGGCGGGATGCGGATTGACGGTTGCGCTAACTGCCGGGCCCCTTATAGTAGAGGCCATCCTTGGTGACTGACCCTCTGAATAATATGGAAAATATGATGCGCAGCTTAGGTGCGGGATGGACCCGTCTGCTTTTGGTGATGCTGGCGGCCTGCCCGCTGCTGGCTGTGGCGGCACAGGGGGAGCGCCCGAAGATTGCGGTGGTGCTCAGTGGCGGCGGCGCCAAGGGATCGGCCCATATCGGCATCCTCAAGGTGCTGGAGCAGAAACGGATTCCGGTCGACATCATAGTCGGTACCAGTATGGGCTCTTATGTGGCGGGGATGTATGCCATGGGGCTCAGTGCCGAGGAGGTGGAGCGCACCACTTTGGCCATCGACTGGAACAAGGGGTATCAGGACAAGGTGGGCCGTGACGAGCTGTCGCTGCGCAAAAAGCAGCAGAACGAGCAGTATCAACTGCGCACCGACATCGGGGTGAATGGCGACACCACCCAGTTGCCGGACGGTTTCTTCCAGGGCCAATCCATGGCCAGCCTGCTGCGGGGTGCCACCTCCAACCTGCCGGTGCAGGAGAGCTTCGATGATCTCCCCATTCCCTACCGCGCCATGGCGACCGACATGGAGACGGTCACCCCCTTTGTGCTGGATCACGGCAGCCTGGCCAAGGCGATGCAGGCCTCCATGTCCATTCCCGGTGCCCTCAAGCCGGTGGAGTGGGAGGGGCACATCCTGGCGGACGGCGGCAGCGTCAACAACATGCCGGTGGATGTCGCCAAGGCGATGGGGGCCGACGTGGTGATCGCGGTGGATATCGGTGCCAAGCTGCGTACCCGGGAGTCCCTCAAGTCAGGGTTGGCGATGATCGACCAGCTCACCACCTACATGACCCAGGTGGGCACCGACAAGCAGAAGGCGCTGATGGGACCGAAGGATATTTTGATCGCCCCCGAGTTTGGCGATATGGGGATCGCCGACTTTGCCCGGATGCCGGAGGGGATCAAGATCGGTGAGACGGCCGCTGACAAGGTGTCGCTGCAACTCGATAAGCTGTCGCTCACCAAGGCGCAGTACAACGCCTATCGCAACCAGAAGCTGAGCCGCCGTGCCGAGCGTAGCGGTCAGCCTGCCTACTTCATCGATAAGGTGGAGATCATCAACAAGTCGCGCCTCTCCGACGAGACGGTGCGCGCCATGCTGAAAGTGCGGCCGGACAAGGTACAGACCAACGAGAGTCTGGAAGCGGGCATTCGCCGCCTCTACGCGCTGGAGTCGTTCGATCGCATCACCTACGAGGTGGAGGAGCGTGACGGGGAGAACGTGCTGCTGGTGGATGCCAGCGAGAAGAACTGGGGGCCGGGCTACCTCAACTTCCAGTTCGGTTTCACCGATGACTTCGAGAACACCTCCAACTACAACGTCGGCATGTCCTATACCCTCACCAATGTCAACGAGTGGGGTGCCGAGTGGCTGACCGAGGCGTCGCTGGGCACGGCCAAACATATCAAGACCGACTTCTATACCCCGCTCGAACCCTCCCAGACCTTCTATGGTGAGGCGAGCCTGGCCTATGACCAGACCCTGCGCCGCCTGTTTTTCCCCAATCCGGATCCCGAGGCGGTTTCGATAAGCTATCTCGACTCCGAATACTCCTTCTTTAGCGGCGATCTGGCGGTGGGCTGGAACCGCCAGCCCTGGAGCCGGTTGTCGATGGGGCTGGAGGGACAACTGGGTACGATTGATGTGAAGAACTTCAAGGGGCTGGAGATGGATGCCACGGCGTGGGGCCCCTATGTCCGCTTTGAACACGACAATCTGGATAGCCGCTATTTCCCCTATCAGGGGATGAAATGGGACATGAAACTGGGCCATTCCCACGTCAGTGTGGATGGGCTCGAGTCGGCAGATGGCCGCAGTGAAGGCTGGAATTATCAGCTCTCGATGATCAAGCCCTGGTCATGGGACAGGCACAGCCTCAACCTGATCCTCGAAGGGGGCGGCTCGGGCAGTGAAGAGGTGGTGCCGCTGCATATTCAGGATCTGGGCGGGCTGTTCCGCCTCTCCGGTTTCCAGCGCTACCAGCTGAGCGGTCGCTATAGCCTGTTTGGTGGCCTGCGCTACATCTATCGGGTGGCAGACAATGACTTCGGTGCCCTCAAGATGCCGCTCTATCTGGGTGGATCTCTGGAGCAGGGCGGGGTCTGGAACAAGGGGGAGGATATCAGTCTGGAGAGCTCCTTCACCGCCGGTTCGCTTTATGTCGGGGTGGAGAGCTTCCTCGGCCCTGTGTTCCTCGGCTACGGCATGGCGGAGGGGGGCAATGACGTCTTCTATCTGCAATTGGGCAGTACGTTCGAATAATGCCGAAATGATGCCAATTTGTTAACTCTGGTTGAGGGCGTTCAATTAATTTTCAAAAAACACCAGCCTGTTTAATTGGTTACGATTTTATGGTGAATAAGTAAACAGGGTTTGGATTTTAATTAGTCGTTAAAACTTATATAGTGGGGAGCACCCTACGGGGTGTCCCGCAAGGACGATCGCCGCGAGCGTGGGCGAACCCCAAAAAAAGACCAAAGAGGAATTAGTCGTGCTTGAAACATACCGTAAACACGTCGCAGAACGTGCCGCCGAGGGCGTGGTTGCCAAACCTCTGGATGCAGAGCAGGTCGCCGCCCTGGTTGAGCTGCTCAAGAACCCGCCCGCTGGCGAAGAAGACTTTCTGAAAGAGCTGTTGTCCTCCCGTATTCCCCCCGGTGTTGATGAAGCGGCCTATGTCAAAGCCGGTTTCCTCACCGCCGTCGCCAAGGGCGAAGCCCACTCTCCCATCCTGACTGCCGCCGAAGCCGTTGAGCTGCTGGGTACCATGCAGGGTGGTTACAACATTCAGCCGCTGATCGACCTGTTGGAACACGCCACTCTGGCGCCGCTTGCCGCCAAGGGGCTCTCCCACACCCTGCTGATGTTTGACTCCTTCCACGACGTGGAAGAGAAGGCCAAGGCGGGCAATGTCCACGCCAAACAGGTGATGCAGTCCTGGGCTGATGCCGAGTGGTTCCTCTCCCGCCCGGAGCTGGCCGAGAAGATCACTGTAACCGTGTTCAAGGTGACCGGCGAAACCAACACCGACGACCTCTCGCCGGCACCGGACGCCTGGTCCCGCCCGGACATTCCGCTGCACGCGCTGGCGATGCTGAAAAACGCCCGTCCCGGCATTACTCCGGACAAGGATGGCGCCGTCGGCCCCATCAAGACCATCGATGCCCTGAAAGAGAAAGGCTTCCCGCTGGCCTATGTGGGTGACGTGGTCGGTACCGGCTCTTCCCGTAAATCCGCCACCAACTCGGTGCTCTGGTTTATGGGCGACGACATTCCGTTCGTGCCGAACAAGCGCGCTGGCGGTGTCTGTCTGGGTGGCAAGATTGCCCCGATCTTCTTCAACACCATGGAAGATGCCGGCGCTCTGCCTATCGAGGTGGATGTCTCCAAGCTGGAAATGGGCGATGTGATCGACATCTACCCCTATGCCGGCAAGATCTGCAAACACGGCACCGAACAGGTGCTGGCGCAGTTTGAACTGAAAACCGACGTGCTGATCGACGAAGTGCGCGCCGGTGGCCGTATTCCGCTGATCATCGGTCGCGGTCTGACTGACAAGGCCCGCGAAGCGCTGGGTCTGCCGTTCTCCACCGTGTTCCGTCGCCCGCAGCCGGTGGCCGATACCGGTAAAGGCTTCACCCTGGCCCAGAAGATGGTGGGCAAGGCGTGCGGCGTGAAGGGCATTCGCCCGGGTACCTACTGCGAGCCCAAGATGACCACGGTCGGCTCCCAGGATACCACGGGCCCGATGACCCGCGACGAGCTCAAAGATCTGGCCTGCCTCGGCTTCTCCGCCGATCTGACCATGCAGTCCTTCTGCCATACCGCGGCCTATCCCAAGCCCATCGACGTACAGACCCACCACACTCTGCCGGACTTCATCATGAACCGCGGCGGTGTCTCTTTGCGTCCAGGTGACGGCGTCATCCACTCCTGGCTGAACCGCATGCTGCTGCCGGATACCGTGGGTACCGGTGGTGACTCCCACACCCGTTTCCCCATCGGCATCTCCTTCCCGGCGGGCTCAGGTCTGGTGGCCTTCGCCGCCGCCACTGGTGTGATGCCGCTGGACATGCCGGAGTCCGTGCTGGTGCGCTTCAAGGGCGAGCTGCAACCGGGCATCACCCTGCGTGATCTGGTTCATGCCATCCCCTATGCCGCTATCCAGAAAGGGCTGCTGACCGTCGAGAAAGCGGGCAAGAAGAACATCTTCTCCGGCCGCATCCTCGAAATCGAAGGTCTGCCGACCCTGAAGGTGGAGCAGGCGTTCGAACTGGCGGACGCCAGTGCCGAGCGCTCCGCTGCCGGTTGCACCATCAAGCTGGATAAAGAGCCGATCATCGAGTACCTGAAGTCCAACATCGTGATGCTGAAATGGATGCTATCCGAAGGCTACGGCGACGTGCGCACCATCACCCGTCGCATCAAGGGGATGGAAGAGTGGCTGGCCAATCCGACCCTGATGGAAGCGGACAAGGATGCCGAGTACGCCGAAATCATCGAGATCGATCTGGCCACCATCAAGGAGCCGATCCTCTGTGCGCCGAACGACCCGGACGATGCCCGTCTGCTGAGCGACGTGGCTGGCGACAAGATCGACGAAGTGTTCATCGGTTCCTGCATGACCAACATCGGTCACTTCCGTGCCGCCGGCAAACTGCTCGAGAAGTATCAGGGCGAGCTGCCGACCCGCATGTGGATCGCGCCGCCCACCAAGATGGATAAGGATCAGCTGACCGAAGAGGGCTACTACGGCATCTTTGGTCGCGTCGGTGCCCGCATCGAGATCCCGGGCTGTTCCCTCTGCATGGGTAACCAGGCGCGAGTAGCGGAAGGAGCCTCCGTGGTCTCCACCTCCACCCGTAACTTCCCGAACCGTTTGGGTAAAGGTGCCAACGTCTATCTGGCCTCAGCAGAGCTGGCAGCCGTTGCCGCCATTCTCGGCAAGATCCCGACCGTGGCGGAGTACCTGCAATACGCCAAGGCGCTCGATGCCACTGCGGCAGATACTTACCGCTACCTCAACTTCAACGAGATTGCCTCCTACACCAAGAAGGCCGATGCGGTGATCCTGCAGCAAGCCGTTTAACGGAGTTCTTGCGCGATTTGCGCGATAAGAAGCCAATAATGCCGCGTATTTACGCGGCATTATTTATTTGTGTGTTATTCACCGTCTTTTTTGAAGATTGTTTGCACGATCCTTGCTAGAGAGATCCAACCACCTGTTTGGTGGTTCGTTTTATAAACGCTTTGGGTTATGTTGTTCGGTTATGTGCGGTAATGATGAGGCATCGTTATCGAGGGAAAGTGGATATCTGTTCACTGGGTGCTTGCGTTGGCAGGCCTGACGAATTGCGGCGTGGTTCTTTATGTTTCTGTTCAGGATCGATCTCTCCCGAACCGGGTTACGCTTCGGCGGTGCCTTGCTGGTCTTTACCTTGCCGCTGCTGGTGGGAGCTTGGCTGATCCACAGCAATTATGTGCAGGAGCTGAAAGCGGAATCCAGCGCCTCGGCCCACAAGGCCAGAACCCTGATGGAGTCGATGCTGGATCATGCGGAGCAGGCCAATCGGGAGGTGTTGCCGCTGGTCAATGCCCCGTGCGCAGAGAACAAGTTAATCCTGCGTACCAAGGTTGCGCTGGAGCCTTTTTTGCGTTCAGTCAATCTGGTGCGAAACGGCATCATCAATTGCACTTCGCTGTTTGGTGAGGCCAATGATGCCGATGACGGCTCCATCTACACCGGCCGCAAGCTGCTGCTGATGAGTGGCAACCGGGTGCGGCAAAATCACCCGCTGCTGGTGGTGCGCACCGAGCAGGGAAAGGATGCCGCCTTGAGCGCCATCGACAGTACCCAGCTCAGCTTCATGCTCTCCATGAGCGGAAAGTCCAGTGCGCTCTATTTGCAGGTGGGGTCTGCCTGGCTCAATGAGTCTGGCCGCTATCTGAGCGAGGCGCCCACCCTCCATCGCGGGATCAGCCAGGCCCTCACCTCATCCCATTATCCTTTCACCATCCATGCCGGTTATGTCATGCCGGTCTACTGGAAGTCGCTGTGGGCCGCGCGGCATGTGGCGCTGTCGTGGCTGGCGGTTTCCTCGCTTTTGCTGGCCTGGCTGGTGTGGTGGGTGCTGGGGCGTCCCGGCTCGCCAACAGATGAGTTGCGACGCGCCCTGCGGGCCAGGGAGTTTGTTCCCTATCTGCAGCCGCTGATTGCCAGCCACGATGGCAAGATGATGGGCGCCGAGGTGCTGATGCGCTGGGAGCATGTCAATGAAGGGGTGATCCGGCCCGATCTCTTTATCCCGCAAGCGGAGGAGTCGGGACTGATCGTCCCCATGACCACCCATATCATGAAGCAGGTGGCGACAAGGTTGAACCGCTCTCAGGAGCAGTTGCCCGATGGGTTTCATATCAGCTTCAACATCAGCGCCGCTCATTGCCACGATTTTGCCCTGCTGGCCGAGTGCCGCGCCTTTCTCGGCCACTTCGTCCCCGGCAAGGTGGTACTGGTGCTGGAGCTGACCGAGCGGGAGTTGCTGATGTCAGATCCCCAGACCCTCTCCCTGTTCCGCCAGCTGGACGAGATGGGGGTCAAACTCGCTATCGACGACTTTGGTACCGGCCACTCCAGCCTGGCTTACCTGCAGCAGTTTCATGTGGATTACCTCAAGATCGACAAATCCTTTATCGCCCGCATCGGTACCGAGTCGCTCTCGGAACATATCGTGGACAACGTGATCGATCTGGCGACCCGGCTCGGTCTGGCGCTGGTGGCAGAAGGGGTGGAGAGCGAGCGTCAGGCTGACTACCTCAGGGCCAAAGGGGTCGACTATCTGCAGGGATACCTGTTTGCCCGCCCCATGCCGCTGCGCCAGTTCTGCGAGGAGCTGCTGCCAGAAGAGGCTCAGACCCGCCATCCAGATGGGGTGCGAGGCATCCCGAACGCCACTTGATCTATCGGTGACAGACGGGCGGCCACGTCCCCTCTGGCAGGGTAGGGAAGTGCTCTCTCCCTATCCCCCCTCGAGTGCAGGGGCTTGTTTTCCATGCCTTGTGGCTCGCTTTTCGGTAGAATCGGCGCTCATTTTGACGTCAGTAAAAGATGAGGCGCGGTATGACGGTTCAGTTCCAGGCATTTCACAGCATCAAGGCGATCGGTAATCGGGAGGTGCTGTTCAACTGGTCGAGAACCAATCCCCTCGGGGCGCTGGATCAGGTGTGGCGCCCGAAAACCCGCGACGAGTTGCAAATGCTGCTGCGGGAACACCCCGAGCGCAAGCTGCGCCTTATCGGCTCCGGCCTCTCTTTCGAACCCATCCACAGCGTCTATGCCGAGGGCAGTCAGGCGCTGCTGGTGGACTTGCACCACCTGCGCGGCCAGTTGGCTAAAACTGCCGATACCGTGACCTATCAGGCGGGGACGCTGCTCGATACCGTTTATGCCGAGCTGATCGCCATGGAACGGATGCTGCCCGCATCCCCCGGGGTTATCGGCATCCAGACCCTGGGCGGCGCCCTCAGCACCGGTACCCACGGTCAGGGGCTGCACCAGTCCGCCCTCTGCGATGCGGTGGAGGCGATGACGGTGATGCTGGCCAGTGGCGACATTATCCGGGTGGATCGCACCGACCCGCGCTTCGGCGCCTTCGTGATGGGGATGGGGATGCTCGGCATCCTGCTCGACGTCACACTGCGCACCGTGCCAAATCGCATTATGCGCTGCACCAAGTTCACCACCGATTACCCCTTCCTCTTGGAGCACAACGAACGGCTCAACCGCGAGCACGGCTTTGTGAAGAGCTGGTGGTTTGCCTGGACCGGTGAGAGCCACATCTGGCTGGTGGATCCCGCTTCTGATGAGGAGGTGGCCCGCTATCGTGCCGGTGGCAGCGAGCCGCTGCTGCTGGATGGCGATATCGACGCCCGCATGAATGCCACCATTGATGCCACTTTGCAGAAGATGGCGAAGGACACCAAGGATGAGGCGCTGGCTGGCGAGCACTTCGAGACGGTGCGTCGTTTCAAGGATGCCTCCGATCTGGTGGGCAACGTCTACCAGATCCTCTGCAAGGGGATCCCGGCACCCCAGATCAACTGCGAGGTGGCGGTGCCGCTGCATCGGATGAACGAGGCGCTGGAGACCCTGCAAGCGTGGCAGCAGGCCAACCCGGGCGTGCTGCACTACCCCTTTATCCTGCGCTGCACCGGCCCCTCCGAGGCCTGGCTCAGCGCCGCCTATGGCCAGTCGGTCTGCTGGATCGGTTTTCTGGTCTATCTGGCGGCGGACGGCACCTTCGTCAACGGTTCCATGGAGCAGATGCGCGAGCTGCAGCAACTGCTGGTGCCGCTCGGCGGCATTCCCCATTTCGGCAAACATCTGGCGATGGATCTCTACGACTTCCCGGCCCTGCTGCCGCGCTGGAACGACTTCGTAGCGTTGAAAGCCGAGCTCGACCCCCACGGCCGCTTTGAAAACCGCTGGCTCAGCGACCTGTTTGCCAACCGGTAAGGATCTGACATGACCGATATGCAAGATACCCGTATCCCTGTGACCCTGCTGACCGGCTTTCTCGGCAGCGGCAAGACCACCTTGCTCAACCACTGGGTCAAGCAGCCGGAGCTTGGCGAGTGCGCCGTGCTGATCAACGAGTTCGGCTCGGTGGGGCTGGATCACCATCTGGTGCAACAGGTGGATGAGCAGGTGATGCTGCTCGACTCCGGCTGCATCTGCTGCTCGGTGCAGGGCTCCTTGGTGGAGGCGCTGCAGGGGCTCTTTATGAAGGCCATCCAGCGCAAAATCAAACCGTTCAAGCGACTGATTATCGAGACCACTGGTCTGGCCGATCCGGCCCCCGTGCTATTTACCCTGCGCGAAGAGGGCTTTATCGCCCAGCGCTACCGCTTCGATGGCACTGTCACCGTGGTGGATGCCGGTCATATCGAGCAGCAGTTGGCGGCCCAGTATGAGGCGGTGAAACAGGTGGCGCTGGCGGATCTGCTGGTGGTGAGCAAAGGCGATCTGGTGGATGGCGAGCAGTTGGCACGGGTCGAAGCCCAGTTGGCGGCACTCAACCCGGCGGCCCCCATCCAGCAGGTGACCAATGGCGAACTGTCGCCAGCGGTGCTGGAGAAGCTCGGTGCCTACAACGAAGCGGCGGGGCGCGATGTGCGTCAGCTGCTGGCCTGGCTGCGCACCGAATCCCCCAAGCAGGGGCTGGCATCACCCATGCAGCCGAAGATGCAACCGTTCGCCGCCAAGGTAGGCACAGCTGCGCCTACCCACTTCGAGCACGGCAACATCGAGAGTTTCTCTTTGCGTATTGGCGAGCCGCTCAAGCCCTCTCGTCTGCTGGCCGCCATCGATGCGGTGCAGGCGCAGTATGGCGATGCCCTGCTGCGGCTCAAGGGGATCTTGCAGCTGGAAGGGGAGAGCCAGCCGGTGGTGATCCACGGCGTCCACGGCCAGCTCTATCCGCTGCAGGCGCTGGGCGACTGGCCGGAGGGCAAGGCCCAGTCCCGACTGGTGTTTATCGTGAAAAGTCAGGACAAGGCCGGTATCGAGCAGCTCTTTATGGCGACCCTCAAGGCCCCCGAGCCCACTCTGGAAGAGCGGCTCAAAGCCATGCTGGGTCAGCCCGACAACTGATCTTGCGCGTTGCGGCTCTCCTGCATCGGGTCAGGACGGCGACGGTTGAACAGCACAAACGCCACCGGCACAAAGTAGAACGAGAGCAGGGTCGCCAGCGCTGTGCCACCGGCGATGGCGATGGCAAAGGGGGGCCAGAAGCCGCCGCCCCCCAGCAATAGCGGGATGAAGCCGCCCACCGTGGTGATGGTGGTCGAGACGATGTGGCGGCTGCAACCGGCCACCAGGTCACGGATCTGCGGCAGATTGCCCTGTTGTGCCAGCGGGTCTGCCTTCAGCTCGGCCAGAATGACGATGGCGGCGTTGATGGCCAGCCCCATCAGTCCCAGCAGGGCGATGATCACCGTAAAACCGAAAGGGTACCCCAGCAGCCAGACCCACAGCAGGCCGAGCCCCGCCGACTGGATCGCCACCAGGGTGACGATGCCTGCCAGCCGGAACGAGTTGAAGCTGAGCACCAGCACGGCCACCAGCAGCACGGCGACCAGGCTGACGTGAGCCATCAGATTGCCCACCGATTCATCCCGCTTGGCGGCTTCTCCGCCAAACTCCAGTCGATAGCCCGGCGGCAACGCCAGCGCCTTGGCGGCCAGCCTCTCTTTGACCTGCTCCAGCACGGTTTGCGGCAGTACACCGACCGCCAGATAGGCCTCCAGCACATTGACCCGCTCACCATCCCGACGGCTGATCTCCCCCCAGCTTGGCAGCAACTCGGGAGTGGCCAGTGCCCGCAAGGTGAGATTGGCTGCCCCTTGCTGGCCGGTGCCGGTGAGCGATAGCGGCACATTGAGCAGCGCATCCGGATCCTGACGCAAGGGCTCGGCCAGTCGCACCCGAACCGGGATTGACTCGGTGCCTTCCAGCACAGTGCCGCCCAACCTGCCATCCAGTGCGCCCGCCAGCCGGGAGGCCACATCGGTCAGGCTCATGCCTGCCAGTCGGGCGGCCTCCTCATCGACTTGCAACCAGAGTTTGGGGGCCCCTGCCTGCAAGGTGGCGCGGGTCTGCACCACTGCCGGGGTATTGGCGAGCAGACTGCGCAGCTCCTCTCCCAGACGGTGTAGTTGTTCAAGGTCGGGGCCAAACAGCCGCAGCTCGACCGGGGCATTGAAAGGTGGCCCCTGTTCCAGCTTGCGCACCAGGATCTGCGCTTCGGGAAATTTTGCATCGAGCCGCTGCTGCAGTTGTGGAATGAGCCGCTCGGCAGCATCGGCATCCTGCAGAGTGATCATCCCCTGGGCGTAATCGGCCCGCCCCTGTTTTCTGGGCACCAGGTTGTAGTAGAAGCTGGGGGCGTTGTCGCCCACCACCCAATCCTGACGAACCCGCTCGGGGAGACTGGCCAGCTCGGCGGAGATCCCCAGAGCCAGCTCGCGGGTGCGCGCCAGGCTCGCCTGTGGGGAGAGGCTGGCCTCGATGTGGATCATGTCCCGGTCGGCAGGGGGAAAGAACTGTTCGGTGAGGCGGCCCGCCACCCAGAAACCGAGCAGGGGCAGCAGACTGACCAACAGCAGGGTTCGCCAGGGGTGAGCCAGCGCCATGGCGATGCTCTGCTGGAAACGGGCGCTCACCCGGGGCAGGTGCAAGCCATCCTGATACCAGCGTCCCCCCTGGTCACTGCCAATCCAGCGGGCTGCGAGGCCAGCCACCAGGGTGTGGGCGATGAGGTAGGATCCCAGCAGCGAGCAGATCACCGCCCAGGCGATGCCGCCGACAAACTCGCCCGCCGGGCCCGGCATCAGAATGATCGGCATAAAGGCGAGCATGGTGGTGAGGGTGGAGCCCAGCAGTGGCAGCCAGAGGTGGCCGATGGCTTCCAGTGCGGCGGCACTCATGGCCATGCCGTGGCGGCGCTGATACTGCACCCGATCCGCCATGACGATGGCGTTGTCCACCATGATCCCGAGCGCCACCACCAGACCGGTGACCGACATCTGGTGAATGGGCAAATTGATCAGGTTCATGCAGGCGAAAGAGAACGCCACGGTAAGCGGCAGCGACAGGGCCACGATAATGGCGGCCTTGACTCCCAAGGTCACCAGCAGCACCGCCACTATGATGAGGAAGCCCTGCACAATGTTGATGAGCAGGGTGTCGAGCCGCTGATCGGTATAACGCTGCTGATCGAAGCTGGTGACGAGGCCGATATTATCCGGCAAGTCCTGTTGCAGCTGGGCCAGCATGGTATCGACCCGTGCCGACCAGAGGTCGATGCGGTGATCCTGTGCCATGCGCAGGCCGACCACCACGGCCCGTTCACCATTGGCAAAGGCCAGCTGGCTCTCCGGCTGGTGCAGGGTACGTCTTACCTCAGCCAGATCGCCAAGGCGCAGGGTCTGGCCCTGCTCGCCGGTGCGCAGCGGGATCTGGCGGATCCGCTCCAGGGTATCGAGGGCGCCGCGGATCTCCACCTGAAAGCGATTGTGGCTGCCCTGCAACTCCCCGGCGGCTACTTTTGCATCGGCACCACTCAGCGCCTGGGCAAGCTGTTCGCCACTCATGCCGCTGGCACTGAGGGCGAGGGGATCGAACCGCACCTCGATCTCCTCCTGTGGGGCCCCGACCCGCTCGACGTATTCGGTGCCCGGCAGCTGGCGAGCCCGGCGTTCCAGCTCGGCGCTGTAGCGGGCGAGGCGATCCAGCTGCGGCTGGCCCGGCCCGCGCCAGACCACATTGACCAGCCGGGTGAAGGGGTAGCCCTTCTCGTCATCCAGCTTGGGGGCACTGGCGCCGGCTGGCAGTCCGGCGGCAAGATCTGCCAGCCGGTCACGGACTCTGGACCAGACGGGCTCGACATCGCTGACCTCATCCTTGAGCTCCAGATTGATGATGGAGAGACCGGGGCGAGAGCTCGACTCGATCAGCTTGATCTCGCTCTGGGCCCGCAGCCGGTTCTCGATGGGCTCGCTCACCAGCGCCTCCACCCGCTCGGCGCTGGCCCCGGGTAAGTGGGTAACCACGCTGGCAAAACGGCTGGTGAGCTGGGGATCTTCGGTTCTGGGCAGGGTCTGCAATGCCGCAAGGGCGGCCGTCAGCAGCAGCGCGACCGTCAATAGCAGCAGGCGGCCATTCTCGATAAACGGGCGGATCATGACTGTGGCTCCGGATGCGCCGCCTGATGATCCACGCTGGTTGTCAGGGTGACCTGCTGGCCCGGCACCAGTTTATGCAGGCCATCGGTCACCAGCTGTTCTTGTCCGTTCAGGGCACCACTGATCCAGGCCCGCTCGCCATCTTGCTGCAGCAGAGTGACGTCCCGACTGACCACCCGGGGTGGCGTTTCGTCGTTGAGCAGATAGAGGGTCCAGCTGCCGCGCAATCCCTGGGTCAGCGCGGTGAGCGGTACCTCGTAGGCACGGGTAGGCTCGCGGGTCTGATGCAACAGGGTGATCAGTTGCCCCTCTGCCAGTTGTTCGCCGCCCCGGGTCAGCTGGAAGCGGGCGGTGCGGGTGTGGGTCTGCCCGTCCACTTGTACCCCCAGATTAAGCAGGCGCCCCTCCAGTGATTGCTCCCCGCTTTGCAGGGGGTAGTGTTGGCCGACGATCAGGGACTCGGCCTGTTTCACCGGCACGCCGATATCGGCCTCCCACTGGCCGCTGCGGGTCAGGGAGAAGAGAGGCTGGCCTGCGGCCACCACGGCCCCCAATGCCTGCTCGCGGCTGACTACGATCCCGTTGAAAGGGGCGCGCAGCTGTGATTTCTCCTGTTTGACCCGGTTGGCTTCGAGGGCGGCGGCCAGCTGGTTGGCGCTTGCCTCCAGCATGCGGACTTTGCCTTGCTGTTCATCCAGCGCCTGACGGGAGCTGAACTGCTGCTGGCGCAGGGCGGTGAGTCGTTCGAGCGTCTGCCGGGCAAGGGTCAGCTCGGCCTCGTTCTGGGCAGCCCGGGCGGCCAGCTCTTTGGCTTCCACTTCCAGCAGCCGGGTATCCAGTGTGGCGAGCAGCTCGCCGGCCGCGACCGGCTCTCCGCGTCCCTTGTGCAGAGTGGCGATCCGCCCTGCCAGCTCGAAACCTATCTGGCTGTGCTCGGGGGCGATCACCCGGCCATTGAAGCGGTGCAGCACCGGGTAGTGATCGCTGGCTTGCAGCGGCTGGGCGATCACCCGGGTCAGGGTGGGTGTTTCTTCTGACTCTGTGACCGGGCTGCAGCCACTCAGTAACAGCGCCAGCAGGATTAAGCAAAGTGTCATGACATCATCCTCTGGTTGACATAACATCAAATCACACCGGTGAGTCTAGTTTTTCGAAACTAGACTGTCCAGTTTGATTGTGGAGGAAAAATGAACATTTCACCCCGTAGTCAGCAGAAGCGGGCTGCGATCCTCGATGCTGCTGGGCGGCTCTTCTGTCAGCACGGTCTGCATCTGGTCAGCATGGACATGGTGGCCAGTGAAGCGGGCGTCTCCAAGCAGACGGTCTACAGCCATTTTGCCAACAAGGAGTCGCTGTTTGCCGAAGCGGTGGGCAGCAAGTGCGTCAGCAGTGAGCTGATGCCGGAGGTATTGTTGCGTGGCAACAATGTGCGGGAGAGTCTGATTGCCTTTGGTCGCAGCTTTCGCAAGTTGATCCTGAGCGATGATGCCATCAATATCTTTCGCACCTGCATCAGCTGCAACGATGCCCAGCTGGCCACCCTTTTTTTCGAGGCGGGCCCGCTCTATGTGACCGAGATGCTGTCCAACTGGCTGGAGCAGCAAAAGCAGCAAGGCCTGCTGTGCCATCAAGACAGCGAACAGGCCGCCTTGCAGCTGTTGCTGATGTGGCAGGGCAAGGAGCGAATGCTCCGTGAGCTGGGTCTGCCGTTGACCCAGAGCGCTGCCGAGCAGGATGCCTGGACCCTGAGTTGTGTCGATCTCTTCCTGACCGCCGCCGCTCCCCCGCAAAAATAATGGAGGTGGCAATGAGCCACACAGTGACAGATGCCCAGCGCAAGTGGCTGCCCCTGCTGGCGGCGGTCGGTTTCTTTATGCAGGCGCTGGATGGCACCATTCTCAACACTGCCCTGCCCAGCATGGCCGAGACCTTGGGAGAGAGCCCGCTGCAGATGCAGTCGGTGATCATCGCCTACATGCTGACGGTGGCGTTACTGATCCCGGCCTCCGGCTGGTTGGCTGACAGATTCGGCACCCGCCGCATCTATCTGGCTGCCATCTCGCTCTTTACCCTCGGCTCGCTCGCCTGCGCCGCCTCCAATTCGCTCTCCATGCTGGTGGCCGCCCGGGTACTTCAGGGGATTGGCGGTGCGCTGCTGATGCCGGTGGGACGGTTGGCGGTGCTGCGGGTCTATGACAAGCACGAGCTGCTGCGGGTGATGTCGTTTGTCACCATCCCGGGGCTGCTCGGCCCGCTGATGGGGCCGGCGCTCGGTGGCTGGCTGGTGGAAGTGGCGAGCTGGCACTGGGTGTTTCTCATCAATCTGCCGGTGGGGTTGCTCGGCTTTATCGCCAGCTGGCACTTTATGCCGGAGCTGCGGCAGCAGACCGCCCGGTTCGACTGGCAGGGCTTTGTGATGTTCAGCGTCGGCATGGTGCTGGTGTCGGTCGGCTTGCAGGGTCTGGGGGAGCACAGCATCTCCACCGGTTGGGCGCTGTTTGCACTGATCTTCGGCTTGGCTGCGATGGCGAGCTACTGGCTCTATGCCGCCAATGCACAACAGCCGCTCTTTAGCCTGAGCCTGTTCAAGACCGCCACCTTTGCCATCGGCATCTGGGGCAACCTGTTTGCCCGCCTCGGCAGCGGCGCCATGCCCTTCCTCACCCCGCTGTTTCTGCAGCTGGGGCTCGGTTTCTCGCCAAGCAAGGCGGGGATGACCATGATCCCCACAGTGATTGGCGCCATGCTGACCAAGACGCTGGTGAACAAGCTTATTCCGAAGGTGGGCTATCGCCGCATCCTGATCGGCAACACCCTGCTACTAGGGGCGATGATCGCCAGCTTCTATTTCATCGACAACCAGCTCCCCTACGGGGTCTTGCTGGGCTGGCTGGCGATCTTCGGCGCCATCAACTCGCTGCAGTTCTCCGCCATGAACACTCTCACGCTGCAAGATCTCAGCCCGACCCTGGCCAGCAGTGGCAACGGTCTGCTCTCGGTGGTGATGCAGCTCTCCATGAGCTTGGGGGTGGCGATTGCCGCCAGCCTGCTCGGGCTCTTCTCGGCGGGTACCTCAGCGGCCAACGGCCAGTGGCTGGCCGGGTTCCATCTTACCTACCTCTGTGTCGGGCTGCTGTCCATGCTGGCGGCGCTGATCTTCGCCCAGCTGGCGCGCGATGGTGCTACGCCGTCGGCGCGGGCAGATAGCTGACCTCGCAGGGGAGCTGCGCCAGCACCTCGGCCAGATGGGTGGTCGCCAGCAGAAAGGTCTGCTCCGGGTGGCCCGGAGTCCAGGTGAAGGCGGTGTGGTTGAGCAGTTGCTGATCCACCAGTAGCGGAATATCGGCGCGGGGCAGGAAGGGGCAGACCGCCCCCGGCAGGCAGCCGATCTCCGCCTGCATCTCTTCGGCGGTGCAGATGGAGGGCTTGGCACCGAGTGCGGCCTTGACCGCCTTGTTGTCGAGCCTGCCGTCCCTGTGGGTCAGCAGCAGGGCGAAGCGGCCATCCTTGAACTTGAGAAACAGGGTCTTGCTGAACTCCGCCTGCCAGCCGAGGCGGGCTTTGACCTTTTCGTCGGTGGCGTAGTCGAGGATGGGTTCATGCTCATAGCGCTGGTGGGGCAGTTCGGCCAGCAGCTGGCAGTTGAAGTGGTGAATGGTATTGAGTGGCATGGGGTTCTCCTGTAGTGGGCGCTATCCTGCCAGCCTCGCAGGGTCAGGCCCAATGACACTTTCTTATCCGTGATAAGCAACCCTGTCCGTGAAAACAACAAGGGCGCCGTGAGGCGCCCTTGCGGATCAGTGATGCTGCAATTCGCACGCTTCCCAGTGAAAGGGAATGGGGCACAGTTGCTGGGAGGCCTTGTCATAGGCTTGCCACAGCTCGCCCATGGTGCGGCCATCGACGGGGTGGCGCAGTTTGGGTGCCAGCTCGGCCAGTGGCCACAGCACGAAGGCGTTGGTGAGCACTTCACCGCGCGGCAGCACCAGCGGGGTGTCGCAGACCAGATCGCCATAGAGCAGCAGGTCGAGATCCAGGGTACGCGGGGCGAACTTCTTGGCATCCGGCTCGCGGCCGTGGGCGAACTCCATGGCCCGCAGTCGCTGGCAGACGGTGGTCAGCGGCAGGTCGGTCTCGGCAGCCGCTACCAGGTTGTAGAAGGGGCGGCCGTTGAAGCCGACCGCCTCGCTCTCGAATACCCGGGAGACCCGCAGCTCGCCAAATTCGGCGTGCAGGGCATCGAGCCCGGCGCGAATATGGCGCTCCCGCTCGATGTTGGAGCCGAGGCTAATATAGATGGTGGTCATCAGTTGCTGCTCGCGGCCGGGGTGCGATGGCGCAGGATCTCGACGCCGACCCCGGCGGCATTGGGCACGGCGCCCGGCTTGGTGAGGGTCACCTTGACCCACTGTACCCGCTCGTCGGCGAGCACCAGCATGGCAACCTGCTCGGCCATGGTTTCGACCAGCTCGACCACCTTGCCGCTGACATGCTCGCAAATCTTGTTGGAGAGGTCGGCATAATCCAGTGCCAGATTGATGTCGTCGGTTGCTGCCGCGGGGCGGTTGTCGAACCCCATCTCGAGGTCAAAACGGAGCTTTTGGCGAATGCCCTTCTCCCACTCATATACACCTATGGTGGTCAAAACTTCGAGTCCGCGAATAAACACCTTGTCCATGACTGTACTTCTTCTTTACTCTTGATGGGCTGTGATGACAGCGCAGGGATGCTGGCCGGGCAACAGGCTTGCCGAGGCGCTCTGGGTGGGCATGGGCCCATGCCAGCGTATGTGGCCCGCATCATACCCCATTCATATCGTGGTAAAAACGACCAAGATGACGGCCCTGACGATTTTGATGATTATTCTGGCCTACCTGGGTGGTTCACTATCCAGTGCTGTGCTGGTCTCCCGCTGTACCGGTCTGCCCGACCCGCGGGATCATGGCTCCCACAATCCGGGGGCAACCAATGTTCTGCGCCTCGGTGGCCGGATGGCGGCGCTGGTGGTGCTGTTGCTCGATGTGCTCAAGGGCACTGTGCCCGTCTATCTCGCCTGGTATCTGCAGATCAAACCCGTCTACCTCGGCTTTATCGGGGTCGCCGCCTGCCTCGGCCATATGTACCCCATCTTCTTTCATTTTCGTGGTGGCAAAGGGGTGGCGACGGCGCTGGGGACCATGATGCCCATCGGCTTTACCATGGGGGGCGCCGTGATTGGCACCTGGCTGCTGGTGCTGCTGGTGAGCGGCTACTCCTCGCTGGCCTCCATCATTACCGTGCTGCTGACGCCGCTCTTCACCTATCTGCTCAAACCCGAATATACCCTGCCAGTCTCCCTGCTCTCCTGCCTCATTCTGATCCGCCATCACGAGAACATCTCCCGCCTGCTCAAGGGGGAGGAACCCAGAGTCTGGGGGCGAAAACGCGCGGCCTGTGCCGAAGAAGTGGCAGAAATGGACGATGTTGCGCAAAAAAGAGACGAACGAGACAAAAAGTGAAATTTCCCGTTGACCATCCGCCTTAAAATCCGTTTAATAGCGCCCACGCCCAGATAGCTCAGTCGGTAGAGCAGGGGATTGAAAATCCCCGTGTCGGCGGTTCGATTCCGTCTCTGGGCACCAATTTTGGTGCCATGAAATAAAAAATTTGTTCATGCACAATGGTTTAAAGTGTGCCGGCTTAGCTCAGTAGGTAGAGCAACTGACTTGTAATCAGTAGGTCACCAGTTCGATTCCGGTAGCCGGCACCATTTGCCCAGATAGCTCAGTCGGTAGAGCAGGGGATTGAAAATCCCCGTGTCGGCGGTTCGATTCCGTCTCTGGGCACCAATTACAATTCCTCCTTAGTTCAGTCGGTAGAACGGCGGACTGTTAATCCGTATGTCACTGGTTCAAGTCCAGTAGGAGGAGCCAATTCAAAAAGCCCTTGTCGCAAGACAAGGGCTTTTTTCTATTTGGCGCAGCCATTTTTTAACCATAAAAACAACCACACACGCACAGATGAACCGCAGGATAGATATGGAAAATCATGTAGTTATAGAGTCAAAGGGGCGACTTGCCGCCATTAGGAACTGGATGGAACCCGTGCTGGTACTGCTTATTCTTGGCAGCCTGTTCGGTTACCTCGGCAGCCAGATGGGCCTCTCGGCCATGGTCAACACCCTGTTCAATACCGCCCACCAGCTGCTGCTCAATACCGTGCTCTTTATCATGGGGATCACGGTGCTCTCCGGTGCCCTGAGCCAGCTCTTGAGCGAGTTCGGGGTGATCCGCCTGCTGGAAGTACTGCTGGCCCCGCTGATGAAGCCGGTGTTTCGTCTGCCCGGTCGCACCGCGCTGGCGGCGCTGATGACCTTCTTCTCCGACAACCCGGCGGTGATCAGCCTCGCCAAGGACAGCCGCTTTCGCAAAGGCTTCACTCCCTGGCAGCTGGTGTCGCTCACCAACTTCGGTACCGCCTTTGGCATGGGGCTGATCGTGGTGACCTTTATGGCCACCTTGCAGCTGCCGAGCGGTGAATCCACTGCCAGCGCGGCGCTGATCGGGCTGCTCGGCGCTCTGGTGGGCTCGGTGGTCTCTACCCGACTGATGCAGCGGATGATCCGCCCCTTGGTGGGGGAAGTGCTGAACGATGACGCTGTACCGTCCGACGGCCGCAAGGTAGGGGTGACCAAAGAGGCGGCTCCCGGCTGGCTGCGTATCCTCAACTCTCTGCTCGATGGTGGCAAATCTGGCGTGGAGCTGGGGATGGCGGTGATCCCCGGGGTGCTGATCATCAGTACCTTCGTGATGCTGCTCACCTTCGGCCCGGGCGACAAGGGCTATACCGGCGAAGCGTTTCAGGGGGTAGCCCTGCTGCCGGTGCTGGCCGCCAAGGTGAGCTGGCTGTTTGACCTGCTGTTCGGCTTCCAGCAGCCGGAGCTGGTTGCCTTCCCGGCTACCTCGCTTGGTGCGGTCGGTGCCGCCATGTCACTGGTGCCCCCCTTTATCGCCAAGGGGTGGATCACCGGTAACGAGGTCGCGGTGTTTACCGCCATGGGGATGTGCTGGAGTGGCTTTCTGAGCACCCACACCGCCATGCTCGATGCCCTCGGCTATCGCCACCTCACCTCCCGCGCCATTGTCGCCCACACGGTCGGCGGCTTGTGCGCCGGGGTGGCGGCTCACCAGCTCTATCTACTGCTGGGCTGAGCAGGGTGAAAAGAGAGAGGGGCGCTGTGGCGCCCCTCTCTGTATCTATCGGTGACGAGTTGGCTCGTCCTTCTATTTACTCAACATCGCCGAACAGGCTCTGTGTGATCACCGCTTCCGGCATCATCTCCCGCAGTCCGGCGACCAGTTTTTCCCCCGCCTCATGCAGCGCAGCCAGCGGCATCTCGGGCAGGCTCTCCAGAATAAACCACATCTGGCCCGAATCGACACTGAGTCGGGTACGCACACCCTGCCGCCAGTTCCAGCGCCGACAGGTGACCCCCTTGTCATCCCGCCAGACCACCTCGCCGGGTTCCGGAGATTCGTGTGCGGGCTCGCCCCCCTTCATGGTATCGAACTGCTCGCTGCCATCGGCTACCACCAGTCGCGGTAGTCCCTCATAAGCAAGCAGGTTTTCGCCCCCCACCGGAATGGCGTAGCGGATACTGATGGCGTTGTAGAGATCGACCACGGGATCGATGGCGGGCAGGTTGCCGTCGCGGGCGACCCGCTTTCTCAGAGCCTCGGCGGAACAGGGAGTCCGCTGCGGCTTGGCGCCAAATTTTCTGAACAGCTCGCCCCAGGCGGCGAGATGCGCCTCTGCCCACGGCACATCGGCGGTCAGCATGGCGGTGCAGGCTTCATCAAGGGCGCGCGCCCCCACGTTCGGGTCGACCACGGCGGCGGCCTGCACCGTGATGCTCAAAGCGCGAAAGCCGGGAGCCAGCTGGCTGACTTCGGGGGAGATATAGGGGGTGATCAGGGACATAGCGACTCCATAAACGAAAGAGGCAGGGAGAAGGCGGCTGCCGGCCAGCATTGCGGTGACGGCAAATCCGGTTTGAGAGCCATCTTGCGCGAACATATTAGATAAGAAAATTCACATGATCTTAATAGCCATAAGTTTCATGAATGAAAAATGACGTAATCGAGGGGATGGCGGGCATGTACCGGCATATAGCGAAGAGGAGCCCTGCCGCCTCCGGTTTGCTGCGGCAATGCCCCTTTGCCGCTTCGATCTGCAGCGGCAGCCGCTGGCCGCTCGGCTCTCTTGTGATGACCTCAGCCGCAATGCCCACTAACACAAGGCGGCGATTCAAATCACTCGGTGGCTCAATGGGTTGGTTTCGCCCTGTGCTGTTCACTAAATTTTGGCCCCGCTTATGCACTCCTCTTGGCAACACAATCAAGGGTCGTTGTCGCGGAGAGATATCATGATCAGCAGCCTGTTTCCCCTTGCCTCGATCGCCCTCAAGCTGGGTAGCCAGCTGCTTGGCAGCAGTAGCAAACCCCAGCCCGTGCAGCCTGCCGTACAGGAGGAGCACCTCGCCCCGACCGTCCAGAGCCTGTTCCAGCGGCTCGGTATCAAGGAGGCCGATAGCGAACAGAACCGCTCGGCCATCAACCACTTTATGGGGGAGCTGATGCAGACCTTGGGGCAGGAGAATGGTGGCCAATCCCTCCCGGCTGCCATCGACAGCGCCCTCAACCAGCTGGCGAGCGGCACCCAGAGCACCCGCCTCGATGCCCTGCAAAGTGAGCTCGATACCCTCAAGGATTCCCTCGGTGCCAGCCATCTCAACCTCGATCAGCTGCTCGCAGCCTTTAAACAGACCCTGCCCAATGGCAAGGGCGATGGGGTTGGCAAACTGCTTAATGCCAGCGCCTGAACCGCGGTGAGCAATAAAAAACGGCAACCGAGGTTGCCGTTTTGCTTTCAACTTTGGATGACAAGCCGGTTGGCTTAACCCACCCGCTTGGCCAGCCACTGTTCGGCGGCGGTAAGGGCTGTCTCTACCTGCTCGCGGGCGACGCCGCCTTTGGCGACCCGCTTGGCCAGGGTCGCTTCCAGTTCCAAATTGGGGTATACGTCGAACTCGATCACCGGGCTGAAGCGCTGGAACTCGCCGATGGAGAGCTCCTCCAGCGGGCGGCCCACACTGATGGCAAAGACCACGGTTTCGCCGACGATATGGTGCGCTTCACGGAATGGAATCCCCTTGGCCACCAGATAGTCCGCCAGCTCGGTGGCGTTGGCGTAACCCCCCTGCGCCGCCGCCATGGTGCGCTCGCCATTCACCTTCAGATCGATCAGCACCAGCGCCGCCATGTCGAGGCAGTCGTGCCAGGTGTCGAGGGCATCGAACAGTCCCTCCTTGTCTTCCTGCATGTCCTTGTTGTAGGCCAGCGGCAGCGCCTTGAGGCTCATCAGCATGCCCATCTGGGCGCCGACCACCCGGCCGGTCTTGCCGCGGATCAGCTCCAGCGCATCCGGGTTCTTCTTCTGCGGCATCAGCGACGAGCCGGAAGTGACCGCATCGGAGAGCTCGACAAAGCCCGCCTCGCCGGTGTTGTAGAAGATAAGGTCTTCGGCAAAGCGCGACAGGTGGGTCATGGAGAGGGACGCTACGTGCATCAGCTCCACCACGTGATCCCGGTCTGAGACCGAATCCAAGCTGTTGCGGGTGGCAGCGGCAAAGCCCATGTCGAGCGCCAAGGCTTCGCGGTCGATGGCATAGGCAGTGCCCGCCAGCGCGCCGCAGCCGAGCGGGCTGGTGTCGAGACGTTTGAGGGCATCCTGCAGCCGTGAGTAATCCCGCTCCAGCATCTCCACATAGGCCAGCGCCCAGTGGGCGTAGGTGACCGGCTGGGCCCGCTGCAGGTGGGTGTAACCGGGCAGCACCGCAGCCTGATTGACGCGGGCGGAGGCGACCAGCCCCTGCTGCAGGGCGGTGATGGAGCCGAGCAGCAGCTCGCCCTGCGCCTTGCACCAGAGTTTCAGGTCGGTGGCGACCTGATCGTTGCGCGAGCGGCCGGTGTGCAGCTTCTTGCCAAGATCGCCGACGGCGGCGATTAGCTGGCTCTCGACCCAGGAGTGGATATCTTCGGCGTCCGAACTCAGGATCTGTTGGGGATCCTGCTGCACCGAGGCGAGCAGCACCTCCATCGCCTGTTGCAGTTTGCCCTGCTCATCGGCGGTCAATACGCCCACCTTCACCAGCGCTTTGGCCCAGGCCATGGAGCCCTGAATATCCTGCTCCGCCAGCCGGTAATCGAACCGCAGCGAATCGTTGAACTGCTTGAACCGGCTATCGGCTCCCTGACTGAAGCGTCCACCCCAAAGTGCCATACTGCTCTCCTTGAATGCGTTGTCGGCGGCGCCCTGGCCACCGAGCTTGAAATCGTGCCCTGTTTTTCTGCGAGCCTGTTATCTCACAGAAGCGGCCGGGGCGCTGCCGCTTTTGTCACACCCGCCGATGATGGGTCAGGGGCTATGCCCTCTGCCTGTAGAAGAGGGGGCCATGCCCCCTCAACGGAATCAACGGGTTATCGCGCTTGCTTAGCCGTGGGTATGGTCGCCACCGATGGCTTGATGTTGCTCCTTCATGGCGCGGATCCGGCTGGCCAGGGTGTAGAGACGGATAAAGCCTTCGGCATGGCTCTGGTCATACACTTCGTCGGCGCCGAAGGTAGCGAAATCTTCGGAGTAGAGGCTGTTCGGCGACTTCTTCTGCACCGCAGTGACCTGCCCCTTGTACATCTTCAGCACCACTTCACCGTCGAGATCTTCGGCGATGGCGTTGGCAGAGGCGAGGATCGCCTTGCACAGCGGAGTGAACCAGCGACCGTCATAGACCAGGTGGGAGAACTCGGCACCCAGCTTCTCCCGCCAGGCGCGGGTTGGGCGATCCAAGACCAGCTCTTCCACGGCGCGCAGCGCGGCGACCATCACGGTACCGCCCGGGGTTTCATAGCAGCCGCGGGACTTCATCCCCACCATCCGGTTTTCGGTGATGTCGATGCGGCCCACGCCGTGCTTGCCGGCCCGCTCGTTCAGGGTCATCAGGATCTGGTGCGGGCTCAGCGGCTGGTCATCCACGGCCACCACTTCACCCTGCGCCACGGTCAGCTTGACGTACTCCGGCTGATCCGGTGCCTGTTCGGCCGGTACGGTCCACTGCCAGACCGCTTCGGACGGCTCGTTCCAGGTGCTCTCCAGCTCGCCACCCTCGGTGGAGATGTGCCAGGCGTTGGCATCGCGGCTGTAGATCTTCTTCAGGGTCGCCTTGCAGGGAATGTTGCGGGTCTCCAGATAGGAGAGCAGATCTTCCCGGGAGCGCATGTCCCAGATCCGCCACGGGGCAATCACTTTCAGCTGGGGCGCCAGCGCGGCGACCGCGCCTTCGAAACGCACCTGATCGTTACCCTTGCCGGTGCAACCGTGGGAGATGGCATCGGCCCCTTCCGCCAGCGCGGCCTCGACCATCGCCTTGGCGATCACCGGACGGGCCATGGAGGTGCCCAGCAGATAGGTGCCTTCATAGACGGCGCCGGTCTTCAGGGTCGGATAGACGTACTCTTTGACGAACTCTTCCCGCAGATCCTTGATGATGCACTTGGTGGCGCCGGAGGCGATGGCCTTCTGCTCGATCCCTTCCAGATCGTCGCGCTCCTGACCGACGTCGGCCACGAAGGCAATGATTTCGGCATCATAGTGCTCTTTCAGCCAGGGAATGATGGCCGAGGTATCCAGTCCACCCGAGTAAGCCAGTACGATCTTGTTGATTCCGCTCATGTTACTTCTCTCCGTGATGATTCGATGATGATTCAATAAAAGGGTCGTGATTCAGGTTGATTGCCGCGTTACTTGTTGCCGAGAAGGGTCAGCAACACGGCGTTCTGGATATGCATCCGGTTTTCGGCCTCGTCCATGATGAGGGAGGCGGGGCCATCCATCACCTGCGAGGTGATCTCCAGCTCCCGGTGGGCCGGCTGGCAGTGCAGCACATGTGCAATGCCGGTGCGGTCGAGCAGAGCCTGGTTGATCTGGTAAGGCATAAAGAGGTCTTTGACCTGCTCCATCGGGGTGTTGTCACCCATGGAGACCCAGGTGTCGGTGTAGGCCACGTCGAACCCTTCGATATCCGCCACGTCATCGCTGATGTGGATGGTCGCTCCCGACTTGGCCGCCAGTGCCTGCGCCTGCAGGAAGATCTGGGTATCCGGGCCGTGGCCTTTCGGGCAGATCAGGGTGACGTCGGTGCCCAGGGTCGCCCCCAGCAGCAGCAGAGAGTGGCTGACGTTGTTGCCATCACCGAGGTAGGCAAGCTTCACCTTCGACAGGTCGTCGTAGTGCTCGGCAATGGTCATAAAGTCGGCCAGCCCCTGACAGGGGTGGTAGAGGTTGCACAGGCTGTTCACCACCGGCACTGTGCCGTGCGCTGCCAGCTCGACCAGGGTCTGGTGATCGAACACCCGGGCGACGATGGCATCACACCAGCGCGACAGGTTGGCGGCGAAATCTTTCACCGACTCCCGCTTGCCCAGCGCGCCGTTCTGCTGATCCAGATAGACGCTGTGGCCGCCCAGTTTGGCGATGCCGATGTCGAAGGTGACCCGGGTACGCAGGGAGGGTTTCTCGAACAGGGTGACCACGCTCTTGCCGGCCAGCGCCTGACTGTACTTCTTCGGGTCGGCCTTGACCGCTTTACCCAGCGCAATCAGCGCTTCAATCTGGGCTTTGTTCAGATCACTGTCTTTCAGAAGATGTTGCATCGGATGTTCCTTGTTCCGGTGGAGATCAAATGGCCACTTGGGTGCCGACCGCGCCGCCAGCCAGCAGCTTGAGCAGCTGATCCGGGTAGCGCCAGCTGGCGACACAGACCGGTTTGCCGAGAGTCTCGGCGGCGTGCAGGGCCGCTTCTACCTTGACCGCCATGCCGTCGCGGATCACCCCTTTCTCCATCAGATCCAGTGCGGTCAGCTTGTCGAGCTGGGGCACCAGCTTGCCCTTGCCATCCAGGATGCCGCTCACGTCGGAGAGCATCACCAGATCGGCACCGAGCGCCTCGGCAATGGCAGTGGCAGCCTGATCCGCGTTGACGTTCATCAGTTGCCCGTCGGCTGTGATGCCGATGGAGCTCACCACCGGCAGGAAGCCCTGACCGAGGATGCCCGCCACCAGTGCCGGGTTGCCCGGCTTGCACTCGCCGACTGCGCCGAGATCCGGGTCGAGCTGGGTCACCTGACACAGGCCGCCATCTGCCAGACAGAGCCCCACCGCCGGAATGCCGGTGGCGATTGCCTTGGCCATCATCTGCTTGTTGGCGGTCCCTGCCAGCGCACCGGCAATAAAGGGGATCTGCTCGAACGGGGTCACCCGCAGGCCGTTCTTCTTGGTAGAGGTGAGACCCAGCCCCTTGAGCAGGTCATCCACCAGACAGCCACCGCCGTGCACCAGCACCAGCGGACGGTGCTGATCGTCGAGAAAGGTTTTGAGGGTAGCGAACAGGGCGGTCAGCGCCTCGTCGTTCTCGATAAGGGCGCCGCCCAGCTTGATTACCAACGTCTGTTTGTCCATGTTCGAGATCCTTCCTAAGTCCTTAAATCAGGCCGGTGGCCGGTTCAAATCCGAATTTGATATTTATGCACTGAATGGCTTGCGAGGCTGCGCCCTTGAGCAGGTTGTCGATGGCAGAGACCACCACCAGCATGTTGCCCTGCTGTTGCCAGGCGATATCGCAGTAAGGGGTGTTTGCCACACCGCGAATAGAGGGCATCTGGCCGGTGAGGCGCACCAGCGGCTTGCCTTCATAAGCCTTGAGGAAGGCCTGATCCACCTGGGTGGGGGTGACGCCGTCCGCCAGCTGCACATAGATGGTGGCCAGAATGCCGCGCACATAGTTGCCAAGGTGGGGCTGGAACAGCACCTCCTTGCCGAGGTGATGGCTGATCTCCGGCTGGTGTCTGTGATTGAAGGTGCCGTAGGGATTGAGGCTCACTTCGCAGAAGCTGGTGTTGATGGCTGCCTTGCGCCCGGCGCCGGAAACCCCGGAGACGGCGTTGATGATGGGCTGCCAACCCTTGGCAATCAGGCCATCCTGCTGCAGCGGCTTGAGCGCGCAGAGGGAGGCGGTCGGGTAGCAACCCGGCACCGCAATCAGCTGGGCAGTGGCGATGGCATCGGCATTCCACTCGGCCAGACCGTAGGCGGCCTGATCCAGCCACTGTTCGCTGTCGTGGGTGAAGCCGTAGAAGCTGTCGTAAAAGCCCTGATCCTTGACCCGGAAGGCGCCGGAGAGATCGAACACCGGCAGCCCCTTGGCGAGAAACTTGGGTGCCAGCTCGGCGCTCACCTCGTGGGCGGTAGCTAGCAGCACCAGATCGGCCTGGGTCAGGATCCGGGTCATGCCATCCTCGTCCAGCGGCAACAGCGGCTGATCGAGGGCACCGACCCACTGGGGATGCAGGGAAGAGAAGCGCTTGTGGGCATCCTGACTGCCGGCGGAGACATAGAGGCCGAACAGCTTGAGTTGTGGATGGTTCTGTACCAGTGCGGCCAGTTCGGCTCCCGCGTAGCCACTGGCACCGACGATAACGGTGTTAAGCATGTTGAATATTCCAAGTCAGAGTTCGAGATTCACAGCATGACGCTGCAGTGCGCAAGGGTGTTCGATCGCCCCTTTGCACAAGTGCGGAGGGGCAATTCAGGCGGGTGTGTGTCGTCGGTTATAGATCAGGTGACAGAACATTAACTTTCCCTTACAACTAGAAGCCTTTGTTGATGAGCCAGATATTCAGGTAAAATTGCAGAATATTCATGCACTCACTTTGCATTTGTATTTTCTAACAGAAACATTCCGGGGACGCAAGGAGGAGCTGATGGCCAATCTGGATTTTTTTTCACTTTATAAGAATATTATTGCGATTCCCTCTATCAGCAGCACGGATCCCAAATGGGATCAGAGCAACGAGGCGGTGATCCGGCTGCTGGCCGACTGGTTCGGTCAGCTCGGTTTTCAGTGCGAGGTAACGGCGCTCCCCGACCTGCCGGGCAAGTTCAATCTGGTGGCGACGATTGGTCAGGGGGAGGGCGGTCTGCTGCTGGCGGGCCACACCGATACGGTGCCGTTTGATGAAGGAGGGTGGAGCAAGGATCCCTTCAAGGTGACCGAAGAGGGCAGCCGTCTCTATGGCCTCGGCACCATCGACATGAAGGGCTTCTTCGCCTTTATCGTCGAGGCGCTCAAAGATATTGACCTCACCAAGCTGACCAAGCCGCTGCGCATTCTCGCCACTGCCGACGAAGAGACCACCATGGCGGGGGCCCGTGCCATCGCCGCCGCAGCCGATCTCAAACCCGACTACGCCGTGATTGGCGAGCCGACCGGACTGGTGCCGGTGGTGGCCCACAAGGGACACATGTCGGAGGCGATCCGCATTACCGGCAAGAGTGGTCACAGCTCGGATCCCGCCAACGGCGTCAACGCCATGGAGATCATGCACAAGGCGATGGGGCAGGTGCTGCGCTTGCAGCAGGATCTGAAAGATCGCTACGCCGACCACCGCTTTGCCGTGCCGCAGCCGACCCTGAACCTGGGTTACATTCAGGGCGGTGACAGCCCGAACCGCATCTGCGGCTGCTGCGAGCTGCATATCGACCTGCGGCCCACTCCGCAGGTGGGGCCTGACGAGCTGATGGGAATGCTCAAAGAGGCGCTGTCACCCATCGAGATCCACCAGCCGGGCTGCTTGCATCTGCAACATCTGCACGAGCCCATTCCCGCCTACGCCTGCGCCGACGACTCTGTGCTGGTGCGCGAAGCTGAGAAGGCGAGCGGTCGCGCCGCCGAGTCGGTCAACTACTGCACCGAGGCGCCGTTTATCCAGCAGCTTGGCTGCGAGACCATCGTCATGGGCCCCGGCCATATCACCCAGGCGCACCAGCCGGATGAGTATCTCGACCTCTCCTTCGTCAAGCCCACCACTTCAGTGTTGCAGCACCTGATCAGACGTTTTTGCCTGTAGCGGCGGCAGTGAAAGGAGCGTAAAACTGTAAGAAAGTTACATAACAAGCCGGTTGTGGAGTGGTGACGGAAATACATGTTCTGAATCGGCCTGTTATTTGACCTTGCGCAGACAATCTGGGTAGATTGTCACCCTAAGATGACGGAGCATATGTTGTAATCGCACAACAATAAGTGAGGCTGTCATGCACCCCGGATGGGTGTCAGGCACCAACAAGATAAGGATGTGGAATGAACGAAAAGTACGCCGCACTACGCGCCAACGTAGGCATGCTGGGTCAGCTGCTGGGTAAATCCATCAAGGATCATCAGGGTCAGGCCTTTCTCGACAAGATCGAAACCATTCGCCAATTGGCCAAGTCCTCCCGCAAGGGCAATGAATCAGACCGGGAGCGTCTGCTCGATACCCTGCGCACCCTGAGCGATGATGAACTGCTGCCGGTGGCTCGCGCCTTCAGCCAGTTCCTCAATCTCGCCAACGTGGCGGAACAGTTCCACACCATCTCCCGTCGCTGCGAAGAGCAGGTCTGCACCCCGGATCCGCTGGAGCAGATGTTCGACAAACTGAAAGCCTCCAACCTGTCCCAAGAGGCGATCATTCAAGCCGTGCGCGAGCTGGATATCGATCTGGTGCTGACCGCTCACCCGACCGAGGTGACTCGTCGCACTCTGATCCACAAGCATGTGCAGCTCAACGACTGCCTCGAGGCGCTGGAGCTCTCCGACCTGCTGCCCCGCGAGCGGGACAAGATCCTCAATCGCATCGAACAGCTGATCAATCAGGCATGGCACACCAACGAGATCCGTGAACAGCGCCCGACTCCGGTCGACGAGGCCAAGTGGGGCTTTGCGGTGGTTGAAAACAGCCTGTGGCCAGCCATTCCCGAATTCATGCGCAATCTGGACGAGCGGCTGCAACACCATCTGGGTGTGCGACTGCCGCTGGATGCCGCGCCGGTCAAGTTCACCTCCTGGATGGGCGGTGACCGCGACGGCAACCCCTTCGTCACCGCCAAGGTGACGGCCGAAGTGCTCGAGCTGAGCCGCTGGATGGCGGTGAGCCTGTTCTACAAAGACATCAAGGAGCTCACCTCCGAGCTCTCCATGTCCGACTGTACCGACGCCGTGCGCGCCCGGGTTGGCGATCACCCCGAGCCCTACCGTGCGCTGGTGCGCGAGCTGCGTGAAGCGCTGCGCGAAACCAAGGAGCACCTCACCGCCAAGGTGCAGGGTCAGGTGAGCGAGAGCCGGGATCTGGTCAAGACCACCGCCCAACTGCGTGAACCGCTGGAGCTCTGCTACCACTCCCTGCACGCCTGCGGCATGGGCAACATCGCCGACGGCATGCTGCTGGACGTGCTGCGCAAGGTCGCCTGCTTCGGTATCCATCTGGTCAAGCTGGATATCCGTCAGGATGGCGAGCGCCACGGGCTGGTCTTCTCCGAACTGACCCGTTACCTCGGCATGGGTGACTACGCCGAGTGGAGTGAAGATGACAAGCAGGCCTTCCTGCTCAATGAACTGAACTCCCGTCGCCCGCTCATTCCCCACGACTGGGAGCCGAGCGCCGAGGTGCGCGAGACGCTGGATACCTGTCAGGTCATCGCCGAGCACGACCCCGATGCGTTCGGTATCTACATCATCTCCATGGCCGGTGCGCCGTCTGACGTGCTGTCGGTGCAACTGCTGCTCAAGGAGGCGGGCTGCAAGTTCCGCATGCCGGTCGCCCCGCTGTTCGAGACTCAGGATGACCTGATGGCAGGCACCGCCGTGATGGATCGTCTGCTGTCGGTTGACTGGTATCGCGGCTACATTCAGGGCCGCCAGTACGTGATGATCGGTTACTCCGACTCCGCCAAGGATGCGGGCATGATGGCCGCCGGCTGGGCCCAGTACGCCGCCATGGAGTCGCTGGTGGGGCTGGCCGAAGCCAACAACATCCGCCTCACCCTGTTCCATGGCCGTGGCGGTACCGTCGGTCGTGGCGGTGCGCCGGCCCATCAGGCAATCCTCTCCCAGCCGCCGGGATCCCTGCGCGGCGGTCTGCGTACCACCGAACAGGGGGAGATGATCCGCTTCAAGTTCGGCCTGCCGAAAGTGGCGATCCAGAGCCTCAACCTTTACACCAGCGCCGTGCTGGAAGGGAACCTGCTGCCGCCGCCCAAGCCGAAAGAGTGCTGGCGCGAGGTGATGGAGCAGCTGGCCGCCGACTCCTGCGATCACTACCGCAGTATCGTGCGCGGTCATCCGGACTTCGTCCCTTACTTCCGTGCCGCCACCCCGGAGATGGAGCTCGGCAAGCTGCCGCTCGGCTCCCGTCCCTCCAAGCGCAAGCCCAACGGCGGCGTCGAGAGCCTGCGCGCCATTCCGTGGATCTTCGCCTGGACTCAGAACCGGCTGATGCTGCCGGCCTGGCTCGGTGCCCACAAGGCGCTGCAGCAGGCGATCGACGGCGGCAAGCTGGCGGTGCTGGAAGAGATGAGCGCCCAGTGGCCCTTCTTCCGCACTCGCCTCGAGATGCTGGAGATGGTGTTCCTCAAAGCTGATGTCTGGCTGGCCGAATACTACGACACCCGTCTGGTGCCGCAGGAGTTGTGGGGCCTTGGTAAACAGCTGCGTCAGGAGCTCGCCGAATCCATCGAGGTGGTGCTGAAACTGAGCCCGCGCGGGGATCTGCTGGAGGATCAGCCGTGGATCAAGGAGTCCATCAAGCTGCGCAACCCCTACACCGACCCGCTCAACGTGCTGCAGGCCGAGCTGCTCAACCGCTCCCGCAACCACCCGGAGACCCTGCATCCCGAGCTGGACAAGGCGCTGATGGTCACCATCGCCGGTATTGCCGCAGGGATGCGTAATACGGGTTGATAAATATTACCAAACAGGCCTTAAATAAAAAGAGCGCATAATATGCGCTCTTTTTATGGCTAGTTTATTTTGTCAGCTTCATTTAAATAGAGAGTTTTAAATCATCCTGAAAACTAATGGCTGGATGTAGAAAATTATATAGCAACCTAGTATTGCATCATCACAACGCACCAGAGTAGAACGATAGTTAGCCTTTAAAATAACTGTAAATACAATAAAGGTTAAATATATCCAGGCTGAGAAAGTGCCCGAGAAATAATTAAATAGTATTGAACCGCTTGAAATTAGTAGCAATGCAATTCGATGGGCAAGGTTGTTGCTTAAAAGAAAGGGTGCTACAACGGCCGCTATCAATGTGACGATCATCATCACTAGTGACATGAGGCACAGCCACCGCTTGCTGCCAGGCCAGCACTGCCTGAAGCCATCATGCCTGCGACACCACTTCCCATGATGGGGCTTAACCTACCGGTAACGGCACCACCAAATGCACCTGCAGCAATCTCTCTCATGCTGGCATCAGGATTGTTGGCAATGACGCCCATCGCCCCCATAACGGCCCCGCCGCCTGCCCATACCAATGCGGGTGCCGCTCTCTTGTTACGCTTGCTTTCATTTATATCTCTTATCACGATAAAGCTATCGTGCTCTATGCTGATAACTACCTTGGTTGAATTTGCGATTGTTGATATGGTATCGACATCAACAAATTCACCAGGGTATATAACAGTTGGATTTGAATTTTTGTCTTCTATTTCAATGTATCGACTCGAAAGGTTTACCACCGTGATGTTTTCTTTGTTGAAATTGATGCAATACTTTCCATCGGCATTAATAGAGTAATGTTCACCAGCGTGTAGTGTGTTGCAGTTACTCAATGGGCAAGTATTGGCATTGGCACTTGAAATACTGCACAGCAATAATGCTGTGGCTAAACAGAGCTTCATCCACTATCTCTAGAGTGGTTCATTTGGAAATCAACTATTGATTAAATGAGAATTGTTGTCAATTGTTTTTTGGGTGCATGCTATTGATTTAATTGTCAAATTTTCTAACAGTACCCTTGGCATTGCGGGTTGTGGGGCAGCACTTGCCTATGATGAGCTCGTTGTAGATGAAAGGGATATTGTGGGAGCTGGGCTGCACCTCATGCTCCCTGAGTTGACCTTGGGCTAGAGCGCCGGGAAGTAGCAGGCGCTCATGTCGATGGGGTGATCGGGGCAGCCGGGCAGATAGAACTGCCAGCCCGCATCGGAGAAAGCTCGCAGCTCGGTTTCGACAAACTTGATGGCGAGGCTCAGGGCCTGCAGGCTGTCGATGCCGTAGATAAAGGTCTTGTCGCTCAGCCCCGCCAACTTCACCTTGCAGCGCCAGTCACCGCTGGCGGACTTGGGATCCGGCTCGGGGGCCTTGATGGCGATTTTGAGGACGAGCTGTTCCCCTTCGGTGCTGATGGCGTCGAAGCGGGCGTTAACGATGGCGTTTTTCATCTGGCGATTCCTTTTCCGTGGTACAGCCCCTGCGGTTGCGGGTGGCTGGCTCCCTGATGGCTGATGAGGTGAAAACTGGACTCAGGACGGCCAGCGTAAATGAACTTGTGAGTTGAAACAATGGGATATGCGCGACCGGGGGAGGGGGCTTTCGCCGCCGTGAGCGAGCGCAGTGGCGGGAGTTGCAACGCGCTGGCCACCTGTGGTGGCCGAGAGGCTGGCAGGCTGCTAGATGTAAAGGATTGTTGGCTGTGGCCGCAGATTTTTCTGCGCTGCCGATGAGGGCGCGTGAGTCCTCTTGAGGCAGAATATCTCCCCCCTGTTTGACGCTGAAGTACAGGAGTCTCAGTGGCGCTTTCGGTAACCCAGCTTTATGAAGTGATGGCCCAGCTGCCAGATCCCGTCTTTATCCTCAGTGAAGATGGCTATTACGTGGAATATATCGGCGGCATGGAGCAGCAATCCTATCACGACGGTAATCCGCTGGCGGGCAAGCAGTTGGCAGATGTGCTGCCACCCGAGATGGCCATGTGGGTCAAGGCGCAGGTAGCCGAATCGCTGGCGAGCGGTCAGGTGCGAGTGGTGGAGTATGAGCTCTCAGCAGCCGAGGTGGGGGGGATCAATGCCGCCGCCGGGCCGCAAGGGATACAGCGTTTTGAGGGCAAGATTGCGCCGCTGCCCTCCCTCTATGACGGCAAGCGGGCGGTGGCCTGGGTGACCCGCAATATCACCCGCCAGTACGAGTTGCAGCAGCGACTGCTGCGCCAGAGTGAAACCGACCAGCTGACCGGCCTCTACAACCGCCGTTTCTTCTTCGAGCACTGCCAGCAGGTGAGGGGCAGCGAGGCCCCCTGCGGCTTGCTTATGCTCGATATCGATCACTTCAAGCAGCTCAACGATCACTACGGCCATCAGCAGGGAGATCGGGCCTTGCAGCGCTTTAGTTGTTGTATCGATGCCCTGTTGCGGGCGGATGACCTCTTTGTGCGCAGCGGTGGCGAGGAGTTTCTGATCTTGCTGCCGCGGATCGATGAAGCCGGTTTGCTGCAGATGGCGGAGCAGATCCGTGCCGCCGTCGAAGCGCTGCCTGCCGATCCGGTCGCCATCACGGTCAGTCTGGGCACAACTCTGGTGCAGCCGGAGGAGGAGATCAATCAGGCGCTGGCTCGGGCCGACGAGTGGCTCTATCGGGCCAAGCGGGCAGGCCGCAACCGGGTGGCGCACTGCCCGGCAGGTTGAAAGTGCCGCCCCGGCCGCTGTCGGAAATAGCCTGCGCTTTTACCCTGAATAAATTGGCTGACATCACTGTCAATTAGTAGAAAAGTTGGCCGTATTATTTAACTCATATTCCACAGCTTAAGGTGTTAATATTATCGGCCTGATCGCTGGTCTTATTTATGTTGTTGGGCAACAGCATGAGGTTTTATCGGTATGTTATCAAACAGGTTTGAATCGGGTTTTGGGTGACGAATGTGATACATCCTGTTGTCTTTTGAAACATTCCGATTCAAACAGTCATGAATTATTAACCTTGACCCGGATTGCGATTTCAACGATGGTAGCGTGGCAGTTCCGTTTCTCTCCGGTGGCCCTGTTGGCCGCTGGCGGCGTTGTTTTTTCATGTGCATGGCGATATGCAACGACATATCTCCAGCCTGTTATTCGGGCCAATAAAAATAATGATGACAGATTAATAAGGTATATATTGCAATGAGTGTTTCTATTGCTGAAAAGAGTAACCCTGTTTCAAAATTGAAATGGGAGAAAAGCGATTCGGTATGGACCATGGGCCTATATGCCACTGCTGTCGGTGCCGGTACGTTATTTCTCCCTATTACGGTTGGCAGTAATTCCCCGGTTATTTTGCTGTTTATTTTATTGCTGGCTTTTCCGCTCTCTTATTATTCCCACCGGGCATTGAGCCGCTTTGTGCTCTCCAGCTCCCATCGGGAAGGGGATATCACCCATGTGGTGGAGGAGCACTTCGGTGCCAAGGCGGGCAAACTGCTGATGCTGGTCTATCTGATGGCCTTCTACCCCATCATTCTGGTCTACAGCATCTCCATCACCAACGCGATCCAGAGCTTCGTTGTTCACCAGCTGGGGGATGCCGAGCTTCCGCGCGGCTTGCTGGTGCTGGGGGTGATGCTGGGCCTGCATCTGGTGCTGCTGGCTGGCAAACAGATCGTGGTATCGGCAATCAGCGTGCTGGCACTGCCGATGGTTGCCTTTCTGATTGGCCTCTCCATCTATCTGCTGCCCCAGTGGAGCCTCTCCTATTTCAGCGAGAGCCAGGCGGTGGATTGGCGGGATCCGGCGTTCTGGAAATCACTCTGGCTGATCGTGCCGGTGATGGTGTTCTCCTTCAGCCATGCGCCCATTATCTCCTCCTTCAGCGCGGCGCAGAAAAAGCGCTGTCAGGAGAGTGCCGACCTGCGTGCCAAGCGGATCATCAAGTGCAGCAGCATGCTGATTTGCGGCAGCGTGCTCTTTTTCGTGGTGAGCTGCGTGATGAGTCTGAGTCAGGCCGAGATGGCGCTGGCCCGCACCGACAATATCTCCGTGCTGTCGGCGCTGGCGAACAAGTTCTCCAATCCGCTGATCGCCTATGTGGGGCCACTCATCGCCATTCTGGCCATGTCCAAATCTTTCCTAGGCACCTCCATGGGGGTGAGCGAGGGGACGGTGAGCATGGTGAGCGGTGCCTGTCAGGGGCTGGGGCTCTCCCTCAAGGAGTCAACCATCGCCCGGGTGTCATCGGTGATCCTGTTTATGGTGACCGCCGTCATCACCTATCTGAATCCCAATGTGCTCGACATCATCGAGCGCGTCAGTGGCCCGCTGATCGCGGTGATCCTGTTTCTGCTGCCGGCCTGCTCCATCTATCGCTTGCCCGCACTCAAGCGTTATCGCGGGCCGAGTACCCTTTTTGTGTTGGTGATGGGGCTGCTTGCCATCTCGGCCCTTATCTACGATCTGCTTTGACCGGGCGGTATCCCGCACAAATCAAAAAGGGCGACCATCTGGTCGCCCTTTTTCTGTGCATCGGGGTTAGCCGAGCAGGCCGCTGGCACTCTGGCCCGCCATCAGCAAGCCGATGGCCAGCACGCTGAACCAGACCAGGGTTGCGCTTACCAACAGATAGCCGCTGGCGACGAACAGACCGTCCCGCTGCAACATGCCGGTGGCCAGCAGCAGGATGGCCCAGGCAGGCATGGCGTTGGTGAAGGGGATGGCGCCCAAGGGCAGCATCAGCAGCAGGGCGGCCAGCATGATCAGCAGGCCGTTGCAGCGGTTGACCGTGTTGCTGCCGGTCAGCACCAGCAGGCGCGGGCGGATAACGCGATCGACCCGGGCCAGCAGATCTGCCCCCTTGTGCAGGGTCGGCTTGAGCTGGTCGGCGGCGAAGCGACGCTCCATCAGCATGGCGGGCAGCCAGGGCACCCGATTGAGGGTGATGCCGATGCCGATAAAGAGGATCAGCAGGCCAAACGGGGTGCTGACCCCGGGAATGGAGACCGGCAGCAGGAAGGGGACGGTGAGCAGCACGCAAAACAGCAGCATGCCCTGCTCGCCCACCAGCGCGAGCATCTGGCGCAGGCTGATGTGGCTCTCGTCGATGGCATGCGCGGTGGCCCGCAGGGTATCCGCGAGGGTAGTTTTGGGGTCGTTGAGTTGCGCGGCAACCATTCCCTGATGTCCTTTTGAGTAGTGATAACGGGCCCCGATGACCCGATTTGGCGCCAGCATACGTGGCAGAGGTTAACCGTCGATGAATGGTGGCGGGGCGCGTAACTGCGCCAGTGGTGCGGTTCGGCAGGGGTTCAGGCGAGGGGGAAATCCCGCGATGAAAGTGATCCGGTACAGCCGCCGTTTAGGATGGGCCTAGGATGCCTCTGGTAGGCTTTCTGCACAATCATACAGGGAGCAGGGGATGATGATGAAGAGAGCCGGGATAGTGATGATGGGGCTGTTGCTGCCACTGGGGCCGGTCTGGAGTGCCGAGGGCGCGACCACATCCGGTTGGCAGGTGACGCCGTTTTTTGGCTACAGCTCAGCCATCGACTTCGAGAAGAGTGACGATGTGGTGCAGCCGGTGCCGCTTTCTGCATCGTTTGATTCACTGCAGGGACAGGGCTCCGGCAGCTGGGGCCTCTTTATCAGCAAGGAGGTGGATGATCCCGGCATGATCGAGCTGCTCTACAGCCACCAGTCCACCACCCTCTCTCCCGACCAGCCGGATCGCCTGACGGTGGACACCCTGCACTTTGCCGGTGCGCTTACTCTCTCTGACAACCTGATGGCGCCCTATATCGGCGCCGGGATCGGGGTGACCCGCTTTGCCGCCTACGACAGCGAGGTGACTCCTTCCATGTCGCTGGCGCTTGGGGTGCAACCGCGCCTCGCCGAGCATCTGGCCCTGCGGGCCGAGGTGCGCGGCTATGGTTCGCTGGTTAACGACAACAACCAGTTTCTCTGCAACCCGGAGCAGTGCGTGTTCAAGGTGCGCGGGGAGCTGGTAACCCAGTGGCAGGCCAATATCGGTCTTACCTTCCGCTTTTAGGCGGGGGGATTTTCCCTATGAAACAGGGACCCTTTGGCCCCTGTTTCAGCAGCAATGTTTCGCTGTGATCGGCAATCAATCGGTAGCTCTTCACGTCTCTTTGTTAGTCGGCGTCGCCCATACCGCGCAGTTTCTGCCCGCCTCCTTGGCGCCATAAAGCGCCTGATCCACCCGTTTGAACAGCGAGACGGCCGGTTCCCCGGGCTCGCGGATCCCCACTCCCAGGCTGACCGTCATGGTATGGGCCGGGTCGGGGGCTATGGTGCGGGTCGCAGTGAGCAGGGTGTTGGCCAGTTGCTGCAGCTCGGCTTCGTGGGCGACGGGCAGCAGCATGGCAAACTCTTCACCCCCGACACGGGCCGCCAGCGCACCGGGCGGGCAGTGCTGTTGCAACAGCTCGCCAAACTGCTGCAACACCCGATCCCCGATATCGTGGCCGTAGTTGTCATTGATCACCTTGAAGTGATCCAGATCCAGCAGGATGAGGGCGTGGCAAATCCCCTGCTCCAGAAACAGCTGCTGATGAAAGTAGCGCCGGTTTGGCAGCCGGGTCAGATCGTCGAACAGTGCCTGTTGTCTGAGCTGGGTATTGATGTGGAAGAGGTGGTGCATGGTGCTCAGGATGCCGATGCTGCTGAGCAGGATGCCGCTGGAGCGCAGCAGATCCTCGGCATAGATGGCGAGCCAGAGTGGCTGCGCCACCAGTTCATCCATGATGTCGGCGGTGGCCCCCATGATCCACAACATCAGACCGCAGGAGAGCATGCGGTAGGTATGGGTGGGCAGGTGGGCGCACTGCACCACCCAGAACAGGAACAGCATGGTGAGCCAGTTGATCACCTCGAAGCCAAAGCTGACGGCGTAAAAGCGTTCGTAGGGGAAGTGGGGCAGCAGCAACAGATGAAGGGCCATGATGGCCAGCATCACTATCCCCAGCAGCGCGATGTGGGCGCGATGCTCCCGGTCGAGATGACGGTAGTGGGAGAGGCTGATGTCGAGACGATCGAACTGCATGGTGTTCCTCGGATTGGGCCTGCCATCAGGTTGCAAACAAGAGGCTGCGTAATGGCATGCCGTGGTCGGATAACAGGAAACGGCTGGTCTGTCAGTGTAAACGAGCGGGCCCGCAGCGCGCGATATCGATGACGTCAGCTTGTGGACTGGCTCAGGGTTTGCGCACTTCTGGTGCGTGACGTATCGCCTGCCCTGCGACAGGGCGACCCTGGGCAGGTTAGCGCAGCTCATGCGCCAAATTGGTGCATTGATGATGCGCGCCCCTATTAATGCATTGATTTTAAAGGATTTAAATTTGTGGCCCGCTTTATGCTTTTTACATGTCAGACGGTCTCTTGCGGTCATCGACGGCAGATGCAGTGATGAGGAAGTGGCAAGAGGCATCCCCGTGCCGGGCGCGGGTGTGATTCTGGCGGGTTGCAGCAACACCTTGCGGTTCGCCACAGATTCAATCAGGGAAACGGAGCCGGTCTTGTACCGGTACGACAGGGAAGGAGAGTGCTCTATGGTCAAAAAATGGATGATGGCGGGTCTGACGATGTTGCCTGCCTTGCTGGTTACCCCAAGTTGGGCCGAAGAGGTCGCTCAGGTACAGGCGGCGGTGGCACCGGTTGCCGCCATGACAATCAACAAGGGTGACAACACCTGGATGCTGCTCTCGGCGGCGCTGGTGATCCTGATGTCGATCCCCGGTCTGGCCCTCTTCTACGGTGGTCTGGTACGGGCCAAAAACATGCTGAGCGTGCTGATGCAGGTCTTTACCCTGTTCTGCCTCATCTGCGTGCTCTGGGTGATCTACGGCTATTCGCTGGCCTTTACCGAGGGGGGCAATTTCTATGGCTCCTTCAGCAAGGTGCTGCTCAAGGGGGTGACCCCTGACTCCATCGCTGCCACCTTCAGCAAGGGGGTCGGGATCAGCGAGCTAATCTATGTGGTGTTCCAGGGAGCCTTTGCCGCCATTACCTGTGGCCTTATCGTGGGGGCGTTTGCCGAGCGCATCAAGTTCGCCGCCGTGCTGCTCTTCTCGGTGATCTGGTTCACCTTCGCCTATATCCCGCTGGCTCATATGGTGTGGTACTGGGCGGGTCCGGATGCCTATATCAGCGCCGAGGCTGCGGCCACGGCGACTGCAACTGCCGGTTATCTGTTCCAGCACGGTGCGCTGGACTTTGCTGGCGGCACAGTGGTGCACATCAACGCCGCCGTGGCGGGTCTGGTGGGTGCCTATCTGGTGGGCAAGCGTCTGGGCTACGGTCGTGATCCCATGACCCCCCACAGTCTGACCATGACCATGATCGGCGCCTCCCTGCTCTGGTTCGGCTGGTTCGGTTTCAACGCGGGCTCCGCGCTGGAAGCCAACGGTATCGCCGCACTCGCCTTTATCAACACCTGGGTGGCGCCGGCTGCGGCAGCTCTCTCATGGACGCTGGCCGAGTGGGTGATGAAGGGACGTCCCTCCCTGCTGGGGGCCGCCTCTGGTGCTGTGTCCGGTCTGGTGGTGATCACCCCGGCAGCCGGTTTCGTCGGTGTGGGCGGTGGTCTGGTGATGGGCCTTATCAGTGGCGTGGCGGGTCTGTGGGGTGTCCACGGTCTCAAGCGCCTGCTGGGTGCCGATGACAGTCTGGACGTGTTTGGCGTACACGGGGTGTGCGGTATTCTCGGCGCCCTGCTGACCGGCGTTTTTGCCAGCCCGGATCTGGGCGGTACCGGGGTATGGGACTATGTCACCAATCAGGTTGCCGAGGGCTACTCCATCCTGACTCAGGTGAAGATCCAGGCTATCGGGGTCGGTGTCACTCTGCTCTGGTCCGGTGCCGTGGCGGCGATTGCCTTCAAGGCGGTCGACATGCTGGTGGGTCTGCGGGTGAACGGCGATGCCGAGCGGGAAGGACTGGATGTGACCACGCACGGCGAGAAGGCCTACAGCATGTAATCCCGAATGCCAGACAACAAAAAACCGCCGGTTCCGGCGGTTTTTTTATGACTCTAAAGCTGCAAAGCCTGAGTTCACACGCTTAGTTCACGACGGCCACGTTGATGCTGCCATTGCCCTGGGTCATGCGCACACGGGCGCCCGGGGTGAAGGTGGGGCTGGCTTTCTGCACGACCACGATGGCTTCGCCGTTCTCTTTCTTGATCTCCAGCTCGACGCCGTCGACCTGATTCATCTTGTTGCCGATGGCGTTACCTGCCGCTGCACCGGCGATGGCGCCGCCTGCGGCTGCGATGTCGCGTCCGGTACCGCCACCGACTGTGCTGCCCAGCAGGCCACCGACTACTGCGCCGCCAATGGTGCCAATCAGGGAGTTCTCATCGGCCTGGATCTTCACCGGGCGGGTGGAGATGATGGTGCCGTAGCTGACGGTCTGCACCTGTTTGGCGCGGTCCTTGGTGTAGACATCGCCAGAGTAAACGTCACTGTTGGCGCATCCGGTGATGGTGGTTGCTGCCAGCAGGGCAATAAGGGTCATACGCTTCAACATGGTGGGCCTCCTGGGCTGCACGTAATTTGAACAATCCGGTTGATGAGTGAACTTTACTCCAACCCCGTCACACATGAAATCGGCAAAATGTAACCAATTATGCGTTCTGTAACCGGTTTTGTCCTTGAATCGCAGCTGTACCGGAGAGGGTTTTAACCAGCAGCAGACGGTCTTCTCCGGGGCCGAAATAGTCGGCTACTTCCGCCTGCAATGTGTAACCGAGCCGGTAGTAGAGGCGCTGGGCCGGATTGGCCGGATCGACCGTGAGCCGCAGTTCGCTGATCTGCAGCGCCTGCTGGTTGGCCTCCATCTGGCGCATCATTCGCTCGGCCAGACCAAAACCGCGTGCCTCGGGCAGTACCGCCAGCGAGAGCACCCAGCCTTGCGACCGCTCCTGACCAAATCCCCCCAGCACATAACCCACCAGCTGCCCCTCGTATTCGGCCACCAGCAACAACTCGGGCCACAAATCCATCGCCTGACGGAAGAAGAAGGCGGGATAGACATCTTCGCCAAACACCTTGGCATCGATCTGCCAGATGGCGTGCATGTCATTGTGGGTAGCGGTGCGTAGCAGGGGCGGGTTGTGGTGCATCAGGACTCCATTGGCAGCAAACGGATCGGCAACGCCGCTGACCTTGGGGTCAACGGCAGAAAAGGAGTCATAGGGTAGTGGTCATCCCCTGCCGGATGCAAGGGATTGGCGGTTATGGCGGCAGGGGGCGGCTCTGGGGCAGTTTGGGGGCCTTGCGCAAGCCGTCGAGCAGGTGGCGGAGGGTGAGCCAGGGGTGGCGCAGCAACATGCGCGGGCCGCTCCACTTCATCACCTGCTGGATCTGTTTGCGCATCGCCGGTGCGTAGCAGTGGATATTGCAGTTGGCACAGGTGGGTTTGTGGCCGTGGCCATAACGGCAGCGACGAAGGCGCTGATGGGCGAAATCCCGCAACTGGCGACAGTGGCGGCAATGGGGATCCTGATGATGGTGCTGGCAGTAGAGGCGGATCATGGCGCTGACCGTCTGCTGCTCGCGCATGAGTCTGGGATGGTCACTCGCCTTTTTGCTGGCTGCGGCGTGTGAGCCCCGGGCTGGGCTGGCATGATGACTTTTCATGGCCGCCATTCTCCTGACCTGCTCGCTTGGGGTGTTGATACAGGTCAAAAGGGGGGATAAAAAACAGGGCCCGCAGGCCCTGTGTCATCAGATGAGGCTGGTTGCCTGCTCCAGCCAGGCGAGATCCTCGCCTTCTAGCAGCGGGCTCAGGCGGCGGAACACCTCGACATGGTATTCGTTGATCCAGCGGAATTCGGCCGGACTCAGCAGGCTGCGGTCGATCAGGCGGGTATCGAACGGCACGTAGGTCAGACGCTCGAAGCCCAGCATCGGCAGCTCGCCAACCTGTTCCAGCTCGGTCACGACTACCAGGTTCTCGCAGCGGATGCCGAAGCCATCTTCACGGTAGTAGCCCGGCTCGTTGGAGAGCACCATGCCCGGTTGCAGGGCAACCATGCTCCCTTTCGGCGCGATGCGCTGGGGCCCTTCGTGGACACTCAGGAAGTGGCCGACGCCGTGGCCGGTGCCGTGGTCATAATTGTAACCGGCCTGCCACAGCGGCATGCGGGCCAGCACGTCGAGCTGGATACCGGCGGTGCCGCGGGGGAAGCGGGCCTGATCCAGCGCGATATGGCCCTGCAGTACCCGGGTAAACATCGCCTTCTGCTCGTCGCTCACCTCACCCACCTTGATGGTGCGGGTGATGTCGGTGGTGCCATCCATATACTGGGCGCCGGAGTCCAGCAGATAAAGGTTGTCCTGACCGAACGCGCGCGGGGTGCCATTGGTGTGGTGGTAGTGGCACATGGCGGCGTTGGGGCCGAGCGCGGAGATGGTATCGAAGCTCGGCTCGACGTAGTGCTCCTGCTCGCGGCGGAACGCTTCCACCTGATCGGCCAGGGTGCCTTCATCCACCCCCTCGAACTCGCCGGAGGCGACCAGCCGATCCAGCCAGGCGAGGAAGCGGGTCATGGCCACACCATCACGCAGGTGAGCGGCACGCATACCGGTCAGCTCGATTTCGTTCTTGCACGCTTTCGGCAGCATGGTGGGGTCTTGGCCAGCCACCAGAATGGCACCCGCCTCTTCCATGACGAGCTGGGTCCAGGCGTTGGCGCTGTCCGGATCGGCCAGCACCTTCTGCTGATCTTCACCGATGCGCTGCAGCACGTCGCCCAGCTTGTCGATGGGGTAGACGGAGACATCCTGCCCAACGTGTTGGGTAAAGGCGAAGCAGTCAATTTTGTCGGTATCGACGAAGAAATCCATGCTGGTGTTGGCGTAGAGCACCGCAAAGCCCAGCACCACCGGCAGCCGGTCGATGTCGCGGCCACGCAGGTTGAGCAGCCAGTTGATGGGCTCGGCCTGGGTCAGCAGCACCGCATCCAGCCCGCGCTTGCGCAGGTCGGCCGCCAGCTGTTCACGTTTGGACTGGCTGGACTGGCCTGCCAGCTCCTCGCTGTAGAGGATGACCGGGCTCTTGGTCGGCTCCGGGCGATCGCTCCAGTTCAGGTCGATGGGGTTCTGCTCGACGCGGATCAGCTCGATACCGCGGTCGGCCAGCACGGCCTTGGCATTCTTGTACCAGGTCAGGCTGTGCAGGCGGGCATCAAAGCCAACCCGGGAGCCTGATGGCAGCTGTTCGGCCAGCCACTGCACATGAGGATTTTCAATAAGGTGGAGGAATTCGAACAGTTCGGCGGGGGTTTGCATCCGCGCCTGCACCGTATAGCGACCATCGACAAAGAGGGCTGCTCGCTGGGCCATGATGATGGCGACGCCGGCAGAGCCGTTGAAACCGGTGATCCAGTCAAGCCGCTCGGCATAGGCGGGGATGTACTCGCCGAGGTGCTCATCATCGTGGGGGACGATAAAGGCGTCCAACTCCTGCATGGCCAGCTCGGCCCTGACTTGGGCGACGCGGGTTTCAATTATCTCGAAATTATTCATGTCGTTAGTGCCAGATGGTTGCTATATGAGTGTTCAGTTTTTATGGCCGCTGGCCAGGATCCGCTTGATCGACTGACCTGCCGCTTCGATATGCTGCCTGAGCAGCACCACCGCCTCGTGCTTGCGCCGGGCGCGGCACAGTTCCAGCAATTGGGCGTGTTCACGCTCCGCCTTGTCCACCCCGTCGCTGGCAAAGAGCAGCTCGAAGCGGACATAGCGGTCACAGCTCAGATTGATCTGGGCGATCAGTTCAAGTGCCTGGGGGCGACCGGCTGCCTGATAGAGGGTGGCGTGAAAGCTGTGGTTCAACTCGGCCCAATGTTCGATCTGGGTGCCTGACTCCAGGGCGTGATCAAACTGGGCGAGGATCGCCTCCGCTTGTGCGAAGGTGGCTTCCGTCATCTTGTCGACGGCGTGAAACAGGGTATCGGCTTCCAGCAGCGCTCGCAAATAAAAGAGCTCTTCAATGGCCGAGGCGTCCAGCATGGTGACCACGGCGCCGCGATGGGCTTCGAACTTGACCAGCCCCTGCGCTTCCAATTGCATCAGGGCTTCGCGCACCGGAATGCGGCTCACGGCCAGTTCTTTGGCAATGGCATCCTGACGCAAGGGGGCGCCAGCGGGGAACTCCCCACGGAGGATCCGGCCACGGAGGTTTTCCATCACCATCTGGGTTCGGGTCTTGTAGGGTGGGGTCATGGTCGGGTCACGATTGCGCGTTACAGAATTGTATATTGTATAAAGTTTGGCTGAATCTAACCTGTCACAATGGGCAAAGGCAAGGTTTTGGCCCCTTTAACGGGAGCGATGGCAGCGTTCGGGGCTCCACAAAAACAAAAATGCCGGTCAGCGTGGCTGACCGGCATGATGTCACTGATACGCAGCGAGCCTGTTACAGCTGCGGGCCTGCCGCAACCAGACGTTTGCCTTCATCGTTATCGGTGAAGCGCTCGAAGTTCTTGATGAAGCGCCCTGCCAGATCGACGGCCTTGGCATCCCACTCGGCCTTGTCGGCGTAAGTGTCGCGCGGGTCGAGGATCGCCGGGTTCACATCGTGCAGCGCGGTCGGGATCTCCAGATTGAAGATCGGCAGCACCTTGGTCTCGGCCTTCTCGATGGAGCCATCCAGGATGGCGTCGATGATAGCGCGGGTATCCTTGATGGAGATGCGCTTGCCGGTGCCGTTCCAGCCGGTGTTGACCAGATAGGCCTCTGCCCCTGCCGCTTCCATCCGTTTTACCAGCTCCTGACCGTACTTGGTCGGGTGCAGGGAGAGGAAGGCTGCGCCGAAGCAGGAGGAGAAGGTCGGAGTCGGCTCTGTGATGCCGCGCTCGGTACCGGCCAGTTTGGCGGTGAAGCCAGACAGGAAGTGGTACTTGGTCTGCTCCTTGGTCAGCTTGGAGACCGGGGGCAGCACGCCGAAGGCGTCGGCAGTCAGGAAGATCACCTTGGTGGCGTGACCTGCCTTGGAGACCGGCTTGACGATGTTGTCGATGTGATAGATAGGGTAGGAGACGCGGGTGTTCTCGGTCTTGGAGCCATCATCGAAGTCGATGGTGCCATCGGCAGCAACGGTCACGTTCTCCAGCAGCGCATCGCGACGGATGGCGTGGTAGATGTCCGGCTCGGCCTCTTCGGAGAGCTTGATGGTCTTGGCGTAGCAGCCCCCTTCGAAGTTGAACACGCCGTGGTCATCCCAGCCGTGCTCGTCATCGCCGATCAGCTGACGCTTGGGATCGGTGGATAGGGTGGTCTTGCCGGTGCCGGAGAGGCCGAAGAAGATGGCGACGTCGCCGTCCTGACCCACGTTGGCGGAGCAGTGCATGGAGGCAATGCCGCGCAGGGGCAGGAAGTAGTTCATCATGGAGAACATGCCCTTCTTCATCTCGCCACCGTACCAGGTGCCACCGATGAGCTGCATCTTCTCGGTCATGTTGAAGGCAACGAAGTTCTCGGAGTTGAGACCCTGCTCTTTCCAGTTCGGGTTGGTGCACTTGGCACCGTTCATCACCACGAAGTCAGGCTTGAAGGTTTTCAGCTCTTCATCGCTCGGGCGGATGAACATGTTTTTCACGAAGTGTGCCTGCCAGGCCACCTCGGTGATGATGCGCACGGCCAGGCGGGTATCCGGGTTGGCACCGCAGAAACCGTCGACCACAAACAGGCGCTTGCCGGAGAGCTGTTTGGTGACCAGCCCTTTCAGATGTGACCACACTTCCGGGGTAATCGCTTTGTTATCGTTTTTACCCTGGTCAGACCACCACACAGTATCCTGGGTAGTGGCATCTTTGACGATATATTTATCTTTTGGGGAGCGACCGGTGAAGATACCGGTGTTTACGTTGACGGCGCCCAGCTCGGTCACCACACCGCGCTCGAACCCTTCCAGGTCAGGGCGTGTCTCTTCCGCGAAAAGCTGCTCGTAAGAGGGGTTGCGAACGATTTCTTGGCTGTTTTTGATGCCGTACTGGTCCAGTCCTAATTGTTGGGCCAGGGTGGGTTCTGCCACGATTGTCATTGTATTCTCCTGGGTTCAGAGGTTGGTAGGGTTCTATCTGACGGTCATCCTATCACTTAGGTGGTAGAGTTTAGCGATCGCCATCAAACTTTATAAAATAGGGTATTTTTTTGTTATTAAAGTTAAAGGCGGGTTTTGCCCGCCTTTAATTAGTGTAACTGGTTTGCATCATTGCCGGGAGCCCTGCTGAACAGGGTTTCGACATCGATCCCATTAAATTGGTACTGGGCGCCGCAATAATCACAGTGCATGTCGATCTTGCCGAGCTCCTGCACCATCTCCATGACCTCTTCCTTTTCTATCTGCAACAGGGCCCCTTCGCAGCGCTCGCGGGAGCAGGTGCAGCGGAACTCGACCGCCTGCGGATCGAACACCCGCACCTTGTCCTGATGGTAGAGACGGTAGAGGATCTCTTCTGCCTGCAGGCCGAACAGCTCTTCATCCTTGATGGTGCTGGTGAGCTGGGTCAGGTGATCGAAGTCGTTGCTGTGATCCTCGCTCTGGGCGGGCAGCTCCTGCAGCATGATGCCGGCAGCGCGCGGCGCACCTTCGTGGTAGCCGGTGCGGATCCACAGCTTGGTGGCCAGCTGTTCGGAGCGGGCGAAGTAGTGCTCCAGGCAGCCCGCCAGGGTGTCGGCGTCCAGCGCGATGATGCCCTGATAGCGCTCTCCCTGCTCCGGGGTGATGGTGATGATCAGCTGGCCGTTGCCAATCAGGCTCTGCAGCTTGCCATCGCTCGGCAGCTCGCCTTCATAGCGGGCCACGCCGCGCAGCTGCTGGTTGTTGTCACCGTTGATCACGGCCAGACGCACCGGGCCATCGCCCTGCAGTTGCACTGTGATGGAGCCTTCAAACTTGAGGGTGGCGGTCAGCAGGCTGGTGGCGACCAGCAGCTCGCCCAGCAGTTTTTGCACCTGCACCGGGTAGTTCTGGGCTTCCACTACGTGGCGGTAGGTGTGATCCAGCTGGACCAGCTCGCCACGCACTTCGTACTCTTCAAACAGATAGCGATACAGCAGATCTTGGTTGCTCATCATGTATTCCTGGCTTTTCGGTGAGGTAAATCGGGCGGGCTGGGGTTGCTGCCAGCCCGGTATCAAATCGGTGTCGGTCAGTACTGTTTGACCTTGAGCAACTGGCGTCGCTCCTGCTTGTCGGGGCGGCGCTCGGGGCTGGGGGCAAACTGGCTGTTGAAGCGGCGCGCCTCGCTGTTCTCGGCCCGTTTTTTCAGGCTCTCGGCGGTCTCTTCATAGAGCTGCTGGGCCAGCGGGGCCGATTTGCGCTGCTCGCTCAAGGCCAGCACCCGCACTTCGCGTTCGTCCTGCCCCTGCCAGAAGCGGATCAGTGCACCCACTTCCACCTGTTTGCCCGGTTTGCTGCGCTGACCATTGTAGTGCACCTTGCCCCCGTCGATCTGATCCCGCGCAATGGAGCGGGTCTTGTAGAAACGGGCCGCCCACAACCACTTGTCGAGACGAACCTCGAGGGCACTTTCTGCATGATTGGGCATGAACAGGCTCCATAACGGGGAAAAGAGGTGGTCGATTATACCAGAGCACGGGGTCGGGATAGAAACCGGGCCGCCGCCGCGCGGGGCGCAAACCATGTCAAGGTGATGCAACATATGGGCAGTTTGCTGATTCACAAGGGAAAGCCGCTGCTTTATAGGGTATCCATGGGGGCTGGGAAGGGCCTTCATACCGCGCATATAAAGCTGCCGCCCCGGTTGGGGGCGGCAGCGTTCACATCCGTTGACCATGTCAGAGTCAGAAGTGATCGTGCTGATCCGGCTTCTTCTGGTCGTGGGGACCTTCGCTGTGGGCGATGGCGGTGCGGATCAGATCAACCCCGGCGCGGATAATCAGCACCCCCATGTTGACCAGCTTGACGCAGACCCACATGAAGGTGATGAGCAGGATCAGCTTGAGCACGGTCTGGAACGCTTCCAGGAAGTTCTGCTCCAGCTGGGCGGTCAGGCCGTTGGCGCTGGTCATCAGCCAGGTGTAGACCTCGCGCACGAACGGGATGCGGCTTGGCATCTCCAGTACATCCAGTGCGGCAGGGAGCGCCTGGAAGATGACGATGCTGCCGAACAGGATCAAAATGACACCGATGGCGATGCCGAGGAAAAAGCCGAACTGTCTCATGGAGGGCTCCAGCGTTTACTGCATGAAATTGAAGATAGCCGCCAATAGTAGGGAGTGCCCTCGTTCATCGCAATCTTCCCGGTGCGGCCATCATGGCCGGATCAGCGCTGAACAGGCTGCCAGCATTGCCCAACTATCTGATTTCTGGGAGGCTTGTCGCCATTGTGCATAGGGAAAGCAAATTGATGTCGAGAACCCTCTTTTTACTGTTGCTGGCGCTGTTTACCGCTCTGCCAGCTCTGAGCGCCGAACCGGTAGCACCGACGGCGGCAGTCTGCGCCATCCGCCATCAGGATCAACTGCTGCTGGTGCAGGATCGCATCTCCTCCCGCTACAGCCTGAGCGGCGGCTACATAGATGGCGACGAGCGCCCCGAGCAGGCGGCGCTGCGCGAGCTGTATGAAGAGACCGGCCTGCGCGGCGAAGTCGTCGCGGATCTTGGCCGCTGGCAGAAAGCGCAGGTCTTTGCCTGCCGCACTCTGGAGCCTGTCGTCGCCCAGCAAGATTCCGATTTTGTCTCGCTGCTGCAGGTTCCCAATCTGGGCGGGGAGATCCTCAACGCCCGTTTGATCGCGGTGGACAAGCTGCCCCGTGCGCAACGCCGCTTCCCGGAGCAGCTCGACTGGCTGCAAGCCCGGCTTGGCGAGCTGCCCGAGAGCGAGGTGCGCTGGCAGGCCGATTTCGTGGCGCAGGGCAATGCGCTGCATCGGGCCGAGATCCCGCTGATGATGCGTCTGCAACAGTGGCTGGGGGCCGATGTCTGGTGGCTGTCGGTCAGCAATCTGTTTGGTTCAGGCGGCTTTCAGCTTGCCCTGATACCTTTGCTGCTCCCGCTGTTGGGGTGGTCGCGGTTGCGTCAGCTGCTGTTCGCCATGCTCTGGCTCGGGCTGCTGGTGCAGGCGAGCAAGGAGGGGATCGGCTGGCCGCGCCCCTTCCATCTGCAACCTGAACTGGCGACTCACAGCGCCCAAGGCTTTGGCATGCCGAGCGGTCACACTGCCTCGGCCCTGCTGTTCTGGGGCGCGCTGCTTGGCTGGCTCTGGCCTGCCCGGCGCGGACTGGCCTATTCGCTGGCGCTGCTGCTGGCGCTGACCACAGGTCTGGCGCGGGTCTGGCTCGGGGTGCACTTTATCTCCGACGTGGCGGTGGGCCTGCTGATTGGCGCCTTGCTGCTGGCGGTTCGTCCCTGCTGGCGTGCCGACAGGCAGTCGGCGGCTTGGCTGCTGCTGATTGCATCTGCGCTGGCGCTCGGGGGGCTGACCCAGTCGGCCCATCTGACCGGGATAGGCATGGCGGCCTTCGGGCTCTGGGTTGGCGGTTTGCTTACCCTGACCCGCGGCGGTTATCCCCCCATTGTGACCGGCGCGGTCACCCTGGCGGGGGGCGCGGTGATAGGGGCGGGGCTCTGGGCGCTGCCGCTGCTGACCAGCAGTTCGCTGGCTATCCTGCTTGGTCAGTTTGTGCTCTTTTTCGGGCTGGGGCTCTGGTTGAGCGCTGGCCTCTGGTGGATACTCTCTTTCTTGAAATGCGACACACGACCCAAGGGCAACGGCTCTGACAAGGGAACTCTATGAATGTGAAAAAAGTGGATTTGGCCAAGATAACCCTGGGGGTGCTGTTTCTCAGCATCCTGATTATCTCTTGTTTCTTGGTGTTGCAGCCCTTCCTGCCTGCGCTGGTGTGGGCCACCATGATCACCATCGCCACCTGGCCGCTGATGTTGATGGTGCAGCGCCTGTTGTGGGGCAAGCGCACCCTGGCGGCCCTCTTTATGACGCTGGTGCTGCTGCTGATGTTTGTCATCCCGCTCTTTATGACGCTGGCCAATGTGGCGGAGAAGGCACCCATGCTGATCGAGCTGGGTACCCATATCAGCCAGTCACCGCCGCCCGAGCTGCTCTGGCTGCAACAGATCCCGCTGGTGGGCGACAAGCTCTATGACTTCTGGCAGCAAATTCTGGCGAGTGGTGGTCAGGTGCTGTTTGCCAAGCTGGCTCCCTATTTCGGCCAGACCGCCCGCTGGCTCGCCTCTCAGGCCGGTAATCTTGGCTTGCTGTTCGTTCACTTCCTGCTGACGGTTGGTATCTGCGGTGTGCTCTATCACTCGGGTGAAGTGGTGGCGACCGGCATTCGCCGCTTTGCCCACCGGCTGGCGGGTCAGCGTGGCGACAATGCCACCGTGCTCGCTTCACAGGCGATCCGTGCCGTGGCGATGGGGGTGGTGGTGACTGCGCTGGTGCAATCCTCGGTAGCCGGTGTCGGCCTGCTGATTGCCGGTATCCCTTACGCCATGGTGCTGGTGGTGGTGATGTTCCTGTTGATCGTCGCCCAGATCGGCCCCTTCCCGGTGCTGCTGGCCTGTATCGGCTACCTCTACTGGAGCGGCGACACCACCTGGGGCACCTTCCTGCTGGTGTGGTCACTGATTGCGGGCACCATGGACAACTTCCTGCGCCCCTTCCTGATCAAGCGGGGCGCCGACCTGCCGCTGATCCTCATTCTGGTGGGGGTAATCGGTGGCTTGCTGACCATGGGGATTATCGGTCTCTTTATCGGCCCGGTCGTGTTGGCGGTGGGCTACACCCTGCTGGATGCCTGGATCAAGGAAGATGACCAACCGGCGACCGCCGCGGTGGAAGCGCCCAAGGCCGAGTGACGACAAGACGATTCAGCCATCCATCGCTGATGCCAGGAGCCGCCCATAAGGGCGGCTCTTTGCTTTATTACCGTGCCATGTAGGTTCGATTAGCGAAGCGTAATCGGACGATCGAGATGCCGTTGTTCCGGTATTTCCATGAATCAGCGGCATCTGGCAGAGGAGAAATATGGATGGCCGTTATAGCGGGGGGAATTGCTTTACGCGAACGTCCGATTACGCCTTGCGGCTAATCGAACCTACGGGCTCTTAAACAGTTTGTTATGCGCCTTGAGCCCCTAGTATTTCTTTCCCTTTACCACAGTTTACAGCAGCGATTTTCAGCGCCGCAGGCGCGAAGTTGATTGACTTGTTAAATGCTATTCACACCATACATCACAAGTTTCATCGCGTTCTAGGTTCAGCAATTCTGCGCTTGTGCAAATCCCATTGGGGCTACCATCAAGGAATTTAACTCTATCACCTTCATCCCAGCCTAGGCAGTATGTTTTGGCTTCGAATTTCTCCCCATTAATGATGAATAGTTCATCGTTATGTGCTACTTCTATTTCGTAGTATTCGCCAGAAGAGCTTCCACTGCTTCCAGCTTCAACTTGCATGATAATGTCGCAGCCATAATCTTTCCATGTTTTGGAGTTCATTAATTTCGTTGAACGTTGACTCATAAGATCGGCATCATTTTGCAAGCACTGCATATTTAAATCGCAATTCATATTCATTTTTGAGGTGACTTCTTTAGAATATAAGTTCAAGCAATGCGTCTTATTGCTTTGGTAATGCTTCCAATCAGTAAACCCGAGTTGCTTGGCAGCTAAATCTAATTGGGGGTCAGCATGTGCAGTGCCCATAAAACATACAAAGAGGAGAAATGTTTTTTTCATTTAGTATACCCTTACGGCTTTTATTTTTTGCTCAAAAAATTGCCCCATATTTGGCATGCTGTCCATTTCAGCTTCGAGATCTGGGATCCACTTTACGCCTTTGTAGGTTGCTTCACTTTCAGAATTGACATTCCATTCCCATTTTTTCAGCGACCCAGTTTTTGGATTTCCGTAAGGCTTTGAAAATTCATCGTCGATGACAATCAATAAATCAACTTCGTCTAAGTGAAGGGAGTCATCATTTTCTACATTTTTATAGGTGTCAGCGTTGCCGAAAACGAGCAAATCCCAATCAGAATCATGTTTGGCATTCCCATTTGCTCTTGAGCCAATTAGCCATATAGCTGTGATTTCAGGTGACTTTTCTGTTAGCCGATTGATATAGGTTTGAATTTTTGGAGCAAGCATGAAGTTCCTTGATGGCATTTAACGCCCGCCTAAGGGGCTGGCAACGCATTAACACTAAACTCAAACACAACAACCGAAACCACCGCGGCTCAATGGGACTGGAAACGCTACGCGTTGAAAGTCCCTCTTGAGGCGTTTGTTAGTTTTGTGTTTATTCAGCAAAGAATTTTTTCAGTGTATTAGTCAAAGTAGCAATTTCACTTGCCCCGCCAGTAACAAAAGCAGCCCCAAGATCGACAACTTTCTCACCAGACTTGGTCGCTATACCAGAGAGGAAGTCTTTAAGTAAAGCTTTAAATTCAATAGCATTTTTATCAGGAACAGATTTGTTCACCTCTGCGATTAACTCTTTACGCTCTTCATTAGTAAAAAATGCTTCGAGTAAATCAATGAATGATGTTTGAGAAATTTTAACTATTTCACTGTTAAATGAATTATCAGCAAAGTGCCCCAAAGCTTTGAGCTTACCTTGAACCCCCTGTTTAACAAATGAATCCTCAATAACCATGATTATTTTCCCGGGTTCGCCTTGCTTGTTTTCACCTTGAAGTTTTGAGCGATGTAACAAAGCAAAAAATTCGCCCTTTATATAATCGTCCGCATCTTCCTCTAGGAATTGTAGATTTGCTTTATGCTTTATTGACTTAATACGAGCTTCTGTAATTTGTAAATCTAAACTTAGTTCATAGTTAGTTTTATTTTTTAAATCACTATGTTGCATTAATAAATGCATAACCAAAATATCAATTTCACTTTTACTAAGGCTTCCAAAGCCTCGCTCCATGTAATGTTCAAGAAATGTATCCACAAATTTATCTTTATTTTCAATATTCATAAAAACAACCTTCTTATTGTTAATGGATAAAAACTAACAGTGATTAGATGGAAGGCGGTACTAATCCGTTAATAGAGTCTTTCATATAACTCCGGTTCGCCATGATTGATTCCACGAGAAAATCATTTTAAAGCAAAATGTTACCGTCACACCTATAGTGCTGAACGTACTCGGGCGACATCCTCTTTTGGCTCTACTTTTGCCGCTTGGCAAAAAATACACTTTTGGGGCGGCAATGGAAAGCGCCATCTGGCCTCATTTTAATAAACCAGTCAGTAGTGTGATCGGGGGCTATATATCAAAAAATCGAAGGAGTGCCGCGCCTTCTTCCACTGGCTCGGCCAGCAATTTGCCGACGGTGAACCCGACCAGGATGGGGGCGGGCTTGCCACCCTCTGAGGCAGGTCACTGAATCGGGGGCGCTGGCGTGGTTAAATGGTCGGCTCACATCTTGCCGGATATTGCTGTGACCATGCCATCTGACCTTCAGCCGCTGCTCGCTTGGCCTGACTATCTGCAGGCATCCTGGCTGCGCTGCGCCCACCAGACCAGTGCCACCCTCTGGCATCCGCCCCACTGCGCCAAGGGGCAGACCTTGCAGAGCCTGCGCCAGCGCAAGCGGGACCTGCTCACCACCGGCGAGATGGCCCTCGAGGATCTCTACGAATTTATGGAGGGGCGCCCTTGCGCCCTGCTACTCACCGACGAGAGCGGCTGCCTGCTGGCCCAGACCGGTCATCCCGACACCCTGCGCGAGCTGGCGGTGTTGGGGTTTGGCCCCGGCGCCTTTTTCAGCGAGGGGCGCATCGGCACCAATGCCATCAATCTGGCGGCGCTGGAGGGAGTGCCGCTCTGCGTCAGCGGCCCCCAGCACTTCAACCAGACCCTCCACCCGTGGCACAGCTGCGCCAGCCCGGTCTACAACAGCAATGGCCGTCAGGTCGCCATCATCGCTCTGATCTGCAAGGTGGAGGAGGCGAGCGCCGGCGATCTGGCGCTCACAGTCAGCGCCGGGCGCGAATTGGCCCACCTGCTGCAGATGGAGACCCTGATGCAGGAGTCCCAGCACCACCTGAGCGAACTTTACGCCCTGCTCGATGGCATGGATGACGGTGTGCTGGCCTGGGATCCGCAAGGGCGGCTGCGCTATCTCAACGCGCTGGCGGCCCACCGGCTGCGGCTCGATCCGGCGCTCTGTCTCGGCCAGCCGCTGGAGCAGCACCTGTTGTTGCCCCAGCGGTTGCAGTTGGCCATCAAGGGGCAGACGCCACTCAGCCATGTGGAGGTGACGCTGGAGCTGCTTGGCGCTCAGGAGGGGGAGTTTATCAATGCGCTGGTAAGCCTCAAGCCGCTGCCGGGGCCGGAGGGGGTCAGCTTTATCGCCCTGCTGCACCCGGTCGATCGGCTGCGGGCCATTCACCAGCTGCGCCAGACGGTGCCCGAGTTGTCGGCGCTGGTGGGGGAGTCGAGCGCCATGCGCAAGCTGCTGCGCTATGCCCGGCAGGCGGCCCAGAGTCAGGGGCCGATCCTGCTGCGCGGCGAGGAGGAGGTGGGCAAGGCCCAGCTTGCGGAGGCGATCCACTTTGGCAGCGAACGGGCCGCCGGGCCGCTTATTACCCTCAACTGCAAGGCGCTGCCGAGCGAGCGGATGGCGCTGGAGCTGATGGGTTCCGACGAGGCGGGGCAGGAGCGAGCGGGCAAGTTCGAGCTGGCCCACGGTGGCACGCTAGTGCTGGAGCAGGTGGAGTGTCTCTCTGCCCCCATGCAGGCGGCACTGCTGCAACTGCTCAAGACCGGCCGCATCCAGCGCTTCGATTCGGCCCGCATTCTGCCACTCAAGGTGCGGATCATCGCCACCAGCAGTGCCCCGCTGGAGCAGCTGGTGCAGGAGGGGCTGTTTGGCCGCCAGCTGCTCTATGCCTTGCAGGCGTGCGAGCTGTGGCTGCCGGGGCTGCGGGATCGCGCGGCGGATCTGCCGGGCCTTATCAGCCAGCAGCTAGGGGCGCAGGGGCGCGAGCCGGTACGCCAGTTCAGTCCGGCGGCCCTCGACTGTCTGCTCGCCTATCCCTGGCCTGGCAATCTGGGGGAGCTGCGCAGCGCCGTCGAGCATGCGCTGCTCCACGCCGGTCAGGGGTTGATCCCGCCCGAGGCGCTGCCCGCCGCCATTCGGCACGGCTATCAGCAGGTGGCAGACGAGGTGGTGGGGCAACCGCTGCTCACGCTGGCGGAGCTTGAGCGGCAAGCCATCCTGCGCTGCGCTCACGCCTGCAAGGGGCAGGTGAGCCAGATGGCCCAGCATCTGGGCATCAGCCGCACCACCCTCTGGCGGCGACTCAAGCTGCTCGAGATCGATCCCGCTGACTATCACGGCTGACGGTGAGCCGTCGCCAACTGGCCCGCAGAAAACGAAACGGCCCCGCAGTTGCGGGGCCGTTTTTATATGGCAAGGTCAGCGGTGGCGTGGTTACAGCCCCAGCTGGTGGGCGGTGACGATGGCCGCCAGCACATCCTCGGCGGTGACCTTGAACGGCATATTGTGGATGGTCTCGCCCTCGGCGGTGGAGGCTTTGGCCACCTCCATCAGGCGTGCCATATCCAGCTCCTTGACCCCCATCATATGCAGGTTGGTCGGCAGGCCCACCGAGCGGCAGAAACCCAGCACAGTCTCGATCTCCGCCATCGGTGCGTTCTCCAGCACCAGCTGCACCAGGGTACCGAATGCCACTTTTTCACCGTGATAGAGGTGGTGACACTCGGCGAGCTGGGTCAGGCCGTTGTGGATGGCGTGGGCGGCGGCCAGCCCGCTGCTCTCGAAGCCGATACCGCTCAGGTAGGTGTTGGCCTCGATGATGTACTCCACCGCCTTGGTGCAGAGTCCCTGTTCCACCGCCAGCTTGGCCTTGTAGCCATCGGCCAGCAGGGTCTTGTAGCAGAGCTCGGCAATGGCCTGCGCCGCCAGCGTAGAGGCACCACCGGCCATGGTCTGGCAACCGGAAACCTTGTTGGCGCGCGCCTCGAAGTAGGTGGAGAGCGCATCCCCCATGCCGGAGACCAGCAGCCGTACCGGGGCGCGGGAGACCACGCCGGTATCCATGATGACCATGTTGGGGTTGGTCGGGATCATCAGGTATTCGCTGAACTGCCCTTCCGGGGTGTAGATGACCGCCAGCGCACTGGTGGGGGCATCGGTAGAGGCGATGGTGGGCACTATGACCACCGGCACCTTCTGGTAGAAGGCGACCGACTTGGCGGTATCCAGCGTTTTGCCGCCGCCGATGCCGATGATGACGTCAAACGGGGTCTGCTTGCAGCGGGCCAGCAGGCGGTCGATCTCGGGGCGGGAGCACTCGCCGTTGAAGCAGTCGAACTCTGGCTTGATCCCTGCCCCGTGGAAGCTGGTGGCCACGGTATCGCCAACCAGCTTGGTGACGAAGGCGTCGGCCAGAACAAGTGGCTTGCTGCCGAGCGCTTTGACGTAGTTGCCGATATTGGCGAGGGCCCCGTTGCCTTGCACGTATTTGCTGGGGCTGATGATAATGCGGTCCATATTTTATCCCTCTCTCTAGTTCATAAGACTTCTTTTGAAACTAACAGGGGCGAAGGGGCGGCAGTGCCGGGGACGCCTTCGTCTTTTGCTTGCACAACAGGGACGCTGCACAGGCTCAGCGAGCGAGAGCAGCCCTTGAAACAGTGGTGTGCGGCGTCAGTCGCCAAAGCGCTCGTCGGCCAGCTGCTGGAAGCAGGCCAAGGCGGCATTGGCATCCTCGCCGCGTGCCAGCAGGGTGAGTTGGTCGCCCTGACGCACGTTGAGCATGGCGAGCCGGGTCAGGCTGCGGGGATTGGTCTCTTTATCCCCCTTTTGCAGCTTGAGTTCAGCGGCAAAGGGCTTGAGGGCTGCCACCAGTCGGGCGGCGGGGCGCACATGCAGGCCGTGGGGGTTATCCACCACCACTTCGCAGCGCAGCCAGCCGTCGTCGGCAACGGGGGCGGTCTCGGTGGCGGCCTGCGCCGCACTGGCAGGCAGCATCGCCTGTTTCGGGCCCAGCGCGCCGAGCGCCTCGGCGGCCACCTCATCCAGCGTCATGCCGGAACCGGCCGCCACCACGGCGGCCAGGGTGCCCTCGACCAGCGGGGCGGGGCAGAGCCGCACCCGGGCGCTCAGCTCCGGGGGCAGCAGTTCGAGGGCGGTCTCAGCGCTCAGGAGGGCGCTGCCCAAGTCCATCAGCACCAGCACGCCACTGCCGTCATCAGCCTCTTCAATCGCACTCATCACCGCGATGGCATCGGTGCCGATGGGGTGGGCGGGGTCATCGACCCCGGCCGCCAGCAGCAATCGGGCCGGGCTACCGAGCTGGTCGGCCAGCGCTTTCAAGCCGGCCGCCAGCATGGCGCTGTGAGAGACAACTACGATTCCGATCATGTCACAACCTCGCTCTGTCACGCAGGGCGGTCAGCAGCAGCAGGGTCGAGGTGGCCCCGGCATCCTGATGGCCGATACTGCGCTCGCCAAGATAGCTGGCGCGCCCCTTGCGGGCCTGCATCTGGATGGTCGCCTCGGTACCGGCTGCGGCGGCTGCAACCGCCTTGTCCAGTGCTTCATTGAGGGGCAGCTCTTGCTGCTGCGCCTGTTGCAGGGCCGCCAGTGCCGGCCACCAAGCATCGCACATGGTCTTGTCGCCCGGCTCGGCGCGGCCGCGGGAGACGATCCCCTCCACCCCGTCGCTCAGCATTTTGCACAGCTGGCTGAGGCTAAGGCTCTGGCAGGCGTCACTGCTGGCTGCCGCCCGGATAAAGAAGGTGCCGTAGAGCGGGCCGCTGGCGCCGCCGACCGAGGAGAGCAATGTCATGCCGGTGGTTTTCAGCACCTGCCCGATATCCTTGTCCGCCACCGCGGGCAGCTTCTCGGCCACCTTGGCGAAGCCGCGCTGCATGTTGAGGCCGTGGTCGCCGTCGCCGATGTCGGTATCCAGCGCGGTGAGGTAGTCACGCTGCTCGGTAAAGATATGTTCGCAGTCGAGCAGCCAGTTGACGATTTGGTGTTTGCTTAGCATGGCTATCGGCACTCCTTAGCAGCCGCGACGCAGGGCGGGGGTGTGAACGGGGGCATCCCACAGGGTCATCAGCTCATCATCCACCTTGAGCAGGGTGATGGAGATGCCGGTCATGTCGAGGGAGGTGCAGTAGGGGCCAATGAGGTTGCGCACCAGATGGATGCCCGCCTCCTCGCACAGGGTGGCGAGGCGACCATAGACGCCATAGAGCTCTGAAATCGGGGTGCCGCCGAGACTGTTGACCAGCGCGATAACCCGATCACCCGCATTCAGCGGCTCGATGAAGGTGTGCTCTTCCTGCCAGCTGCCGCTGGTGCGATCCCAGTGGCGCAGGGTGCGGCCGTAGGGGGTGTTGTCAGCAAGCTCGCTGAACATGTCGTCCACCAGGGTATTGAGGTCGGTGAAGGGGCGACGCTCGATGCCCGGTTCGCCGTGGATACCGACGCCGAACTCCAGCTCGTTGTCCGCCAGAGTGAAGGAGGGCTTGCCAGCGGCAGGCACGGTGCAGGCATGCATGGCCACGCCTATGGTACGGCTCTGGTTGTTGATGCGACGGGCCAGCGCCTCGCAGCGCGCCAGATCGTAGCCCGCCTCGGCGGCGGCACCGACCAGCTTCTCGCACAGCACGGTCGTGGCAACCCCACGGCGACCGGCGGTGTAGAGGCTGTCTTTGACCGCCACATCGTCATCGATCAAGGCGAAGCCCACCTTGACCCCATCGCCGTGCAGCAGCTCGACCGCTGTCTCGAAGTTGAGCACGTCGCCGGTGTAGTTCTTCACCAGAAATAGTACGCCCGCGCCGCCATCAACGGCCTGACCGCACTCGTACATCTGGTCCGGCGTCGGGGAGGTAAAGATCTCGCCGGGGCAGGCACCATCCAGCATCCCTTTGCCCACCAGCCCGCCGTGCATCGGCTCGTGGCCGCTGCCACCGCCGGAGACCAGCGCCACCTTGCCCATCACGGGGGAGTCGGCGCGGGTGATGTAGTGGGGTTCGATACGTACCTTGAGCTCGGGGTGGGCGGCTGCCATCCCCATCAGTTGTTCACGGACCACAGCATCGACGGCATTGATCAGTTTCTTCATGGCTCACTCCTTGGCTTGCCACCGCACGGGTGGGCAAATGGTTGATGGAGCCAGTCTAACGACAGAAAAAGGGATAAAAATGACGGGCGATTTGGTTCGGATTTGAAACAGCAGGAGGGGATTCGGTGTTTCAATCTGAAACGGCACAGGGCAAACAGGCGGGAAACTGTTAGCTGACTCACAGCTATGAAAAAGGGCCCCGCAGGGCCCTTCGCTATAACCGGAATATGCGGACGGGTTAGATGGCCCAGCCACCGGCGTAGAAGATCACCAGCGCCACGGCGATGATGACGGTGCCGACGTTCAGCTTTTTCCACTCGGCAGCGAAGATGCGGCCAACGACCAGCGCTACGAAGCCCAGCATGATGCCGGTCACGATGTTGCAGGTGAGCACGATGAAGACGGCGCACAGCATGCCGGAGAGCGCATCGACCGAGTCGCTGAAGTCCAGCTTGGTGACGTTGCCCAGCATCAGCAGACCGACGTACATCAGGGCCGGTGCGGTGGCGTAAGCCGGTACCAGATAGCTCAGCGGGGAGAGGAAGATCATCAGCAGGAACAGCACGCCGACCAGCGCGGCGGTCAGACCGGTCTTGCCACCTGCTGCGGTGCCTGCGGCAGATTCGATGTAGACGGCCGCCGGAGCACCACCGACAGCGCCCGCCACCATGCTGCTGACGGAGTCGGCAGTCAAGGCCTTGCCGCCGCTGATGATGTGGCCACGTTCGTTGATAAGGCCCGCCTGACCGGCCACGGCACGGATGGTACCGGTAGCGTCAAACACGGCGGTCATCACCAGCGCCAGTACGGTCGGAATGACTACCGGATTGAGGGCGCCCAGCAGATCCATGCTGCCTACCAGCGAGCCTTTCTCGCCAGTCAGGCTCGGCATGGCGAAGAAGCCCTGCCAGGTCACTTTCGGGTCGAAGATAAGGCCGAGGATGGAGATGGCGATGATCACCATCAGGATGCCGCCCGGCACCTTGCGACGTTCCAGACCGAAGATGGCAGCCAGACCCAGCACCGTCATGATGACCGGGAAGGCGGTCACTTCACCCAGCTGAACCGGCAGACCGGCCCCTTCGTTCTTGATCACCATGCCAACACCGTTGGTGGCAATCAGCAGCAGGAACAGACCGATACCGATGCCGGTGCCGTGAGCGATGCCGGAGGGGAGGTTATCCAGGATCCACTGGCGCACGCCGGTGACACTGATCAGGGTAAACAGCACACCCATCAGGAAGATGGCGCCCAGCGCGACCGGAATGCTCAGCCCCTGACCCAGCACCAGACTGAAGGCGGTAAAGGCGGTGAGGGAGATGGCGCAACCGATAGCCATCGGCAGCTTGGCCCACAGGCCCATCAGCAGGGAGCCGAAGGCGGCGATCAAACAGGTGGCCACAAACACCGGGCCCTGCTCAAAGCCGGCGGCACCCAGCATGTTCGGCACCACTATGATGCTGTAGACCATCGCCAGGAAGGTGGTCAGCCCCGCGACCAGCTCCTGACGCACGCTGCTGCCGCGCGCAGAAATGGAAAAATAAGAGTCCAGAAAGCCGCCTGTCCCTGTTTGGGCAGCCATATCTTGCTTTGCCATAACTAATCCTGAAAGTGTGAAGGAAATCGTTTGCGTTGGTGGCGCGCAAAATAGCAAGAATTCGCGGCAAATACAGCGGATAACCTGACTTTTTCGTCACTATTTTACATTTTGAGTCCATTCGGAGCTCATTCTAAGACTCAAGCGGTGAGAGCGTGTAAGGGAGGGATCAAGCGGTCGGGGAGGGGAGAGCATGAGGAAAAAGCGGGGAGCAACAAAAAACCCGCCGAAGCGGGTTTTTTAAATTCTTGCAGAGCTGTCAGCAGTTGGCATGAGCCATCAGCAGCATGCTCCGGCTTGAATTACAGACCAACTACGTTGGCAGCAGCCGGGCCTTTCTGGCCTTGCTCGATGGTGAACTCAACGCGCTGACCTTCGTCCAGGGTTTTGAAGCTGGTGGACTGGATAGCAGAGAAGTGTACGAACACGTCTTTGCTGCCGTCAGCCGGGGAGATGAAACCAAAACCTTTCTCAGCGTTGAAGAACTTAACGGTACCAGTCATTTTGTTAGACATAATAATTTCCTTAAATAGTGTTGAATGCCACCTAAATGGCAATTTTTGATTTTTCGTCAGCAATACGTATGGGGAGCACTAAAGAAGGAGAATTATTTGATAAGAATTATCCAAGGATAACGCTTATGCTAATCACTGCTTTACTAAAATGACTGCCTAACATAATCAGGTCTGAACTGCCGAACCATCGAGAAAGATTAAAACACGCTCTCATTTTTAAAGCAAACTTTATCTCTATATTAATGTTTTGTAACAGCCAAAAATATCGTTTTTTATAGTAAACATGATGTATTTCAACGGCATAGAAAAATCAGTGCGGACTCATATCACCCTGTGACAAGTCAGATTCGGCTTTTTTGTCCTGACTATGTAGCCAGTTCTGGCAAAAAATATGAGAAAAAATGAAAAGGTGGCGAGAGACGTGGATTGTCAGTTGGCGTTTTCTCTAACTCACAATGTAAATCACTTCTTTGCTGCTGCGATTAGCTTCTGGGCTGCAAATCAATGGCGGCGCCAAATTTGGCTAATCGAGCATTGCCCAGACATGCAAACGCCCGCTGGCACCAAGTGCCAGCGGGCGTTTTGCAAGAAGGGATCAGCGCTTGCTGCGAAACTTGTTGCTGACCGAATCAATCCAGCTGAAGGTTTCCGGCAGTACCTGGTTCTTGGCGCGCTCTTTGGCTTTCTCGCGAGCCAGCTTGGAGGCTGCCTTGGCCGCTTCGGCGCGGTCGGCCACAATTTTCAGGCGACCCTCTTCACGGATCTTGTTCCGCTCTCCGTTGGTCAGCTGGTGGTCTGCATTGGCTTGTGCCTTTTGCAATAACAAGGCTATCTCGGCTTTTTCGGCCTCGGTCAGATCTTTCATTTCCAGCTTTTTCACGGCGCGCTCCTGCGGCAGGGTGGTTAGACACCCTAACACAGTTGTGCCGATCACTTCTTATGCAATCGGCTTTCCGGCAGTAAAAATGCGGGTTTGTGCCAACTTTCCGTTATTTCGCTGCCACTTTCCCGCCTGTTTGCCACATTTCAATTTATGGCGAGCGGCGAGGGCAGCTCTTGCTCCTCCGGCTCGACGTGGATCAGTACGATGGCGTGGGGCAGTTGCGCCATGATGGCGTGTTCGATGCGATCACAGATATCGTGGGCTTCGCCGATGCTCATCTCCGGGGGCAGTGTGAGATGGAAGTCGATATGGCGGCGACGACCGGCACGACGGCTGCGCAGATCGTGGAAACCGCTGGCGGCAGGGCAGCATTCGGTGATGATGCGGCTGGTCATCGCCAGCTCTTCCGGGCTCATGCTCTGGTCGATCAGTGGCTGGAAGGCCTCGTTGAGCATGCTGATCGCCTCTCTGACAATAAAGATGGCGACCGCAATGGCGACCAGCGGGTCGAGGATGGCGAGTGAATGGCCGAACAGACCGGCCAGCCAGATCCCGCCAAGACCGACGGCGACGCCGGCTGAAGTGAGCACATCCGCCTTGAGATGGAGCGCATCGGCAGCCAATGCGACCGACTCCTCCTCTCGGGCCACCTTGTAGAGGTAGGCCGAGACACCGCTGTTGACCAGCGCCGAGATCACCATCACCAGCACGCCCCAGCCAATGCTTTCAATCGGGCTGGGGGTGATCAGCTTGTCGACGGCTTCGAAGATGATCCAGCCCGCGGCCAGCAAGATAAGCAGTGCTTCGATGACGCCGGAGACATTTTCAATCTTGTCGTGACCATAGGGGTGGCGTTCATCGGGCGGGAGATCGGACTTTTTCACCGCGAACAGGGCGATCAGGGCCGCCACCAGATCCATGGCGGAGTGGATCGCCTCCGAGATGATACTGACCGAGCCGCTGGCGAAACCGGCCACCATTTTCATGATGATCAGACTGATATTGGAGCAGACCGACACCATGGCGGCTCTGGTTTTTCTGTTCATGTCACAGCTTCCTGAATAAAAACGGATATTTCGGTGCGGCGCGCATTATATCCGGCTGACCGGAAATAACCTATTCGGTGTTGTAACCTGATGTTTCCGATGATATTGCGAATGCTTATTAAAATGGTGACCTCTTGTGCGGCAATAAATAATGAGAGGGATTTATATTTATCCGTGAAAGTATCTAAATAACTGATCCCAATAGTGCTACACCTTCGCTGTGCCATAGCTATTCCCGGGGAAAGGAGACACGGTATCCATGAAGTGTTTCACTCGAGCCAGCAGGTTGGCCATTCCTCTGCATTGATGATTGCGTGTGATGGTTTCATGTAACTTGTGCCACAGCCGTTCGATGTGATTAACCCAAGGACTGTAAACTGGCTGGAATACCAGGCAGAACTTGGGATTCTTCTTCAACCATCGCTCGGTCTGTTTGCTTTTGTGAATGATGTAGTTATCGAGGATCAACGTGATGGTTTTGGCTCGTCGGTAGTGGCGACGCAGCTTTTCCAGCATGGCGATAAACAGGGATGAGTTTTTCTTTATCCCGCTGACGTAAAGCACTCTTCCGTTGCCTGCATGGAGAACACCTGCCAGGTAATGTTTCGCGTTCTGTCCCGGTGTGACAACCCGCTTTTGCTGCGCTCTGAACATCCAGTCGGCCCCTAATTTGGGATTGAGGTCTATATCAACTTCATCCTCATAAAACACCGGATGATCGGCATCACAGCGGGCCAGCGCCGCGTCGATATCCGCCATTTTCTCCTGATAGGCTGGGTCTTTTATCCGCAAGGTCGGCACGGGTCTTCGCCAGACAATACCCATACGAGGTAACCATCGGCGGAGTGTGGAGGCTGCCATATTGAGGCCTGTTAACCGATTGATTTTGATAGCCAATAGTTCGGTACACCAGCGGCTGCGCTGATAACCAAAATCTTGCGGAGAAAACTGCATGAGCAGCACCAGTAAGGTGACAATCTTGGCGACAGGTAAGACCGGGGCACGGCCAGCCGGTAAGGCTTCTAGCGCCCCCACACCTTCATCCCGATACCACCGAAGCCAACGGCCGATGGTCGAACGAGCAGCGCCGGTAAGGTGATGAACATCAGTGATCGTGCGGCCTTCATGTAACAGCAAGATGGCCATCAAGCGACGAGCATGCCCTTTATCACGCGTGGCATGGATGATTTTGTGAATGCGGCGCCGTTGTGGTCGTGGCAGGGGTGGTAGGATAGGCATCAACTCAGTCCTTTGGGTGTGGCTTGTTTTGTTTGGCGACTAATGAGATCGCACAAACTGGACTGAGTTCCCTTCCTCCAGAGATCTACTATTCGGAACAGCTATTTAGGTAACGATGGCTTAATATAAGCGTGACAACATTTAATAATGCGAATTACTCTTTTTTGGTCTTTCCTGTCGAGGTTGTTTGGCCTCCCCTCTCAAGGGGCTGCGCGCGACATCTTTTGGACGAGAATGAGGCTGGATCCGGATGCCGCTGGAGGGTATGCTGGGTCTGGTGATGGTCTTGCACCATCCCACCAAGCGTACTGAAGTTGATGATTCGGATGGCATGCTGGCTCCCATGAGGAACCAACTGTCTGGGTAACATTTTTGGAGTTTGATGATGAGTAACAAAGAACATCACAACGGCAAAGATGCCAAGAAAAAACCGCAGATGTCACTGAAAGAGAAACGCGAAGCCAAACGTCAGAAAGCAGAACTGAAAAACGGCAGCGCAATGAAGTAACGCTCCCCTACTGCTGTTCCTTCGGAGCCAGTACAAAGCCAGCCCTTACCGGCTGGCTTTTATGTTTGTGGCTCACGGTGTGGCGCCGTAAGCCGCGAAAATCCGGTGATAACGACCATCCTGACGCATCGCCTCAAGGCGCTTATCAAACAGATTGCGGGCATCGGCCGTTCGGAAGGCAAAGTGATAGACGGTGGGCGGGAAGAGGTCTGCTTGCCTGACCTGATTGCGCTCGTAGTGCTCGCCTGCCTGGGCGGTGGCGATCAGCTGGTCGAGGTAGTAGTAGAACACCCGCTCTTCCAGTACCACTGCATCGACCCTGCCGCGCATCAGCTGATGTACCTGCACCTGCTGCTTGGCTACCTCCTCATAGTGGGGATTCTGGTTGGCCATGGTGGCGAAGGCGCCCCCCAGAATGATCCTTGCCCGTTGAAAGGCGGTGACCCGTTTTGAATGCAGATCGTCCAGAGTACTGATGTGGGTGCTGCGCAGGGTGAAGATCCGGTTATGGAAGGTGATAACGGGCTGGGTCAGAACGTGAGGATCAACCATACCGGGTCTGACGTTGATGATGGCATCCAGCTTTCCTGACTCGAACAGGCGGAAGGTACGCTCCAGCGGCAGAAATTCAAAGCTGGGCTCATAGCCGCTGCCAGCGAACGCCTCTTTCAGCAGATCCAGCTCGATGCCACTCTGATTACTTTCGATCACATATGGAGGGATGGCAAAGCTGACCCCGACCTTGAGTGGCTTTGCCTGCAACTGGCAGGAGAGCAAGCTGGTCAGCATTAGCAATAAAGGGGTGAGCAGTTTCATTGCACTTTTCACAAAGCGCTCCTGTGGAGAATATCCATCACTGTAGGGGAGGCAACCATAAAACGTCTTATCCCTTTCGGGGCTGAGTGCATAAAAAAAGACCCTGAGTTATCAGGGCCTTTTCAATATTCTGTTCTTAAAAGGGTAATACATGTAAAAAATCGCTGCTGAGTGAGTGACTGAGTGAGTGGCAATGAATTTTTTACTATATATTTCAATGCATAACACCTTTTCTTACACTTCTGGTTGCTCACCTTAAAATGACACTTTTTAAAGATATGTAAGAAAAGGTATGAAAATGCGTGTTCATACCTGTTTATTCTTACACTTTTTGGTTGTCCTCACCAGAACCCTCACCACATGAGCCTTACCAGCTCAAAAGAGAGAACCACGCACCGAGTTGCTGAGTGACCTTCTCGCAAAGCTGTTCGCACCCGTCCCGGTAAACAGACGAAGCTTTTGCTGAGCTGAGTGAGAGTTGGGCGGGTGACCTAGTGGCATATGGACGCCAGATCCGGGAGCGGGTACAGCAGTGGACAGGGCTGACGGTCGGTGTTGGTATCGGCCCCACTAAAACCCTAGCCAAACTCGCCAACTATGCCGCAAAAAAATGGCCCGCCACCGGAGGGGTGGTCGATCTGCGCGATGAAACACGCCGCGCCAAACTGATGGCGATCACCCCGGTAGACGAGGTCTGGGGAATTGGTCGCAAACTCACCACCAAGCTGTCAGCTCAGGGCATCAACACCGTGGCTGATCTGGTAGCGGCTGATGCTAAGAGTCTTCGGCACCGTTACGGGGTCGTTGTCGAGCGCACGGTGCAGGAGCTGTGCGGGATCCCCTGCGCCGAGCTGGAGCAACTGGCACAGGCCAAGCAACAGATAATTTGCAGCCGATCCTTTGGGGAGCGCATCACCGCCTTCGGCCCCATGCGGGAGGCTCTCGCTGGCTACATGGAGCGGGCAGCTGAGAAACTCAGGACAGAGGGCATGTGCTGCCGCCATGTCACAGTATTCATTCGTTCGAGCCCGTTTGCGGAGCGGGAAACACATTATGCCAACCAGATCTCCATGCTGTTGCCGATACCCACAGCCGACACCCGTGAGTTGCTAGCCCAGATCGAGCCGCTGCTGAGCAGGATCTGGTTGGATGATGTTCGCTATATGAAGGGCGGCGTCATGCTGGCGGACTTCTCCCCGAAAGGCATGCAGCAAGGGGGTCTATTCGGCAGCGAACAGCAGGATCCCCGTAGCGATGCACTCATGCAGGTGATCGATAGGATTAACCAGGGGCGGTTGGGAAAGGTCTACTTTGCATCCCGAGGCCGAGATACCAGCGAATGGATGATGAAACGCGAACAACTCAGCCCCCGCTATACCACCAGTATCAAAGGGATCCCGGTGGTGAAGGCATGAGCACAACCATGAAAGTTAACCTCCTCTCCTAGCTACAAACCACTATCAATGCGTTGCAAACTTCTGGTGGTCAATCCGCAACATGAGCAGGTATCTTACTTAGCGGTATCACCGTTTATTTTCACGTAGCTTAAAGAGAAGATCTAACTTTTCATCCTCATCAAGTTGCTCAAATAGACAAACCAATTCCGCACTAAGATCATCTTCGCAAAAAAAATAACTCAGCGGCTTTCCCAGTACATTGGCAAGTTTTCGCATTGTATCAATGTCTGGAACGTGGCGACCTCTCTCATAGTGATTCATGCGACCACTAGCAGAACTATCATCCATACCGGCCCTTACCCCAAGCTCCTTTTGGGATATACCTGCTTTTTTACGCGCCTGCTTGAGTCTCTCTGGGAATGGGTTTTTGTACAATGTTTGTTCATCACAAAGTTCTCATATGTATAGATTGTCTAAGTTTCACCTGTCTCTGTATACTTAGCAATCCTAAGTGTTGTGGTTGTGGAAATTTTATGCAGAATAAAAATGTTTACAAAATCAGTAACAAGTTTTATCAAGTTTTACTCAAAATGACTGGTCTAAAAATAAGCAGGAAAGAGCTGATACGATTGGCTATGGAGGTCAATGACTTGGCTGTGTATCAGGCATCAGGCTTGGTTGACCGCCATGTATATAGCTTGAAAAAACAGGATGCAGTGAAAGCTAATGGGCCAAAAAATAATCGGCATTATATTTTTTCAGATGATCTTCTGGGCAGTTTACAAGCATCAATCAAAGGCGATAATTATGATCTAGCAAGTGAGTTGAGGTCTCTGGAAGAAGAGCTTCTGTTGACTCGTTATGAGTTACAAGCCTACCGCGAGATACTTGAAAAACTACCTCAAGAGAAGCAAAAAATTACTTGTTTGCATAAAAATGCATCAGAAAAAATCTACCGGTTGAATGGGAAAATTAGAGCGGTAAGTCAATTGGTGATGATGTAATTAAAAGGTATAAATGAAAGAGGCGTTTTATCGAAAAGAAGCATACCTGAGTCGGCCATAGCGCAAGAAGCGATGCCGCCAACGGAAGGCGGTGGCCAATAGATACTGTGTTCCTAGGCGGCTTATTGATTTGAACAAATTATGTGCATTTTGTGCTGAGCTACTAATGAAAATACCTGCTGTTACGGCTCAACGATAAGGATGACCCGATGCAGAATCTTGTATTGAGGAAAGCAACGCATGAAGATATGGACGACATACTGCGTTTGCAAATTCCCGTGTTCAAGGGAGAGCAGGGGATCCCTGACGAATTGATCCCTATTCCAGCTGAAAAATCGCCACAATGGTGGTGTGCAATTATGAACTCCACAATTGTTGGTGCCGTTGCAGCCTGGAAATAATGCGATGAAACTCATTGGGGGCGATTTGCAACAATGCAAAATTTCAGAGGGTATCAAATAGGTTCTAGCTTGGCTCGGTTTTCACTGCACGAACTTTTCGCACAATCTGTAGATGAAATCCATATGGATGCAAGAGATATCATCGTTAAGACCTTAAACCGAATGGGTGGCTTAGTTGTGGGAGACTCAATGCCATTTTATCGAGGGACGGTGACACCCATGATATTAACCAGAAGTGGTTTAATATTTAATAGATAAAATACTGACGATACATGTATATATTTGAAAACACTATCCATAACTATAAATTAGAGTTGACACATAGATAGCATCATTTATTACCATCCTCAATGGGTGTATGCTTTTTTTCATCTAACTGTGCAGAAAATCCAAATATTAATGATTTCAGCCCGAAATGGAAGGCCATTTCAGCAGAGGTTCTCGCCTGAATATTAAATGCCTCTTGTAATAATGGTGGTGCAGCGTCTATCACATGATTATTTTCTATCTGGTTTGTTGCTTGCTCCTCTAATACTGCACCCAACGTAAAATGGCTGATAGATTGCAGAATGAAAAGAGCCTCCTCGACCGAAAACCCTGCATCGCATAGACAGCGTAGTTGCGCCTCTGCTTGTTCAAACTGGGGGGGCGTAGGAGAGGTCCCTATATGCAATCGGGCTCCATCACGATGGACCAGTAATGCTTTACGGAAACTCAGAGCATTTTCCTGGAGAAACTGCTGCCAACTCTCAGTCGGTAACGGTGCTGAACGGGTGTGATGCTTCGCCAGTATTGCCTCTGAAAGCATGTTCATAAGAGTCTGCTTGTTGCGCACGTGCCAATACAGAGTCGGTTGCTCAATTTTTAGGGACTGCGCCAGCTTACGCGTAGTCAAGCCCTCTAGCCCTTCGCTGTCCAGCAGGGTGAGCGCCATTGAAATTACGTCGTCCAAGCTTAGTCGTGCCATCACTATCTCCTTTTGCTGTTGACAATCTATCACTGATAGAGTTATTTTTCAAACCCTATCATCGATAGAGAACGTTAACTATGAACCGCACTGTGATGATGGCACTGGTCATCATTTTTTTAGATGCTATGGGGATTGGCATAATTATGCCTGTCTTGCCGGCGTTATTACGGGAGTTTGTTGGAAAGGCTAATGTTGCAGAGAACTACGGTGTTTTATTGGCGCTGTATGCAATGATGCAAGTGATTTTTGCCCCTCTTCTCGGCCGCTGGTCAGATCGCATAGGTCGTCGCCCTGTATTGTTACTTTCACTTTTAGGTGCAACACTGGACTACGCATTAATGGCAACAGCCAGCGTAGTGTGGGTGTTGTATTTGGGACGCTTAATTGCTGGTATTACCGGTGCGACTGGAGCTGTTGCAGCCTCAACAATTGCCGATGTCACACCTGAGGAATCCAGGACACATTGGTTTGGTATGATGGGTGCCTGTTTTGGTGGCGGTATGATTGCTGGACCAGTCATTGGTGGTTTTGCCGGTCAACTTTCGGTACAGGCACCGTTTATGTTCGCTGCTGCTATTAACGGGCTGGCATTTCTGGTCTCCCTATTCATTTTACATGAGACCCATAATGCTAATCAGGTTAGTGACGAGTTAAAGAATGAAACAATCAATGAAACCACATCCTCCATACGCGAGATGATCTCCCCATTATCGGGATTGTTAGTTGTCTTTTTCATCATTCAATTGATTGGCCAAATCCCCGCAACATTATGGGTTTTATTCGGAGAAGAGCGCTTCGCATGGGATGGCGTAATGGTCGGTGTTTCATTGGCTGTGTTCGGGCTGACACACGCACTGTTTCAAGGACTTGCTGCTGGTTTTATCGCTAAACATTTGGGAGAACGGAAAGCTATAGCGGTTGGCATTTTGGCTGACGGTTGTGGCCTATTTTTATTGGCGGTCATTACACAAAGCTGGATGGTTTGGCCGGTTTTGCTGTTACTAGCTTGTGGTGGCATCACACTTCCCGCCTTGCAGGGAATTATATCTGTTCGTGTCGGTCAGGTAGCACAGGGACAATTACAAGGGGTGCTGACCAGTTTGACCCACCTGACAGGTGTAATCGGTCCACTTGTTTTTGCATTTTTGTATAGTGCAACCCGCGAAACGTGGAATGGATGGGTATGGATAATTGGCTGCGGATTATATGTAGTTGCATTGATTATACTGAGGTTTTTCCATCCAGGTAGGGTAATCCACCCGATAAATAAGAGCGATGTACAGCAGAGAATTTGAGCAACAATGCTGTACAGCACCGTAAATTCTGGCGCCCTACTCGGTGGATAGAGGTGAGCTGGTAGGTGGGTCTGGGATTGCGATCCATTAATCATCCTTTGGCAGCAACCGAGATAGGCCCACTTGAGCCGGTAGTTCCCCGATGACCTCAATCTTCCAACCCGTCATATTGGCCCGACACATGTGATAATGGTGCGCGATGTTGGCCTGCGCTTGCAAGGCGTGACGGGCTTTATCTAGTGCCTCAGTTGCATTGATGCCAATGCGGTTTAGCAGGAGTTCAACGCGGGTCTCCAGTTGCCTGCGTTCATGGGGGGAGAGTACCCCGGCCATTACCTTTGGCGCTACGTAAAGGCGGGCGTCGTCTTGCGAAATAGTCTTCAAGACACCGCGAGCGTACTCATTGGCGAGAGTGACCTCCTGGGCCATGTATTTGTGCATGAGGTGACCCTCTTCGAGGCGCATGATCACCTCGTTGACGTTGTAGTGACTGTGTTCCTCCAGATAGTCACGGACAAGGAGCTTATGGGCCAGCGCGATGACATCAGCCCGCTCGATATCGTTAGTGAGCCGAAGGCGTAATTCGGTTGCGCTGGCTAATTTGCCCATCGCGGCAGAAAGCAGACGACCACGTTGCGCCTGACCGGGGGACTCATCGCGACCGATAACTCCGGTTGGCAGGAATTTATCGGCTATCTCGCGGCTGACGGTGACGCGAATGCGGCTATTTTCCACGGTGAGGGTTTGATGCTTCATGTTACTGCTCCTGAGTCTGTCCGATGCCCGCGCCCACGGGGCCATGCCTATCATAATTGCGAGAGGCCTTTCGTGGGTAATTACACTGACTTGACCACTTACTTTGCACCCAGCCTTTTTAGAGAAGGTTCTTATGGCTGGATTTGCATCAGTGGTTAGGGGTGACGGCCATTGCCGACCTTGGGATAGATGGGCGTAATGATGACCAGCATCCAGGGCCAGGGAAGCAGTTACTCTATTCAAGAGAGGAAAACTTCTTTACGGGTCTGGCGGCGTTTGCTGTTGAACTCGTAATCAGCGAAGGTCAATTGATGACTCACGTTGGAGTTCGTTCTTGGTACAAAAGAGACTCTGGTGGTACTATGTCAAGGCCTTGTAAGGTATTGATTTTTAAGGTTCTAGCCCTTCCGATCGCTCAGCTACGGGCACATCTTGCTACGCAAGAGCACGGAATAAGCCGTGGACAACGCTGCGCGTTGACGCACCGCTTATCTCCGCTTGTACCCGTAGTCGCTCCCCAAGGGAATCAATCTCCTCTCATTTCTTCAACAGATCACGCAGATAGCTGTTCCGGTTATGGGCATTGCTGGGCGCTTTGGTGATGGCTGCAAACTCAGCTGTGCTGCCCACGATATGGACCTCATGCTCGGCCCTGGTTATTGCGGTATAGAGCCAGGCCCTGTCAACGATCCTCCCCTTTTGCAGCGCGATGATGATGCGTGGGAACTGCGAACCCTGAGCTTTATGGAGTGTGATGCAGTAGCCCAGCCTCATACAGTCCAGCAGGGATTGGGTGACATACACGCTCTCGCCTGTGTCCAGTTCAACCACTCCGTAGTCATCTCCAGCCCCGACAGCGCGAGTTAGCGTTCCGAGCGAGCCATTTTGAATGCCTTTCTCGTAATTGTTCTGAGTGAAGAGGATCACATCCCCTTGGCGCAGATCGTTGCGGCAGTAGGTTTCGCCATACATCTCAAATGCCATCCGAGCACCATCAGGGTTGACGGCCTCCTGAATAAGATTATTGATGTCCGCCACCATGGCTGTGGTCGCTCCTACCACTCGGCTGTTCTCGGGTGATTGCTGGTACAACTCGGCACAGACCTGGGCGATCTTGTCCTTGGATGTTTCATGGAAATGGATGTTACCCATGCTCAAGTTCTCGGGTATGAGGCCTTGATTTATCTGCATCGAGTATTCGGGAATGCCTGTGGTTCCCTTCTGGCGTTTAACGATGTCCAGGGTCACATTCGAGATAGCTTGTGATGCAACGATATCGGCCAGCACTTTGCCACAACCGATAGGGGGCAGCTGGTTTGGGTCACCTGTCAGTATGATCCGTACGGAGGGATGAAGATGGTTAGTGAGCCGGTACATGGTGGGTAGGTCGATCATGGATGCCTCATCGATCACCAACAGATGATTGGGAGACCCATCAGATGGCTCTATGGGCTCGTGCCGCAACAAGGCGGCAATGGTCATTGTCTTGAAACCTATCGACTCATGTAGGCGCATTGCAGCGCGTCCAGACAGCGCGACAGCATGAACCTCAAAGCCTATTTTACGATAGGCTTGCAGTGCGGTTCTTAGCACTGTGGTTTTCCCAGTTCCTGCACCCCCCGTGATGCAACTCACCGCATTGTCTAACGCGGTGAGCACCGCCTCATTTTGCATCGCGGTCAATTCATATGGCAGCTCGTTAACCGCCGCGATAAATGCAGTATTGGTGGACTCCTCGTAACAATTTTGCTGCTTGGCAAGCTTCAACAAGCGTTTGGCAACAACAGTCTCCATCAACATCTGCGCGGTAGGGTGATAGGTGCCTGCTTCATGGTTCAGCACATACTGGGCTTGGTGGTAACCAGCCTTGAATGCTTGTGCTGCCAACTCGCCGTCACCAAGCAATTTGGTCAGCAGGGGGCGAAGCCTGGCCAGCGTGGTGTAGGTGTGGCCTTTTTCCACTTCCGCGTGGATGGTGAACTCCAGGGCGGCACTCAGCCTCGTCGGATCTTTTAGTTCTACCTCAAACTTCGTTTGAGAAAGCGCATCCACTTCTTCAAATGCCATCCCGAAGCCGACCAGCAGGTAGGGATTAGCTTTGATTGCTTCAACGGAGCTTTCGCCATGGAATTTCAAGAGCCGCTGCTGAATGGGCGAGGGGATCCGGCACTCTGCCATCCAATTGCAGTGGCTCAGGTTTTTGTATTTTGCGTAGCCGTTGAACAGGGCATCAATAGATACATCACTCAGAATACTCTTGAGGCGCTCTCTGGACTCTGGTGTGTCGGTGCGCAGGGTGGCGTGAAATTGCTCACCGAGTAGTTGCCATAACGCCCTGGCTTTACCGAGGCCAATTCCCTTGAAATCAGGCTCCTTGGCAATGAACTGGATCAGCTGCTCACCTGTCTCCGGCAGGGTGCATATCACGTGCTCAGGTGATTCATAGGTATGTTGCTGCATCACAACATCACCAATCTCGACCCTCTCAATGAGAGGTTTGCCATGGACTGTCCATTGCTGGCCCTGTGACGGTTGTGCCGGAAGAGTGTCAGGCCGCGCTTTAATGGTCACATAGTATTTGCCATCCTTGATCTGGCTGGTCTCGTCATTAAGTGGTATTCCAGAGAAAATCACGTAGCTGGATGAGCTATATGGGATACTGGTAACACGAAATAGTTCGGAATGGAGAGATTGGTTCATCGTGGCAAGATCCCCATTTCGGCCAATGTCTCAGATAGCTCACCGAAGCGCTCCAGTCTGGCTTTTAGTTCCCTTAGCTGCGCTTTCAGTTCAATATTCTCCTGCTCCAATATTGATACACGTTTGGTATCAAGTAGGCGTCGATGAGTCGTAGGGTCGTATACCTTTGGATGAGCTACACTCGCTATGGCCTGAGCGGTGAGTGGCGGAAGCACCCCGTGTTCCCTAAGCTGGTCTTCCAATTTCTGCAATTGCCTACGAAGCTCAGGGTTCTGCACTAAGGCAGAGCGGCCACAGCCAATAGCTTTCGTGATTTCACTGCGGCTGAGGCTGCCCCTGTAACTTAATTGTCGATACGTCTCATCAGTCTGGGTTGCCATCCATAGTTCAAACGCCTGGACGGTTGCTTTGGCTTTTTCTGTACCACTCGCCATTATTGACCTCCTGTGCGGCGTTTAACTTCTATAAGCGGCTTTCCAAGCATATCCTGTAATTTTTTTAGCTCGGCACTATCTGTTGGAAAATTATCAATTGATGTCATTCTGACACCATGCATGTAAGCATTATATTGCCATACTATGAAACGCTGTTTGTATGCATCATTCAAACTATTTAATCTGGCTAATTCATTCTCTAAAAGAGCAACCTTTTTTATAAGATACTCAAGCGTTACATCACGCTCTTTGGTAGGCTCAGGTTGAGAAAAACGTTCTTTTAAAAATGTCTTTCTTCGCGAGTATGCATCTTGAATATCTTTGTAAGAGGATAATGATTGACGTTGGACGCCACCTTTAACATCAATCATTATGGCAACTTTTTGACAGAGCAAGTCCCAAGTTAACTTTCCTTCCCAAGTATTAATTAGACCTAGTATATTAGGCAGGTTTTTTTCTGTGATAACTATTTTAGGCATAACAAATCACCCATAATATTAAACGCTTTAGAATCGATAGAGTCAGGCGATTGAACTTCAATATTAAGCCCCTTCTCTAAAAGAACAACCTTGGCTGGCGAGGGATCATATACATCAGGAATACGAATGGGGGTGCCATCAAGAACATTTTCATCCTCTAATAGCCGGATCTTTGTTCTAATATGAGCAAGTCGCCAACCGTGTGAGCTAACCCAGCGGTCAGCACCAAAGGCCCCCATTTTATGGCTTTGCTGTGCTTTTTCGAGTTGAGCTGCCACTTGAACTTCTCGTACTTTCAACAGCTCCAATGAGCTACTGAAGCCTTTGATACAGACCAATTCTTTGCAGGTTTCACAGTCACCGTTTCGCTGACATGGAATCATGGCAAAATCATGTTCACACACGCCTAGCTCTGTTACTATCGCTGCACCAGTAAGGTTCTTTCCGATTTCCTCGAAACTAATTGGAAGGTTACATTTTATTTTTTCCAACGTGTTTGCATTTTCAGGGATAGTAATAACTGCAATTGCATTGGACTTTTCTTCTTCTGTGCGATGATCATAGCTGGCATTATCAGCAACTCTTGCTCTCCCTGCCCAGTTTGCAAGCGTCAACTCATCCATCCCACCCCGTTCAGCTTTGGTACTGAGCCAATGCCTAGCTTGATGGGATGTTATATCGGGTTGTGAGCCATCCTCTCGTAATATGTTATGTTTCTTCCAAAGGTGGACTCCTTTTCTGGCCTCAGACCTAGAAATCCTTGCATTAATTATGTTCACCGTAGGTAAAACAAACGAGTGTTGAATAACATCATGTTCCGCATGTAACTCACGGTCTCTATATAGTAACAAAGCCTCTGAGGCCTTAACTTTTTTTGCGTTATCAACAAAAGGCCAGTTAACCAATTTACTGATATACACCATACTCCCATTGTTATCTGGATGCGTTTCTGCATACATCGCAGCCTCCCGTGCAGGCATGCTAATTTTTTTCAATCGTTCGATAGCTTCCAAAGCTACATCTTGCATGACAGTAGGAACCCATTTAATCCCTTCGTTGCCATTTTTGGCAGGCACCCAACGTATTCCAAGTTTAAGTTCTCCGCTGCGATTCTCCTCCCATACAGTACAATCTATAGGCAATGAGAATAACTCAGAGCATCGGGATGGTGCTTGCATGAGCAATGCTATTGCAGAAGTAAAATATTCTGCTTCAATACCTAATGAAGGTGCGTCATGAAATAACTTAGCAAATAACATCATATCCTCTTCTGAGGGCAATTTATTTTTACGATGTTCTTTTCCATTCTCGTCAAGTTGAATAGTTAAATCTTTTACTTTTTGATATGGATTTGACCACCCAGGAAGACTCGGTGTTATAAAGTTGTCACGGCAGAAATTAAGAAGAAGCTCCATTTGATAGCCCGCTTTATTTCGACCTGCCAGATTTGATATGCGTCTATTAAAAATATCGCCTAGCCTTTCTAAAACTAGGCCATCGAGCATCAGAATATCTGCTTTATGTTTTGATAGAATCAATGCTTCTTCAAGTATTCGAATAGCTTCGAAATGTCTGTGAAGAGTTGTTATGGGTTTTAATGCGTAAATGTAGCGAATGTATGCTTTTGCAAAATCAATAAATGGTGCACCTAGGGGAGAGAAACTATAGGAAGTTGATGGCTCTAAATTTGTGGAGAAACGGGCAACAACACGGCGAGTATTGTGAAAAGTGTGCCATAAATTATGATCCCAGCAATCTTCACCGAAAACAGTTAATTTGTTTTTGCTACTTTGAATGAATTTTTCTAGATTTGCTTCTGAATTCAGTTCTATCGCAGGCTTAAAATGGAAAATGTTACTGTCCACTGACTATCCTCATGCTCGTTGTTGTTTCAGTTCAAAGCATTTCTGCACAACCCATTCAACTGCTAAAATTAGCCTATCTTTTGTTGCCGCGTACTCTTCACTTTTTGTCGTTTTCAACCTTACCTCTTTCTCTGCATATAGATGGGATAAGAATTTCTCGTGAGGAGCATCTAATAATGGTCTAAATTTTTCACAAGTGTAACAACTTTCATACCCCTTAACGCAAAAGTCATTGGTGCCGCATGCTCCTACGATATCGTTATCCTTGTTTGGTATGCGAGCAGCAAGGTCATGTCCTCGCTCACCCTGCTCTAAGTCAACGATAATGCGACCTAGGAATGCATTAGCAAAGGGGGCCAGTTGTTTGCCAATGGCCTTGTCAATATAGGTCACGGTATCTGCGGTATTTTCCGTATAGACCTTAACGTTTTGTGTATCGTTGTGATCCAATGCCTCCGCTATGATCAACGGCCCCAAACCTTTTCGACCAAGGTTTGTTCCTCTTGTATGACGAAACCGCCTAGCCGTTATATGAATATAGTCCCCAGTTCTTTCAGAAATAGCTTTTTGTTTTCTTTGGAAATTTTTTAGCAGGTGTTCTCTTAGATCTGTTGATGACATATTTAAAATGTCAGTATCTAATAAATCATCAGTCAAAGATGTTTTTTTAACCGCTAACTCAAAAACCATTGCCCAATCAATAAATAATGGGATTTTTGTTGCTTGAGAAGCAGTCAGTTTTATTGAGAGTTTTGATTCAAACTTCTCTGTTTCATCTCTAATTAAATTACGCAACGTTAGATAGAGCTCTTCCGTAATGGGGAATTTTTTAAAAGAGAAACGAAACCCACCACCACGCTGCTTTGCTCTAGGTATATTGAGGTAAAAATTTGTCACATTCTTACTATGATCATGTTCTTTAAATAAATCAGCAGCCTTTATTTGTCGTAACTGTGTGGGGCGTCTAGCAGTAGCCTGCAATAAACTCACATATGCATAGCATTGAAATGAGATATAGTTATTCCTGAATAAGCGAATAAGTTCATGATTTAATGCAAGTACCTCATTGCTAGTAAAGGCACCTGTTTCAGGGCAACGATTAGCGACAGACACTCCTTTCTTGTTTCCTGATAGAGTTAGTATTTCGAGTGTTTTCACCATCTCTGTTGTTACACCATAATATCCATATTCATTCCAGCTAATAAGAAAACCACGGAGTGCACCTAAGTACCATTCATTGTTTTTATCAAGCATCGCTCGCCAATTGAGCAATACATCCTCATCTAGATTTTTGAATTTAGTGTCTCGCAATAGTCGTTGAAAGCGTAGATACATATTTGATGTATGGTGTGCTGATTGTTCTTCAGCATAGGTTGCTAGTGTTTTTTTAAATCCATCCAGCAGTTTTGGTTCCATAGATAAAACATCCGGCATGAATGCAATGCTGACATCTTTATTCAACATCCAGTATTCTGAGTGAAAGTCAAAGCTGTATCCATCTTTTGATACTAATTTTTTTGAGCTGAATGTTGATGGGAGATCGTCATTTTCTTCCTCAATGTAATCATATTTATTCATTCATATCCTCTATTTTTTTGAGATTCAATAATTAGTCTCTGTAATTCTTCTTGCTCTTCAAGCACTAGCTTGTTTGTCTTATTGCGAATATGGCGTTCAACATATGGTTTGGCAGAGCTCTCTGATGTGTGCCCCATTTGATACATTCGGCTTTTTGCTTCTTCACTAGATGAAATAAAATTACGGTTACTGTTTGGGTCTTTAGATAGATCATTGTTTTTGTCAATTATTTCGGAGAACCACTGGTTCCAGTTATGCCTAAAATAATGTGGGTGGATCGATTTGAACCGCTAATCCACAGATTTCATTGTTGGCACGATGATACTGTCAAATGTGCTGGTCGATATTGGCTGTCCTTGAGTTTTCCCCTTCCTATGTGTAACAAACAAGTATGGATGCTTGTTCGCGTTCGGAGTCTTTGCCCGTATGTTTATGATGTAGTCATCAATGAGTGCCGCAGTTTCATCTCTAATTCGCAACATTCTTTCTTTCGTCTTTGCTACAGGCTGATTTTTGCGAGGATCATATATGTCATCATGGTGGCGTTTTACCCATATGAATTTTTGGGGGCCGTGAAGCATTAGAAAGTTCGATTCAATAGATAGTGAGAGTAACTCACCTCTTCGTATGCCTAGTTCTTTTAAAAGTAAAAACATAAGATGATTTCGCTTTTTTGTCGAAGCGTGTTTGAACGGATTTTTTGGGTGGTCAAATTGTGCCACAGCCATAAATTCCTCAATTAATCCATCTGGCAAGTCTTTACCATCTAGTTTATCTAAAACATTCTTACCTTTGCCTTTAGGGCGAACAGCAAGTATGCGCTTATTCATACTGTTAATTTCTGTGAGCAGTTTAGTGCTATTACAGTTCTGTACAGCTACTCTAGCAATGAAATCTAAATAACTTGCAATAGCTGTCACACGATTGTAAATGTTATTACGTCCCACTGTGGGGGTGACACTGATTAGTCTTGGGGTGTTAAATAAATCAATGACCTTATCTCTGGTTTTTTTGCTTTTAGCTAAGCCTTTGAAATGAGAAATATCATGACTGAGATGTTCTCTGATGTTGTCAATGTCAGTGTCGCTAAGAAACTTACCTTTCTGAAACTCAGAGAACAGGTCTCTGTGTTTATTTTCTTCCCATTGAAGAAACCACTTTAATGCACCTAGGCGATTTGAAATGGTATTCACCGACAAGCTGCTACGAAGTTTTGTTGTCACCCAGAGGGTTGCAAGAAAATGAGGCATACCATCATTGCCCATTAAGACTGGATAACGTTCACCATTTGCAAAAATCAATCTATCTAGCTTGTACACTGTGCATCCTAATCTTACATTTTCCTCATACATAAAGTTATAGTGCTGAAAATCGCGATGGCAAGTGAAATGCAAAAATAAAAAAACCCAGCATTTCTGCTGGGTTGCTTTGCACTCAAGATGGTGAAAGTGATTTATTCTTACACTTTCATCTTTTACAAGATCTAGAACGGGATATCGTCGTCGAAATCCATCGGCGGCTCGTTATATACCGGCGGCGCAGATTGCGGCTGCTGGGCAGGACGGCCATAACCGCCTTGCGGCTGCATGTTCTGCTGCGGAGCCGGTGCCGGGCGCTGCTGATTCATCGGCTGCTGGGCAGGCATGCTCTGCTGCGGCTGACCCCAGTTACCCTGGGATTGGCCACCCATGTTCTGGCCCATGCCCTGACCGCCTTGCGGACGGCCACCCAGCATCTGCATCACGCCAGTGAAGCTGTCGACCAGCACTTCAGTGGTGTAGCGCTCCTGGCCGCTCTGATCCTGCCATTTGCGGGTCTGCAGTTTGCCTTCCACATAGACCTGGGAGCCCTTCTTCAGGTACTCGCCAGCCACTTCGGCCAGCTTGCCCATGAAGACAACGCGGTGCCATTCGGTACGCTCTTTCTGCTCACCGGTCTGCTTGTCGCGCCAGGTTTCGGAGGTAGCCAGAGTAATGTTGGTCACAGCACCGCCACTCGGCATGTAGCGTACTTCCGGGTCTTGCCCGAGGTTACCGATCAGAATGACTTTATTGATGCCTCGACTGGCCATAATCTCTCTTCCACCTTTATATTCCGGTCAGGCAAGGCCTGGACCCACTAAATAAGTTACCGCGCTTTTTTCATGACCATGTCGTTATCATATTGAACAGCATGGTTTTTCTATAACTGTTACAGCAATCAGATTGTTATCTGATCCAAGTTTAGCTGCCAATAGTAACAGCTGATCACTCTGCGGGCGAGCGCTTGCTGGTGTGGAGTGGGGGCAAACGCATCGTCTTGGTCAGGGTGTGGCGAAGGGGCTATCCATCGTAAAAAAGGATAACTGCGATAGATAATGCCTGTCTATTCATCCAGTAGTCTCTATGCCATACTGACTCGCTCAGGTTTCTGTATCGAGCGTGCAACAAGATGGAAAAGATCGTGGTCCGGGGTGCTCGCACCCACAACCTCAAGAACATCAATCTGACCCTGCCCCGCGACAAGCTGATCGTGGTCACCGGCCTCTCCGGTTCGGGCAAATCCTCTCTGGCGTTCGATACCCTCTATGCCGAGGGGCAGCGCCGCTATGTGGAGTCCCTCTCCGCCTATGCCCGCCAGTTCCTCTCCCTGATGGAGAAGCCGGACGTCGACCATATCGAGGGGCTCTCGCCCGCCATCTCCATCGAACAGAAGTCCACCTCCCACAACCCGCGCTCGACCGTCGGTACCATCACCGAGATCTACGACTACCTGCGTCTGCTGTTTGCCCGGGTCGGTGAGCCGCGCTGCCCGACTCACGCCATTCCGCTCGCCGCCCAGACCATCAGCCAGATGGTGGATCAGGTGCTGGCTCAACCGGAGGGGAGCAAGCTGATGCTGCTGGCCCCGGTGGTGCGCGATCGCAAGGGGGAGCACACCAAGCTGCTGGAGAACCTGGCGGCCCAGGGCTACATCCGTGCCCGTATCGACGGCGAGGTGTGCGATCTCTCCGATCCTCCTACTCTGGAACTGCACAAGAAGCACACCATCGAGGTGGTGGTGGATCGCTTCAAGGTGCGCGAGGACCTTGCTTTGCGTTTGGCCGAGTCATTCGAGACGGCGCTGACCCTCTCTGGCGGCATCGTACTGGTGGTGCCGATGGACGGGGAGGAGGGGGTCGCCCCCATGACCTTCTCCGCCAACTTCGCCTGCCCGGAGTGCGGCTACTCCATGTCGGAGCTGGAACCGCGCATCTTCTCTTTCAACAACCCGGCCGGAGCCTGCCCGACTTGTGACGGACTTGGGGTGCAGCAGTACTTCGACCCGGCCAAGGTGATCAGCGATCCGGCCATCAGTCTGGCCAACGGCGCCATCCGAGGTTGGGACAAGCGCAGCTTCTACTACTTCCAGATGCTCAAATCCCTCTCCGAGCACTACAAGTTCGATCTGGAGACGCCGTGGGAGGATCTGCCGGTCAAGACCCAGGAGGTGATCCTGCGTGGCTCCGGTCGCACCGAGATCGAGTTCCGTTACATGAACGATCGCGGCGATGTGGTAGTGCGCAAGCACCCGTTCGAGGGGATCCTGCACAACATGGAGCGACGCTACCGGGAAACCGAGTCCAACTCGGTGCGCGAAGAGCTCTCCAAGTACATCGCCAACAAATCCTGTACCAGCTGCGGTGGCAGCCGACTGCGGGAGGAGGCGCGCCACGTGTTCGTCGACAACCGCAATCTGCCGGCCATTGCCGAGCAGTCCATCGGCGATGCACTGGCCTTCTTCGAGGGGCTTAACCTCACCGGCCAGCGCGCCCAGATTGCCGAGAAGATATTGAAAGAGATCGTCGAGCGGCTCGGCTTCCTGGTGAACGTCGGTCTCAACTACCTGAGCCTGTCGCGCAGCGCCGAGACCCTCTCAGGCGGCGAAGCGCAGCGCATCCGACTGGCCAGCCAGATCGGGGCCGGGCTGGTGGGCGTCATGTACGTACTGGACGAGCCCTCCATCGGTCTGCATCAGCGCGACAACGAGCGGTTGCTCAAGACCCTCACCCATCTGCGCGATCTCGGCAACACGGTGATCGTGGTGGAGCACGACGAGGATGCCATTCGCCTCGCCGACCATGTGCTGGATATCGGCCCGGGGGCGGGTGTACACGGTGGCGAGATTGTTGCGCAGGGCACCCCCCAGCAGATTATCGACAATCCGGAGTCGCTGACCGGTGACTACCTCTCCGGTCGCAAGCAGATCGCCATTCCGGCCGAGCGCACGCCGCTCACCGGCAAGTGGTTGAAACTCAAGGGGGCAAGCGGCAACAACTTGCGCAACGTCAATCTTGATCTGCCCATCGGGGTGATGACCTGCGTCACTGGCGTCTCCGGCTCCGGCAAGTCGACCCTGATCAACGACACCCTGTTCCGCATCGCTCATCGCGAGCTCAACAAGGCCACCGAGTCCACCCCGGCACCCTATCGCAGCGTCGAGGGGCTGGAGCATCTGGACAAGGTAGTGGACATCGACCAGAGCCCCATCGGCCGCACCCCGCGCTCCAACCCGGCGACTTACACCGGCCTGTTCACCCCGATCCGCGAGCTGCTCTCCGGCACTCAGGAGGCGCGCTCGCGCGGCTACCAGCCGGGCCGCTTCTCCTTCAACGTGAAGGGAGGGCGCTGCGAGGCGTGCCAGGGGGATGGGGTCATCAAGGTGGAGATGCACTTCCTGCCGGATGTCTACGTGCCGTGTGACGTCTGCAAGGGCAAGCGCTACAACCGCGAGACCCTGGAGGTGAAATACAAGGGCAAGAACATCCACGAGATCCTCGAGATGACGGTGGAGGACGCCCGCGAGTTCTTCGATCCGGTGCCGGCGGTGGCGCGCAAGCTGCAAACTCTGATGGATGTGGGCCTCTCCTATATCCGGCTTGGCCAGTCGGCCACTACCCTCTCGGGCGGCGAGGCGCAGCGGGTCAAGCTGGCGCGCGAGCTCTCCAAGCGGGATACCGGTCAGACCCTCTACATACTGGACGAGCCGACCACCGGGTTGCACTTCCACGATATCCAGCAATTGCTCAAGGTGCTGCACCAGCTGCGGGATCGCGGCAACACCATCGTCATCATCGAGCACAATCTGGATGTGGTAAAAACTGCCGACTGGATCGTCGATCTGGGGCCGGAGGGGGGGGCCGGTGGTGGCCGTATTCTGGTGACGGGGACGCCGGAGGAGATTTGCAATAATGGCGAGTCTCACACGGCGCGTTTTTTGCGCCCGCTATTGACGCGATAAGTCGTTATAATCGAAGGGGCCTTTGGCCCCTTTTTTACTATGAATATCGGACATATGAAGGGGCAGCTCGTGTGAGGTGGGTTGGCTGGGTATCACGACATCATGGTAATGGATATATCAGGTTATGGCTCAGGCTCCGCGTACGATTGATCATCAGTTGGCTTACTCCATGCTCCCTATCTGGTTGGGCGCTATTTTGCTGTTATTGATCCTGTTAGCGTGGGCCCAGATCCCTGCTGCCACCCGGATTGAAGAGCAGCGCATGAAGGAGCACTTGCTGCGAATGAGCAGTGCGGTGCAGTCCGATGTGGCAGCACTGGATGCTTTCAGTCGGGATTGGGGCATTTGGGATGACAGCCATCGTTTTATGATCGGCAGAAGCCGGGAATATATTGATTCCAACCTGCTCAATGATATGCCGATGCGGGACTTTCGCCTCAATCTGATGAGTTTCATGGATCTCACCGGCTACGAGATCTGGACCCGGACCCTGCTACCCGATGCGCCCGGCATCAATCATGATCAGTTTCCCTATTTCCTTGATGATCTGAAAAAGCAGTTGAGAGCGCAATCTGTGGCGCAAGGAGGTATCAACTTGCACGGCATTAGCGCCTCCCAATGGGGACCGCTGATGTACTCGTGGCAGCCGATCAGAGACAGTGACAACTCCGCCCCCTTCAACGGCTTCTTGCTGGTGGTGCGCTGGCTTGATGAAGAGTATCTCCAGCAGCTCTCTGAGCGTACCGCGTTGCCACTGGCGATCTCAGACACCAATCTGAATATCGCAGCCACATTCAAACCGCTGAAACCGCAAGTGACCTACCGCCTGATTGACCTGGGGCTGGATCGGCTGAGGGGGGAGGTACGTCTGCTTAACAGTGATAACCAGCCGGTGCTGACTCTGGTGATTGAGGAGGAGAGAAAGATCTTGAGTGGCGTCATGGAGGGGGCGCTCTGGACCTTTATCGGCATGCTGTTTATCAGTTTTATCTGCGTCATGATCGCCATGTATCGGCTCAATAGCATTGTGCTTACCCCGTTGCAGCAGCTGGTGTCGGCGCTGCAACGCTTTGGCGATCGGCCAGATGCCACCTTGATCCCCTATATCGACAGCAGCGCCGAGATGGCGACCCTGAGCGGCAAGTTCAAGGAGATGGCCAGCAAGGTCAGTCAGCAACACGATGATTTGTTGGAAAAATCCAGCCAGATGGAGATGGCTGCATTCACCGACCCCTTGACCCGTTGTTTCAATCGTCGCTATCTCGATGGCTGGTTGCAGGCCAACCGGGCCAAACCTTGTCTGTTATTGCTGCTGGATCTGGATCATTTCAAGCGGATCAATGACCGCCTTGGCCATGACATCGGGGATCTGGTGCTGAAACAGTTGGCGGATCTGCTGCGCAAGGTGGTGACAGGAGAGCGCGAGCCTATCATCCGGCTGGGCGGGGAGGAGTTCTTGTTGCTGCTACAAGTGGATGACGAGCAAGAGTTGGCGCTGCGGGTCGAATATCTGCGCCAGCGTGTCGCTCAGCACCGCTTTGGCAAAGAGGATGCGCCACTCTGGTTGACGGTGTCGCTGGGGTTCTGCCGCTATCCGTTGCACCCGGAGTACCCAGATTCATTCTGGAGTCATAGCTTCAAACTGGCGGACATGGCGCTGTATCAGGCCAAAGTCGGTGGGCGAAATCGGTGGTTTGGCTACGCTGGTAGCCTCTCTGCGGAGGGAATGGGCCAGACTCCGGAACAGCTTGCCGAAGGGGGGCATATCACCCTGCTGCACTCTGTCAATCCGGATTAACCCTGCCGTACCAATACCAGATAGGCCAGGGCGACAATAAAACCGAGCAGGATAAAGAGAAAGGATCCGATTCCCCACACGGCCGCGAGAAAGGCCCCCACCTTTTGCCATTTCGACTCATTTTTCATAAATAAACCATTACTTCCCAGTAACTTGCATGGCGCAAAAAATACGCTGATTTGCCCATATTAACAACAATTAATAGCCGCGCTGCCGCGCAATAAGATGTGGTTTGCTTGATCCTTTTGGCGCTGGATGCGGGTAGTTACAACCTGTCGAAACAGGCATTTCAGCTTGTTGTCTGGGGGCTCAACGAGATTGGGATGGCGCGCAAAGATGTCACACCAATCGATTTATTTCTGTGCAACCTTTGCTCCAAGTCAATAACTTTGCATTTACAAGGGCATATAGTCAGCGGGCTTACAGCATCAAATGAAAACAAAAAAAGGGATTACGTGATGAAAAAATTACTTCCTCTGATGATTGCCGCTGCAGTGACCTCTCCTTTCGCCATGGCCCATCAGGCTGGCGATATTCTGGTTCGTGGCGGTTTGGCCATCGTTTCTCCTCAGGAGAGCAGTGACAACGTATTGGGTACCGGTGAATTTGAGATTAACAGTAATCAACAGCTTGGCCTGACCCTCGGTTATATGATCACCGACAACTGGGGTGTTGAGTTGCTGGCTGCAACCCCATTCTCCCATAGAGTGAGTACTCGCGATCTTGGTGAGATTGCCAAGGTTAAACATCTGCCTCCAACATTGATGGCCCAGTACTATTTTGGCGATGCCCAGAGCAAGGTTCGCCCGTATGTTGGTGTGGGTGTGAACTACACCACCTTCTTTGATGAGAAGGGGGTGGGAGCACTTGATGGTGCCAATATCAGCCTTGACGACTCTTGGGGTCTGGCAGGTCAGGTCGGTATCGATATGGCGGTTACAGATCGCTGGTTTGTAAACGGTTCAGCCTGGATCATGGATATCGATACAGATGTTAAAGTTGATGGTGTTGGCACCTTCAAAACGCATATCGACCCGATGGCCTTTATGGTGGGTGTTGGCTACCGCTTCTAATGATTCTGACTGCGGTTCTGAACGGACCGCGGAAGATAGCAAAGTACGTCTCTTTCAGCCCGGCTTGTGCCGGGCTTTTTTCGTATGGCTGATTTTGTCTGGACTGTGATCCAACCCGATACAAATCAATTAAATACCTGCCGCTTTATTTCAGTTATTCGCCACCCCTGCCGATAGTGACTATGTTCACTTTACCTTCCCCCAATGAGTGAGGATGTCTCCATGGGCTTATCTATCGTGCAGCGGATCATCGCCGGATTTGTGTTGATGCTGCTGTTGCTGATCCTGCTTGGCGTGATCAGTACCTTTAAAATCAAGGGTATAAATGACGGCCTCTCTGCCGTATCTGACCGGGCAACCCCGCTGGTGGTGGCTGTCGCAGGTCTCAAGGGGGCACTGCAGGATAGTAACCGCTGGGTGCTTGTCTACCGCACCAGTGAAGATGCCGCCCAGTTGCCGCAGCTGGCCAATCAGTTCAAGGAGCAGCAGAACCGCTTCGTCCAGCTGAGTCAGGAGATGGGTAAATTTACCGATGTAGCGGATGCTCGTGCCCGCTTCCAGCAGGTCGAGAGTGCTACCACTCAATTTTATGGCTTGGCGGATCAGGTGTTGGCCCAGCATCGGCAGTGGGTCAGTGCACTGGAGCAGCGCCACAAGCTGGAGATGGAATTTATCCGCCTTGAGGATACCTACCAGTGGGCGGCGGATCTGCTGCTGCAACAGACCGCCAGCAAGCGCTCCATGCGCAACAAGGCGGAACTTATTACCTCAGGTATCGCCCGCGATCTGAAGAATATCCGCCGTGCCGATGCCAAAACCGACCTGAACGAGCTGGAAAAGGTACTCAGCAAGGACATCGAGATGGCCCGCAAGCGTCTGGAGCGGGTGCTGGTGCCCGATGATGTGAAAGCGCGGTTTGTCTCCAATCTGGATCGGATGCAGGAGCTGGCACTTGGCGCTCAGGGCTTGCTGGCAACCATGCGTCAGGCTCAGCAACTGGCGCTGTCGCTGGCCACGCAAAATCAGCAGCTGGATGCCAGTCTGGTCAACAGCCTCAATTTGCTCGATGAGATGGGCAAGTCCGCCGGGGCCATTGCCAGCGACAGCCGGAGCAACGCCGATGCGGCGGTCAGCAGTGCCAGCTTCTGGATTCTGGTGGTTGCCGCGATGTCGGCCGCAGCCGCGCTGGTGATCGGCTATACCACTGCGCGCAGCATTCAGCGCCCGTTGCAGATGATCAACAAGGAGCTCGATTACATGGCGGCCGGTGACATGACCCGCCGCATCAACTACCGCAGCAGTTGCGAATTTGGCAGCCTCTCTCGCTCCATCGATACGCTGGCGGGCAAGACCGGTGAACTACTCTCTCAAATCAATGCGGGCTCTCGCCATCTGGTGGATGAGGCGAGCCGCGCCGCCGAGATCAGCGAACGGGCCATGTCCCGGGTACAGGAGCAGAAGAGCCAGACCGATCAGGTGGCCGCCGCCATTACCGAGCTGGAAGTGAGCGCCACCGAGGTGGCCCGCTCTACCGATGGCACCAAGCGCGAAGTGGATCTGGCCGATGAAGAGGCTCGTAGTGGTCGCCAGAAAGTGGCCACCACTCGCCTGATCACCGAGCAGCTGGCTAGCGCCATGGAGGAGGCGGTCGGCATCACCTACAAGCTGGGCGAATTCAGCAACAACATCGGCAGCATTCTCGATGTGATCCGCAGCATCGCCGAGCAGACCAACCTGCTGGCCTTGAACGCCGCCATCGAAGCGGCCCGTGCTGGCGATGCAGGTCGCGGTTTTGCGGTGGTGGCCGATGAGGTGCGGGCACTGGCCAATCGCACCCAGACTTCGACCGAAGAGATCCAGGGGATGATTGAGAACCTGCAAAGCTCCAGCAAGCATGTGGTTGAAGTGATGGGGCGTAGCCAGGAGCAGACCCAGAGCTGTGTCGAGCAGACTCGCGAGATGGATGTGGCGCTGCAATCCATTGCCGATCGGATGGGGGCCATCAAATCGATGGCTGATCAGGTGGCCCATGCCGCTCAGGAGCAGATCTCCGTCAGTCAGGGGGTCGCTCGTCATATCGCCGGTATTGCCGATGTGGCATACGAGACAGAGCGGGAGGCGCGGGAATCCGCCAGCAGCAGCGAAGTGCTGGCCGACCTGGTCGCCAAACAGCAGCAATTGATCGCACATTTCAAGGTCTAGGAGGGCTTATGTCTAAAAAGTGGATTGGAGCCCTGAGTCTCCTGTTGTGTGGCCAGCTGATGGCCAGCGAGCTGGTGATTGAAAGCTGGCGAACCGATGACAAGGCGTTGTGGGAGCAGAAAATCATCCCGGCGTTTGAAGCGGCGCATCCCGGCATCAAGGTGAGTTTTCATCCGGTGCAGAACGTCAACTACATGCCCACTCTGTGGGAGAGCCTGAAAGGCGGTAAGGCGGGGGATCTCATTACCTGTCGCCCGTTTGATGACTCGCTCGCCCTGTTCAAGGCGGGCCATCTGGCCGAGCTGACCGAAATGGCAGGGATGGAGAACTTCCCGAGTTTTGCCCAGTCACCTTGGCAGACGGACTCCGGTGCCCAGACTTTCTGCGTGCCCATGGCCTCGGTGATCCATGGCTTCTTCTATAACAAGAAGATTTTCAGTGAGTTGGGGCTCACCTTACCGCAAACCCGCGATCAGTTCTTTGCCGTGCTGGACAAGATCAAGGCCGACGCGCGCTATGTGCCGCTGGCCATGAGCGGTTCCGAGAGCTGGGTTGCCTCCGAACTGGGGTTCCAGAATATTGGTCCCAATTACTGGAAAGGGGAAGATGGTCGTCTGGCGTTGATTGGCGGGCAGGAGCGGTTGGACAACCCCCAATATGTGAAGGTGTTCGACGAGCTGGCCCGCTGGCGTTCCTACCTCGGTGAGGGTGGCGAGAGCCGTGATTATGCGACCAGCAACGAGCTGTTCACTTCGGGCAAGGCCGCCTTCTACGTGGCGGGCTCCTGGGAGATTGCTCCCTTCACCGGCAAGGTCGATTTTGGCGTCATGCGCCCGCCGGTGGCCAAACAGGATGATGGCTGTTTCTTTACCGATCACACCGATATCGGTATGGGGATGAACCCGGCCAGCAAGAATAAAGAGGGGGCAATGGCTTTTCTGCAGTGGCTGACGACGCCGCAATTTGCCGAGCTCTATACCAACTCGCTGCCGGGATTCTTCTCCCTCTCCAACCACTTCTTCGATGTCACCAATCCGGCGGCCAAAGAGATGATGGAGTGGCGCGATCAGTGTGACTCGACCATTCGGGTGGCGACACAGATCCTCTCCCGTGGTACGCCCAAGTTGGGGGATGAACTGGCAGAGGTGAGTCAGGCTGTGCTGCTTGGCAAGATGGAGCCCAAAGCTGCCGCTGATCGACTGGAAAGTGGCTTGAAGGGCTGGTATGCCCCTCATCAGGGCAACAAGGCCAAGAGCGCGGATTGTCAGTGTGATGCTGTTGCCCCTGCTCCTGCTCCTGCTCCTGCTCCTGCTTCGGCTTCAGCGCCAGCGACTGAGGTGTCCGCAGCCCCCGCGACCAGTGAAACATCGGCCGTGGTGGCACCAGCTGTGACTTCCGCAGAACCCGCATCAGCGGTTGCGGCCCCATTACCGGCGCAATCGGATGAGGTAGAGCAGGCGCTCTCCAACGAGTTGGAAGCGCCACAGCAGCCACAGCAATAGGTCATCGGCATCAATAAGAGCGGGAGGCATCAGCCTCCCGTTTTTTTATGGCTCGCGGCCAGCATGTATCGCTTTATTGTGCTTCGTGGGGCCAGCGGCAGAGGCTGCCGATCCGGGCTACCGGGGCAAACCCCAGAGAGCGGTAAATGCGCTGGGCATGGTAGTGCTCGTCGGCCACTATGATCAGCTGTTTGGCACGGGACAATCCTGCGCGAGCCACTTGACTCAGCAGCTGGCGGCATAACCCCTGGTTGCGCCACACATGGTGCGTGCGTACCAACTGGAAGCGCCCAAGTGTGCCGCAAAAGAAGAGGCCGCAGCTGGCGACCAGCTGCCCCTCTTGCCAGATCCCCCACCAGTCCCCGAGACCATCGGCAATCATGGCCTGATAGAGCGCCTGGCGGGATCGCAGATAGGGAAGATAGCTCTGTTCCGAGTGTCCCTCATCCCGTTCATGGAGTTCGAAGTCGAGCCACTCAGGCCAATCAGCAGTGGTGAAGGTACGTGCCTCAACCTTGTTCATGTCGCCGTGCGGGGGTGGGCAACTCTGTTCATCCAGCGCCAGCACCACGCACTCCATATATTGGTATCCCGTTGCGACAAAACCGGCGATCCGGCTGTTTTGTCCGGCGGCCAGTGGCCATTGGAAGGTGCGGTGGCGCACTCGAGGATCTTGACCGATCAACTGATCGAATGCGGCTTCCAGCCAGCCTTTGTCGCGGTCGCTGGGCGGGGTGGGGAGCAGCAGGTAGTTGCCGAAGTAATAGTCGGGAGCATCCGGCGTGCGAACCGCCCAGAACTGATCGTGCTGAATAACCTCGCCCTGATAGCGATCGAACAGCAAGTCGGTGGCAAAGCCGGGGTGGGTATCCATGATGGTGCTCCTGCAAAGACTCATTCTGTTATCGGCAGGAGTGGGAAATAGATGAAAAGGGGCCGGAGAAACCTCCGGCCAAACAATCACACGCAGATTCAGAACGTCCAGGACGATCTGCCCCCATCATAACTCGACTGGGGCGATTTTGGGATGGGCACTTTTCGGTTACGTACCGTTAATTTTGTAAATATGAAGTTCGTCAGATCGGATGTGAGGTAAATCCCTGTTGACTTTGTGTCGTTTTGCTCATAAATATAAAGACGTTTAGACGTCCAAACATCCGTTTTGACGTAGGCAGATGGATTGCAGGACAGGGAGAAGAGCAGATGGGATTTCACAGTGCACGTCAGGTTGAGGCGCTCAACCAGAGCTTGGCAGATTTGAATGGCGATATATCGGTCAGTTTCGAGTTTTTTCCGCCCAACAGTGAAGGGATGGAGAATACCCTCTGGCAGTCCATCGAACGGCTGAAAGTGCTGGAACCCAAGTTCGTCTCCGTCACCTATGGCGCCAACTCCGGCACCCGTGATCGCACCCACAAGGTGATCAAGGACATCAAGGAGCGGACCGGCCTGATTGCGGCGCCTCACCTGACCTGTATCGATGCCAGCCGCGACGAATTGCGCACCATCGCCCGCGATTACTGGAACAGCGGCATTCGCCATATTGTGGCTTTGCGCGGTGATTTACCGCAGGGGTTGGAGAAGCCGGATATGTATGCCACCGATCTGGTTGCTCTGCTCAAGTCAGAGGCGGACTTCGATATCTCGGTTGCCGCCTATCCGGAAGGGCACCCGGAGGCCAAGAGTGCGCAATCCGACCTGCTCAACCTCAAGCGTAAGATTGATGCCGGTGCCAACCGCGCCATCACTCAGTTCTTCTTCGATGTGGAAACGTATTTGCGCTTTCGGGATCGCTGCGCCGCTATCGGTATCGATGCTGAAATCGTGCCGGGGATCCTGCCGGTCTCCAACTATCAGACCCTGGCCAAGTTTGCCGGTTTTACCAACGTGAAGATCCCGCGCTGGATGCATCAGCGTTTCGAGGGGCTGGATAACGATCAGATGACCCGCAATCTGGTGGGGGCGAGCATCGCCATCGATCAGGTGCGCGTGCTGAGTCAGGAAGGGGTGAAGGATTTCCACTTCTATACCCTGAACCGCTCCGAGCTGACTTATGCCATCTGCCATACTCTGGGGGTTCGTCCCAAGTGTTGACCGGTGGTCACCGCGATAAAAGCAAAAAGCCAATGAGTTGCTCATTGGCTTTTTCGTTATGGCCGATTATCAAGGTCTGGTCGGGGCGATCTCTTTTGGCTCAAGATCGATGACCGCATTACCGGCAGCCCCCGGATACTGGCGATAGACCTGATCCTGCTCCAGTGTGTAGAAGGTATCCAGATAGTCGTCGTTGTTGGTCATCCAGGAGTCGGGCAGCGCCTTGACGATGCGACCGCCGAGATCGAGGAAGGGCAGTGCTTCCGGCACGCCACCCGCGGTAAAGCCGAGTTTGAGGGCTTCAATCAGCAGGGCGCTCAGCTCCTTGTAGTTGACGTTGTCATCCTGCTCCATCATCACCACATCGACGGCACCCCAGCGATAGCGATCCCAGTAAACCAGGATCTGGTTGGGGGTGTAGTCTGTGTTGTCATAGTCGAGGTAGGGCATGTCGACAATATCGACTACTGGCTCATCCCGACTGGGATTAACCCCTGCGACCACCGCATACACTTCGGCCGCGCCGAGCAGCCAGGGCTCCTGATCATCCTTCAGTCTGATCTTTTTCAGGATACTGGTCTTGAGCGGCGCCGTGCTGGCCGCCACTCGCGGAGCGCTTTGCAGATCAGCATCGGCCAGCGCTTTGCGCATTACCTTCAAGCCTGCGTTTTTGGCTTTGACGGGATCGGCTTCGACTACCAGAACCGGCCGGGCCGGTGCCTTGTCCACATCCAGATAGACGGGATTGCCAGCGCTGTCGAACGCTTCAATGGCGCTCCAGCTCTTCTCATCCCCACTAGGAACATAGGCGACCAGCGGTTCGACCCCCTGTTGCAGTGCGGCGGCCTGATCGGTGTTGGCCAGTCGCAATTGCATCAGTTGCTTGACCTCGCCATCCAGTCCTTGCCGGCTGATGGCCGCCTGGTTGGCATCGCTCGCCTGCCGTTTAAGCCGTGGGCTGGCCTTCTGCAGCAGGTTGGGAAGCGGGCTCTGGTATTGCTGGTTGCTCAGCAGGGGCAGCAGGTTTTTCTGCTGAAGTGCGAGCTGGCGAGCCAGCTCTCGATCCGTATCGGCAGCCTGGACGCTCGCAGCACCCAGTATGGCCAGTAGTAACAAGACAGCCTGATTTTTCATTTTTATACTCCGTTGCATGGAACCTGACAGGGCACCATGTCCGGGAAGATTGGTGCCCTGGCACCACTAGAAGGAAATTAGTTTCACTTGTGAATCATTTTATCTGGATAGTGTGCAGAGGTTCACGGTTTGAGGTTCAATTGATTCCTTTGTCGATATAATTGGAACTGATAGATAGCCAGACCAATCAGCAGACCCCAGCAGGCTGCCGCGATGCCGAGCAGGCTGATCCCGGACGCGGTAATGATAAAGGTGAGCAGCGCAGCTTCTCGCGCTTCATCCTCTTGCAAGGCCGAGTGCAGGCTGCTGCCGATGGTGCCTAACAGGGCCAAACCAGCGACGCAGGTGACAAGGGTTGCCGGAAAGGCGCTAAACAGGGCCGCGACGGTTGCGCCGAAGCAGCCGGTCACAAGATAAAAGCAACCCGCCCAAACCGCAGCAGGCCAGCGGCGCTTGGTATCCGGGTCGACCTCTTTGCCCATGCAAATGGCGGCAGTGATGGCGGCCAGATTGAAGGCATAACCGCCAACAGGGGCGAGCAGCAGGCCAGTCAGGCCAGTCCAGTTGATCAGCGAGGAGGTAGAAGGCTGATAGCCGTGGGCCCGCAAGATGGCAATTCCCGGCATGTTTTGCGATGTCATGGTGACAATGAACAGCGGCAGCGCGATACCAAACAGAGCATCAAGGGAGAAGGCTGGCCATGTCCAGACCGGGCTGGCGAGTTGCCAGTGAAGGGTGCCCATTTGCAAATCCCCCCGCACGCTGCAGATCAGCATCCCCACTCCCAGTACTAGCACCATGGTATAGCGGGGCCAGAGATGACGACCCAGCAGGAAGGCCAGTAGCAGGGTGCCAAGCAGCAATGGATCTTGCGGGGCGACCTTGAACAGATCCAGCCCGAATTTGAGCAGCACGCCAGCCAGCATGGCGGCGGCCAGCGGAGCCGGGATATGTTTCATCAAACGGTCGAACCAGCCGCTGATGCCACACAGAGTGATCAGCAGGGAGGAGATCACAAAGGCGCCGATCGCTTCCGCCAGAGTGAAGTTGCCCAGCGTGGTGATCAGCAGTGCCGCGCCCGGTGTGGACCAGGCGGTTAGTATGGGTATGCGGTAATAGAGAGAGAGGCCGATGCAGCTCACCCCCATGCCGATCCCCAGCGTCCAGAGCCAGGAGGCAACTTGAGCTGTATCTGCACCTGCCGCTGTGGCGGCCTGGATGATCAGGATGACGGAGCTGGTGTAGCCGACCATCACGGCGATAAAGCCTGCGACCAGATGGGGGATGGCGAAGGGCATGACTCTTCCTCTTGGCGTTGTGACGCGCTGTGCGTTATTACGTACAATACAGCTTTGACTATATCGCTGTGCGTTATAGCGCACAAGACGCATCGTGCAAGAGTAATAAAGAGGCAGTTATGCAAGAGATGAGTCAGCATCTGGCTGCTCGACTGAAGGGGCTGCGCAGCGAGCGCGGCTGGAGCCTGGATGCCGCCGCGCGCGAAACGGGTGTCAGCAAGGCGATGCTGGGGCAGATTGAGCGGGGAGAGTCCAGCCCGACAGTGGCGACGCTGTGGAAGATCGCCACCGGTTTTCGAGTCTCATTTTCCAGTTTCATTGAGCCCACACCCGCCGCGCAGGCAGAGGTGCTCTATCGCACCGCCGATGCCATTCGCCAGCAGCCAGCGGGAGAGGGCATGCAAGGGCACCGCTCTTCCCTTATGAAAACCGG
>NZ_JBQBEO010000002.1:3692500-4007500 GCF_051919525.1 Aeromonas sp. 6P | reverse complement strand
TTAAGTGGGAAACGATGTGGGAAGGCTCAGACAGCTAGGATGTTGGCTTAGAAGCAGCCATCATTTAAAGAAAGCGTAATAGCTCACTAGTCGAGTCGGCCTGCGCGGAAGATGTAACGGGGCTCAAACCAGGCACCGAAGCCGCGGATTCACACTTATGTGTGAGTGGTAGGGGAGCGTTCTGTAAGTCTGCGAAGGTGTATCGAGAGGTATGCTGGAGATATCAGAAGTGCGAATGCTGACGTAAGTAACGATAAAGGGGGTGAAAAGCCTCCTCGCCGGAAGACCAAGGGTTCCTGTCCAACGTTAATCGGGGCAGGGTGAGTCGACCCCTAAGGCGAGGCCGAAAGGCGTAGTCGATGGGAAGCAGGTTAATATTCCTGCACGACTTGTAATTGCGATGGGGGGACGGAGAAGGCTAGGTGGGCCAGGCGACGGTTGTCCTGGTGAAAGTGCGTAGGTGGTGTTTCCAGGCAAATCCGGAGACACAACACTGAGACACGAGACGAACACACTACGGTGTGGAAGCCATTGATGCCCTGCTTCCAGGAAAAGCCTCTAAGCTTCAGATTACAAGTCATCGTACCCCAAACCGACACAGGTGGTCGGGTAGAGAATACCAAGGCGCTTGAGAGAACTCGGGTGAAGGAACTAGGCAAAATAGAACCGTAACTTCGGGAGAAGGTTCGCTCTTGACAGTGAAGTCCCTTGCGGATGGAGCAGTTGGGAGTCGCAGTGACCAGATGGCTGGGACTGTTTATCAAAAACACAGCACTCTGCAAACACGAAAGTGGACGTATAGGGTGTGACACCTGCCCGGTGCCGGAAGGTTAATTGATGGGGTTAGCGCAAGCGAAGCTCTTGATCGAAGCCCCGGTAAACGGCGGCCGTAACTATAACGGTCCTAAGGTAGCGAAATTCCTTGTCGGGTAAGTTCCGACCTGCACGAATGGTGTAACCATGGCCATGCTGTCTCCACCCGAGACTCAGTGAAATCGAATTCGCCGTGAAGATGCGGTGTACCCGCGGCTAGACGGAAAGACCCCGTGAACCTTTACTACAGCTTGGCACTGAACATTGAACCTACATGTGTAGGATAGGTGGGAGGCTTTGAAGGCGTGACGCCAGTTGCGCTGGAGCCGTCCTTGAAATACCACCCTTGTATGTTTGATGTTCTAACGCAGGGCCCTGAATCGGGCTCGCGGACAGTGCCTGGTGGGTAGTTTGACTGGGGCGGTCTCCTCCCAAAGAGTAACGGAGGAGCACGAAGGTTGGCTAATCCTGGTCGGACATCAGGAGGTTAGTGCAATGGCATAAGCCAGCTTAACTGCGAGACGGACAGGTCGAGCAGGTACGAAAGTAGGTCATAGTGATCCGGTGGTTCTGAATGGAAGGGCCATCGCTCAACGGATAAAAGGTACTCCGGGGATAACAGGCTGATACCGCCCAAGAGTTCATATCGACGGCGGTGTTTGGCACCTCGATGTCGGCTCATCACATCCTGGGGCTGAAGTCGGTCCCAAGGGTATGGCTGTTCGCCATTTAAAGTGGTACGCGAGCTGGGTTCAGAACGTCGTGAGACAGTTCGGTCCCTATCTGCCGTGGGCGTTGGATGATTGAAGGGAGTTGCTCCTAGTACGAGAGGACCGGAGTGAACGAACCTCTGGTGTTCGGGTTGTCACGCCAGTGGCACTGCCCGGTAGCTAAGTTCGGAATCGATAACCGCTGAAAGCATCTAAGCGGGAAGCGAGCCCTGAGATGAGTCATCCCTGACCCCTTGAGGGTCCTAAAGGGCCGTTGGAGACCACAACGTTGATAGGTGGGGTGTGTAAGCGCGGCGACGTGTTGAGCTAACCCATACTAATTACCCGTGAGGCTTAACCATACAACACCCAAGAAGTGTTCTAAGGCTTGTAGCAAATAGAACGAACTACTCAAATTCAGTGATAGTGACAAGCCAAGCGCAACATCACTACTCACGTCAGCTTTCTAGATTAAGAATTTGCCTGGCGGCCATAGCGCCGTGGAACCACCTGATCCCATGCCGAACTCAGAAGTGAAACGCGGTAGCGCCGATGGTAGTGTGGCATTCGCCATGCGAGAGTAGGACACTGCCAGGCACCCAATTAAACAGCGATGTGAAGAATCACGTCACTGGCTGCGAGGATGACACCTCAGAAGAAGCAGCAGAAAATTTAGCGAAAGCTAACCGAATGCGGAGCGGTAGTTCAGTCGGTTAGAATACCGGCCTGTCACGCCGGGGGTCGCGGGTTCGAGTCCCGTCCGCTCCGCCACTAATTTGAAGGCCTTCCCTGATGGGAAGGCCTTTTTGCTATGGGTGGTTTTGCTCATAAGACCTACATATTTGCACATCGGAACCAATACAAAGCCCGGCTTCACGACCGGGCTTTTGGATTTTTAGCGTGTTAAACAGCCAGTGTTAGCATTTATCTGCAGGAAGAGAACTAAAAAGCCTGTCATCTCCTCCATTTTCTATCTATATCAAGCTCTTATCTGATGGATTACTGGCCATTTTAACTGGTTTACTTTTGGCCAAACTCTGTTCATGGCGCGCGATTAGGGTTGTATCTCGCTTATAACTCGGTAGAGTAAGGACATCTTGAGTTTGCCTGTCCCGCGCCGAGTTTGCCGGGTTCCAGGTGTAACTTGGCCAGTTTTTATCAACCTTAAGTCAGTGGTATCGATATGGAACAAGTAAACAAGTCCACCTTCAGCGATGTACTGGAATATGTGCGTATGTCCCGTCGCCAGAACAAACTCAAGCGTGAAATTGCGGATAACGAGAAGAAGATCCGTGACAACCAGAAGCGCGTGCTGCTGCTCGACAACCTGAGCGACTACATCAAGCCGGGCATGAGCATTGATGATGTGCAGGCGATCATCGCCAACATGCGTGCCGACTATGAAGAGCGCGTGGATGACCACATCATCAAGAACGCAGAGCTCTCCAAAGAGCGTAAAGAGCTGAGCACCAAGCTGAAGGGCATGAGCTCTCACAAATAAGCGTTGCGCTTTCGCTTAAGAGACACCGGCCACTGGCCGGTGTTTTGTTATCAGCTCGGATCTCTGCCACTCCTGCAACAATCGGCTCCCCTTTTTAGAATTGCCCTGTTACCATCACTACAAAGCGGTCAATAGTTTCAAGCCATTGACTTGAAAAGACTAAGCTTGAGTGAAGCACAATAAATTGCGCAACCATGGTGGGGCTGATATGGGCGCATCAGAACAGACGGATTTGACACAAGTGGCATCTCAAGATTCATCTGTCCAGACCTCGGACGGGAACCCAAAGCGCAAGCGTCGTCCCTGGTGGCGTTGGCTGTTCTGTTTTCTCTTTTTATTGTGCCTGGGGGCGGTGATCGCTCTGGTTGGCTATGAGATGAAAACCTCGAAGCTGCAATCTCAGGAGATTTCCCGCTATGCCGCCAAGCTCACCTATCAGGTCGAGCCTGGTCAGAGCAAGCAGATCGCTTTCCCTGAAGATGGCCCGTTCGACAAGCGGCTCGGCTATGTGCAACTGCCGATGATGCAGGAGCGTTTGCTGCAGCGGGGCTATGAAGTCAGCAAGCAGGTGCATTTCTCCGACGCGCTCTATGACTACGCCAGTCGTGGCTTCTTCGTGCCCTATACCGAGAAGGTGCAGGCCGGTTTGACGCTGCACGATTGCCGCGCCGAGCCCTTCTATCAATTCAAGTATCCGACCCATCACTATCCGGATTTTGACTCCATTCCACCGCTCATCATCCAGTCGCTGCTGTTTATCGAGAACCGCGATCTGCTGAGCAACGAAGAGCCGTTGGCCAACCCGGCGGTCGATTGGCCCCGTTTTGCCAAGGCGGCACTATCTCAGGTGGGCAAGGCGCTCGATATGCAGGATCAATCTGCCGGTGGCAGTACCCTGGCGACCCAGGTGGAGAAGTACCGCCACTCGCCGGATGGCCTGACCCTGTCGCCGACCGAGAAGATCCGTCAGATGGCCTCTGCCAGCGTGCGGGCCTATCGTCTCGGGCCGGAAACCCTCGAAGCGCGTAAGCTGGTTGCTTGGGCCTACCTCAACTCGGTGCCGCTCTCGGCTGCGCCGGGATATGGTGAAGTACATGGTCTGGGAGATGGTCTCTGGGTCTGGTTTGGTGCCAATGTCGATGACGTGAACCGTCTGCTGGATCCCGCCCGCAACCAGAATGCACCGCTGGCCGAACAGGGACTTGCCCTGCGTCAGGTTGTCTCGCTGATGATTGCGCACCGCCGTCCCTCTTACTATCTGGCTCAAGGGCGAGAGGCATTGGCTACCCTGACCGACAGCTACCTGCGCCTGTTTGTGCAGGAGGGAATGATAACGCCACCTCTGATGGAGGCGGCGCTCAAGGCCAAGATTACGTTTCGTGACTTCCTGCAGTCCCCGGCTATCACCCGGGTGAACAACAACAAGGGGTTGCAGGTTGCCCGTACTCGCCTGAGCCGTCAGCTCGGGGTGCAGCTCTATGACCTCGACCGGATGGATCTGACCGCCGATACCAGCCTCAACATGCCGTTGCAGAACGAAATCTCCCGTTATCTGCAACAGCTGGCCGACCCGACGTTTGCCGCTCAGGTAGGGCTGTTTGGTGAGCGCCTGCTCTCGCCGGAGAAGACCGGCGATGTGCGCTACAGCTTCACCCTGTTCGAGAAGTCGCCGGAAGGGTTCAAGGTGCGGGTGCAGACCGACAACACCGATCAGCCGTTCGATATCAACGAAGGTTCAAAGCTGGAGTTGGGCTCAACCGCCAAGTTGCGGGTGCTGACCACCTATCTGGAGATCGTGGCCGAGCTGCACGACAACTATGCCGGGATGCCGGTCGAGAATCTGCGCAAGCTGGCTGCCGTCTCTCAGGACAACCTCAGCCGTTGGGCCATCTCCTATCTGATGACGGCTCAGGACAAGAGCCTGCCTGTGATGCTGGAAGCGGCGCTGGATCGTAAATACTCCGCCAGCCCCAACGAAGGGTTCTTTACCGGTGGCGGCATGCACACCTTCAACAACTTCCGCCGCGAGGATAACAATCGTATTCCGACGTTGCGTGACTCTCTGCGTGAGTCGATTAACTTGCCCTTTGTACGGCTGATGCGCGATATCGTGCGCTACAGCCTCTACAAGGAGGGCAACCGTGCCCAGTTGCTCAAGGATGACAAGGATCCCCGTCGTCAGGAGTATCTGGCCAAATTTGCTGACAAAGAGGGCCAGACCTATCTGCTGCGCTTCTGGCGCAAATATCGCGGCAAGACTCCCGAGGAGCAGCTCGATACCTTCCTCGACGGTCTCAAGCCGAGTGCGGTACGTCTGGCGGCGGTTCACCGCTACCTGATGCCGGAAGCCAGCGAAGCCGCATTTGCTGCCTTCCTGGCGGAGCGGTTGCCGCGGGAGAAGTTGAGTGCGAAACGGGTTAATCAGCTCTACGTCAGCTATGGCCCGGGCAAGTATTCACTGCCGGATCAGGGCTACATCGCCCGGGTTCACCCGCTGGAGCTGTGGCTGCTGGCCTATCTCAAGGAGTTCGACAAGGCGACCTTTGCCGACGCGGTGGCGGCCAGTCGTGACGAGCGGCAGGAGGTCTACAGCTGGCTGTTCAAGACCCGTCATCGCAGTGCCCGTGACAGCCGGATCCGCACCATGCTGGAGGTGGAAGCGTTCCTCGATATCCATCAGCGCTGGGCCAAGCTCGGTTATCCGTTCGACCATCTGGTGCCTTCGCTGGCGACTGCCTTGGGCAGCTCCGGCGATCGTCCGGCTGCACTGGCCGAGCTGATGGGGATTATCCAGAATGGCGGTGTCCGCTCGCCAACCCTGCGTATCGAGCACCTCTCGTTCGCCAAGGGGACGCCCTTCGAGACCGAGTTTGAGCCGCAGCACACCGAGGGAACCCGGGTGATGCCAGCAGAGGTGGCGGCCGCCCTGCGCAGTGCGCTTTCAAAGGTGGTTGAAGGGGGCACGGCAAGACGTATCGCCGGTGCCTTTACCCTGCCGGATGGCACTGTGCTGCAGATGGGGGGCAAGACCGGGACCGGGGATAACCGGATTGAAACAGTGGGCCGTTATGGCAACGTGACCAGCTCGCTGGCGCGCAACCGCACCGCGACCTTCGTTTTCTATCTGGGTGAGGATCACTTCGGTACCCTGACCGCCTATGTACCGGGTAGCCAGTCTGACAAGTTCCGTTTCACCTCGGCGCTGCCGGTGCAGGTGCTCAAGGGGATGGCTCCCCTGCTGACGCCTTACCTGCAACCGGGCTCCCATACCCAGTGTCTGGCGAACCAGTGATGCGAGCGAATTACCGCTCATCACGCAGATAACTAACCAGAGAAAAAACGGGGAGGCTGACAGCCTCCCCGTTTTTATTTCCTCATCGGGCGTAGCGGCGTTCGATTGCGATCAGGCGTTCAGTACGAACTGCTCGATCACCTGAGCTACACCATCTTCATCGTTGCGGACGGTGGTGTGCTGGGCGAGAGCCTTGATCTCGTCGGTGGCATTGCCCATCGCAACCCCGAGGCCTGCGTATTCGATCATGTGGCGATCGTTGCCCGCATCCCCGACGCAGATCACCTGATCGGCGGTCAGACCAAGGTGCTCGGCCAGTGCGGCCACGCCGGTTCCCTTGTTGCTCTGCTTGTTCATGAACTCGAGGAAGAAGGGGGCACTCTGTACCACGGTATAGCGCTCATAGAGCTCTGCAGGCAGTCGCTCGATGGCGCGGGAGAGCTGGGGCGGCTCGTCGATCATCATCACCTTCATGATCTGCTCGTCGGCAGGCAGGGTGGCGAAGTCGATCAGATTGATCGGCATGCCGATCAGGCGGGATTCGTGCTCGGTGTAGGTGCTGACACGGGGACTGATGAGGCCCTGGGTGACCGAGAAACCGTGGACGTTCACCTCCAGCTCGTCAGCCAGTTTGGCGACGGCGCTGGCGTCACTGCCGGTCAGCAGCTGGCTGCGGATGATGCGCTGATCGGCCACCTGTTGCACCAGGGCGCCGTTGTAGCAGATGACGTAGTCATGCTCTGTGGTGAGGCCGAGCTCTTCCAGATAGCGGCTCATCCCTTCCAGCGGGCGGCCGGAGGCCAGCACAACGGTTACCCCTTTGGCGCGCGCGGCGCTGATGGCGGCGTGGGTGCGGGGAGTAATCTGGCCCTGCGGGTTGAGCAGGGTGCCATCCATATCCAATGCGATCAGCTTGTACATCTCTCACTACCTGAGTCTGGGTGGCCCGCCCGGTGGGGCCAAGGAAGTGGCGAGTGTAGCGAAAATCGGCGGCGGGATCACGACCGGTTCAGCGATGGGGCCGTGCAGGTTGAGCTATTTGTGTCCCTCGTAAGGGGTCATCTCGAGGGTTTCATCATGGATGGTCAGACGGGTAGGGCCTCGGGTGATGGTAACCTTGCGTTTGAAGCTGGCCATCTCGACCTCGATGCCGGAGTAGAGGTGCTGGGTGGCAATGACCTCCATCTGGGCCATCAAGTTTCGCAGCTCCTCCTGGTTGGCGGTGAGCTGCTCATCGAGCTGGGCCAGTTCGGCCAGCTGATGGTCCCGGATCGGTTTGAGCTTGCGCAGGGTATCCGGATTGCGCTTGTCGCCGGGCAGTTGCAGCAACTTCATGACCAGCTCCTTGATTTTCTCCAGCTGGGCCTGACACGCCTGCTGGCGCAGCTTGAGCTGGTGTTCCTGCTCCTTGTGGGTGAAGTAGCCGCCAAGGATCTGCAGCCGGGTATGGTTGGCGGCCTCGGCCCCCAGGCTGGGAGCCATGATCAGGCGATTGGCAATGCTGGTGCCCCCCAGCAGAGTGCCTTTGCGCATGTTGCTATCGCCTACCTTGATGTCTTGTCCGCTGCGGGAGTAGCAGTGGCTGAGCTGGCTCTGGATCTGGATATCCCCCCCGCTTCCAGCTGGGCATACTGGGCGTAGCTGGCGTGGATCTCCCCCTGCGCATTGAGTTGGCAAAGGTACTCCCCCTGCTCGTTGCGGCGGCCAATGATGCCGTGGCGTACCGTGATGCTGCCCCCGGCTTCGATCCAGCCCCCTTCGATAAAGCCGCCGATGACGATGTCACCGCTGACCCTGATCTTCATACCCGGGTTGACGTCGCCGCTGACGATTAAGCCCCCTTCAAAATCAATGTGGCCGTGGCGGGCATCCACCTGTTTGACGCTGAGCACCTCGTCCACCTTCATGCCTGCTTTCTCCTGACAGGGCAGGCCAGCCCGACCGGCAATCAGCAGGTCGGGATCGTCGGGGGAGATGAAGGTGCCCTCGCCAGCGCTCATCGGACTGTCTTTGCCATCTTTGGCGGGCAGATCCTGACCGGTCACGGTAAAACCGGGCACCCCGACGGTGGCCGGATGACGGCGCATCAGCGGAGCGCCTGCCTTGACGGTGACGATGGAGCCGAGATCCCGCAGGTCGACCTTGCCATGACCCAGCTCCTGCGGTTTGAGGATCCGTTCGGCCGGGGTCTCCACCAGCCGCTCATAGCGAGTGTCCTGACCATTGACGGCAGGCTGGCCGTTGGCAATCACCAGCTTGAGCTGACTGCCGGGGGCGGCCTCCTTGGCTGACTGGATGGCAGCGGTGAGCAGTTGCTCACTGACCCCCTGTTTGATTTCGCTGATGGCGATCGCCTCTTTCAGCTGTTCCAGCGTCACATACTTGCCACCCCAGTCGGCAGTGATCTGGGCGATGGCGCTCATGCGATCCTTCTCCACTATTACGGCGAGCCGGGCATCCTGACGCTTGCCGACAGGGATGGGGTTGGCGGGGATGGGGGCGGCAGGGTTGGTGAGCAGGGTATTGAGCAGGCTGATGGCCTGTTTGATCCCCTCGGGCAGCGGTTGATAGCGGCGACAGTTGGAAGCGAGCAGCAGAGCCTGCACATCCTGTTCCGTGACTGGTTTGGTGAGACCGGCGGCAATCCGCAGGCAGACCAGTTCCATATCGCTTGATAGCAGCAACCACTCTTTGCTTAACACCGCATCTCCTTGCTGGATGAGAACGGAGCGATCGGCTCGCTCCTTTACTGTCATTTAATCTCTCAATGATTAATAAAGCGAGTCGCCAACCCTGAGAGTGGGCAGTATCCAGATATTTCCTCTGAATGGTCAATGAATTGAAGTCAAATCGGTGATGGCGGCCAGATAAATGTGGGTGCTGTTTGGAAACGGAGTGAAAAGACGGATCGCAGCGCCAGCGACATAGGTTCGCTGGCAGGGGAATGGCGGTTCTTATCAGCTGCGCTGGGCTGTTCTGGCCAGGGTGAGGTAATCGCCGAGCACCGGCTCACCCAGCATATGGCGGCGCAGCATGTCGAGGGCGGCAAAGGCGAGGATCTTGCGGCGGCTCTCCGGGTCGGGATGGCTGACCTTGACCGTCTGACCGACGTGTTTTCCATCGGCGCTGAGCAGCAGTGGCACCCCCTCTGCGCCCTCTCGCCCTATGGTCAGTTGCAGGCCCGCATCGGTTGTCGGCAGTTGCGCCAGCTCATCGGCCAGTTGCGTACTGAAGTTGGCCTCCAGCCGGGGATGGCCGTGACAAAGCGCCAGCAGCGCACCGCCACTCTCCCCCTCCAGCAGAGTCAGCGGTTTGCCTTGCAGCAGCGCCAGGATCTGCTGCGCCGGTTCCGTATCTCCGCTGCCAACCAGCCAGGGGCGGATCGTATCCAGCAGTCGGCGCTCTGCACTCTCCATGTCAGCGGCACTGGCGCCGTGGCCGATCAGCTTCAGCTCGATAAGGGGCATGGAGGAGCGGTAACCCAGCTCAATACCAGCTGGCCAGGGTTCGGCATCCAGCATATCGCTGAGCGCCGACTCCGAGACGCCGAAGGTGTAAAAGCGACGCAGCTCGGTGTCGATCTGCGCCCCAGCCAGCTGTTTGAGGCGCGGCAGAATTTGCTCGCGTACCATCTGCTTGAACTCGAACGGCACGCCCGGGGTGAAGAAGATCTGGCTCTGGCCACTTTGCACCACAAAGCCGCAGGCGGTGCCGACCGGGTTGTCGAGGATTGCGCTCCCCTGCGGCAACCAGGCCTGTTTGGCATTGCTTTGTGCCATGGGGCGGCCACGGCTGGCGTAGCGCGCTTCGATGGTAGCGAGCCAGTCGGGGAAAAGGGTAAGCGGCTGGGCAAAGGCTTCAGCGGCCGCCTGAGCGGTCAGGTCGTCGGCAGTGGGCCCGAGCCCGCCACACACCAGCACCACCTCGGCGCGGCTGGCACTCTCTTGCAGCACCGTTTTCAGGTCAGCGAGGTTGTCCCCTACCGTCAGGCGACGGCGCACCTGCCACCCCTGCTCCAGCAGCAGAGCGCTGAGCCAGGCCGCGTTGGTATCCACCACCAGACCCGTCACAATTTCGTCTCCGGTACTGATGATCTCGATACGCATGGCAGGCTCCTTGGATTAAACGGGTGGCAACGGTTGGCCTCGGGCCAACACAATCAGGCTTTGTTGTGCTCGAAGTAGTAACTGATCCGGGTACGCGGATTGAGGTACTCGAACACGGCGGGCGGCAGCCGTTTGGGGTGGATCACCTTGGCGATCGACAGTTCGGCTTGCTGCAGGTCGATGATGGCGGCTTCCTGGCGGGGAATGCGCGGATCGTAGACCAGCACCGAGGGGTAGAGCAGGCGGGAAGCGTTGACCGACATTACCAGCCCCACCTGACCATTGGAGAGTTGCACCACGCTGCCGGGGGGGTAGATCCCCATCAGCCGGATCAGCATGCTGAGGTACTCCGGATTGAACTGCGCCTTGCGCTGCTTGTAGAGGCCGCTCAGGGCCGAGTAGGGCACCTTGGCCTGCATGTGGCAGAGGTTATCGTACTCGTTGATCAGCGACACCATCTGGGTCAGCGGATCGAGCTGGCCACCCTTGAGCCCTTCCGGCCCGCTGCCATCGAGATATTCATGGTGATGGAGCACGATCCCCTTAGCTTCGGCCGGGAAATCCTTGGCCAGATTGAGCAGATCCAGCCCGTAGCGCGGGTGCTGGGCCATCAGGTTCTGCTCCGGCTTGGTTAGCGGCTCGGTCTTGCGCAGGATCTGGCTCGGGATCTTCAGCTTGCCGATATCGTGGAACAGCGCCCCCATGCCGACCTGACGGATCTCGTCGGCCGTCATGCAGCACTCCTTGGCCAGCAGCATGCTGAGCACGCTGACGTTGAGGGAGTGGAAGTAGAGATTGTTGCCATCCTCGCTGTCGGAGACCAGATGGAGCACCATCTCGTCAACCGAGAGCAGCTGTTCTGTCATGGCGTTGACCAGCTCCTGCGCCTCGCCGATGGCATTGAGGGGGCGGGACTGGATCTTGCTCATCACGCTGCGCACCTGCGCCAGCGACTGCTGGAACTGTTTCTCGCACTGCTGCAGGTTACGGCGATAGAGTTGCAACTGCTCGATGCGGCGATCCTTCTCCTGCTGCATCCGAGCCTGACGCTGGGCGGCGTCTGCGCTCTCTTGTTGCTGAGGCTGTACCTGATTGAGGGGCTTGGGCGGAACGTCGCTCTTGTCGGGAATAATGGTGACCAGTTTCAGGCCGAGACGGCGGATCAGCTCGATCTCTTCTTCACTTTTGATCTTGAAGCTGGAAAACAGGAACGGGTGTTCGCGCCACCCCAGTGGCAGGGATACATAGTTGCCGACTTGCAGTCGATCTACGGAAATCTTGATACCGGTCATTATCTTGGAAGCAGGAGACACACTGAGCCGTATGCTAGTCAAAGGCGGGGGTGAATACAAAAGGTATCTGATGACAGGGCAGGAGCTTTATTATAGGCTTCTGGATGTCCAGACATATTTACCGATGCAGTACAGGGAGTAAGCATGCCGATCAAGATCCCGGATCAGTTACCCGCCGCCGAAGTGCTGGGGCAGGAGAACATCTTCGTGATGACGGAATCCCGGGCCGTCACCCAGAACATCCGCCCGCTGCGGGTGCTCATCCTCAACCTGATGCCAAAGAAGATTGAGACCGAGATCCAGCTGATGCGGATGCTCTCCAACTCGCCGCTGCAGGTGGATGTGGATCTGCTGCGCATCGATGACAGGGAGTCAAAGAACACGCCGCAGGCCCATCTGGAGAACTTCTATCACGACTTCGAGCAGGTGCGTGGCAACAACTACGATGGCATGATCATCACAGGGGCGCCGCTCGGGCTGGTGGAGTTCGAAGAGGTGGTCTACTGGCCGCGCATCGTCGAGATCATCGAGTGGTCCCATCAGCATGTGACCTCCACCCTGTTCCTCTGCTGGGCGGTACAGGCGGCGCTGAAAGCCTTGTATGGTATGGAGAAGCAGACCCACGGCGAGAAGCTCTCCGGGGTTTACCGCCACCATCGCCTCGATCAGCACGAGCCGCTGCTGCGCGGTTTCGATGACGAGTTCGTCGCCCCGCACTCCCGTTACGCGGCGTTTGATGGCGATCTGATCCGTGCCCAGACCGACTTGCAGATTTTTGCCGAGTCAGAAGAGGCGGGAGTCTATCTGGCGGCGACCAAGGATTGTCGTCAGGTGTTTGTCACCGGCCACCCGGAGTACGATGCCCTGACCCTCGATGGTGAGTATCAGCGGGATCTGGCGGCCGGGCTCGAACCGGCCATTCCGGTCAACTACTACCCGAATAATGATCCGAGCCGGACGCCGCGCGCCAGCTGGCGCAGCCATGGTCATCTGCTGTTTGCCAACTGGCTCAACTACTACGTCTATCAGCTCACCAGCTATCGGGTGGAAGATATCGGCAAGGTCTTCACCTACGACCAGGGAGGCAAATAGTCAGTCGCCCTGCGACAGCCGCTTGGCCAGCTGGTCGAGCCATTGGCGGTGGCAGGCCAGGGTAAATGCCTTGGGTCTGTGGGCCTTGATGGCGGCCATCGCCTCTTGCTGTGGCTGGCCAAGGGTCATCAGCAGCGCGGCGGCGACCAGCCCGGTACGACCGCTGCCCCCTTTGCAGTGGATGACCAGATGTTTGCCATCTCCCAGCAGCTCGCGCAGCTGCGGCAGCGCCTGTTGCCAGGCAGCCTCGAAGTCGGTGTCGGGGGCCAGATCATCCTCGATGGGCAGATGGAACCAGCGCATCCCTTCGTGCTCGACCTGCTGGCCGAGCTGCGCCAGTTCGAGTCGGATCAACTCGGCGCTTGTCATCAGGGTCACCACCCCGTGGGCACCGGCCAACCGCAGTTGATCGAGCGCCAGGGTCAGCGGCACCTGCTGGGTGCCGGGGCAGGGGGTCAGCAGCAGCTGACCGTCGACACGGGGAACCTCAAGGCTCCAGAAGGGGTGATACGGGTGCATGGCGGATCCTCGCGTGGTGGCCGCAGGGCTGCGGCCGGTGAATGGCGCCAAGGATAGGCGGGGCAGGGGGGATGTCAATGGCCGTTGTGTTTGCCCCGGTTTACGGGCAGAGTCTAAAAAATTGAGCGGTTCAAGGAGTTAAGATGAGAAACCTGGATCAACTGGATTTGGATATCCTGGCCCATCTGTTTCGGGATGCAGGCATGACCAACAAGGATCTGGCCGCGCTGGTGGGCGTTGCCCCCTCCACCTGTCTGGAGCGGGTTCGCAAGTTGCAGCAGGATGGCGTGCTCAAGGGGGCGCACTGCGAAGTGGATTATCAGGCCCTCGGTGGTCACATTCAGGCCATGGTCTCCCTGCAGCTGGCCCGCCACAGCCGCCAGATCATCGACGCCTTCCGCGATGCCATTCTGGCGCTGCCCGAAGTGATCAGTCTGTTCCACATGGGGGGCAAGGATGATTTTCTGGTGCACCTCTGTGTCTCCGACACCGAGCACCTGCGCAACTTTGTCTTTGATCACTTCACCTCCCGCGAGGAGGTGGTGCACCTCGAAACCTCGCTGGTATTCGAGCACAAGTTCAGCCGCTCCCTGCCCTGCTTTCCCCAGCCATAGCGGCCAGTGGGCCGACAATATAGGGAGATGAAAAAACCGCCAGCTGGCGGTTTTTTCTAGTCTGCTATGGGTTGAATCAGCACGAGCGGCTCAATTGGCGGCGGTGCGTTCATCCTTGGCCGTCTGATAGAGGCTCTTCTGATAGGCCATGCTGCCCCACAGGGCAAGACCAAGCGCATCCTCCTTCAAGGCGTCCGGCTGCACCGCCAGGGTCAGCTTCTCGTTGGCATCATCGTAGACATAGCCCTCTGCCGCCCGTTCCGGTTGCAGGATCACCACATCCTTGCCGCGCATCAGGGCGAAGTTCTTGTCGTACTGCATGATGGCGCGCCCCGGCCAGTCGGCGGGCATGCGCGTCAGATCCTTGCCGAGCATGGGGTAGTCGGCACTGATCCCCATCAGAGAGAGCAGGGTCGGCGCCATGTCGATCTGGCTGACGATGCGCGGATCCTTCCTCGGTGCAATGCCGTCGCCCACAATGACGCCGGGGATATGGAAGCGGGGGATGGGCACCAGACTGGCGCCACCGACCCGGCTATCGTGGTCGGCGATGACCAGAAACAGGGTATCCTTCCAGTATTCGGACTGTTTAGCCTTCTTGAAGAACTCGCCGATGGCGTAATCCGCATACTTGGCCGCGTTGTTGCGGGTCTGCTTGGGCTGCTCGAAGAGTTCGATGCGGTTGTCCGGGAATTCGAACGGATCGTGATTGCTGGAGCTGAACACCAGACTGAAGAAGGGCTTGCCCTCCTTGTGCAGCGCCTTGAAGGTCTCGTCGGCCTTGGCCATCAGATCCTCGTCGGAGGCGCCCCAGGAGCCCTTGAACACCGGATTGTCGAAATCCTTCTGCTCGACGATGGTGGTGAAGCCGTTGCCGAGGAAGAAGCTGCGCATGTTGTCGAAGTGACTCTCGCCACCGTAAATAAAGCTGGTGTCGTAACCCCGTTGTTTGAGCAGATCCGCGATGGTGAAGAAGTTGGTCTGGCTCTTGCCGAGTTTGACCACCGCCTGTGCCGGGGTCGGCGTGAAGCCGGTCAGTACCGCCTCGATACCGCGCACCGAGCGGGTGCCGGTGGCGTAGAGCTGCTCGAAGGCCCAACCTTGCTGCGACAGGGCATCGATGTTGGGGGTGAGAGGCAGGCCGCCGAGGGAGCCGACAAACTGGGCGCCCAGGCTCTCCTGCAGCAGGATCACCAGATTCTTCGGTTTACCCTGGAAGCTCGCCTGGTTGAAGGTCTGGCTGGGCAGCAGATCGGAGTTGAAATCACTGGCCGGACGGCCACTCTCCTTGCGCATGACCTCGAGCACCTTCTGAGGGGTCATCTCACCGTAAAACTGGCCAGCATCCTCCTCGGCGCCCATCTGTTTGATGGCAAAGAAGAGGGAGTAGGCGGAGTTGACGGTGAGCGAGTTGACCAGCGGATCCTCGGCAAAGGCGACCATGGCCGGGTTCAGGGCGCGGTGGCCGAGACTGGAACGGGCACCGAGAAAACCTATGGCCAGAATGAGTAGGGCGAAGGCCGGACGCAGATACCAGCGGGGGAAGCTGAGACCACGTACCAGACGGCCGCTCAGCCACCAACCGCCGGTCAGCGCGGCGCCACTGAAGAGTAACGCCAGCAGCAGCTCGGCTTTGCGCCCCGCCCACAGCATGGCGAACACCTCTTTCGGATAGATGAGGTACTCCACATAGAGGCGGTTGGGGCGCACGCCATATTCGGTGACAAACGAAGGGGTGGAGATCTCGAGGAACAGCATCAACCAGAGTCCGACGGTCAGCCAGACGCGCATCAGTTGCAGCCAGCCTCGGCCGATGGCATGGGGGCCTGCCAGTAGCAGAGTGAGCATGGCGGGGACACCCCAGACCCAGCAGAGGGTCGCAAAGTCGACCCGGATCCCTTGCAGCAGCATCTCCTGCCAACCGGCCACGGCATCCACCCGTTCCAGTTGCCATATACCGAGGGCGATTCGGCTGAAAGAGAGAGAGAAAAGCGCGAGCGCGCAGAAGACGGCGAAGGGCCAGAACGGGCCGAGTCGCTGTTTTAGATTTGTCATGTTTGTTCCTGAATGAGACTGTAAACGTCTGTCCACAGACGTTTTTTTAGTTGTTGTGAGGTTATGACAGATCGAATTGGTTAAGGTTGCATTCAAGTTTGTTAAAAGTCGGCATTAACACATTTATCATCTAAAAATGTGATGTCGCGCCACTAATGAGCACAGCATAATCTGCTGGGTAAAATGTGAGCCACAGCGTGTATGGATGGAGCGCTGGTGTTTATAATTGCCGCGAATTATCTCAATCGGAGCCGAAGGGATGCCGGTCTTTATCGATGTCGAGTATGTGCGGGGATGGCGCCTGTTTCTGGTGTTATCGGATGGCACCACGGGTGTGCTGGATCTGACCCCCTGGCGAACCCAGCCGCTGTTTGCAAAGCTGGAGAGCGAGCGTCACTGCGCCCGGGTCTTCATCAACCGTCACCACCAGCTGGAGTGGCCTGTTGGCTGCACGCTATCCGCCCATGAGGTCTATCACCTCATCTCTCCCATCGATGAGCGGGAAGCCTTCAGCTAATCCCCATTTTTTGTGAGCCAACGCCAGATTCCTGTTGCTGGAATGTTTGCCCGTTTGCCTTTCTGAGCCAACTTGGGTAAAACCTGCGCAACATTTTGCCAACTTGCCTTCGCTTCACCTGACAGAGGCTTGCCGCTTTCGCGCCGCAGGCCTTTTTTGCGGCCTGACGGCAAACCTTTCCCTTGCTGAAAGGTTTGATTGGTTGAATGAAAATAACAAAACAAACAAATACATAAGGAAAATGTATGGCTTGTTATATGCGCACACCCCTTGCCCTGCTGGTGGGTGGACTCGCCTGTCACGGCGCTGCCGGTCAGGAATCGGTTCAACAGCTGGATCCCATGGTGGTGGTGGCAACCCGCCCCGCCAGCACCCTGGAGGTGACACTGGATCCCAAGAAGCCCGGTTCCCCCATGCCCGCTGCCGACGGCGCCGGTTATCTGAAGAATGTCACCGGCATGAGCATGGTGCGCAAAGGGGGGCTTGGTGGCGACCCTGTGCTGCGGGGGATGGGGATGTCCCGTCTCAACGTGCAGATGGATGGTGGCATGCTGGCCGGTGGGTGTGGCGGTCGGATGGACCCGCCCACGGCCTATGTGTTCCCCCAATCCTTTGACCGGATCCGGGTGCTCAAGGGGCCGCAATCCCTCGAGCAGGGTGCCACCCTGGCGGGAACCGTGCTGTTCGAGCGGGACAGACCCGAGTTCACCGCACCGGGTCTCAAGGCCGATGCCTCGGCCCTTTATGGCAGCTTTGGCCGTGATGACCAGATGGTGGATATGACGGCGGGCTCGACCGACGGCTATCTGCGCGGTCAGTTCACCCACTCCGACAGCGACGATTACCGCGATGGTCACGGTAACAAGGTGCGATCTTTCTATCGCCGTGAGAACGGCACCGCCCAGTTGGGCTGGACGCCGGGGGAGCACACCTGGCTGGAACTCACCGCCGAGCGCAGCAATGCCCGCGCCGCCTATGCGGATCGCACCATGGATGGCCCCATGTTTGATCGCGAATCCTTCGGGCTGAAGCTCAAGCAGGAGCAGATCACCACTCACTGGCAGCGCAGCGAGCTGACCCTGTGGGACAACTACATCGACCACATCATGGACAACTTCAGCCTGCGGCCAAACAGCGGCATGAAGATGCTCTCCAACCCGGATCGCCGCAATACCGGCGGGCGCTGGGCCAACGATATCGCCCTGCCTGCAGACTGGCTGCTGACCGCCGGGCTCGACAGCAACCGGGATCAGCACCGCAGTCGGAGTGGGGTCGACTATGCCACCAAGGATCGCCAGCGCACCCTGCGTTTCGAGCAGCAGGGCGGCTTCGCCGAACTGGGTCGTCAGCAGGGGGCTCACAGCTACAAGGGCGGTTACCGTCAGGATAGGGTCGAGACCACCCGCTATGGCGCCGGTGAACAGACCCTCTACAGCGATACCCTGAGTCTGAACAGCGGGTTTGGCCGCTACGAATATCAGTGGTCGCCACGCTGGTCCAGCTATCTGGCCTGGGGGCAGGCAGAGCGTGCGCCGGACTACTGGGAGCGCAGCAAGGACAGTACCCCGTTCACCCTCAACCCGGAGCGCAGTCGCCAGTGGGATGCTGGGTTGGCCCTGCGCAGTCGCGAGCTGGACCTGACCCTCTCCCTCTTTAGCGCCGATATCAAGGACTACCTGCTCTACAACAGCAAGTCGAACAAGGTGCGCAATATCGATGCCCAGACCCGGGGTGGCGAGCTGGAGGGGCGCTGGCAGTTTGCCGAGCAGTGGCGTCTCGATGGTGGTCTGGCGGTGGTCTACGGCGAAAACCAGAGCGACAACAAACCGCTGGCCCAGATGCCACCGCTCGATGGCAAACTGGCGCTGGGCTGGCAGCCGGACGAAGCGCTGAGTTTCACCCTGCTGGGCCGCGCCGTGGCGGCGCAGGATCGGGTAGACCTCTGGTCCGGTACCGTTGCAGGTCAGGATCAGGGGGAGACCCCGGGCTTCTTCACCATGAACCTGAGCGGCGCCTGGCAGTTTGCCAAGGGGTGGCAACTCTCGGCCGGGGTAGACAACCTGTTCGACACCTTCTACTACGAGCACCTCTCCAAGTCGGTGCACGCCAGTCAGGCCGGGCTTGGCTATGAGCAGAGCGGCCGCATCCCCGAGCCGGGTCGCTCGTACTGGCTCTCGGTCAACTACCGTTTTGCCTCGGCGGGAGCAATTTAAAAAATAGATTTTTACGAGTCGGCAGGAGGGATAGATCCTGCTTGCCATGCGAGAGAGGGCCCCATCGCGGGGCCCTCTCTGTCATTGTGGGCGACAAAGTCATGGCGGGGTTATGCCGCGCTCTGCTTTTCCAGCCGCTGGCCCCCGGTTTTCCAGCCGCTGGCGGAAGGCCCGGGCGAGGCGCTCGTAGAGGTCCTTTGCCTCTCTGTCCTCAATATCGCCACGTATCCAGGGATTGTCGATGATTTCCAGCAGCACGCAGTCACGCCCCTGCTGACGCAGGTCGACCCCGAACAGGCCGTTACCGAGCTGATGCACCGCACGGCGGGCGGTCTGCAGCACCCGTTCCGGCACCTCGTTGAGCGGCAGCGCCTCGATGCGGCTCATGTCGAGAGGGTGCTTGCGGCGGCGGATGCGGTTGCCGGGCTCGGGGCGGAAGCGGCGGCAGGCAAACAGCGGCGAGCCGTCGAGAAAGCCGATGCGCCAGTCGAACTCGGCGGGGATCCGGCTCTGCACCAGCAGCAGGGCGGAGCGGGCCAGCCCCTCATCCAGCAGGCGGGCCAGCTGCTGCTCGTCGCTGGCCATAGCGAGGTCGCGCCCCTGTGCCCCGTCGGGCACCTTCACCATCAGCGGCAGGCCGAGCCGCTGCACCAGTTCATCCACGTGGTGGCGGCCGCGGCGGGTCACCACCATGGTGAGCGGCATGGGCACGCCGCTGCGCACCATCAGCTCGTAGAGGTAGAGCTTGTTGCTGCAGGCGAGAATGGCGCGGGAGCTGTCGATCACCGGCATCTTGAGCTGCTCGGCGCGGCGGGCAAATTCGAAGGTGTAGTGGCCGACCGCCGTCTCGGAGCGCAGCCAGAGGGTGTCGAACTCCGGCAGCCGCTCGATGGCGGACGGCGCCAGGATCTCGGCCCGGATCCCCTGGGCGGCGGCAGCTCGGATAAAGCGTTCCAGTGCCAGCCCATCACTGCTGGCGCGGCCGTCATCGGGATCCACCAGAATGGCGAGCTGGTAGAGCGGCGCCGCTTGCTCCTCATCACCGGTGCCCACCAGCGCTTGGGCGTGGTGCAGCATCAACTCTTTCTCGCTTGGGCTCAGCTCCAGCGGCGACAGGCTCTGCTGCTGGCGCACCGACCAGCCGTGGCGGCCGCGCTTGAGGGTCAGCTCCTGCAGCGGCAACTGGCTCAGGCCATAGTAGTAGCGGGCTAGCCCCGCCAGCTCGCTCTGTTCACACTGGCCGAAGATGGCACGTACCCGGATCCGATCCTCGCTCTGCTGGGCCAGCCACCCCTGTGCCTTGCGCCACAGCTTGGCCGGTGGCTGCTGGGGTTGCAGTCGGCTGATGGCTTGCAGACCCGGCAGGCAGTGGTGGCCGCGGGCCTGGGCCAGCAGCGAGCAGTAGTAGCCTGCGCTCAGGTGCTCCAGATTGCGGCAGAGGTTGATGATGCGGGGTCGGCCGCCGGTGGTCGGCACGCCATGTTGTAGATAGGTGCGGGCGGTCAGCAGATAATCGGCATGGCAAGGCCAGTCGCCCAGCTCTTCGACGATGACATAGGTACTCATATTTTCGGCTCCACAGATCAGACTGCCTGAACAGGCAGGATCCCCAGTGGGCTTCGATGCACCGACAAGCACGACAATGGCGCGAGGGGAAACAAGAGGTTACAGTGCCTAATATGACGCCTTGGTAACTTGTGATACAAGTCGCATTTTTGGTGCTGAGGATAAATAACCGAACAAGGACTCCCCGTGTTGACCGTACGTGCGGCCCGAACCGATGATCTGGGCGCCATCGTTAATCTTGAACGCTACTGTTTTCCTCCCGAAGTCGCCTTTGGCCGCAGCCGCTGGCACTATCTGCTGGCCCACGCCAAGGGGCGCACCCTGTTGCTGCTGGATGAGAAACATCAGCTGATGGGCTATCTCTGCCTGCTGGAGCACAGAGGCTGGGATCGGCTGGTCATTCAGGCGCTGGCCATCCGCTGGACGGTGCGCCGTCTGGGCTGGGCCCGCCGTCTGCTGGAGCAGGTGATCCGCGAGGGCAAGGCCGCTGGCTGGGGGGCGATTCGCCTCGAAGTGGGGGACGCCAACGAAGAGGCGCTGGCGCTCTATCAGGGATTGGGATTTCGTCCCCAGCAGCGGCTGGCGGACTACTATGGCCGCGACCAGCACGCCCACCGGCTGGTGCTGCCGCTGGTGAGCGACGAGGAGCGTGAGCGGCGCAGAGTGGCTCGCACTCAGGCGCGCAAGCCCTCTGCGCAGGCCAACTGACCATATTGAACGAGCAGAATCGAGGAGCAGGATGAGCTGCGACAACTGTCTTGCCACCGCCATCAGGGCCAAGCTGGGGCGCTGCCCGGTCTGTGCCATCCAGACCTTTGTCATCGGTCTGAGTGGCTGGCTGGTCTGGTGGTGGTGCGGCGCCGACACCTCGGTCAACGCCCTCACCGGCCTGTTGTTTGCGCTGGGTGGCTCGGGCCTGTTGCTGCTCCATCTGGTGGTATTTGTCTGGCGCAAGGCGACCGGACGTGAATTGAGCGATGAATAAATCAGATTGGTTTCAACAACATAAATAACAATATCGGTTGAGATAATGGAGGTTCAGATGATTGCAATGGTAACGGGCGCCTCGTCCGGTTTTGGTGAAGCCATCAGCCGCCAGCTGGTGCAGGCGGGCTACAAGGTGATCGGCACCGGTCGCCGTGCCGAGCGGCTCGCTGCGCTGGCTGACGAGCTGGGCGAGCAGTTCCTGCCGCTGGTATTCGATGTGCAGGACAAGGCGGCTACCCGCGCCGCCATCGCCAGTCTGCCGGTCGCTTGGAGCGAGGTGGATCTGCTGGTCAACAACGCCGGTCTGGCGCTGGGGTTGGAGCCGGCCCACAAGGCGGATCTGGAAGATTGGGAGCAGATGATCGCCACCAACATCAGCGGTCTGACCCTGCTCACCCGATTGCTACTGCCGGGCATGGTGGCGCGCAATCGCGGCCACGTCATCAACATCGGTTCGATTGCCGGCACCTACCCCTATCCGGGCGGCAACGTCTACGGCGCCACCAAGGCGTTCGTGAAGCAGTTCAGCCTCAACCTGCGCGCCGATCTGGCGGGTACCGCCATCCGCGTCACCAACGTGGAGCCGGGCCTGTGCGGCGGCACCGAGTTCTCCAACGTGCGCTTCCACGGTGACGACGCCAAGGCGGCCTCCGTCTATCAGGGGGTGGAGGCGATCCAGCCGGAAGATATCGCCAATACCGTGCTCTGGGTGAGTCAGCAACCGGCCCACGTCAACATCAACAGCATCGAGATCATGCCGGTGGCGCAGACCTTCGGCCCGCTCAATATCAGCCGTCGCTGATCGCCGCATTGGCTGAAACGAAAGAGGCTCCCTTGGGAGCCTCTTTGCGTTGGCGAGCCGGTCACAGGCTCATGATCTTCTTGAACTCCTCCGGCGAATACTTCTTCTCGCTGCGCTTGGTCAGATCCGTCATCAGCTTGTAGCGCAGCGTTTTGGCCATCTGATAGGTCTGCTCCAACTGGCCATAGGAGTAGTCGGCGGCCAGCCCGATGGCGGTAACCTTGTCGCTGGCATACGCCTGCTTCAGGCTCTTGTCGAGTAGCGCTACCTCCTTGTAAAGCTTGCTGCTCTCCTTGCTCCAGACGCCGCGCAGCAGCGGCAGGTACTTGTCCGGATCGGCGCTGGCCAGCGCGGTCAGACTGCGGAACTGCCAGTAGGCGGAATCGTCGGAGTAGCTGTCGCTGCCGGTGCGATAGGGCAGGGGATAGTTTTCCAGGGTATTGTAGAGCGGCACCATTACAGATTCGGCCAGCACGCCGTAGCTCTGCCAGATCAATCCCTGCAGCTCTTTGGGCATCTCCTTGCGCAGCTGGATGACGTGGGATTCGAGCTGGCGATCGATGCGGATTGGCCGCTCCGCCTTGCCCGCCAGCGACGTGCCGTCATAGGTAGCGCTCAGCACCCTGGCCACGTCCGGCACGGCGATGGGGGCATCCGGCTTCATAAACAGTGGATATTGCGCCTGCCGGGTCGCCTGTTTGTGGGAGGCGGTCAGCATTTTTTGGCCGAGCCACTCCCGATCCACGTTGTAGGGATCGGCAATCACCCCGAACGCCTTGGCGAAGTTGAAATCTTTCGGGTCGGCGTTATCCAGCAGTTTGTGCTCGCGCACGAACTCCAGCAGCTTGGGTGAGTGCAGCACATCGGCGCTGTCGAGATTGACGCCATGGATGCGCAGGCCGTTGGCCACCATGGCGTAGCTGTCGTCCGGCACTCGCACCGCGATCCAGTGGTGGCCGGAGCCAATTTCCATCAGCCAGGCTTCGTTCACATCTGCCAGATAGAGGCTGTTGCCCTCACCGGCGCCATATTGCTCCACATAGCGGCCGAGCAGCTCGACCCCCTCTTTGGCCGTTTTGGCCTGCGGCAGGATCAGGGTCGGGATGATGGCTTCAATCACTCCCTTCTCGATCAGCGGATCGGCTTTCTGGGCCTTGTCGTTGACCTCGGCACTGGTGGTGGCCGAGATGGCGACGTTGAACTCGTTGATGCCGCGCTCCTCATAATATTTGCCTGCCGGATCGCTGGTGGTGGCATCCCAGTCGTGGATGGCGGAGTAGGCGAAAAATGCTTTGGGCATCGGCACTTCCAGTCCGTTGCCCAGCTTCCAGACCTTGCCCTCGTTCTGCTGCGCGGGCCGGAAGGCGAGGTACTTGTTCCAGTTGTTGACGCCAAAGTCCTCGTTTCTGGCGATCATCACGCTGCCATCGGCACTGGCCCCCTTGCCGACGATAAGGCCGGTACAGGCGTCGGCACTGGTGCCAAGCAGGGTGAGCAGGGTGGCGGAGAGAAGACTCAAGGTGTGTTTTTTCATCGTTATGCCCGAAAGGTTGCGGTGAGTGAGAGTCAGACGAGGGGATGAGGTGTGGGGAGGCTGCAACTCCGAACTGGCAGCGGAGCGAGCACGGCAGATTGGTCTGCCTGTTATTGGTTTGACGAACAGATCATCCATGACACGGCTGGCTGGTTGTGATGTGCGCCAAAATTGTATGCCTCGCTGGTTGTTTATTTTGTGATCGAACGACTGTTCCTGACTTTTCTCTGGCATCGTGGCGCGTGGACGGCAAAATGTGCCAAAACAGCGTGAGCTGGCAGCAGATGAGTCATGATTCTGACGCCAGCCTTGCGTGTGGAGCGTGGTGAGATCCGCCATAGCGCGGGATCTTGCACCATCTGACAAGTTGGCCTGTAACTTGCTGGTTTCATTGATAATGGTGGGGCATGACGCCCCATGTGACCGGATCAGCCTGTGCCCATTGCCGCAGATGCGCACTGAATTGGAGCCCCCATGGATATCAAACCCTACAGCCAGCAGCTTGCCCAGAGCGCCTCCAACAACCGCGCCCTCGCTACCCTCAACAGTGCCAGTAGCGGCGGTCAGGGCGGTGGCTGGGAGGAGATGGTCAGCCTCTCCACCCAGCGCATGACCGGCCAGGCCCAGCAGGTGCTGACCTACGAACATCTGGCCAAGAACAACAAGTTGCCACCGGCGCTGGATATGAGCTCCGACAAGGGGGGCGTGGTGCAGCAGCTGGTGGACAAGGCGCTTGGTTTCGATCGCAAGAAGTTCAACGAGATCGAAGAGAAGCTCAAGACCATCGCCGATAACAAGAAGCTGACGCCGGAAGAGCGTGCGGAGCAGAGCAAGCCGCTCAACGAGCAGCGAGAGGCGATGCTGAAAGAGGCAATGGATCGCCTGACCGGCAAGAAGAGCTCATCCAAAGATGAGGCCAAAACTGCCTGATCCTGCCGCTGTTCTGAGATCTACCCGGTCGGCACCGATGGGCCAGTGTCGACCGCCGATGGGCAAGCTTCTGCCACCTCTTTTGACCTCACCTCCCCACAGGCGCACAATGTCCGCGCATTGAGCCAGTCGAGGAGTCCGCCGTGTACAACTTCCAATATGCCAATCCGACCCGTATCTGTTTCGGCGAGGGGCAGATCGCCAGCCTGCCCGAACTGATCCCGCCCGGCAGCCGGCTGCTGGTGCTCTATGGCGGAGGCAGCATCAAGCAAAACGGCGTCTATGAGCAGCTGACCCGGGCCCTGGAAGGGGTGACGTGGCAGGAGTTTTCCGGCATCGGCGCCAACCCCAGGTACGAGCTGTTGATGGAGGCGGTGGCGCAGGTTAAACGCGATCGCATCGACTTCTTGCTAGCCGTCGGCGGCGGCTCGGTAGTGGATGGCACCAAGTTTGTTGCGGCGGCCGCCTGCTACGAGGGGGATGATCCCTGGGATATCTGCGGTAAACAGGCGAGTGTGCACAAGGCGCTGCCGATGGGCTGTGTGCTGACCCTGCCAGCCACCGGCTCCGAGAGCAATCCTACCTCAGTGGTGAGCCGGGGGGATGTGAAGATCTCCTTCAGAAGCCCGCTGGTGCAGCCGCAATTTGCGGTGCTCGATCCGGCGACCACCTACAGTCTGCCGCCGCGCCAGACCGGCAACGGGGTGGTGGATGCCTTCGTCCATATCGCCGAGCAGTACCTCACCTTCCCGGTCGGCGGCGAGGTGCAGGATCGGCTGGCGGAGGGGCTGCTGCAGGTGCTGGTGGAGAACGGCCCCAGGGCGCTGGCGGAGCCGACCAACTATCAGGTACGGGCCAATCTGATGTGGGCCGCCAGTCTGGCGCTCAACGGCCTTATCGGTTGCGGGGTGCCGCAGGATTGGGCCTCTCACGCCATCGGTCATCAGCTGACGGCGCTTTACGGGCTCGACCACGGCCAGAGTCTGGCCGTGGTGCTCCCCTCACTGCTGCGTGAGCGGGCGAGCCAGAAGCAGGACAAGCTAGCCCAGTTTGCCGAGCGGGTGTGGCATTCGACCCGCGAGGACAAGGCCCTGCGCATCGAAGAGGCGATCATCCGTACCGAGCAGTTCTTCCAGAAGATGGGATTGGGTACCCGGCTGGCTGACTATGGCCTCAGCGAAAGCTGCATTCCGGCGGTCTGCTCCAACCTCAAGCGGGTGGGGCGCACCGCGCTCGGTGAGCAGCAGGATATCGACCCGGATCGGGTGGCACGCATTCTCGCCCGCGCGCTATAAGCCGGCGCCGGTTTGTGTCCCTGGCTGATTCATTTTCCCAATTAAAGAGGGCCGCTTGTTGCGGCCCTCTTGCATGAGGGTTAGCCGATCACTCGGTGCGCGCCTTCAGATAACCGGCGTAATCCGGGATCTGCACGCTGAACGCCTGCCGCATATGGGGGCTGTCCATGATGAAGTCGGCGGTCGCTTCGTTGGTGGCGACCGGGATGTTCCAGACCGCCGCAAGGCGCAGCAGCGCCTTCACGTCCGGATCGTGCGGCACCGCATTGAGGGGATCCCAGAAGAAGATCAGCACATCGATCTTCCCTTCGGCGATCAGGGCGCCGAGCTGCTGGTCGCCCCCCATGGGGCCGGAGAAGAGGCAGGTGATGGGCAGTTGCGCCTGCTTGCCGAGCATGGTGCCGGTGGTGCCGGTCGCATAGAGATGGTGGAGCTTGAGCTCCTCCTTGCGGCGCATCACCCAGTTCAGCAGAGGGGTCTTCATGTTGTCGTGAGCCACCAGAGCCACCCGCTTGTGGGGCGCCATCTCGCGTGCAATCTGTTCCATGGAAATCGTCCGTAGCATTGTTATTGGCAGAGAGTCGTATCCTAATCGAAAGCCATGACAGATGCTGTGTCGGGCGCATTAACTGTGATCCTGTCGAAAAGTTTTCGGGTCATGCAACTCAAATATGGCTGCCCAAATAAAGAGACCCGCGCTGGCGGGTCTCTTTGCTTGCTGGCCTGCTGGCTCAGGAGCCGTGGTGCAGTTGCGACTGCTGGTAGTTCTCCAGCCCGATGCGATCGATAAGATCGAGCTGGGTCTCCAGCCAGTCCACATGCTCCTCTTCATCCTCCAGGATCTCCTGGAACAGGTCGCGGCTGATGTAGTCCTGCACCGACTCGGCATAGGCGATGGCTACCTTGAGGTCGGGGATGGCATCCATCTCCAGCGAAAGGTCGCAGCGCAGCATCTCTTCGACGGTCTCGCCGATACGCAGCTTGCCCAGATCCTGCAAATTGGGCAGCCCTTCGAGAAACAGCACGCGCTTGACCAGCTCATCGGCGTGTTTCATCTCATCGATAGACTCGTGATACTCCTTGTGCCCGAGCGCCTTGAGGCCCCAGTCATCGTAGATGCGGGCGTGCAGGAAGTATTGGTTGATGGCAATCAGCTCATTGGCCAGCACCTTGTTGAGGTGGGCAATGATCTTGGGATCTCCTTTCATCGACAGTGCTCCTTGGTTCGTGCCTGAGGCTTCGATCGTTAGAGCTTAGTCCAGAAAAGTGACAACAAGGGGTTTGGCGAGCCAGCTCGCCTGAGAAAAGAGGTGACCCTGTTGGCGGGTCGCATCAGAAAAGAGGTGTCCGGATCAGGCCACTTCGTAGTAGAGCACGGGTTGATCCTGCTCCATCTTGTCGAGCTCGGCGGCGATGATCTCCATGGTCATGCGCACGCATTTTCCACATTGGGCGCCCACCTCGAGCGACTGCTTGAGCTGGCGGAATTCGCTTTTACCTGACTGCACTGCTTTGCGGATCTGGGTATCTGTGATGCCGCGGCACAAACAGACGTACATGATGGTCACCTCTTGTGGAATGAGATGAAATCTAAATGAGAATGGTTCGTAGTGCAAATAACCATTGGTAATAAGATCCCCTGCTTGCCACTGTGCAACCCCTTGGGGACAATGCTGGCAACCAGAGGAGATCACCATGCTCAAGAAACTGTTCAGCGCCCTGTTCGGGGGCGAGCCGACCAAGGTTGTGGAAGTGACCCCGACCGAATATGCCGGCTATCTCATCTATCCGGAACCCATGGCAGAAGGTGGCCAGTATCGGCTGGCGGGCCGCATCACCAAGGAGCTGGACGGCGTGCTGCAAATCCACCGTTTCATCCGCTCCGATCTGTTTGCCAATCCGGCCGATGCCGAGCGCTTCATGGTGCAGAAGGCCCACACCTTTATCGATCAGATGGGGGATCGCATGTTCGAGCCCCGCAAACCGGCTGACAGCCAGGCTTCATGACACTGCAAGAGGTCACCCTGCTGCGCGAGGCGCTGGCCCGCGCCGGTGAGCGACGCCTGATCTGGCTGGAGGGGGAGGAGGCCGACTGCATTGCCCGCGCTCAATCCCTGCTCGGCGAGACCGTCTTCTGGCTGGGCGCCGGGCCCGAGCATTATGCTCCGCAACCCGCCGCCAAGGCGCTGCAGCGGCTCGGTCAAGAGTGCGACATGCTGGTGTTCAACGCTTTCAGCGGCTTTCATCCCGACGCCTTCGGGGCGCTGGCAGGCACCCTGCGCGCCGGTGGCTTGCTGCTGCTGCTGACCCCGCCCAGAGCGCAGTGGCCCGCATGGCCGGATCCTGACCGGATCCGGCTGGTGGCCCAGCCGGAGGAGGCGAGCCGGGCCGGCCACGGCTTTATCGCCCGACTGGTTCGGTTGCTGGAAGGTGATCCAGCCCTCTTTCTGGAGCCGCCAGTTTGCTCGCAGCCGTGGCAACCGATTGGGCCCGAGCGCAGGCTGAGCAGCGATCAGGCACGGGCACTGCCCGCCATCCACAAGGTGTTGCAGGGCCATCGCCGCCGTCCGCTGGTGCTGAGCGCCGACCGCGGCCGTGGCAAGAGTGCGCTGCTGGGGCTGGCTGCCGCCGAGCTGCTGCGCCAGCAGCCAGGGCTGAACATCGTGGTGACGGCCCCCTCGCAGGCGACGGTCGCCACCCTGTTTGCCCACGCCGCTTGCGGGCTCGATTGCACGCCGGAACAGCTGACAGGGCTGAGCTACTGTTCGCCGGATCGGCTGGTGCACGAGGCGATGAATCCCGATCTGCTGCTGGTGGATGAAGCGGCCGCCATTCCGACCCCGCAGCTTGAAGCCATGCTGGCCCGCCACAGCCGCATTGTGTTTGCCACCACCGAGCACGGTTACGAAGGGACGGGGCGCGGTTTTCACCTGCGCTTCAAACGGGTGCTCGATAGCCAGACCCCGGAGTGGCAGGAGATCCACCTCTCTGAGCCCATTCGCTGGAGTGAGCGTGATCCGCTGGAGCCGCTGATCTTCCGCCTGCTCGGCCTCAATGCCGAAGTGGCAACTCCCTTGCCGCCTACCAGCCCGAGCTGGCGTCTGGTCAGTCAGGAGGCGCTGGCGAGCGACGAGGCGCTGCTCGACCAGCTCTTTGGCCTGCTGGTGCTGGCTCACTACCAGACTACGCCGAGCGATCTCAGGTCCCTGCTGGAGAGCCCGGATCTCGACATCCATCTGCTGGAGCAGGATGCGAGCCTGCTGGGTGTGGCGCTGGTGGCGCGGGAAGGGGAGATAGAGCCCGAACTGGCCGAGGCGATCTGGGCCGGTCGCCGCCGTCCGCGCGGCCATCTGCTGCCCCAATCGCTGCTGGCCCACGCCGGTTTTAAAACGGCGGGGGGGCGCAGCTACGCCCGGGTGATGCGTATCGCCATCCATCCCGAGCTACACCGCCACGGGCTGGGTTCGCTGCTGCTTGGCAGGCTTGAAGAACATTATCGTCAGGCGGGGATCGATTACCTCGGTTCTGCCTTTTCGGCCAGCGCCGACCTGCTCCCCTTCTGGCGCAAGGCCGGACTGACGGTGCTGCGCATTGGTCTACAACGGGATGCCGCCAGCGGCTGCCACGCCGCCCTGCTGCTAAAGGCGCTGAAACCCGAGCATGAGCCCGAGCTGGATCAGTGGCAGCAGCGTTTCATTCGCCAGTTGCCTACCCTGCTGGCTGGTGAGTTGAGCGAGCTGGATCCCGAGTTGGTATGGCAATGTCTGCAAGGCAGCACCATCACCGCGGCTGAGCTTGGCGAGTTCGAGCGTGATGAGGTTGAGTGCTTTGCCCTGCATCACAAGCCGTTCGAACTGAGCCAGTCGAGCCTGCAGTTGTGGCTGGCGCGCAATCTGGGTGTGCTGGCTTCGCTGACTCCTGACGAGCGTTATCTGCTGATCGCAGCCATCTGGCAATATGCCGACTGGGGGGCGCTGGCCGCGAGGTTGCAACTGGCGGGCAAGCCCGCCGTGATCAAGAGTTTGCGGGCGCTGCTGGCGCGTCTCTTGAGTTCCTCTACCACTCGATAGGTTTGCCCTGCCAGTCGAGAAAGCTCAGCTCGCCATCCGGTTGCAGCTGGTTCATCAGGTTAATCAGATGGTCGGCTACCAGCTCGGGACTCTGCACGTTTCCCGCCGGTGTATTGGCGTGAAACGGGCGGGAGAGTGGGGTATCCACGGTGCCGGGATGGAAGGCCAGCAATTTGACACCGGGCGCCCGTCGGGCCAGCTCGATGGCGGCACACTTGAGCAGCATGTTGAGGGCGGCCTTTGATGCACGATAGCCATACCAGCCGCCCGCTCGGTTGTCGCCAATGCTGCCGACCCGGGCACTGAGAACGGCCAGAGTGCAAGGCTCGCGGCCAAACAGCGGTAACAGCTGGCTGATCCAGCGCAGCGGCAGCAGGGCGTTGGTCTGGTAGAGACGGGTCATGGCATCGAGATTGATTGCTTCGAGCCGCTTCTCTGGCTGGATCTCCCCCTGATGCAGGATGCCGTTGCAGATCACCACCCTGTGCGGTCTCGGTGCCAACTCCGCGATGCGCGCCACCACTTCTGTCATCTGCTCATCGCTGTAATCACAACATAGCCAGTGCAGACCCGGCGATGAGAGGCCAGCAGGTGTGGGCTGACGGCTGATGGCAATCACTGGCCCGACACCCGCCGCCAACCAGTGTGTTACCAGAGCCGCCCCGATCCCGCCAGAAGCGCCAATCACGACAATGCCTTCACTCATATTAGGATCCTTGTGAGTACATGATGGATTTCACCATCAGCCAATGTTGTCCTGATTGGCAGATACGATCGTGCCAGCCTGCGGGATCAAGCGGTTAACGATGCAATCTTGCCGAGATCCGAGCCGTTGGGTGAATTCCATTCCTATACTGAGGGAAAACCGCAGCGGTCTGCTGCCCGCGCAACCAGAATGAGAGTCACCATGATGTCCAAAGATGGGGAAGAGCGTAAATCTATCCTGACCGAAAGTGGCACCAACGAGCTTGAGATCATCGAGTTTCACCTCAAGAAGCAGCTACCGGACGGCCGTGAAAAAACCGCTTATTACGGGATCAACGTCGCCAAGGTACGCGAGGTGATCCGGGTGCCGGAAACCACAGATTACCCCAATGCCCAGCGCCATATGGTGGGGGTATTCTCCCTGCGGGATCGGCTGATCCCGCTGGTGGATCTGGCGGGCTGGCTCGGCATCAAGACCAACCCGGACCCCAGCCACAAGGTGGTGATCGTCACTGACTTCAACAAGATGGCCAACGGTTTTCTGATCGATAGCGTCAGCAGGATCCACCGGGTCTCCTGGGAGGATGTGGAGTCCCCCAGCCAGTTTCTGGAGGCGGGGGAGAACGACTGCGTGGTGGCAGTGGTCAGGCGCGATGGCAACCTCATCATGATCCTCGATTTCGAGAAGATCATCGCCGATATCAACCCCGAGCTCAGCATGGAGAAGTACGACGTCACCCAGGATCGCAAGGTGCTCATCGACGATCGCATGATGGCGCTGCGCCAGGGCAAAACCATTCTGGTGGTGGACGACTCGGCCTTTATCCGCAAGATGATCGAGACCACCCTGCGCACAGCTGGCTACAACGTGATCACGGCCAAGGACGGGGGAGAGGGGCTGGAGATGATGACGGATTTCGATCGTCTGGCCCAGGAGGAGAGAATGCCGGTGACCGGCTTCGTCAATGCGGTGATCACCGATGTGGAGATGCCGCGCATGGATGGCATGCACCTGCTCAAGCGACTGCGGGATACCCCCTCCTACAAGGAGATGCCCATCGTGATGTTCTCCTCCCTGATGAGCGATGACAACCGCCAGAAAGCCCTGCAACTGGGGGCCAACGATACCATCACCAAGCCCGAGATAGGGCGCATGGTGGGGATGATGGATCACATGCTGCTTGGAATTGCCCCGCCTTCGCCAGCCAACAACATCTGACCTGCCGTTAACTTCCAATTAGCCGGTCGAATTCACTGACCGGTGCCTCAAGCGGCCACTCCTTGCCAAGGAGTGGCCGCGCTGTTTTGGCTGTTTGCTGCGATCCCGACGCCCCTTGTCTCCCGGATATGATTTGTGTAATGATAATTATTATCATTTGTTGGTGTGAAGCATATGACAGCAACCTGGGTGAAGGGGTGGGTCGAGTCGACCGAAGGTGGCAGCAGCATGAGTCACTGGAAACAGCAGACCCGAGAGGGCAACCGGCTGTTTGACTGCGGCGAGTATCATCAGGCGTTGGCTCATTATCAGCAGGCGCTCTGGCTGGCTCGTCAGCAGTTGGTGCAGTGGCATGACGCCGATGAGGCGGTGGCGGCGCTGGTGGTGGCTCACCACAATCTGGCGGATCTGCTGGTGGCCATGACTCTGCCCGATCGCGCCGCCGACCTGCTCTGCTATGTGCACGACTGCCTGTTGGCAACCTGTCACTCCCCCGCTTGCTCCTCTCGCCTGCGAGAGGCTGCTTTGCGCCATACCCGCACAACCCGTGCCGAGTTGCTGACGTTCGTACAGCGCCACGGCAGCCACACCGGGATCATGCGTTCGCTCGGTCACTGCCTGTGTCAGAGCGAGCCCTCATCCCGGCTCCATTAATCCGAACAGAGGTCATCATGAGCCATACCCTGCCTGCCCTGAACTATTCCTACGACGCACTGGAACCCCATATCGATGCACTGACCATGGAGATCCACCACAGCCGTCATCACCAGACCTATATCAACAACCTCAACGCCGCGCTGGAAGCCGCGCCCGAGTTGGCCGCAATGCCGGTTGAGGATCTGCTGCGCCGCTTCGACACCCTGCCAACCGCCCTGCAGGGGGCGGTCCGCAACCATGGTGGCGGCCATGCCAACCACTCCCTGTTCTGGCTGGTGATGAGCCCGCAGGGGGGCGGTGAGCCGGGTGGTGAGCTGGCTCTGGCCATCGAGCGGGAATTGGGGGGATTCAATGCCTTCAAGCAGGCTTTCACTCAGGCGGCTTTGAGCCGCTTTGGCAGTGGCTGGGCCTGGTTGGTGGTGGACAAGGCAGGCAGATTGCAGGTGGAGAGCAGTGCCAATCAGGATAGTCCCCTGATGCATGGCCATACCCCGATCCTGGGGCTGGATGTGTGGGAGCACGCCTACTATCTCAAGTACCAGAACAAGCGTCCTGACTATATCGCTGCCTTCTATCAGGTGGTGGATTGGGCCGAAGTGGCCCGCCGTTATCAAGCGGCTAGAGGCTGACTTGGTCGCTGGGAATGGGTGTACAGGCTCACCGCCACAACCCGCGCTGTAATACCAAGACCCGCCAGTTGGCGGGTCGTCTGTTTATGGTGTGGCGGTGCTCGGCTCAGCCGCCGCTGCGGATACAGCAGGAGTGACTTGTTCAGTCACGGCCGAGGAAGATGGAGTTGCCGACTCGGTGGCAACCGCGGCAGAGACTTCCGCTGGCTTGGCCTCATCCACCGCCGGTTTGGGCTGTTTTAGGCAGGGTTGCAGGCTGCCGATAGTGCTCAGTGACTGGCAAGGCACAGGCAGACCGATGGGGACCGGAGCCCCGAGGAACTTGGGCCCCTTGTCCAGTACATAGAGGTCGAGCAACCCCATCAGGCGGGCAAAGACTTCCCGCACCCGGGTGCGGATCCCCTGATAGGCGCTGGGGTCCTCGGCATTGAAGCCGACCGCATCGATACCGAAATGGCGGGCGATGAAAATGGCCCGCTCGTTATGAAAGCCCTGGGAGACCACGGTAAAGCGCTCCTGGCCGAACACCTCCTTGGCGCGAACCACTGAGTCGAGGGTGCGGAATCCGGCGAAATCCATATAGATGGCGGAGGCGGGGATGCCCGCCTTGATCAGGGCGCGGCGCATCTGGCGTGGCTCGTTGTACTGCACTGTGGCGTTGTCACCGGAGACGATGATGAAGTCCACCTTGGCATTGTTGTAGAGCTCGGCCGCCGCCTTGATACGGTATTTGAAGTAGTGGTTGGGGCCGCCACCGGAGAGATATTTGGAGGTCCCCAGCACCACCGCAACCCGGTTGTAGGGCACCTTGTCTACCTGATCGTAGGTGTAGTGACGGGCATCCGAGACGATCCACTCGCTGTAGCCCAGCAGCATGGCAATCAGGGCCAGCAGCAAAACGAGGCAGGCGAGGAGGATCTTGGCAAACTTCTTCATGCGCGGTGCGGTCAGGGTCTGAAGTTGGGAGTGGCTATCGGCATTCTATTACAACTCGGCCGCTGGCGTCAGGCTTGATAACGGGCGGGCACCTCATTCGGGCAGAGGTTGTCGCAGCAGAGGCCGGGAGAGCGGGAGGATAAAGAGAGGGGCTGCGGTGGCAGCCCCTCTGTTGGGTGAAGGTCTATCAGTGGGCGGAGTCGTTACCCTTGCAGGCGTCTGACTCCTTGTTGGCTTGCCACCAGGGCAGCAGATCCCGGGCGAGCCACGCCTGATAGGCGTCGCTGTCGTTGGCGATCAGGCGGTCCAACTCCCCTTCGAAGTCGCTCATCGCCTGCTGTCGATCCGGATTGCGCAGCGCCTGTGCCAGCGCCAGCCAGCTGGCGCCGCGACCGGTATCATTGAGGAAACGGTGCACGGTATAGGACCAGGAGTAGACCATCTCGCCACCCTGGTCGTAGTCAAGGTGGAGGATAGCCGCCAGTGTCGGACGCTGTTTGGCGGGGCGGTTTGCTACGTTATCCAGACCCCGGGCAAAGCACTGGCCGTGGGCGATGTACTCTGCAATCCCCTCTGCCCACCAAGTGGTGCGGTTGAGCGGATAGTGGCCGAAGCTGCCGTACTGGTTGAAGCGGCCGTCGAGATAGTGAACGTACTCGTGGCGCAGGTTCCACACCTGGAAAGCGGGGCGTTTCCACTCTGCCTCATAGGCGAAGAAGCGGGCCTGATTGCCGGGGCGAGCCGGATCCCCCTCGATATAGATGCCGCCATTGTCGGTGGATACGCCAAACAGCGCGCTGCCGTAGCGGCCCCAGTCGGCGGAGGAGTTGAAGATCACCAGCTCCAGCGTTTCGTTGTGATCATCGGCTACCGGTTGCCAGCCAGTCTCCATCTGCTGGTGGAAGCGCTGCTCTTCATCACCCAGCTCGCGGCAGATCCCTTCGGCCTGAGCCAAGGTCAGATCCTGGGCGCGCAGACGCAGGGTGGGCGAGCAGGTGTGCTCGAACGGCAGAATATCTTCCATGCGGATCGGTGTGCAAAGCCCGGTAAACTCGCCGCTGACACAAGCCTCGCTGGTGCGATCCGTGTAGGTGAGGTAGTAGCTGGAGAGAGTCAGGGAGACCTCTTCCAGCATGGCAGCCGGATGCTGTCCGCCCGGGATCAGCCCTTGCTGGCGCATGATGGCGATCACATCGCGATCCAGCTGTTGGCGATAGGCGATCGCCTTATCCGGGCTGGTGTGATGGAGGTAGCGCATCATCTGGTAGAGGCGGCTATGGGCATCGAGGATGTTGTTGAAGATAAACAGATCCCGTGAGCCATCGCGCTGTTTCCAGAGGGCCAGCTCGCTCAGGCCCAGTTGCAGCAGGCTCTGGCGCAATGCCGCTTCCTGTTGCAGCACAGCTGCGCTGAAGTCTGCCTGCTGACCGTAAGAGGCGCTCTGATCGACCAGATTGAGCAGCTCGAACAGGCCATCGGCCCAGGGTTTGTGGCCATTGATCTGTGCCGCATGTTGCACCGCATAGCCGAGCACCTGGTTGAGCTGGGCCAGCATGGGGGCGGCACTCTGGCGGAAGGCGGCTTGCCCAAGTTGTCCCTGCGCTGCCACGCTCCAGGCTTCCAGCACTGTGCCAGCCTGATCCTGCGGTTCAGCTCCCAGCAGCAATGGGTGGTTGAGCAGATCAATCATTACCCCGGCCAGTGCCCGGGCAGCCTGATCACTCTCTTTGCCAACGCCGCCGTGGTAGTTGTGGGCGCGCACATAGTAGAGCAGCTTGTCCATTGCCGGATGGGTCGGCTGGTTGGCCGCCAGCAGAGCACGCATGCCGCGCACCACCGCCATCAGCTTGGCGTCATCGTGGCCGTAATCCGCCTGCCAGGCAGGACTGTTCTGGCCGCTCACGTCGGCTACCAGTTTGGCGGCATCGCTGTCGAGCAGATCCACATCGGGCTGCTCGGGCTCGGAGCAGAGACGACCGTTGGCGCGGCGGCACTCCAGCTGCTCCTCCTTGCTGGCCAGCACGATGGGGCGATTGAGCACCCGGCTCTCCTGCCACTCTTTGCTCTCTGGCAGGGGTTGCCACTCGCCGCCAGCGACCGGGTATTGGTAGCCGTTATCCTGCAGCGTCACCTGAACCTCGCTGCCAGCGGGGATCACCTGACGGCAGATGCGATAGCGGATGGTGTTGCTCCCCTCCTTGCGCTCCTGCGGCTCATCACACTCCTGCTGAGGCGTGAGCTGATCCAGCTGCCACTGATAGCGGCGCCAGACATGGATCTCGCTGACCTGAGCGGCAGCCTGACTGCCTGCCACCGGCTGCAGGCGGAAGAAGATCTGCTCCAACCGGCCATCCCGCTCACTCGGGGTCTCTTCAAGTACCTGCAACTGCTGCCAATCCTGCGGCTGATAGTGCCACTCCGACTCTGCGCAGCGGCCTTGTGCGTTGAGTTCGCAGCGATCCAGCTCCCTTTCGCTCTGACCCAGGATGATGGCTTGTGGCAGCGGCAGACGATCCTGCCGCTGGGCGGTCGGCGTGCCCGCCAGCTGCTCCCAGCGACCCTGCTTGAGGCCATAACCAAAGTCATAACTGCTGGCGGGAATGAGCTTGCCCGCCGGAATCCGATCTTCACAGCGCACGAAGCGGATCTGCCAGCCCGCATCTACCTTGAGCTGCGGCTCGCCACACTGTTGCTCGGCCAGTGCGGCGAGAGCGCTGCTCTGCCAGTCGAAGCGACGGTAGACCCTAAGCTGCTGGTAAGGAGCGTTGCTGCTGCGCGCCTTGAGCTCGTAGGTGATCTCGGTGATGCGCGCGGCCAGTTGCCGGCTCGATTCGCCAGTCAGCTGATACTGTCGCCAGTCATTGGGGGAGTAGTTGGCTTGCGCCGAGGATGTAGCCAAAAGCAGGGGGCCTGTCAGCAGCAGCCACCCGGTACCTGAACGGTTCATTTTTATCCCTTTGTTCTTGTTTGTGTATTGTCTTGCGAGTAATCGCAAGGCAATTTAAACGGTTCCAAAGGGATATCAATTGCCAATTAAAAATCAGATAAATCAATAAGATGGTGGCTTTTTGAGTCTGATCGAATTATCGCGGGTTGGCGCCGCAGTGAGGACTCACATGTTTCTTTTTTGTTTTCAAAGAAGATCGGTAAATTGTGAGTCCGATCTCATTCAGCTTGTCGTACCCGAGTGGTCTGTTGTCGGGCTACCTTGCCCAGCAGTTGGCGAGAGGGCTTGAGATTGCCGCCAAGATCGGGCCAGGGGAGCCAGTGGTCGGGCACCATAAAGCCGGGCAGGGTACTACGGATCCAGGCTGCCAGTTCGGAGTCGGGAACCGGCTCGCCGTGCCAGTCGATAAAGGCGGCGGGGCGTTGCCCCCACTCGTCGCTCGGCACCGGCACCACCAGCGCCTGGGCGACGGCGGGATGATCTACCAGTCGCTGCTCTATGGTTTCGGGCTGGATGTTTTCGCCACCCGAGATAAAGAGGTTGTCGAGCCGTCCCTCTACCAGCAGCTCCCCTGCCGCAGTGAACCTCCCCTTGTCGCGGGTATGAAACCAGCCTTCGTTATCGAGGGGCAGTTCCAGCTCGCCATCTCGGTAGTAACCAGCAAACAGGGTAGCGCCGCGCACGCAGATCTCCTGCTCCCTGATGCACACTTCCCGTCCCGGTAGCGGTTTGCCAACTACGCCTGCATCGCCGGGGATAGCGGTGCAGACCTGACTGCCCATCTCGGAGAGACCATAACTCACCTTGGGTTCGAGCCCCATGGTGCAGAGGCGGCTCACCAGCGGCTGCGGGATGGCGGCGCCACCGAGCAGCAGCTCGCGCAGGCGGGTGCGGGCGGGAGCAAAACCCTCTGCCAGCAGGCGCCAGAGCTGGGTAGGTACCAGAGACAAGTGAGTGATGGGTTGGCACTCCAGCCGCTCCTTGAGGGGGCGTTCACGTTGATCCAGTACCAGAGTCGCACCCGCCAGAAAGACCCGAAACAGGATGGCGTAGCCGCCCACATGGAACAGTGGCAGGGAGAGCAGCCAGCCGCAGGTCTCATCGAGGGGAATGAGGGTGGCAGAGCCGCGTGCCGAGGCAAGGTGGTTGCAGAGCCGGTGCGCCACCGCTTTCTGCGTACCGCTGGAGCCGGAGGTGAGGATCATGTTGTTGAGCTGAGTCGATTCCAGCGGCCACGCTTCCTCGCTTGCCGGCAGTTCGCGCGTGAAGTCGAGCTGCAAGGGCTGCCAGTTGTCTGCCGGGATCTCCCCTGCCGACCAGAAGGCATCGGCATCGAGTTGCACCGCCAGCTCGCGCTGCTTTTCGAGAGGAAAGGCGGGGTTGAGCGGGCAGAACACCACGCCGCTGCGTACGCAGGCCCACGCCAGCAGCACATCTTCCAGCGCACCGCGCACCACCGCCGCCAGATGAGCGCCACGACGCACTCCGGCTTGTTCCAGCTGTTGGCACAGGCTGTTGAGGCGAGCATCGAGCTGGCGATAACTGAGAGGCGAGGCGGTGTGGATGGCAATGCGGTTCGGGGCTGTGATTGCCCGGTGGCGTACCGGGCAAGGCGTCTGTTCGGGTGAACGGGAGGGGTCAATCACGGTAATACAGTTGCTCCAGTCGGCTCAGATCCGGTTTGCCATCTTCCCCCAGCAGATTGCCTGCCATCCAGCGGCGGGTATCCAGACCCGGCGCCTGTTCCGGCGCCCATTCGCCCGCCAGATGAAACAGCTGGTTCAGGCCCAGATCCGATTCGAAGCAGGAGGAGATGATCACCTTGAGCCGCAGTTCGCGGGCGCGGGCGATCAGCGCTTCGCAGTTGGCGAGTGAACCGAGCAGGGTAGGCTTGAGCACCAGCGCGCGCAGTTGCGGGATCGGCTCCCACGGCTTGCCTTGTGCCAGCAGTTCGTCCAGCGCCACCGGCATGCCGGTGCGGTTGGCGACAAAGGCGATATCGGCAAAGTCGGCGCAAGGGTCTTCCAGATACTCGATACGATTCGGGTCGAGGTGGCCGCAGAAGGTCCACGCCTCCTCGCGAGTCCAGCCCTGGTTGGCATCCAGCACCAGCTTGAGGGAGGGGAGGCGATCGCACAGCAGGCGGATCAGCGCCAGCTCGTCACGCATCGGGTAGCGCGCCACCTTAAGCTTGGCCTTGCCGGGCGTGCGGTGCAGCCACTCTTTCCAGTTGCGCAGCAGCTCCTGGGGGGAGCCTTGAATGAGGGGATAGGGCTCCGGCAGCGGGTTGCGCTGCTCGGGCCATGTCCGGCGCGCGCAGTCGAGGCCAAATTGCACCGACGGCAGCACGGGGTTCGGGGTGTCGCCGGCGGCCAAGGCTGCCAGCGTGGCAAGGGCTTCTGCCTCTGCCTGTTGCAGGCTCTCTTTCGAGAAGCCGGGCAGGGGGGCAATTTCCCCCCAGCCGTCGTTGATGCGCACCAACAGCCCCTCTCGCGCCACCTCCACCTTGCCGTGAAAGGTCAGTGGCTGGGTAAAAGGCAGTTGATAGCGATACAGGGCTAGTGTCATCAGGGGTTCCGCTTGTATTTGGAGAAGTCGGGGCGACGCTTTTCATTGAAAGCGTTGCGGCCTTCCTGACCCTCTTCGGTCATGTAGAAGAGCATGGTGGCATTGCCCGCCAGCTCCTGCAAGCCCGCCTGACCATCACAGTCAGCGTTGAGGGCGGCTTTCAGGCAACGCAGCGCCATCGGGCTGTTTTGCAGCATTTCACGGCACCAGCGCACGGTTTCGCGCTCCAGTTCTGCCAGCGGCACGACGGTGTTGACCAGACCCATGTCGAGGGCTTGCTGGGCATCGTACATGCGGCAGAGGAACCAGATTTCGCGGGCCTTCTTCTGGCCGACGATACGAGCCATGTAGGAAGCACCCCAACCGCCGTCGAAAGAGCCTACTTTCGGGCCGGTCTGGCCAAACTGGGCGTTGTCGGCGGCGATGGTCAGGTCACACATCATGTGCAGCACGTGGCCGCCACCGACTGCGTAACCGGCCACCATGGCAACAACAGGTTTCGGGCAGGTGCGGATGTCGCGCTGGAAGTCGAGCACGTTGAGGTGGTGAGTCCCCTCATCATCCCGGTATCCACCGTAGTCGCCACGGATCTTCTGGTCGCCGCCGGCGCAGAAGGCTTTCTCGCCAAAACCGGTCAGGATGATGGTACCGACCTGATCGTCATAACGGGCATCGGCCAGTGCCTGCAGCATCTCTTTGACGGTGCGGGGGCGGAAGGCGTTGCGCACCTGGGGACGGTTGATGGTGATCTTGGCAATGCCATCGTTGGACTTGTGATAGAGGATGTCCTCGTAACCGGCGGAGCAATCCTGCCACTCAACAGGAGCGTACAGTTCCGCTTCCGTCATTGCTTCAATCATGGTTTTTTTCCTTCTGATCTGGGAGAGTGCAGTTGAGCACCGAGTTGAACACTGAGTTGAGCAATCCCGGCATGTTGAACGGGTGCATACAGTTCAGCTTCCGTCATTGCTTCAATCATGACTCGTCTCTTCTTGTTGGTTGACCCACTCCGCGAGGAGTCGGGCAAAGTTATCAGGCTGATGGGCGTGCAGATTATGGCCGCCATCCAGCACCAAGTGGTTGATTCTGCGATCCTGGTTTGCCAGCTGGCAAGCCAGCTGATGGAATTTGTGATCCCGCTTGCCACTCACATAAGTAACCGGCAGCTGGCTCGCCATGAGCCAGGGGGCGAGATCCGGCTGCTTGCCTAGCGAGGTGGCGCGCAGCATGGTGGCGATGCCCTGACCGTCGTTGCCAAGGCGGCGGGCGATCTGGCTGGCCCGGGCCGCATCGTCAAGATCGGCAAACACCCCTTGCCGGTACCAGTCTGCAAGCACGTCAGCCAGGGGCTCATGCTCAAAGCGCTGCGCCCACTGTTCATCGTGCTGGATGCGGGCGGCCCGTTCACTGGCCGGTAGTCCCGGGTTGCAGTTCTCCAGCAGCAGCCCCTGCAGCCCGGCGGGCTCGCGGCTGGCGTGATAGAGGGCCAGTCGCCCACCCAGCGAGTAACCCGCCAGCAGATAGCGTTCAAGGTTGCGGCTGGCCAGCTCGGCGACCAGCCACTGGTGGCTCTGCTCAAAGTCGTTGACGTTGAGAGCGCTATGCTGACCATGACCCGGCAGATCGAGGGTGATGCATCGGATGGCGGGCAGCCGGTCGATCACCGGTTGCCAGTCGCCGCTATCCCCCAGCAGGCCGTGCAGTAGCACCAGTGGTACATTGGCATCTTTATTTGCCACGGATGGCGGCCCCCAGCGCCTTGAGATCATCGGCCACCTGCTCGCTCGGTACCCGGATCTCGATCAAGGTAACGCCATGTTGGAGGGCGGCGCTGTAATCGCGTTCGAACTCAGGCAGGGTGGTCGGCGCCCGATAGGCGAGACCAAACATGGCGGCAGCATGTTCAAAACTGAGGCCGTGGGGCAGCCGGTAGTAGCTCTCCAGCAGCTCCCCTTCGGTGGGCACCGGCAACATACGAAAGATGCTGCCGCCATCGTTGTTGAGCAGGATCACCACCAGCGGTCGACTCGCCTTGCTGAGCAGGGCGAGGCTGTTGAGGTCGTGCAGGGCGCTGAGATCCCCAAGCAGCAGGGTGGTGGGCTCATCACTGTCCTGCTCGATTGATTGGGCAAAACCGTAGGCGGTGGCGATCAGGCCATCGATGCCGGAGGCGCCGCGGTTGGTCATCACCCGGCTCGGCCCCTTGCCCGTTTCGCCGAGCATATCCATCAGTCGGGCTGGCATGCTGTTGCCGACAAACAGTTGCCCTTCGATCAGGCGGTTGAGGCGATGGCAGACCCCGAGCTCGGAGAAGTGCTCGCAGGCGGCGGTGATCTGCTGGCTGGCGTTATGTTGCAGCTCTGCCAATGTGTGCCAAGGGGCTTGTGTGGTGACCGGATGGGCCGCAGCAAAGGCGCTGGCACTGCAGAGCAGCCGGTTGCGCAGCCGGTAGTCGGGATCTAGCCGCGCCGGTTGCGGATCCACCAGCCAGTAATCCTGCCATGAATGGTGTTTTATGAACTGGCCAAGCCGCTTGGAGACAAGCCGCGCGCCAAATTGCAGCAGCACCTCGGCGCGGCCCAGCTCGGCGACAAATTCAGGGTCGTTGAGCGCCAGATCCATATGGATGAGGTTGCGGCTATCGAAGCGGATCTGGCTCTGCAGGTCTGCCAGTAGCGGCCAGCCGAGTAGTTCTGCCAGTGTGGCGACGGCCTGTGCCTGATTCGGGTCTGTAATGCGGCCAGCTACAACGATGCCGCGCTGTTGTCGAAAGGTTTCCCACTCCGCCTGAGGAGGGCAAGTCGGTTCGCTCTGTTGCCACGGACTCCAGGGTGTCTGCGAGTTGAGCCAGTCACCGAGGGGGGCCAGATAGTCGGAGAAATCCTGATAGTGCTCGCCCGGGTAGAGGGGCTCGGGGTACATGCAGTTGAAGTGCACCACCCCGGGGGTGAGCACCTGCTTGGCCAAGGCTTGGTCCACCGAACTCAGCACAAACGCCGCCGGAATGGTCGGGGTGGGGCTCGGCAGGTTCTGCTGATAGACGGGGTAGCGGCCGAAGATCCCCTGCTGGTCGATCGCCTGATTGGCGCCGTTGTCGATAAGCTCGTGAGGGCGATCGGCGGAGAGAATAATCAGCGGCACGCCGGTGAGCTGGGCCTCTGCCACGGCGGGCCAGAGGTTGGCTACCGCGGTGCCCGAGGTCATGATCACCGCCACCGGCCGGTTGCTCCCCTTGGCCAGCCCGAGCGCCATAAAGCCGAGGCCGCGCTCGTCAAAGTGCAGGTGACGACGAAAGCCCTGATGGGCCGCGGCCGCCATGGTCAGCGGCGCAGAGCGGGAGCCGGGGGCCAGCGCGATGTCGCGCACCCCGAGGCGAAAGAGCTCCTCCAGCAAGAGGGAGGACCAGACGTGGTTGAAGGTGGCGTGCTGGTTCGAAAACGGGGGGCAGGCAAACTCTTCGCTGGCAGGCTCTTTACGGGTGGGCATAGGGGCTCTCGTAGCGTGAAAAGGGTGAATGACTATCCCAGCAGGGAGAGCACATTGGCGATCTTGTTGTCGAGCTCGGCCCACTCGGCGACAGGCTCGGAACCGGCGACAATGCCGGCACCGGCAAACAGGGTGACGCTGCCCGGCTGAATGCGGGCGCTGCGAATGGCGACCGAGAACTCCGAGGTCTCCCGGCTCAGCATGCCGCAAGCACCGGCGTACCAGCCCCGATTATAGGGTTCGAACTCGCGGATAAAGGCGAGCGCCGCTTCGCGCGGGGCACCGCCCACCGCAGGAGTCGGATGAAGGGCGTCGAGCAGGTGCCAGTCGCAGACCCCAGGTTTGAGCTCGGCTTCGATATCGCACTTGAGGTGCTGCAGCAGCCGCAGTTTGAGAATGCGCGGCTCGGTCAGGGTGGCATCGTGGGTCAGTGGCGCCAGACGGCTGAGGATGTCGGCATGTACCAGCCGGTTCTCCAGCCGGTTCTTGCTGTCGGCCAGCAGCTCGGCAGCCAGTTGGGCATCCACCTCTTCATCGCCGGAGCGGCGGATGGTGCCCGCCAGCGCCTCAGTAAAGAGGTGGCGATCTTCCCGGCGGTAGAGCCGCTCGGGGGAGCAGGCGATAAAGGCCTGCTCGGGGGAGAATTGAAAACCGAAGTGGAAGCAGTCCTGGGCGTGGCGGGCCCACTGGTCGAGCATGGCCCAGGGATTGATATCCGCATCATGGTTCGGACTGGTCAGCAGGCTCTCCCGCGACAGCACCACCTTGGGAGTGTGGGCCTGAAAATCGGGGGCAGTGACGCGCTCAACCAGCGTCTGCCACTGGGCGGGGCCGGGGCAATCCTGTCGCTGCCAAGGCTGCTTTTGCAGGGCGGGCAGCGGGGCTTCCGGGCGCAGGGCATCGAGGGCGGCGTCGGCCGCCTGCAGTTCGGCCTCGAGATTGTTTTCATCCAGCCAGAGGTTGAGGCAGAGACTGACGCACTCGCCACGGCGCACCAGCTCGATGCGGGGCAGCACGAAACGGCAGGGGCCAAACCCTTGCCAGCCGGACTGGGCCGGATCGAACGCCAGACCGCCATAGTAGCGGGGGCTGTCATCATGGGGCTCTGCCGTGTTGCTGCACACCTGACGGATATCTTCCGGCGCAGTCAGCTCCTGAATGGCGCCCAGCGCGACATATTCGGGGCTGCTCTGGCCACGGGCATGCCAATAGATACGCGGATAGAGGGTTTGCGCCGCGAGCCAGCCCAGAAAAGAGCGGATCTCGAACGTCACGCGCAGCCGCACGAAGCCGCTGGCCTTGCTGTGACGCAGGGCGTCCAGTTGTTGCTTGATATGGGTCTGAGCCAACATGGATTCTTTTCTGAGCCGGGTAGTAACGAGCGATCCGGTAGCTGGATGCCGTAGGTTTATGCCAAAGGGCGATGATTTCCTATATATTATCTGCCCATTCGTCCATGTAAATCGCCCGCGGGAGCTTCACTCTCCGGGGCCAAGTATACCCAAATCCGGTTCGATAACCCTTAACACGATCAATATCCGATTGTTTGGCCATCACAAAATGACAAATACCTTCTCTGTTTGGTTGCTGGCGGCGCGTTTGCGAACATTGCCGCTCGCCTGCTCTTCCATCCTGCTGGGCTCGGGGCTGGCTGCCAGTCGTGGTGCCTTCGATGGCGCCATCATGGCGCTCTCCCTGCTGACCGCCATCCTGCTGCAGATCCTCTCCAATCTGGCCAACGATTACGGCGATGCGGTCTCCGGCGCCGACAACGGCGAGCGGATCGGTCCGCAGCGGGCGGTGGTCTCCGGTCTTATCACCAAAAAGCAGATGTGCGTGGCGATGGGGCTGACCGCACTGGCGGCGGTGGCCAGTGGCCTGCTGTTGCTGGGCTGTGCCTTCGGCGGCCAGTGGCTGCAGATTTTGGCATTTGTGGTGCTGGGTGGCGCGGCCATCGTCGCGGCGGTGACCTACACCGTCGGCAAGACCCCTTACGGCTATCGCGGGTTTGGCGATATCTCTGTGTTCCTCTTCTTCGGCCTGCTCGGGGTGCTCGGCTCCTACTACCTCTTCACCAAGACGCTGGAGTGGGATCTGCTATTGCCTGCCACCGCCTGTGGCCTGCTGGCCACCGCCGTGCTCAATATCAACAATGTGCGCGACATCGAGACCGACGCCGCCAGCGGCAAGATCACCCTGGCGGTGCGCCTTGGCCGCCATCGCGCCATCGCCTATCACTGGGTACTGCTGGGGGCAGCGCTGCTGGCGACCATCGCCTTTATCCTGATCCAGCCCGCCAGTTTCTGGCCGTGGATCTTCCTGCCCGCCATGAAGCCTCTCAGCGATGCGGCCAAGACTCTTCGCGAAAGCTACGATGGCGAGGTGCTGACCGGTTCCCTCAAGAAGACCGCCATCAGCGCGTTTCTGTTCAGCCTGCTGCTCTCCATCGGGTTGGCGCTCTCCTGATGAACGACCGGCTTGTTGTTATGTGAAACGGGCTCCCGAGGCGGGAGCCCTTTTTGTGTGCCGATGCTACGCGTTGGTACTGAATCAGTCAGACAGGAAGACTGCCATGCGTGCATCACTCAAACAGAAAATCATTCAGGTATGCCAGCAGAAAATCGCCCAGAAGGGGGAGACGGTCGGGCTCTCCTTTTATGCTTTTTTTGCCAATCGCAATGACGATCCCGAGTTGTTGATGGAGGCGGCGACCTGGTGGATCCGGACCCACAAGCTCGATCACTTCGAGAAGGCCAAGAAAATTCTCTTGTTGGTCGAGCAGGAGTGATAGTCGGCGGCCATGAAACAGAGAGGGCTCCCAAGCGGGAGCCCTCTATGCTGGTTAATGATGTTATCGACTAGCTGGCGCGTGCCACCCTGAGAGGGCGGCGGGAGAAAATCAGGGTATCCAGCAGCCAGATGGCGACCATGGAGGCGCCCACCAGCGGGAAGGCGATCCCCAGCAGGATCAGCAGGGCGATGGCACCACGCATCGGCGGCAATTTGGCGGGCAATGGCGGCGCGGCGAGACGCCCTTGCGGGCGGCGGCACCACCAGATCCAGAGGCCGCTCACGGCGCTGGCCAGCACCATCAGGCAAATAAGCAGCATGGCGAGCTGATGGGGCCAGCCGTAGAGCTTGCCCATGTGCAGCATGACGCCGCTCTCCACCGTTTTGGCGACCGGGCCGTAATCCTGCCAGCGCACATCGGCCAGCACCTTGCCGCTGTATTGATCGATATGCAGGGTGGCGTCGTTGCGCGGATCGTCGGCAAACAGGGCGATGGTGTAGACGCAGGTGGCGCCGACCGGCGGTGTGATGCTGTAACCCGGTTGGACTCCCCGTTCATTAGCGATCTCGACCACCCGTTGCAGCGCAATGTGCTGGCTCGCCATCACCACTCCCTCGTGCTCGCCGTGGTTCATGGCACCGTGATCGTGCCCCTCATCGACCGGCTGCGAGCTGGGCATGGGGGTGTTCTCCACCGCCCAAGGGACGGTCTGCTCATGGGCCTGATTCAGGGTGCGGGCCAGCGGCGCCGATTTGGGCACCTCGTTCCACATGGCGGCCGGGAAGCGGTTCCAGACCGCGGCGAACTGATCGCCCCAGAAACCGGTCCAGGTCATGCCGCTCAACAGCAACAGCAGCAGGAAACCTGCGCCCCAGAAGCCGACCACGGCGTGCAGATCGCGCCACCAGAGGCGGCCACGCTGGCTCACTCTGGGCCAGAGAATACCGCCCACGCCAGGCCCCTTGCGCGGCCACCAGAGATAGAGTACGCTCAGCAGCAACACTATCCCCCAGCCGGCAGCCAGCTCGATCAGCCTATCTCCGGTGGTACCGAGCAGTAGCTCGGCGTGCAGAGCGCGAGCGACTGCCTGCAGATTCCACTTGTTATCCATGGTGCCGAGCAGGGCGCCGCTGGCGGGATCCATAAACAGAGTCAGCTCCTGTTCACCCCGATTGACGATGAACTGAGCGCTCAGGTCGGGAGCGGCAGGCGGCAGGTACTTACGCAGGCTGGCATCGGGCATGGTCATCATCGCCTTGGCCAGTAGCTGGTCGGCACTCAGGGTCTGGCTGGCGGGGGTGACCTTCATCAGCTCGGGGTACATCAGGTTGTCGAGCTGGGGTTTGAACAGATAGACGATCCCGGTCAGTGACAGCAGGATCAGGAAAGGTGCGACAAAGAGACCGGCGTAGAAGTGCCAGCGCCAGATCCGTTGGTAATGACTCGAGTCCCTGTTTTTCATTGCACATCCTTGTTGAGGTGCCAAACCTTTCGGCTGGTGGAATGTTTGTGGCGGCGCGGATGATAGCAGTAACGTTTCGTTAACTGCAATCGCACATCTTGAGACCGATTCAGTGCGGGATGTGGGTAACATGAGGTGCCGACGGTTTGCTGGATAGGATGACCACGCTTTGGGGAAAGCCTGTTTGCTGCTGGACTTTTCCTTATAAATTATTACCTTGTGGTAACAATTTGCAGGCGATGGTGGTGGTAACGGAATGGGAGCAGTCATGCAGCCACATGGGCAATTCGACATGGAGCGCAGGGGCCAGATGCTGATCTGCCGCCCGAGTGGCCCCTTCAATTTGGCAGGTGCCATGGCCTATGAGGCGCGATTTCGTCACGAACTGGCCGGTCTGATGGATGGCCCCTGGGGGATTGTCGAGGTCGCAACCGAGTTTGAAGCGGCCGGGCCCGAGGTGCTGGCCTGTTTTCGTCGCCAGTTTGGCTGGTGTGCCGAGAGTGGCTGTCAGTTTCTGGCGGTGGTTTTCGTAGGGGGCTTCAAGCGCTATCTGGCGGATAACATCTTCAAGGGATTGCCCTTTCGGGCGGTACGTTACTTCGAGCAGGAGGCAGCGGCCATCCAGTGGCTGGGGGAGCAGCTCAACACCGCTCCCTGTGAACCTGCGAGCGCTTGACGACCCCGAATTCTGGTTGGCTCGGGTTTACTCCAGCTTGATAAACCACTTGTCCCGCTCGTCAACGCAGTCGGGTTCACCCATTTCGAATTCACGGCAGATCAGCGGTCGCACCTCGTAGATACGGCACATCATGGTGTTGCGGTCGAGGGCGGCGCACCAGCCATCGTCCAGCCGGCGCATGACCGGTATCTCGCCATCCCGTTCCAGTACATAACGGTCCGGCACGCCGGTATCGGTAAAGAGCATCACCTCGAGGCGGCAGCAGCAGGCTTCGCAGTTCTGGCAGCTCACTTCGGTTTGGATTGCTTGGGTCATGGTGCCTGTCTTGCCGCATGGCGGCATTGGAGATATGAAACAGGCGCCTGTCAGGCGCCTGTGGTCTGGCTAACGGCTTGCAAAGAACCTTAGCCCAGTTTGCGGGCGCGGTAGCTGCGACCCTTGATCTTGCCTTCCTGCAACCGCTTGAGGGCGGCGCTCGCCACGCTGCGCTTCACGGCGACGTAGGAGTACTGCTCGGAGATCTGGATCTTGCCGACGTCGGCGCCGGCAATGCCGCCTTCGCCCGTCAGGGCACCCAGAATGTCACCGGCCCGCACCTTGGTCTTGCGACCTGCATCGATGGAGAGGGTCACCATCTGCGGGGCGATCGGCTTGATGTCGCGGCCGATGCTGTCGAGATCACCCAGCGGCATCGGAGCCTGCTGGTACTCTTCGATAAAGTTGACGCGCTGGGCCTCGTTCGGCTGATAGAGACTCAGAGCCAGACCCTGCTGGCCGGCACGACCGGTACGACCGATGCGGTGCACGTGCACTTCCGGATCATAGGTCAGCTCGTAGTTGATGACGGCGCCCAGCTCCTTGATGTCGAGGCCGCGGGCCGCCACATCGGTGGCCACCAGAATGGTGGCACTGCCGTTGGCAAAGCGCACCAGCACCTGATCCCGCTCGCGCTGTTCCAGATCGCCATTCAGCGCCAGCGCCGAGAAGCCCTTGGCGGCCAGATGGTCGGCTACGTCGTTACAGGCGCGCTTGGTGTTGCAGAACACCACGCAGGAGCTGGGCTGGTAGTAGCTCAGCAGCCAGGTGAGGGCGTCGAGGCGCTGACCGGCAGGCACTTCGTAGAGCTTCTGTTCGATGGCGCTCCCCTCGTGCAGGGACTCCACGCTCACCTCGACCGGATTGCGCTGCACGCCGCGGCTCATCTGGGCGATCCCTTCCGGATAGGTCGCGGAGAAGAGCAGGGTCTGGCGCTGCTGGGGGGCATAGCTGATGACCCGGTTGATATCTTCGCCAAAGCCCATGTCCAGCATGCGATCCGCTTCATCCAGCACCAGCGTCTTGAGGCCGGATAGCTCCAGCGTGCCTTGCTCCAGATGCTTGAGAATACGACCCGGGGTGCCGACGGCAATGTGGGCACCAAAGCTCAGGGTGGCGGACTGCGGTGCGGTCGGGGTGCCGCCGCACAGGGTCACCAGCTTGACGTTGGGCAGGGCGCGCGCCAGACGACGGATCTCCTGAGCCACCTGGTCCGCCAGTTCGCGGGTCGGGCAGAGCACCAGCGCCTGCACTTCGAGGCGGTTGACGTTGAGCTTGGCCAGCAGGCCGAGGCCGAAGGCGGCGGTCTTGCCGCTGCCGGTTTTTGCCTTGGCGATCAGGTCTTTGCCATCGAGCACCAGGGGCAGGCTCTGGGCCTGGATCGGGGTCATCTGCAGGTAACCCAGGCTGGTGAGGTTCTCTTGCAGGGCGGGGGAGAGATTGAGGCTGCTAAATTCGCTGTTGTTCACAAAAGGACTCTATTTCGGAGAAAACGGGGATGCGCTAGCGCTAAGGCCGCGCATCATACCAGAATGTGGCACCGGATGTGGCGGATTTTTGAACGGCTGGTCACGAGGGGCCATGAAAGGTTCATTTGTTGCCAAACCGATCGCGGACGATCACCGACAATGCGATAAGGACTATTTTTCAAACACTCATCTAATTATTTATCATGGATAAACGTTTTCTATTTTCAGTATTTTAATATAATGACTGGAAAATATTCTGCGAGCAGTTACTGCGCCACAAGGAATGTTGCGAAAATGCTGATTAAATATTTTCAAAGAACATGAAAACGGCGCCGCCATTACTCAACATGATGTTTTTAAAGGATTTATGTTACCCGCGTTGCGCGATTAATATCAGTTCATTGCACAATTAATTTAAAAACGTTTGTATTATCCTGCCTCCATAATATTGCGCGGGATTGTGATGGCTATCTGATTTTTAAATGTGCAAATGTCTATGATGGCGCCGGTCAAAAATTACAATTTACTCAGGTGCTACAGGTATGGAATACGTTCACTTTGTGCTCGGACTGGTGATGGTCCTCGCTCTCTCTCTGCTGGCTAACCGCCACAACTGGAAACAGATCAAGCTGCGTTATATCGGCCAGCTGCTGGTGGTCGAACTGGCGCTGGCCTGGTTCATGCTGAACTCCGAAGTGGGTCTGGCGGTGGTGGGTGGCTTCGCGGCCGGCTTCACCAAGTTGATGGAGTTTGCCAAACAGGGTACCGACTTCGTGTTCGGTGGTCTGGTCAACGAAGGGGCCTTCTCCTTCTTCCTGATGGTGCTGATGCCCATCGTCTTCATCTCCGTGCTGATCGGTATTCTGCAGTACATCCGCCTGCTGCCGCTGGTGATCCGCGGTATCGGTACCGTGCTGGCCAAGATCAACGGCATGGGCAAGCTGGAGTCTTTCAACGCCATCAGCTCGATGATCGTCGGCCAATCCGAGAACTTCATCGCCCTCAAGAACATCCTGCCGCACCTGAACGAGAAGCAGATGTACACCCTGGCTGCGACTGCCATGTCTACTGTATCCATGTCCATCGTCGGTGCCTACATGCAGCTGATCGAGCCGCGCTACGTGGTTGCCGCGCTGGTGCTCAACATGTTCAGTACCTTCGTGGTGCTCTCTCTGATCAACCCCTACGAGCCGGATAACTCCGTGACCGACATCAAGGCTATTGCCGAAGGTGACGAGCACCACACCCCGAAGAAAGAGAACTTCTTCGAGATGCTGGGTGAGTACATCATGGCCGGTTTCACCGTTGCCGTTATCGTGGGTGCCATGCTGGTGGGCTTCATCGCTCTGATCGCCCTCATCAACTACCTGTTCGAGATGGCATTTGGCGTGAACTTCCAGTTCGTCATGGGTTACCTCTTCTACCCGATCGCCTGGATCCTGGGGATCCCGAGTGGTGAAGCGCTGCAAGCCGGCTCCATCATGGCGACCAAGCTGGTGACCAACGAGTTCGTGGCGATGATGGATCTGGGCAAGGTGGCTGCCGAGCTCTCTCCGCGCACCGTCGGCATCCTCTCCATCTTCATGGTCTCTTTCGCCAACTTCAGCTCCATCGGCATCATCGCCGGTGCGGTAAAAGCGCTGAACGAAGAGAAGGGCAACATGGTTTCCCGCTTCGGCCTGAAGCTGGTCTACGGTTCTACCCTGGTCAGCCTGCTCTCTGCCGTTATCGCAGGCATCATGATCTGATCCTCTGGCGGCACCCGCCACGGTTTGAGCCCCTGACCTCGTCAGGGGCTCTTTTGTTTCTGGCTCACAGCCGCCAGCCGCACCACCAGCCGGCGACCAGCAAGGTGAGGGTGCAAAAGCCGGTTTCGATGGCACCGCCGCTGCGCAGCGGCCAGCCCGGCAGGCGGTAACGGCGCTTGATGGGCCAGAAGAGCGGAATGCCCGCCGGGGTGAGCCAGTCCCCCAGCAGATGGCTGAGGTAGCCGACGATCAGCGCATCCTTGACCCCCATGGGCAGGGTGTCCGGCGGCAGGCTCTGGTTCAGCCCCCAGACGGCAGCAGCGACCGCCAGCAGACTGTGGGTGAAGCCGCGATGGCCGAACAGCCGCGACAGAGGTTTCGAGATCCACGGCAGGCGCTGCCCCAGCACCGATTTGGGGTGGTCGAGGTCGGGCAACAGGGCGCTGGCCAGCGCGGCAGGGATTGTCTGCCACAGGCTGGCATCGGCCAGTGCCGGAGTGAGCTGCAGTTTATGGGCGATCAGGGTGCAGGTAACGGAGAAGAGCAGGTGCCCTTGGGCGGTCATGATGATTACGGCGTGGACAAGATGGCGGCGCATCTTACCAGCCTGACGGTTGTGGTCAGTTCTTATTTTAAAAATCAGGATGTTACGGCGAAAAAGCGCCCAAATTGGGCGCCTTTATAGCCTATTTACAACTTGCCTTTGACCAGCCACTTGTCGAGAGCGTTGGCGAAGCGCTGTTTGTCGGCGGCATTGAAGGGGGCCGGGCCGCCGGTCTGCACGCCAGCCGAGCGCAGCTCTTCCATAAAGTTGCGCATGCCGAGCCGTGCCTTGATGGTCTCGCGGGTGTAGATCTCGCCGCGGGGATTGAGCGCCTCGCCACCGGCATCGATCACCCAGGAGGCGAGGGGGATGTCGCCGGTGATCACCAGATCGCCGGGCTGAACCTGCTGGGCGATGACATGATCTGCCACATCGAATCCCTTCCCCACCTGCTGGGTTTTGATGAAGGGCGAGGGGGGCACCCGCAATCCCTGATTAGCCACCAGGGTGGTGACGACTTGGGCGCGGTGGGCGGCGCGGTAGAGGATCTCCTTGACCGGAATGGGGCAGGCATCGGCATCAACCCAGATGGGCATGGCATGGTTTCCTGTAGTGAAAGCGGATGGAAAACGAGAGCGGGCATGTTAACACAGGCCTCCCTTCCCGGCGCGGGGCTGAGTCGGCCCCGCCTTTGGTGTAAGCTGGGGCCAGCACATGAAACGAGAAGGAGACGAGATGGATCGGGTGCCCGGTGAAGTGATTTATGCCCTGACTCTGGATGGCAAGGGTGGCATGGCGCCGCTGACGGCGGGAAGCGAAGTCCCGGCGGCACATCCCGGCTGGCTGCATCTGGATTACGGCAATCCCGATTCGGCGCGCTGGCTGTTGCAGACCCCCTTGCTCAGCGAGGCGGCCAGGGAGTCGCTGCTCGGCCAGAGCAATCGTCCCAAGCTGGTGCGGATGGGGGAGACGGTGCTGCTGATCCTGCGCGGCATCAACCACAACAAGGATCACAGGCCCGAAGAGATGGTGGCGCTGCGCATCTTCATCACCCCGGATCTCATCATCAGCAGCCGTCGTCGTCCGCTGCTCTCCGAGCAGGATGTGTTCAACCAGCTCAAGCTGGGGGGCGGCGCCGATACCCCGGCCGACTGGCTGGTGGAGATCTGCGATGCCCTGACCGACCGGGCGGGGGAGTTTGTCGAGGAGCTGCACGACAAGATCCTCGATTTGGAGGAGATGGTGCTGATGCGCGACATGCCAGCCAATGGCCGGCTGGCGCTGATCCGCAAGCAGCTCATCATGATCCGTCGTTACCTCTCCCCCCAGCGGGATCTGGTGGCGCGCCTTGCCAACGAGAAGATCAGCTGGCTGGATGAGGATGATCGCCGCCGTCTGCTCGATATCGCCGACCGGCTGCGGCGCTGGCTCGATGACCTCGATGCCGGAGTGGCGCGCACCGCCGTGCTGGCAGATGAGATCAACAATCTGATGGCAGAGGCGACCAACCGCCGCGCCTACCAGATGTCGGTGATGGCGCTGCTCTTTTTACCTGCCAGCTTCCTGACCGGTCTGTTTGGCATCAACCTCGGCGGTATCCCCGGGGCCGAGAATCCGACTGCCTTCTGGGTCTTCTGCGGATCCTTGGTGGCGCTGGCAAGCGGGCTGGCTATCTGGCTCAAGCATCGGCGCTGGTGGTAAGGAGGCATAACCCATGTGGCAATCAATTGGCCTGACCCTGCTGCTGTTGCTGGGTCATACCCTGATCCGGCGGCTTATTCACAAGAGCCTGCTGGCGCTCGGTCAGAGCAGGCAGGTGAGCGAGAACCGGGTGCTCTACGTGGCCCATGTGTTCCACTTCCTGCTCGGCTGCGCCACCTTGCTGGTGCTGGCCGGGGTGTGGGGGCTCGACTTCTCCCGACTGGTGGTGCTCGCGTCCTCCTTCTTTGCGGTATTGGGGGTCGCCATGGTCGCCCAGTGGTCGATCCTCTCCAACATCACCGCCAGCATCACCATCTTCTTCGCCTTCCCCTACAAGATTGGCGACCGGATCCGCATCCTCGACAAGGATGATTCGGTCACCGGCGTCATCACCGAGATCGGCCTCTTCTACGTGCGGGTGCGTGATGACAGCGGCGATCTGGTCACCTATCCGGCCAACCTGATCCTGCAAAAGCCGGTCAGAAAGCTGGAGGGCAAGGTGGCGGAACCGCTGCAACCGGAGTAGAAAGCAACCGGAATAACAAAAGGCTCCCTCGGGAGCCTTTTTACTGTGCGGTGGGTGGCGCTAGCGTTCGAAGAAGCGGTAGAGGTGCTCCACCTGAACCGGGCAGTCGGCCACCTGATGCAGATGTTCGCGGGCCTGCTCAACGGTGCCGAAACTGACCGGGCAGCCGAGGGTGTCGGTCAGCTCGTAGAGGGCGCCATCCTTGCCTCTGAATTCGATGAGCCAGCCGGGAATAGCCACATCGTGGAGTATTTCGGCCTCTTGCAGGATCTGTTGCTGATAGAGCTTACGAAGTTCACTGACTGTCATGATGCTCTCCTGTGGGGAATATCCAGCTCCAGTCTATGCCTGCCCTTTATATGCAGCAACGGGATCATCCCCGCAGGACCTCCCATGCCCAGCGGATGCGGACAAAAGTCTCGGCATTGCCGCCCCGATCCGGATGGTGCAGCAGTGCCAGCTCCCGCCAGCGGCGGCGGAGCGCCTCCTGACTTACCCCTTCATTCAACTCGAACAATGCCAGCGCCTCGGCTTTGTGCCCCTCACCGTCGTAAGCGCGCCAGAAGCGGTTGAGCAGGGCCTCCACTTCGGCACGGTCGGTCTGCCAGAACACCTGCCAGTCGAGATAGTAGCTACGCAGATTTTCGCCAAGGGCAAAGCCGTGGTTGGCCTCCAGGTTCCCAGCCAGCGGTTCGAGCCGGATATCCAGGGTGCTGATCACCAGCCACCAACCCTCTTCATAAAGCTCGGCCTGCAGCTGGTAGAGGGCGTTCATGATCAGGAAGTTGACCCGAAACAGCTGCAGCTGCTCGTCGTCGGCCAGCCGGGGGATCGCTCCCTGCTGGCGCAGAGCCGCCATCAGTTCATGCACCTTGTAGCTGCCCGCCGCCTGTTGCAGCAGCACCAGCAGAGGGGCGACCAGCGGATTGTGGTTGGCTTCGTTCATTCGGCGCCCTGCTCTCTGGGCGGCTGCAGGGCGATCAGCAGCTCACCCGCCTGCGGGGTGACGGGGCCGGTGACGATCCGGGGCTTGCCCTTGCCATCGATTACGAACAGCGGGATGGCGCCGGGATTGGCGGCCTGATACTGGGCCCAGTCGAACGCCTCGCTCAGGCGGGTCGCTTTGATCTGGCCACCCCGGCTCAGCAGGCCGCTCAGCCGGGCATAGTTGATGTCGGGGCCGAACAGGTTCTGGCGAGCGCGAAAGGTGGCGCTCTCCCGGTTGGCCTTGCCGTGTTGCTCGCTGGATCGCAGGGAGTAGACCTGCTCCTCGCCGTAGAGGTGGGCGAAGTGCAGCACCCCGAGGGCGTTGTTGTGGCGGTTGGGGGAGAGTGCCAGCACGGTACTGATGCTGGTAAGCGGCAGGTGCAGCTCGGCATGTTCCGACTGGGGGTTGCCGAAATAGCAGGGGAGGTTGCTCATCCGCGCCTGTTTGCAGAACTCCCAGGCGGGATCGCAGAGCTGTACCGGCACCCCCTGATCCGCCAGCGCCCGGCCTATGGCCCGCGCCACCGAGTTGGCCCCTATGATCAGCCAGGTGTTGGGGGCGCTCTGGCGCATCTTGAGCAGGCTGGCCAGCGGTGCCGAGGTGAGGCTCTGCAACACCACGGTGGAGATGATCACCGCAAATACCAGCGGCACCAGCTTGTCGGCATCGGGGATCTCGGCCTGATGCAGGCTGATGGCAAACGAGGCACTGACTGCCGCCGCGACTATGCCGCGAGGGGCGATCCAGCTTAGCAGGGCGCGAGCTCGCCAGGAGAGATCCGAGCCCCAGGTCGAGACCAGAATACAGAGCGGGCGCGCCACAAACTGCACCACGCAGAGCAGCGCCAGCACCATGGGGCCGAGCTGCCAGAGCTGGGCCAGGTCGAGGCGAGCGGCCAGCAAAATAAACAGGCTGGAGATAAGAATAACCGCGAGATCTTCTTTGAAGGCCAGCACCTCCTCCAGATCCAGCCCATCCTGATTGGCGAGCCAGATGCCAAATACGGTCACTGCCAGCAATCCCGATTCATGGCTCAGCCAGTTGGAGAAGCTGAAGGTGACCAGCACCAGCGCCAGCACGCCGAATTTGTGCAAGCTGACCGGTAGCCAATCCTTGCGAATAAGCAAGGTGGTGATCCAACCTGCCGCTACCCCGATCAGAGAACCGACCAGTACCGTCTTGCCCAGTGCCAGCAGGGTATGGCTGATGAGATCCCCCTGACTGCCGAGGCGTACCGCCTCGAACACCAGCACCGCAAACAGGGCGCCGATAGGGTCGATGACGATCCCCTCCCAGCGCAGGATCCGGTCTACCTCCCGGGTGGGGCGGATCACGTTGAGCATGGGGGCAATCACCGTCGGACCCGTCACCACCAGTACCGCGCCGAGCATGGTGGCGACCCGCCAGTCCAGCCCCAGCAGGAAGTAACCGGCGCTGCCGATGACCGCGAAACTGACCAGCATGCCGGTGGAGCAGAGGTTGCGCACTACCTTGCCGATCCCCTTGAGCTCTGTCAGATGCAGGGTCAACGCCCCTTCGAACAGGATGATGGCCACCGACAGGGAGACCAGCGGAAAAAGCAGCTCTCCGAGCAGGGCATCGGGGTTGAGCAAGCCGCTGACCGGACCCAGAGTCAGGCCGGTAAGAAGTAGAAACAGGATGGCGGGTACCCGCAGCGACCAGGCGAGCCATTGGGCCGCACGGAGACCAGGGCGATCCCGGCCAGAGAGAGGGCAATCATGCAGACCTCGATTCAGGCAGTGAGTATGGAGCTAGTGTAGTGGCTAAGTTGGTCAGATTGACACCTGAAGGAGCGTGCATTATGGCCGGGATGGGGAGATGTGCGACAGTCGGCGTCATGGTGGCTGGCTGTGGTGTGCAGGGCGCCAGCCAGACGCCAACCGTGGTGATGGGGTGGCCTTGGGGCTGGATTAGATGGGGCTCTCCTTGTGGAGCTCGCCGACACAGTTGGCCAGCGCCAGTACCAGTGCGGAGCGCACCATCTGATCGAGCCGGTTGAGCTGCATCTGGTAGAAGGCCCAATCCTCTTCGCTGGCGGGGGGCTCCAGCTTCATCATGCCGCCCTGATTGACCCCGTGCAGGCTGTCGAGCAGATCGCGGATCGGCTTGTCGCTGAAGCGGTAATCCTTGGGGTCGCGCACCAGAAAGTCGCGGATCTTGATATAGGCTTCGATATCCTGATAGCGCTCGAGTGAGATGAGGCCGAGGGCGAAGATGAGCTTGAGGCGCACCTCCAGCTGGCCGAGGGGGCCGCTCTGGTTGAGCAGGGGTTCGATGGCGTATTTGACGGCATACTCCTCCTGACGGAACGCGCGTCGCATCAGGGAGTCGACCGCCTCTTCCAGGATGGTCACGGCTTCGAGAAAGAAGCCGCGGGGGCCATCCTGCTCGTTCAGTCGTTCCAGTACTTCATCTTCCTGGTGTGTGGTCATAGGTGCATTGGGTCCAGCTGACAGGGAGAGAGTGGGCCTCTCTCCCGGTTTTTATCATATGGGGCACATTCCCTTGCCATTCAAGCGCTTGGCGCGCTATCAGTGGTGGCTGAATGCGCCGCAAGCAGGGTCATTACAGGGTTTCGTAACGGGCGACGATGGCGCGAACCACTTCGCTCTCTTCATCCAGTCCGGTGACGCGGGCCAGCGCTTTGGCCGGGCCAAGCTCCGCCAGCAGGGCTTGCAACTCCACTGCCTGCGGGTCATCGGCATTGCGATAGTGGAGCGCCGCGGCGATCCCCTCCTGCAACTGCTCGTTGGGCAGGCCGTACTCCAGGGTGCCCAGCAGCGGCTTCACCAGTCGATCCCCCGCCGCCAGCTTGCGCAGTGGCTGACGACCGACCCGGTCAATCTCGTCCACCAGATAGGGGTTGGCGAAGCGGGCCAGGATCTTCTCGATATAGGCGGCGTGCAGGCGCGGGTCGAAGCCGTAGCGTTTTACCAGCACGGCACCGCTCTCCTCCATGGCGCGGCGCACCTTGCTGCGGATCACCGGATCTTCGATCGCCTCGCGCACTGTGCGGTAGCCCCGCAGTTTGCCGAGATAGGCGGTGACGATGTGGCCGGTGTTGAGGGTGAACAGCTTGCGCTCGACGAAGGCCATCAGGTTGTCGGTGGGCTCCATGCCCGCCACCTGTGGCAGCTCCCCCTTGAACTGGGTCTGGTCAACGATCCACTCGCTGAAGCTCTCTACCATTACTTCCAGCGGGTCATCGTTGGCAGCCGCGGCGGGCGGCACGATGCGATCCACCGCCGAGTCGACGAAGCCGATGCAGGATTCGAGCGTGGCATGATACGCGACCGGCAGGTACTTGAGTACCTCCCGCTTGAGGTGGCTGGTGCCGCGCACCATGTTTTCGCAGGCGATGACGTTGAGCGGAGTCAGGTTGCCGGCATCGAAGCGAGCTTGCAGCCCCTTGGCCAGGGTGCTGGCAATCTTGTCCAGAATGTTGGGGCCGACCGCGGTGGTGACCAGGTCGGCGGTGATGATACGGGCGATCACCTCGTGACCGGCGGAGCTCACCGCCGCCACGTTGCGCACCACGTCCAGCTTCTGATCCGCACCCACCACATGGACCTTGTACTCTTGACGGTGGTTGAGCTGGTCGATCAGGGTGTCGTTGACGTCGGCGAAGGTGACCTGATGGCTGGCATCCGCCAGCACTTTGCCGATAAAGCCGCGACCGATGTTACCAGCACCAAAATGCAATGTTTTCATGATATTAACCTCTTGAACCAAAGACGATGAAAGATGATTAGGCAGCCTGTTCGGCACCCAGCAGATCCAGGAAGGCCTGGGGATCCGTGGTGCTGGCCAGCCGGTCGATGAGACCGGGTTCATCCAGTGCATTGGTCAGGCGGGTTATCACCTGCATGTGTTCGTCGTTGCGGGCGGCGATGCCGATCACCAGCCGCGCTACCTCATCGGCAGCCTCGCCAAAGGCGACCCCGGCCGGGTACTGGCAAATGACGATGCCGGTACGCTTCACAAACTCCTTGGCGGCGATGGTGCCATGGGGCACGGCGATGGATTCGCCGAGGTAGGTGGAGACCAGCTGTTCGCGCTCCAGCATGGCGTTGACGTAGTCAGGAGCCACGTAGCCGCGCTCGGCCAGCAGTCGGCCTGCGGTCAGGATGGCGGCCTCCTTGTTGTCCGCTTTCAGTCCCAGATGCACGTCATTACGGCTCAGGGTAAAGACTTCGGCCGCTTGCGGCTCGTAGCTGTCGTCGTTGGCCGCCACCAGCAGCTGCGGGTTGGCGATGTCATCGTTGGCGGCCTGGGTCAGGCTCTGTACCAGCTCCTGATAGAGGCCGTTGTCGAGGAAGTTGGTTAGGGAAATATGGTGGGCATGCGGCGCATGGCGACGGGCCCGCTCGGTCAGATCCTTGTGGGTGATGACCCAGTCCACCTGATCGTCGAGCTGATCGATGGCGCGGTTGGTGACGCTGATATCGAGCCCTGCGGCCTGCACCCGCTTGCGCAGCAGGCCGGCGCCCATGGCGCTGGAGCCCATGCCCGCATCGCAGGCGACCACGATATTGCGCACCGCCATCAGTTCGCCGCCCGGCTTCTTGGCCGCTGCGGTTTCAGGCTTGCCGCCCTTCATGGCTTTCATCTTGCGAGTGGCTTCACCGAGGGCATCTGCCTCGTCAGCTTCCGGTTGCTGGGCGCGAACGAATGCGGCGGCGACCAGGAAGGAGACCAGAGTAGCGCTGATGATGGAGAGGGCGACCCCGATCAGGGAGGCTTTCGGCGTCATCAACAACACGGCGAAGATGGAACCCGGTGAGGCAGGGGAGACCAGACCTGCATTGAACAGGGTCAGGGTAAAGACCCCGGTCATGCCGCCGGCGATCACCGCCAGAATGAGGCGCGGGTTCATCAGCACATACGGGAAGTAGATCTCGTGGATGCCGCCGAAGAAGTGAATGATGGAGGCACCTGCAGCGGACTGCTTGGCGGCGCCGCGGCCGAACACCATGTAGGCCAGCAGCACGCCCATGCCCGGGCCCGGGTTCGCTTCAATCAGGAAGAAGATAGAGCTGCCGTGCTCGGTCGCCTGCTGGATCCCCAGCGGCGAGAAGATGCCGTGGTTGATGGCGTTGTTGAGGAACAGGATCTTGGCCGGTTCAACGAAGATGGAGGTGAGCGGCAGCATGTGGTTTTCCACCAGGAAGCCGACGCCACCGGCCAGCAGGCCGGAGAGCACCTTGACGAAGGGGCCGATCACGAAGAAGGCGAGGATCGCCAGCAGCATGCCGATAAGCCCGGCAGAGAAGTTGTTGACCAGCATCTCGAAGCCGCTCTTGACGCGACCGTCCATCGCCTTGTCGAAGCGCTTGATGGCCCAGCCACCGAGCGGGCCGACCATCATGGCGCCCATGAACATGGGGATATCAGTTCCCACGATGACACCCATGGTGGTGATGGCACCGACCACGCCGCCGCGCTCACCGCCCATCAGTTTGCCGCCGGTGTAGCCAATCAGCAGCGGCAGCAGGTAGGTGATCATGGGGCCGACCAGCTTGGCCAAGGTGTCATTGGGCAGCCAGCCGGTGGGGATGAAGAGGGCGGTGATAAAGCCCCAGGCGATAAAGGCGCCTATGTTGGGCATGACCATATTGGACAGGAAGCGTCCAAAATTCTGTATCTTGACTTTGGTATCCGGTGATAACATGTCGGGACCCCGTTTTAAGCCTGTTTGATTAAAAGTGGTAGTCGGGATGGCCGGTTTTGCCGAACCTCCATCCCGGTCGTCTAAGCAACTTCAATCTACCAGCTTGATATCAAATTAGGCTGAAAACGGGGTGTCTTGTGATCCAGCTCTCAGATACCCAGCGGTACCCCCTCCATAACCAGTGATCCACATCACATACTCATGCTGTAATTCGGCTACATTTCGATCTTTTATGTTTTACGTGATTATTTTTTGTGATCTGTCTCACCAAAGTTGCTTTGTGGTCCTCTTGCTAAATAGTGATTGGTGTCACAAATCTGATTTTTGTATTCGAATGGGACAAGTAATTCAGTCACTCATCAGCGGGTAGTGACGATGGATTTATCGCAACACTCCATTGCTTACCAATGAATCAATAAATTTGTAACCCGCTTTCAGTTTTTACGGTCGGCGATGAGGGCTCTTTTGCGGCTGATTGATGGGAATGGGCGCCAACATGCAGGATGTTATTGCGCGGCTGACGTTCGGGGATCTTGCTTGCCGTGCAGGGCTGATAGCAGATAAAAACAAACCGCCAGCAGGCGGTTTGTCAGTTTTTGCGATCTGGCCCCTGTGGAGGCAGCGGCTCAGTAGAAGCCGGCATCCTCGGGAGAGGGGCGGGTCTTGAAGCGGCGATGGAGCCACATGTACTGCTCCGGCGCCTTGCGCACGGCGGCTTCGATCTCGCGGTTGGCGCGGGCGGCATCAACCATGTCATCTCCGCTCGGGTAGTCGGCGAGCGGCGCGCCGATATGCAGGGTGTAACCCTCGCTGGTGCGGATGTTGTAGCAGGGCAGGGTTACGGTGTTCTTCACCCGCGCCAGGGTGGCGGTGCCGGTGATGGTGGCGGCCTGCTCTACCGCGAAGTAGGGCACGAACACGCTGGCGTGGCTGCCGTAGTCATGATCCGGTGCATACCAGAGGGCATCGCCGTTGCGCAGCGCCTTGATCATCCCCTTCACATCCATCCGGTCCACCAGATATTTGTTGGAGGCGCAGCGACCGTGGTACTGGGCATACTCCAATACCGGGTTGGTGTTGGGGCGATAGACCCCCACGCCGGGGCGCACCAGCCCGAAACAGCGGGCGTTGAGTTCCAGCGTCAGGAAGTGGCAGGAGAGCAGCAGCATGCCCTGACCTTTTTCCATGGCGGCGATGACGTGCTCTTCCCCTTCCACCTTCATCAGGTTGCGCATCCGCCAGTCTGGCCAGAACCAGGCGATCCCCACCTCGAACACGGCGCAGCCCACGCTCTCGAAGTTGGCCTTAAGCAGTTTCTCCCGCTCATCCCGGGTCAGCTCGGGCATCGCCAGCTCCAGATTGCGACGGGCAATCTTGACCCGGGACTTCAAAATCCTGGCGGCGAGACGACCGAGCTGACGGCCCAGCCACATCTGGCTACGCCACGGCAGCAGGGTCAGCAGCCAGAGCAGGCCTAGGCCGAACCAGCTGGCCCAGTAACGGGGATGAAACAGGCGGGGCTCCAGGCGGGGAGCGTTGTCATGGGCCATGGCTAATCTCTTGTTCGCAAACACAATCGGGGGATTCTAGCCGAAAAGGGGGGGCGGGGGCGAATGGCTGTGTGCTGGTCAGAGGGGTAGCCTGCGTCCGGTTAGCGTGACAGCGGCGGCAACTGCGGTCGGCTTTTTCTACACCGGATAAAAGAGTGTGATAAAATCGCCCGCTGATTTTTCAGGTTTTGAGAGTCGATACAGATGAAGATCACCCTGCCCGATTTTGAAAAAGCCCGCGTTCTGGTCGTTGGCGATGTCATGTTGGACCGTTACTGGCATGGCCCCACCGGTCGGATCTCCCCGAGGCGCCGGTGCCCGTGGTCAAGGTTGAACACATTGAGGAGCGCCCGGGTGGCGCAGCCAACGTGGCCCTCAACTCCGCCGCCCTTGGCGCTCACGCCGTGCTGCTTGGCTTGACCGGTCAGGACGAGGCTGCCGATGCTTTGGCTGGCCAGATGGCTGGCGTCAAGGTGGCCTGTGACTTCGTTCGTCTGGCCGACTTCCCGACCATCACCAAGCTGCGGGTGCTGTCCCGCAACCAGCAACTGCTGCGTCTGGACTTTGAAGAGCCCTTCCACTCCGTCGATGCCACCCTGCTGATGACCAAGGTCGAGCAGGCGCTGCCGAATAGCGACGTGATGATCCTCTCCGACTACGGCAAGGGTGCTCTCAACGACGTGCCCGGCATGATCCAGCGCGCCCGTGCCGCCGGTATTCCGGTGTTGGTCGACCCCAAGGGGACCGACTTCGAGAAGTACCGCGGTGCCACCCTGCTGACCCCCAACATGTCCGAATTCGAGGCCGTGGTAGGCAAGGTGAAGAGTGAAGAGGAGCTGGTCGCCAAGGGACTGGATCTGGTCAAGCGCTTCGAGCTGGATGCCCTGCTGGTCACCCGTTCCGAGAACGGCATGACCCTGATCCGCGAAGGTCAGCCGGAGTTGCATCTACCGGCTCAGGCCCACGAGGTTTACGATGTGACCGGTGCCGGTGATACCGTGATCTCCACCCTGGCCACTTCGCTGGCGGCAGGCAAGAGCCTGGGCGAAGCCTGTGCGCTGGCCAATACCGCTGCCGGTATCGTGGTCGGCAAGCTGGGTACCTCTACCGTGAGTCCGGTCGAGCTGGCCAATGCTCTCTATACCGAGCAGGAGACCGGCTTTGGCGTTATGTCCGAAGCTCAGCTGAAAGTGGCGGTTCGTGCCGCCCGTCTGCGCGGCGAGAAAGTGGTGATGACCAACGGCTGTTTCGACATCCTGCACGCCGGCCATGTCTCCTATCTGGCCAACGCGGGCAAGCTGGGGGATCGCCTGATCGTGGCGGTCAATACCGACGAGTCGGTTCGCCGTCTGAAAGGGCCGGGTCGTCCGGTCAACCCGACCGAGCGCCGCATGGCGGTGCTGGCTGCGCTGGGCGCGGTGGATTGGGTAGTGCCCTTCTCCGAGGATACCCCGCAGCGTCTGATCGCCGAGATCCTGCCGGATCTGCTGGTCAAGGGCGGCGACTACAAGCCGGAAGATATCGCCGGTTACGCCGAGGTGACCGCCAATGGCGGCGAGGTGCGCGTTCTCAACTTCGAGGATGGCTGCTCCACCACCGATATCATCAAGACGATCCGCGAGCGCGGCTAACGTTCTGCTGGCCCCGCAATCTGGCGGGGCTCACTATCCGCGGTAGCAAGCCGGCAGAAATATGGATAACAAAAAGGCGACCTTGCGGTCGCCTTTTTCATGTCCGATAGCGGCTATCAGCCTTTGGCTTTTGCCGTGGCAGGCATCAGACCCTGGTTTACTTCCACCAGATCCTGCGCTTCCAGAATACCGGCAGCCTGTTTCAGGCTCAGGATATTGAGAATGTAGTTGTAACGGGCTTCGGAGAGCTTCTGCTTGGCCTCGTACAGCTTGCGAGTGGAGTCCAGCACGTCGACGATGGTACGGGTACCCACTTCGTAACCGGCTTCGGTCGCCTTCAGGGCGCTGTCGGCGGAGACCACAGACTGGCTGTAGGCGCGCACCGAGCCGATGCTGGCGTTCACGTTGTTGTAGGAGGAGCGCACTGTGCTCTGCACCGAGCGGAAGTTCTTCTCAAGCAGTTCGCTGGCCGCTACGTAGTTGTATTGAGCCTGCTTCACCTTGGAGCTGGTGGCGCCACCGCTGTAGATGGGCAGCTTGAAGGTCAGACCGATATTGGCCTGATTGTCATTGCCGCCCGGCATGCTATCCAGCTTGTAATCGGTATTGCTGGTTTGCAGTCCGGCATCCAGATCCAGCGTCGGCTCATGGCCGGTCTTGGCCAGATCGATCTGCTCCTTGGCAATGTCCTTGCTGATGCGGGCACTGTGCAGTTGCAGGTTCTTGTCCAGCGCCAGCTCCAGCCACTTGTCGGAGCCGAAGGCGGTCTTCTGTGGGCTGAAACGATCTGTGTTCAGCACGTCCAGATTGCGATGATCGATACCGGTCAGCTCGCGCAGGGTCTCGTAGCTGTTGTCCAGCGAGTTTTCGGCATTGATCTCGTCAGCCAGCGCCTGGTCGCGGGAGGCTTCGGCTTCATGGACGTCGGTGATGGCGGTCAGGCCCACTTCGAAACGCTGCTGGGTTTGCTCCAGCTGACGCTCTACCGCAACCTTGTTGGCACGAACGAACTCCAGGGTATCCATCGCCTTGAGCACATCAAAGTAGGCTTTGGCGGTGCGCACCATCAGGTTCTGGATTTCGAGGTTGTAGGCAACATCTGACTGGGTAGCCTGCTTCTCGCTGATATCCAGATTGACCCAGTTACTGCGACGATAGAGGGATTGCGACAGCGTCACTTCACCCTTGGCTTTGGTATTGCTCTGGGTATCGTTCTTGTTTTGCAGATAATTGAGCCCGGCACCCAGATCGATCTGGGGCAGCAGAGGAGCACGGGATTCGTTGATCTTCTCGAAGGCCTGGTCGCGAACGGCTTTGGACTGCAGCAACTGCGGGTCTTTGATCTGGGCTTGCTGGTAGATGTCGAGCAGGTTTTCGGCATGGGCACCGGCACTGACGCCCAGCAACACCATGACTGACAAAAGTGTTCTTTTCATAGATCGTTTTAACCTTATGTAGTAACCCAAACTGGTTGCTGGAGAGGCAAATATTGTCACCGACCAAGCTTGATTGCAGCTTAATCACTCTACTATAAGCAAAATTTAATGCTAAGAGTCTCAGGTCCGGTGACGGGAACGTCAAGAACCGGACGCAGTTTTCTCCCCGCGCGCCTAGCCAAATGGTCTGTGGCTGCTAAAATCCACCCCTCATTACCATGGCACGCCGAGTGAATGAACGTTCATTCATGTTCCTCGGATTTTATGGTCAAACTGATACAAGTCAAGCTGACGGGAGCCCCGGATGTCGCAGCAACCCTTGCCGCAAGATCGGCATTACGCCGCCGATGATGTGAAAATCATTGAAAAATCAGATGGATATAACGGCTTCTTCAAGGTGAATGTCTATCGTCTGCAGCATCGGTTATTTGCGGGCGGCTGGAACCAGCCCATCGTGCGCGAGCTGTTCGAGCGGGGCCATGCTGCCGCGCTGCTGCCCTATGATCCGGTACGCGACCAGATAGTGCTGGTGGAGCAGTTTCGTATCGGCGCCATGGAGACCTGTTCCACCCCCTGGCTGCTGGAGCTGGTGGCCGGCATCATCGACGAAGGGGAAACCGCCGAGGCGGTGGTGCGCCGCGAAGCGGTAGAAGAGGCCGGGATCGAGGTGGCCCGCTGCGAGCATGCCATCAGCTATCTGGTGAGCCCAGGCGGCAGCACCGAGCGGATCGAGGTCTTTGTGGGCGAGGTGGATGCCAGCAAGGCCGAGGGGCTGCACGGTCTGTCTGATGAAGGCGAGGATATCCGGGTGCACGTGGTGAGCCGCGAACAGGCCTACGCCTGGCTCAAAGAGGGACGCATCGACAATGCGGCCTCGGTCATCGCCCTGCAGTGGCTTGCCCTCAACCATGGCGAGCTGCGTGCCCGCTGGCTGGCAGATCGCTGAGGTGGCGCTGACCCTGCAACAGAGCAGGCGCTATGTGCCTGATCTGATGTCCTTGCAGCGTACCTGCGAGGTCAATTACATGGCGTTGATGAAACTGCTGCCGCCTGATGGGGAAGTCGGCGCCGAGCGCCGCTATCGGGTCGGCAACGATCTGCAGTTCCAGCTCACCATCATTGGCGAGAGTCGCTTCACCAATCAGGTGATCCTGAGCCAGCACAACCCCGAATTGCCCGAATATTTACAAGCTCAGATAGAGATTCGTTTGTATCATGATGTGCGGATGGCGGAAGTGTGTGCAGCGCAACAGATTTCCCGTTTGCAACCACGTTATGATTATCCCAATAAAAAGATGCACCAGCGGGATGAAAAGGAGCAGGTAAATCTGTTTCTGGCCGAATGGCTAAAATTTTGTCTCAGACATGGTACCAGCCCGATCAATATCTCCAGTTGAACAAATAAAAAGAAGCGTGATTTTGGAAACAGAGCTCCCCCAGGCGCAGGACGGCAGTGTGCGCCTGTTGCAAATTACCGACACCCACCTCTTCGCGAGTGCCGAAGGGCGGCTGTTGGCTGTGCGCACCGCAGAGAGTCTGGCCGCCGTGCTGGAACAGGTGCAGGTCAATGAACACCCCTACGAGGTGATTCTGGCGACCGGCGATCTGTCGCAGGATCACAGCCCGGAATCCTATCAGCGTTTCGCCTCCATGATGGCGCCTCTGGGTCGCCCCATCTACTGGCTGCCGGGCAATCACGATGACAGCCCGCTGATGACCGAATACCTCCATGCCGCCGGGATCAGCGAATCCAAGCAGCTGGTAGGCGATCACTGGCAGGTGATCCTGCTCGACACCCAGGTGCGCGGCAAACCTCACGGCATGATTGGCGATCACCAGCTGGCCGCCCTCGACCGTGCTCTGCGCCAATATCCTGATCGCCACGCCCTTATCACCCTGCACCATCAGGCGGTGCCGGTGGGCTGTGCCTGGCTGGATCAGCATAATCTCAAGAATGCCGATGATCTGTTTGCCGTGCTGGCTCGTCATCCGCAGCAGAAGACCATCCTGTTTGGCCACGTCCATCAGGAGTTTGACGAGGTGCACCGCGGGGTGCGGCTGATTGCCAGCCCCTCCACCTGCATTCAGTTCAAACCGCTATCCGACGGCTTCGCGCTGGATGAATCCGGCCCGGGCTGGCGCTATCTCACCCTCTATCCGGATGGGCGGGTGGCCAGCGAAGTGTGGCGCCTGCCGGTGGGGCAGTTTGTGCCCGACCCCAACGCCACCGGTTATTGAGGAGAGCATTCCATGAAGTCCGTTCTCCTTTATCTGCACGGTTTCAACTCCTCACCGGGCTCCGCCAAGGCGCAGCAGATGGCTGCCTGGGTGGCCGTCAACCGGCCCGACATCGAGGTGATCATTCCGGCCCAGCCCAATACGCCAGCGGCGGCCTGGGCGGCTATCGAACAGACCATTGCCAATTTGCAGAGCTGCTATGGTAGTGACTACAAGCTCGGCGCCGTGGGCAGCTCCCTCGGCGGCTTTATGGCGACCCGGGTGAGCGAGCAGTACGGCTGCCGTGCGGCGCTGATCAATCCGGCGGTGCGCCCGCACGAGCTGCTCTGTGACTACCTTGGCCCCCAGACCAATCCCTATACCGGGGAGCAGTACGAACTGCTGCCTGAACATATGGACGAGCTGCGGGCACTGGCGGTTCTGGTGACGGCGCCGGAGCGACTCTGGATCCTGCAACAGCAGGGGGATGAGGTGCTCGACTATCGCAAGGCGCTGGATGAATACCGCTTTGCCCGCCTCTCGCTGGAGTGCGGCGGCAACCACGCCTTTGTGGCGTTCGAGCGCTACCCCGCACAGATTATCCGTTTCCTCGGGCTTTAATCATGCAACCGCCGTTGGCCGCCTTTCTGGAACAGGTACTGGCCACGGCGCAAGCGGGCCTCACCTACTCCAAAGACCCCTTCGATATCGGCCGTTTCGAGGCGCTGCGAGCGGCCACAGTGGCCCTTATCGCCAACCAGAGCGAGCTGGCGCCGGAAGCCATCAGTGACTGGATTGCCCTCGACAGCGGTTACCCCACCCCCAAGCTCGACGTGCGGGCCTTCATTCAGAACGATGCGGGCCATATCCTGCTGGTACAGGAGCGCAGCGACGACTGCTGGACTCTGCCCGGCGGCTGGTGCGATATCTGCGACTCGCCGGCGGATGCCGTGGTGCGTGAAGTAGTGGAGGAGACCGGACTTGAGTGCCGCGCGGTGCAGCTGCTGGCCCTGTTCGACAAGTTAAAGCACCCCCATCCGCCCCAGCTGCCTCACGCGCACAAGGCTTTCTTTCTGTGCGAGGTGACCAGCGGCCAGCTGCTGGGCGAAACCGATGAAACCAAAGGGGCGGGGTACTTCCCCATTGACGACTTGCCCCCGCTCTCCTGCCATCGGGTGGTGGCCTCCCAGTTGCGCACCCTCCATGAGCACTTGCTGCAGGGGCGGCGCGATACCCTGTTTGATTGACATCTGAGGAAGTGAACCCGTTCGAGCTGGGGGCGGTGCCGACGCGCGATGGCGTGCACCATCCTGCGGGGCAGTGTTAATCTTTAGCGGCCTGTTTACTTTGCCTCGCCCGGGGCAGGGGATGGCCTGACTCTTCTGAACTTCACTGCCAACAGGGAGCACGTTTGTGACAACTCCTTCTGCGCTGCCGGATCTGGTACTGGGCGCCTCTCTCTACTTTCCGCCGCTGTTCAAGGCGGTGCTGCTCGGCCTGCTCTGCTGGCTGCCGGTGCACCATCTGCTGCGTGACTGGCTCTATGGTGGGGATGTCTGGCACCCTTTGTTGATGGATCTCTCCCTCTTTATCCTCGCCGTCAGCGGCGCTCTATGGATGCTGTTACATGGCTAAATCACCTCTCGCGACCCTCAAATACTTCTCCACCCTGCTGGTCTGCGCGCTGGCGCTGGCGGCGGGCTGGTGGCTGTGGAACTACTACATGCAGGGGCCCTGGACCCGGGATGGCAAGGTGCGCGCCGAGCTGGTCAGCATTACCCCCGAGGTGTCGGGCAAGATCATCAAGATAGCGGTGAAGGACAACCAGTTGGTGAAGGTGGGTGAGGAGATCTTTACGCTCGACCCCGAGCCCTACCGGATCGTCCTCGATAATGCCCGGGCGGCGCTGGCCAAGGCGAAATCGGATCTCGACAAGGCGGAACATGAGGCGAACCGCCGCAGCGGCCTGTCGCGCAGCGTCATCTCCGCCGAGACGATGGACGAAGCCCGCCTCAATGCCCAGGCGATGCAGGCGGCCTATCAGGTGGCACAGGCCAATCTGGAGAAGGCGGAGTGGTCGCTGGCCAAGACCCGGGTGCATGCCGCGAGCGATGGCTACATCACCAACCTGCAGACCCGGGTCGGCAACTATGCCAGCGCCGGCGTGCCGCTGGTGGCGCTGGTGGATACTCACTCCTTCTATGTGCAGGGTTACTTTGAAGAGACCAAGCTTGGCCACATAGCGCCGGGCAAACCGGCCGAAGTGGTGCTCTACAGCGGTGAGCAGCGGTTGCGCGGCGAGGTGGAGAGCATAGGGCGCGCCATCCACGATCAGAGCGTCGATGGCGGCAACGGCCTGCTGATCGACGTCAAACCCAACGTGCCCTGGGTGCGGCTGGCCCAGCGGGTGCCGGTACGGATCAAGCTGCTGGATGTGCCGGCGGACGTGACGCTGATCGCTGGCACCACCTGCACCATCACCATTGGCGAGTAGGGTGAGCGAGTCATTCTGGCTGCGTACTCCCTGGGGGAGGGCGACAGGGGGGCAGTGGCGTTATGCCCTGCGCAACGCGCTGGCCATGTGCCTGTCGCTCTGGCTGGCCTTCGTGCTGCAGCTCGACTCCCCCTACTGGGCGATGAGCTCGGCCGCCGTGGTGAGTTTTCCCACCGTGGGCGGAGTGATCAGCAAGAGTCTGGGACGGGTGGTTGGCAGCCTGATGGGGGCGATGGCGGCGGTGGTGATCACCGGTCTTGGTATCAGTGATCCCTGGCTGTTCAGCTTTCTCATCGCCCTCTGGCTGGGTTTGTGTACCTACATCTCCAACCACTATCAGAACAACGTCTCCTACGCCTTTGCCCTCGGCGGTTACACCGCCGCCATCATCGCCTTCTCCTGCGTCAATGTGGCGGATCCCCACCATATCTTCGATATTGCCCAGGCGCGGGTGAGCGAGGTGATCATCGGTATCCTCTGCGGCGGTCTGATGATGATGATCCTGCCCAGCACCTCGGATAGCGAAACCCTGCTGGAATCCTTGCGCAAGAGCCAAGCTCGCCTGCTGGAGCATGCCCAGCTGCTCTGGCTGGGGGAGATGACGCCCGAGGTTCGCAGTTCCCACGAAGGGCTGATCGGCCAGATCCTCACCATGAACGTGCTGCGCATACAGGCGGTCTGGAGCCATCATCGGTTGCGGCGCCAGAACCGGCTGCTCAACTTCCTGCTCCATCGCCAGCTGCGGCTTATCAGCCTTATCTCCAGCCAGCGCCGCATGCTGCACAACTGGCCGGAACAACCGGAAGGCATTCAGGCGCTGCTTGCCACCCTGCTGGCCGAGCTTGGCAAGCCGGAGTGCGACAAGTATCGGGTTGCGAGGTTGCTGGCTCCCCTGATGCCGACCGGCGAGCATGATTACCGGTTACGCACCTTTTTGCTGCGGCTGCGCCACTTCTGCTGGAGCTATCTGGAGTGCCAACGCTGGCTGGAGCGGCTTGCCCGTTACGACGATCAGGAGTGGCCGGCGCCACCGCACCACTCTTCGCTCACCAGCCACACCGACACGCTGGAGGCTGCCTATAACGGCGGGCGTACCTTCCTCTGCGTGCTGCTCGGCTGCACCTTCTGGATCAACAGTCAGTGGGATGCGGGCAGCTCGGCGCTCACCATGCTCTCCATCTGCTGCGTGCTCTACTCGGCGACCCCGGCCCCGGCCCAGGGGGCCAACACCATGCTCAGGGCGATCCTGCTGCTCAGCCTCATCTGCTTTGCGGTCAAGTTTGGCCTGATGATCCGCATCGACGACTTCTGGATCTTCTGTCTCTTGCTCTTTCCGGCGCTGCTCACCATGCAGCTCTGCAAACAGCAGCAGGTGCGGCAGGCGGGCCTCTGGGGCCAGATGATCGTGCTGCTCGGCTCGTTTCTCGCCATCACCAATCCGCCCAGTTACGACTATCAGCAGTTCATCAACAGCAGCCTCGCCCAGATGCTGGGGGTGATGAGCGCCGCGCTGGCGTTTCAGCTGCTGCGACCCAGCTCGGATCGGCGCAAGAGCCGCCGGATTATCCGCTCCCTGCGCCGCCACTTCATGGATCAGCTGGAGCCAGCCCCGCGCCAGAGCGAGAGCCAGTTCGAGTCGCTGATCTACCACTGCATCAGCCAGCTCGGTCAGAGTCAGGATCAGACCGCCCGCCTCTGGGTGCTGCGCTGGGGCGTGGTGCTGCTCAACTGCAGCCATATCGTCTGGCAGCTGCGCCAGTGGCGCGGTGACGAGCACCCCCTCTATCTGGTGCGCGACAACTGTATCCGCAGCCTGAAGGGGATCCTCACCGAGCAGGGGGTGCAGCATACCTCCCTGGATCGCACGCTGACCGAGCTGCAGCGGATCAGTCAGGGGTTGGCCAACCATGGCGATGGCACGGCGCGAGAGCTGGCAGGCATGGTGTGGCGGCTGCAAAGCTCCCTCTCCCAACTGCAACAGGCGCTGCCGGGCCCCGCCGAAGGGAGCTGAAACAGCCTTGGGAGGGGCACAATCCCCTCCGGATCACCCTTTCCCGCAGCCAAGTTTGTCCAATACCCTCCCAACGAGTAAGATTCTCCCCAAACGTCAATTCGCAAGGCCCTCCATGTCTACTCAATACAATGCGGATGCCATTGAGGTCCTCAATGGCCTTGAGCCGGTGCGTCGCCGCCCCGGCATGTATACCGACACCACCCGGCCCAATCACCTCGGCCAGGAGGTCATCGACAATAGCGTCGATGAAGCGCTGGCAGGTCACGCCCGCAATCTGGAGGTGATCCTGCATGAAGACCAGTCCCTCGAAGTGATCGACGACGGCCGCGGCATGCCGGTCGATATCCACCCGGAAGAGGGGGTCAGCGGGGTGGAGCTGATCCTCTGCAAGCTGCACGCGGGCGGCAAATTCTCCAACAAGAACTACCAGTTCTCCGGCGGTCTGCACGGGGTGGGTATTTCGGTCGTAAACGCCCTCTCCGATCGGGTCGAGGTGACGGTGCGTCGCGACGGTCAGGTCTACGACATCGCCTTCGAGCGTGGCGAGAAGGTGCAGGAGCTGACCATCACCGGCACCTGCGGTCGTCGCAACACCGGCACCCGGGTGCGCTTCTGGCCGCAGGCGAGCTACTTCGATTCGCCCAAATTCTCGGTCACCAAGCTGGAGCACCTGCTCAAAGCCAAGGCTGTGCTCTGCCCCGGCCTCACCATCAAGTTCCTCGACAAGAACACCGGCATCAAGCTGGAGTGGTGCTACGAAGATGGCCTCAAGGATTATCTGGTCGACGCGGTTAAGCAGTTCACCTGCCTGCCGGAGCAGCCTTTTATCGGCTCGTTCAGCTCCGAACAATCGGCGGTAGACTGGGCGCTCTGCTGGTTGCCGGAAGGGGGCGAGTGCCTTGCCGAATCCTATGTGAACCTCATTCCCACCGCGCAGGGCGGTACTCACGTCAACGGCCTGCGTCAGGGCCTGCTCGACGCCATGCGCGAGTTCTGCGAGTTCCGCAACCTGTTGCCGCGCGGGGTCAAGCTGACCCCGGAAGATATCTGGGATCGCTGCGCCTATATCCTCTCCATCAAGATGCAGGATCCGCAGTTTGCCGGCCAAACCAAGGAGCGGCTCTCCTCCCGCCAGAGCTCGGCGTTCGTCTCCGGCGTGGTGAAGGATGCCTTCAGCCTCTATCTGAACAGCAATACCGAGCTGGCGGAGCAGATCGCCGAGATCTGCATCTCCAGCGCCCAGCGCCGGATGCGCGCCGCCAAGACGGTGGTGCGCAAGAAGATTACCCAAGGCCCGGCGCTGCCCGGCAAGCTGACTGACTGTAACTGCGCCGACCCCATGCAGGGGGAGCTGTTCCTGGTGGAGGGTGACTCTGCGGGTGGCAGCGCCAAGCAGGCGCGGGATCGCGAGTTTCAGGCGATCATGCCGCTGCGCGGCAAGATCCTGAACACCTGGGAGGTGGAGGCCGGTCAGGTGCTCGCCTCGCAGGAGGTGCACGACATCTCGGTCGCTATCGGGCTCGATCCCGACTCAGAGGATCTCAGCGGCCTGCGCTACGGCAAGGTGTGCATCCTCGCGGATGCGGACTCGGACGGTCTGCACATCGCCACCCTGCTCTGCGCCCTGTTCGTGAAGCACTTCCGCGCGCTGGTCAATCAGGGCCACGTCTATGTCGCCATGCCGCCCCTCTACCGGATCGATATCGGTAAAGAGGTCTACTACGCCCTCGACGAGGACGAGAAGAACGGCGTGCTGCAGCGGGTCGAGGCCGAGAAGAAGAAAGGCAAGGTGATGGTGACCCGATTCAAGGGTCTGGGTGAGATGAACCCGAAACAGCTGCGGGAAACCACCATGGATCCCAACACTCGCCGTCTGGTGCAGCTCACCATGGAGCCGGCAGGAGAGAGTGAAGGGGATGCGGCTGACGAGACCCTGCAGCTGATGGACATGCTGCTGGCCAAGAAGCGGGCGAGCGATCGCCGCGAATGGCTCGAAGAGAAGGGCAACCTCGCCATCATTTAAGCCGTCGGTCACCTGCCGACCCGCATTTCAGGCGTGCCCTCCAGGGGCGCGCCATAGCAAGAGAAAAACATATGAGTGATGCTATCGAGCTCAGTCTGGACGGGGTAGAGCGCCAGCCAATGCGCACCTTTACCGAACAGGCTTACTTGAACTACTCCATGTACGTCATCATGGATCGGGCTTTGCCGCATATCGGCGACGGCCTCAAACCGGTGCAGCGGCGCATTATCTACGCCATGAGCGAGCTGGGTCTGTCTGCCCTCTCCAAGCACAAGAAGTCCGCCCGTACCGTGGGTGATGTGCTGGGTAAGTACCACCCCCACGGCGACATCGCCTGTTATGAAGCCATGGTGCTGATGGCCCAGCCCTTCTCCTACCGCTACCCGCTGGTGGATGGTCAGGGCAACTGGGGTGCGCCGGACGATCCCAAATCCTTCGCCGCCATGCGTTATACCGAGGCGCGGCTGTCGCGCTTCTCCGAGCTGCTGCTCTCCGAGTTGGGGCAAGGCACGGTGGAGTGGACGCCGAACTTCGACGGCACCATGAAAGAGCCGGTGGTGCTGCCTGCCCGTCTGCCGCACATCCTGCTCAACGGGGTGACCGGTATCGCGGTGGGCATGGCGACCGACATCCCGCCCCACAACGCGCGGGAAGTGGCCTACGCCTGTGCCGAGCTGCTCGACAACCCCAATGCGGGACTCGATGTGTTGATGCAGCACATTCAGGGGCCGGACTACCCGACCAACGCCGAGATCATCACGCCGCGCGACGATATCCGCAAAATCTACGAGACCGGCAAGGGCTCCATCAAGCAGCGAGCGGTCTGGAGCGAGGAGGATGGCGACATCGTCATCACAGCGCTGCCTCATCAGGCCTCCGGCGCCAAGATCATGGAGCAGATTGCCGCCCAGATGGTGGCGAAAAAGCTGCCGATGGTCACCGATCTGCGGGATGAATCTGACCACGAGAACCCGACCCGTCTGGTGATCGTGCCGCGCTCCAACCGGGTGGATGTAGAGGGGCTGATGGCCCACCTGTTCGCCACCACGGATCTGGAGAAGAACTACCGGGTCAACCTCAACATCCTCGGCCTCGACAACCGGCCGCAGGTGAAGTGCCTCAAGACCATCCTCAGCGAGTGGATCCAGTTCCGCCGCGAGACGGTGCGTCGCCGCCTGCAATTCCGCCTCGACAAGGTGCTGGCTCGCCTGCACATCCTCGAAGGCTTGCTGAACGCCTATCTCAACATCGACGAGGTGATCGAGATCATCCGTACCGAGGATGAGCCGGGCAAGGTGATGGTGGAGCGTTTCAACATTACCGAGACCCAGGCCGAAGCGATCCTCGAGCTGAAACTGCGCCATCTGGCCAAGCTCGAAGAGTTCAAGCTGCGCGCCGAACAGAACGAACTGGCCGAAGAGCGCGACAAGCTGGAGCTCATTCTGGGCTCCGAGCGTCGTCTCAACACCCTGCTCAAGAAAGAGCTGCTGGCCGATGCCGAGAAGTACGGCGACGATCGCCGCACCCCGCTGGTGGAGCGTGCTACCGCCGTGGCGCTGACCGAGAAGGAGCTTATTCCCAGCGAACCGGTCACCGTCATCCTCTCCGACAAGGGGTGGGTGCGCGCCGCCAAGGGCCACGACGTGGATGTCGAGGGGCTCTCCTACAAGGCGGGGGACAACTACCTCACCCACGCCTTTGGCCGCAGCAACCAGCAGGCGGTGTTCCTGTCGAGCTTTGGCCGCACCTACTCGCTGGAGGCGCACACCCTGCCCTCTGCCCGCAGTCAGGGCGAGCCGCTCACCGGCCGCTTTGCACTGGGCGCCGGTGAAGAGGTGCGTCATCTGGTGATGGGCAACGAAGGTGAGCCGTATCTGATCGCGAGCGACGCCGGTTACGGCTTTGTCTGCACCTATGACGATCTCATCGGCAAGAACAAGAACGGCAAGGCGCTGCTTACCGTGCCGGAAGGGGGTCTGGTAATGGCACCCCAGAAGATTGGCTCGCCGGAGACCGATCTCTGCATGGCCATCTCCAACGAGGGTCGCATGCTGCTGTTCCCGATGAACACCCTGCCGGTGCTTGGCAAGGGCAAGGGCAACAAGCTCATCAGCATTCCGTCGGCTCGCGTCAAGGCGCGGGAGGAGTTTGTGGTGATGGCCGCCGTGATCCCGCAGGGCCAGTCGGTCACCCTGTTTGCCGGCAAGCGCAAGCTGACCCTCAAACCGTCCGATCTCGACTACTACCGTGGCGAGCGCGGCCGCCGCGGCGCCAAGCTGCCCCGCGGTTTGCAGCGCGTCGATCGCATCGAGATTGAACCCGCCGCCGGTGCCGAACCGGTAGCCGGGGAAAATCAGGAAGGGTAATTAATATAGAAGGGCGCGAAAGCGCCCTTCTATTTAATTATTAAGTAAATGGTCTCCGGTTAATATTTAACGTCTTCATTGCAATTATTGCAAATTATAAAACAAGCATTGTTACGGAAGTTGTCTGTATTCCCACATTTCTCACAACGAAGCTTTTCGAATTTCTTGGTTGTTGATATTTCACTGTAGAGCCTTTCCGATAAGCCTTTTCTAGGTTTCATTCGGTTGCTTTTGGCTGGATTTGGTTTTCCATTGTACATGCTATAAAAATCATTTTTTGCCACTTCCTTTTTAGACGCTTCAAGCTTTTGGTTTTCAAGAAGTAGCTTCTCTTTTTCTTTATTTTCTTTTATTATTTTGACTTGGTTTTGTGCATTCTTTTCTGATAAATCCGAATCGAAAAAATAGAGTTTCCCTGTATCCTTGTTATATGTTAACTCATCCAGTGATACTAGCCTATCAACAGCTCGCACTGAAACTGTGGCTGTGTCTTGTAATTCATCTACGTAATATTCGTGGTAATAGCATTTTAATAACAGTTTCTCTGCAACAGAACTGGCAGATTTGGCTTCATCATCAAATATGAAAGCATTAGATTTGTTTGCGTAGAAAATATCAAGCTCAGTGAATTTTCTTTCCTCAAAACTCAAGAAAATCCATAAAATAAATGCAGCGCTATTTTTATAAAACTCTTCGCGATCAATTATGATATCGATAAATGTTGTGGAAACTTGCAGTTCAAAAGCAATTCTTACGCCAAGCTTGGTATTGATTGCAGAAACGTCAGGTCTACGCCATTTTTTTGCAATCCCAGTAACATTTTCCTCTCGGAAAGTTTTTTCTACTTCTACACCACTAAAAGTGGGATCACTTTCTAATAATTTGGCAATTAACAGCTTGTTGACTCTATGCAAGGGGCCTTCTTTTTGCCCATTATATTTCATTGCATTTATTTCATCGAAAGTAAGGTGGGATGTTGTCTTGATTGGACAGTCATCAGAGTCCTTAATATGCCTAAAGTAGAAACTTTGATCTGAACGGCCCGCCAATATTACAGGTTGGTAGCATGTTGAACACAACATGGCTAATTCACCAACTCTTGGCCTCAGTTTTCGCCTCATCTCAAAGAGTTCTTTCTGGGGGCGTTCTAAAATATCTCTTACAAAATAAATTTTCCCATCTGAAGGAGAAAAGATTTCTTTGATCGTGCTCTGTTTCATCAGTGTTCCTCCATAAACTTCTGAAAAATAGTCGAAATGAGCAATGTTAAATTTTGAACAGTGTACCTCGTAAAGGGCATTGTATGAAGCTCTACGCTTTTTGTGTCGGGCCGTAGGTCTGATTAGCGAAGCGTAATCAGACGATCACGAAAACAGGTTGCCGCAATTCTGCTGGTGCTCCAGCTGATCTCTTCTTTATGTCTATAGCCACCGGGTTGTGGTACGGACGATTACGCTGCGCTAATCGACCCTACTTCTCTCTGTTTTCTTTAACGTCCTGCTGCTTGTCGGTGGTTTGCTCCCCCTCATCCCCGACCCTTCTCCCCTTATCTATGGCAAAGAGTGGGAGAAGGGAGCAGAGATCGCAGCCATTGATAGTGACCGTGGTATGGCGTGATAGCTAAGCCTGACAGCTACGGCTACAGAGTGGCAGGTGCTAATCCCCTCTCCCCTTGGGAGAGGGTTAGGGTGAGGGAAAGCTGACGATAGGGGCAAACATCACAATGGGCGCCAGGTTGCCAGCCTGCAAAAGATCCACCTATCCCGCCAAAAGCGAGGGCCCCGCCATCCATGATGGCGGGGCCCTTCGCATTATCAGCCGCGTTGCTGATTCAACCGTTCGCTCTGGCAGGGGCCACTGAAATGGCTGGCTCGAGCCCGATTAGACAGGAATGGCTGTCGCCGCCGGAGGCGGGGTGATTTTCGAGGCGATCAGCAGGCGCAGGCGGGGCACCAGCAACAGCAGGACGATCCCGCCCGCCATCGAGCCCCAGCCCAGCATGTTGAATACCGAGCTGTAGCCCGGGTTGGTGGCCACCGGAGAGCTGCCGATATTCTGCGGCATGGCGCTGGAGACATAGCCCGCCAGCACCGAGGCAACGCCGGTCACCATCATCCAGCAACCCATCAGCAGACCCTGCAGGCTGGCGGGGGCCAGCTTGCCGATCATGGCGTAACCGATGGGAGAGATAAGCAGCTCGCCAAAACTCTGCAGCACATAGCTGATGGCGATCCACTTGAAGGCGACCAGCCCGTCGGCTCCCACCAGATGGATGCCGAGCGGCAGCACCAGCATGCCGAGCCCCATGCAGAACAGGGAGGCGGCAAACTGGGAGGGAATGTCGATATTCCAGCCCTGTTCGCGCAGTCGCTTGAACAGCAGCGCCATCAGCGGGCCACCGATGACGATGACGAGGGTGTTGATGTTCTGGATCCACTGGGGAGCAACCCGCAGCCCGAACACGTTGAGGTTGATGTTGTGCTCGGAGAAGAGCATTAGCCCCATGGGCGCCAGCTGGTAGAGCGACCAGAAGATAAGGGAGCCAAGGGCGAGGATCAGGTAGGCCACCATGCGGCTGCGCTCGGCGGCGTCCGGGTGGCGGGCGGTCATCACGCAGAGCAGCACCAGCACCACGGCGCCCAGGATCAGCACGAAGCTGCCGCTGAAGCTGGCGTGGGTCAGCAGCAGGCGCAGCGCCGGCACCAGCATGGCCAGAATGGCGATACCGGCCAGCATGCGGCGGTAGAAGCCGCTCCCTTTGACATGGCGCAACGGGGTGCTGATATCCGCCAGAATCGGCCAGCAGGCGAAGGTGGCGATGATGGCGATGATGTTGCCCAGCGTCGCAAACAGGAACAGGGTGCGGTAATCCTCGGTGAGCTGGAAGTAGCCCGCCACCGTGAAGCCGATAAAGAAGCCCAGATTCATCCCGGCGTAGTTCCACAGGAAGGCGCTCTCGCGGCGGTGATCATCCGGGGCGAAGCGCTGGGTCAGCATCATGTTGAGGCAGGTGACGTTGAGGCCGCTGCCGGTGAGGAACATGGCGAGCCCCCAGTAGAGGCCGGTGATCCCCATCTCGGCGATGAAGTAGCAGCCGATCACCTGCAGCACCATCCCCATCACGAACAGGTTGCGGTTGCTGAGGTAGCGCCCACCGAGATAACCGCCAAACAGGTGCAGGCCATAGTTGAAGGCCCCGAAGACCCCCATCATGGCGTTGGCCTGGGATTCACTGAAGCCGAGCCGCTTGGTGGCGTAGAGCACCAGCGTGGAGTAGAGCACGGCAAACCCCAGGGTCGAGAAGGTCTGGATAAAGAACAGCGCCCCGGAGCCGGGGGGAATGGTGGGGTGTTGATTCGAAGCGCTCACGGTCTGTCTCCTGTGAGAGAAGAAAGTCATTACTCGTCCTGAGAGCGTACCGGTCTGCTGCCGGCTAGCCTTGTGCGCTTCCATGCTGGTCTGAAGGCCGGTCTGTCATTTAGCGGCCAAGCGGTACAAATAGCCATACCTGAAATTTAATCCGGCGCGATTAATTGCTTTTTATTGATCTATTCCGCCTTTTTATGCGTGATTGAGTCGTGGTTTAAGCTCGGTTTACCACGCGATTGCGGCACGGTTGATGTGATCCAGTCGGCTATTTGGTGCCGATTATGGCGCTGTAGCGGGATCTGCGCCCCGCTTTGTTGTCCCGAAACGCAGCTGTCGCCAAGTTGTTGTATTGCAGGTTGTTTATTCATCCCTGGGCATTGAGTGAATAAATATTGGGAAGAGAAGGGGCAGCCTCAGGGTGACTTGCGTGTGTTCTCTCTTTGCTGTCGAGAGGGTGAGGGGAGGATAGAACAACGCCCGGCAGGCCGGGCGTTGTGGTGCGACTGATGGGCGGTGAAAGCGGCCTTAAAAGTCGTGGTAGAGCGGCCAACCGAGCAGCGGGTGCTTGAGACCGGCGCGCATCTCGACGTTGTCGAGCTTCTCCGGCGAGGCGTTCTCTTTTTGCAGCAGCTGGTACTGGCGCACAAAGCCTAGGGTGTGGAGCAGATTGGGCACAAAGCCCGGGCTCAGCTCCTGACGCAGGGCGGTGGCCATGTCGGCGGGCAGCGCGCTCAGCATCAGGGTGAGTTGGGCGGCGAGGTAGTCGGTGTCATACCAGCTCTCGTCGAGCTCAATCTCCCGCGCCAGTTTGCGCTTGAGATCCTGCTTCACCTTGAGCGGGGCGGCGCCACTGCCCTTGCCGCAGAGGATGCGGTAGAGCAGTGCTTCGGCCAGCTTGTCCTCCATGGTGGGGTGGTCGCTTTCGCAGGCGAAGAAGTGCTGGTCGATGAGCTCCATCAGGCGGCTCTTGTTGTGCTCGGTCAGTGCTTTCTCGTACTCCTGCCACCCTTGCCACTCCTCCACATCGGGCGGGCTCGAGATCTTGTCCAGCAGGCGGGCATCCACGTCACCGTAGAGGCTGTTGCCTGCCTGCTTGGGGCTGACGGTAATGAGCATCGACCAGCCCTTCTGGAACGGCTTGATGGGGCCTTCCGGTGCCTGCAGCAGCGCCAGCGCCTTGGCCGGATCCCGCGCCGAGAGCTCCTGCAGGCCGAGGCTCACTACGCCGATGACGTCGTGGGCGGCCTGCTCCAGCAGGTGCATCTTGTACTTGTTGTAGTACTTGTCGGCGAATTTGAGGCTCATCAGCACCGCCTTGCCCTTGATGGCGGCGAGCTGTTGCTCGGTCAAACGTTCATTGTCGCGGCCAAAGCGCAGCACCTGGGTCAGAAAGGGGCCCTGGTTGGCATCGCGAATGACTAACTGCATGAATGGGCTCCTTAATCCAGAAAGCTGAACATGTCGTCGACGTCGCCGTACTCGTCTTCCTCGACCTTGTTCTTCTCTTTGGCCTGCATCACCAGCTCGGCGGCAAACTTGTTGATGATGCCGTCCCAGGTTGAGTGTTCGTTGCGCAGCAGCGCCTTGATGGCTTTCTCCACCTCGGGGGCCAGCTCGCGAATGAGCATCAAGAGGCTTCTCGGGTCATCCAGCGCGTAGTCGTGGACATCCTCGCTCTGCTGGCGCTCGCTGTAGCGCAGGGACTCTTCGAGATCTTCCTCTTCGGCGTGCAGCACGTCGCGATAGCCTTCGTCCTCTTCATAGCGATCGCCGCGATAGAACTCGATAAAGGGGATGGCGAGGTAGAAGAGACCGGCCGGATCTTCGGCCACGCACTCGAGGATCTCGCGCTGCTTGGCCTCGCTATCCTGGGTGCGGATCAGGTAGTTGAGGAAGTCGAAGGTGTGCTGTTGCAGCTCGTCGGCGTTGTTCTTGATCGCCTCTTCCCAATAGAGCGGCTGCTGGCAGACGATGTCGCGGATCCGCTCCGGGGTCATCAGCTCGGAGATGATGGAGGGGAAGGAGATATCGTGCTGGCCGTTAATCTGGGTCAGAGTAACGATATCAATGTTTTCAATCACTTCTGCCAGCTGGTCGTCAGACATGGTCTTGGCGATCAGCTCGAACTTCTCGCTGGCCTGCTTCGGCTCGATAACGGCCAGCTCTTTGATCTCGATGGCGGTAATTTCTATCAGACTGTTGCTCATGCCTTGCCCCAATTAGAAACGGACTTCGTCGTACATATCCTGATCGCCGTCGTCATCACCATAGCGGTCATTGCCGCCATGGTAGTCGGCGTCGGCATCTTCCCCGTCTTCATCTTCTTCGTCGCGCAGCTCATAGTCGTCATCGCCGTGGTGGCTGCCGCGCGGCAGCGGGTTGTCGAGCAGGAACAGCACGGCGCAGGCTTCCATCAGCTGATCTTCGCTCTGGGCCCGCACCGCCTTGACCAGCGGCAGGGCGGCGTTGTTGAAGCCGACGCTCACCTTGAACTCGTCCCAGCTTGGCTGCTCGCCGCTGGTGAGCCACTTGTTCCACTGCGACTTGGCCTTGGCCGGGAACTGCACCCGGCCATAGAGGGCCAGCGGCAGATACTCGGGCATAAACTCCAGCATGCTCATATCGGCCAGCAGCAGGCTCTTCATCTGGTCGGTGAACTGTTCCAGCCCCTTGGGGTCGTCCTGATCCCGGTAGGATTCGATGTTTTCGCTGGCATCGCTTTGCAGCGACTTGAGCCGCGCCTGGTCCCATCTCTTTTGCATAGTTGCTCTTTCTGCCTGCTGTTTCAGGGGTAGAACTGATCCCACATCTCCTGCATGGCGGAGGCGGGGTCGGTCACGATGACGTTGTTGAAATCCTTGATAAAGGCGGCCCGCTGTTTCGGATCGGACAGCACTTCATAGGCCTGCTTTACCTGGTGCAGCTTGATGGCTGCCTGCTCTTTCTCTTCTTCACTGGCCCCGTGCAACTTGTCGGGGTGGTACTGGTTCGACAGCCGACGATAGGCTTTCTTGATGTCGTTTTCGCTGGCATTGGACTTGACGCCCAGCACCCGAAAGTAGTTGTTCATGGCAGATCCTGCATCACTGGCATCATAGGATTCACGCTGCGAGTGCCTGATGGTGGGGATTGGCAAACCAGGCACGGCAAAAACCCGTCATTTTAACGGAAACAGCCCGCCAACGCGATGAGTTGGGCGATCAATTAATGGGCGAGATGAAGAGGTGTCAGTTGAGCGTCTATTGTTGCCAGTCGATCTGGTCAGTGCAAGGGCGGTGGGGCAAAAGCGATGAAAAAACGGGCAGGAAAGGAGCGGGTGGCAGGCCGGGGCGAGGCTGCCGCCGCAGGGGTTACTCCTCCCAGAAGGAGGCGGAGGTGTGGTAGATCATCTTCTTGCTCATCCCGCCATCGACCACCAGATTGGCACCGTTGATAAAGTCGTTGCGAGGATCCGCCAGAAAGAGGCAGGCGCGGGTGATGTCGTCGGGGCGACCAACCCGGCCGCTCGGGTGCTGGCGGTGATCCGCCTCGGTCAGGGTGTGGTAATCCTCCGCCTGGATCCAGCCCGGACTGATGGCATTGACCGTGATGGGATGGTCGGCCAGCGAGTTGGCGAGGGACTGGGTGAGGGCGACCAGCGCCCCTTTGGAGGCGCCGTAGGCATCCCAACCCGGTTCGTTCTGCTGCCAGCGGGTGGAGGCAATATTGATGATGCGGCCATAGGGCAACCCGCAGTTGGCCTGCACAAAGGCGCGGGCGCAGAGCATGGCGCCGCGCACATTGACCGTCATCACCTGATCGAACTGGGCTGCGCTCAGCTCCTCGAAGCGGGTGTGGAACTTGCTGATGGCGCCGTTGTTGATCAGCAGATGGATGCCGCCATGTTGTGCGCGCACCTCCGTAAAGAGCCGCACGATGGCCTGCTCATCCCGCAGATCGAGCGGGTGAAAGTGGATCTCGGGATGGTCGAAAGCGTGAGGAGCCAGATCGGTGGCGATCACCCGATAACCCGCCTCGGCCAGCCCGATGCAGAGCTGGCGGCCAATCCCGCCAGCGGCGCCGGTGACCAGTGCAATTTGGGGGTGATTGGTCAGCTCGTTCATTGTGCCGCTCCGTTGCGCGCCCGCAGCACCTTGATGAGGGCTGACACCTCCTGCTGACCAAACCCTTGCGCCACCCCTTCCTCAAACAGATCGGCGGCAAAACGCGGGAAGCGGCTGTCGATCCCGGCATCGGTGGCGTGACCTGCGAGGCGGCTGATGGCGGCGCTCCAGGTTTTTAGGCTGGCGTAGGGGTGATCGAAATCGCCGCTCGCCAGCGTCTTGCCAAGATGGGCCACATCGCCCCCCAAAATCGGGGAAAGTTCGCTGAACTGGGCGCACACCTTGGCTACCGGCAACCCTTCAGCCTCGCAGATCAGGGCGCCGTGCAGAGCACCGAGCAGACCACCGGCAAAGTAGGCGGCGACAGCGCAATCTTGCGCCGCGGCGGCGCCCACCGCCTCGGCCACATGGTCGAGGGTGGGGGCGAGCAGGCGCAGCACCGGCTCGGCGTCGCTAAAGGCCGCGCTGGCCCCCGAGCAGATGATGCTGGCATCGCTGGTGCCGATCTGATCCGGGAAGCAGAGGATGGCGCCATCGAGATAGCGGGCGCCGCGGGCGTGGCTCCAGCTCTCCAGCGCTCTGGCCCCCTGCGGGCTGCCGGTAGAGAGCTGCACCAGCAGCTTGCCCGCCACCGCGTCGCTCGCCTCATCCAGCAACTGTTGGCTGACGGCGTAGTTATCGACGCAGACAAGGATGATATCGCTCGCAGCGATGGCCGCGCCAACCGAGGGGGCGAGTGTTGCACCCAGCGCTTGCAGCGGGGCGGCCTTGGCGGCGCTGCGATTCCAGACGGTGATCGGATGGCCCGCCTTGAGCAAGGTGGTGGCGAGGGCGGAGCCCATGGCTCCTAGGCCGATGACAGAGATATGGCGCATGATGGCTCCTGGCTGTGTTGATAGACGCTGATATAGAGAATTAGGATGCCTTGTGGCAGGTAAGCCACTATATTTGCCCCGTGTAGCCGTGAAAAATGGCTTTTATGACTGTCTGGTATAGGTGAATTCTATGGATGTGCGAACCCTGCGTGCGTTTGTGGCTGTCTTCGAGGAGCGCAACATCACGGCGGCGGCCACCCGTCTTTTCATTACCCAGCCCACCCTCTCCACCACCATCAAGACGCTGGAGGATGAGCTGGGGGTGATCCTGTTTGTGCGGCAGGCACGCGGGGTGGAGGGGACCGAAGCGGCCCACCGGCTCTATCCCCGCGCCAAGCGGCTGATCGCCGACACCGATTCCCTCGCCCGCGAGTTTCGTGAAACCTCCCCCTGCCTCGAGCTGACGGTGGGGATTGAGGCAGACCTTGGCGATGGCGTGATAGGGGCGCTGGTCAACGGGGCGCTAGCCCACGAGGAGATCCTGCTGACTCTTAAGGAGGGCTGCTGTGGCGATGTGCGGCTGGGGTGTGAATCCCTGCGTTGCGGTGACGAGCTCTTTATCCCCCTGCTGGAGGAGGAGTTTGTGCTGGTGCTGCCGCCGGATCACCCGCTGACGGGCAAGGGATCGCTCACCCCGGATGCGCTGGCGGACGAGCAGTGGGTCACTTGCCCGCGCCACGACTCCCACCTGCGGCTGATCGCCATCCTCGGCAATCAGGCGCCACTCTATCCACGGCGGGCGGGGTCGCTGCGACTGGCGGCGACCATGGTGGCCGCCGGGGCAGGGATTGCCTGGTTGCCTCATTCCCTCTGTCCGTCCGGTTGTACAGTCGCCGAGCTGGCGGCTTCTTCCTTCAAGCGGCGGGTAGGGCTCTGCTACGCCCCTGATGCATTGCGCTCGACGGCGGTGACCGCGCTGCTGGAGCAGGTGCGCGGGATGCAACTCCCCGCCTGATGTCGGCATAAAAAAGGGCCATCCGGTGGGATGGCCCTGTTGCAGGCAGTGATGTTGCGTGGCTAGAGCGATGCCCACCAGAGCCGCAGCTGCAAGCCCCACTTCGAGCTCCAGCCGGTGGTGCTGCTCACAAGCGTCCCATCCTTGATAACGAGGAACGTCGGGGTAACCCCCACCTGCCACTGGGCGGCCAGCGCTCCCGACTCGTCGTTGTGGGTCGGGAAGGTGAGCCCCTTCTTGCTCATCCCCTTGCCTAACTGCTCCGAATTGCCGGAGCGCAGTGCCACTGTCAGCACGTTTTCCCCCTCTTGCCAGAGCTGCTGCACGGCCGGGGTGGTGAAGCGGCAGACACCGCACCAGCTGGCCCAGTAGTAGACCAGCAACGGCTTGCCCTGACTCAGGGTGGCGAGATCCGTGCTGCTGCCATCCTGCAGGGTGACGGGGGCGCTCATCGCCCCCTCAGGCAGGGTCGGGCTGCGCCACAGATCGAGCAGGGTCGAGATGACCAGCGCCATCAGCAGCAGCCAGAGCGCCTCCTTGCCCCAGCGTCGCCAGCGGGGTTGAGGGTTGATTGTTGTCATCCCTTACCCCTGCTTGGCCAGTTCGGCCTGCACCAGTTGCTCCAGCTCCTCATTGGGGATGGCGCCCGGTACCAGCTGGTTGCCGATAAGCGTCGCCGGTGTGCCCTGTACCCCCAGAATGGTGCCGATGCGCAGGCTGTTGCGCAGCTCCTCGGTCGCCTTGGCGGCTGGTTTGAGCGCGGTGTTACCGGTGGCGGCCAGCGCCTTGTTGATGTCCGCCTCGGTCAACATCCCCTGCTTGCTCATCAGCTTGTCGTGCAGGGTGAGGAAGCGGGCGGGATCTTGCTGCCACAGGGTCAGGCTGTATTGGGCCGCCTTGGCGGAGGTCTGCCCCTTGAACGGCAGCAGCTTGATCACCAGCCCCAGATCATCCGGATAGGCCTTGAGCAGCTTGGTCAGCTGGGGATCGAACTGCTTGCAGTAGGGGCAGTTGTAGTCGGTGAACAGCACCAGCGTCAGCTTGGGGTTCTTGGCGCCGAGGCGCGGGCTGGTGGCGCTGTTGAACAGCACATCCTTGTTGCCCTTGATGAAGTTGCCAAGCTGCGCTTCCTGGGCTGCCGCGTTCTGTTTCTCCCAGGATTCGGCGGCCTCGTCGAGGATCTTGGGGTTGGCGATCAGGGTCTCGCGGATCAGCTCCTTGATGCGCGCCTCCTGCTCCGGGGTGAAGGGGGCGGCGTGCAGGGCCGGAGCCAGCAGGGCTGCGGAAAGGGAGGCCAGCAGGGTCAGGGCGCTCAGAGTCGGTTTCATGGTTGCTCCTTAAAATCGGGTGGTGCCAGCCTGAAGCAGGCCAGCCTTGTGCAATGTGGTCAGCAGATCGTCCTTGTCGAGCAGGGGTGACAGCGTGACCCCCTGCGGCAACTCCGGGCCGTAAATCTGGTTGAAGGGGACGGCCGCCGCGCCCCGCTTACGCAGGAAGGCAGCGATGGTGTCGCTTGGTTTGCTCCAGTCGCCGCGCAGGGCCACTACATCGGGGGCCGAGAGGGCCTGTTGTACCTCATCGCGCAGCAACACGTTGTATTTGTTGGCCTTGCAGGTGACACACCAGTCGGCGGTGACATCGATAAAGACCCGCTTGTTCTGGGCCAGCGCATCTGTGATGGCGCGTTCGGAGAGCGGCTGCCAGACCACCTTGTCAACGCTGGTCGAGCCCTGCGCGCTAAAGGCGCCGCTCAGCAGCAGGGGGCTGCCAATCAGGGCGGCGAGGGCGATCGCCAGCGTGAAGCCGCGCATGCCGTAACGCCAGATGATGCCAATCAGCAGTGCCAGCAGCATGGCAACCATCAGCCAGCCGGTGGCATAGCGGCCGAGATGATTGTCGAGCAGGCTGGTGAGCCAGAGGCTGGAGCCCAGCATCATCAGGCCGAGCAAGATGCGCAGATGGTTCATCCAGCGCCCTGGTTTCGGCAGCCAGATGGCGAGTCTTGGCAGGGCCGCCACCAGCAGCCAGGGCAGGCTCATGCCAATTCCCAATGCCGTGAAGATCAGCCAGAGCTGGCCAAGTGGCGCCGCCAGCGCAAAGGCCACCGCGGTGCCGAGGAAGGGGGCCGAGCAGGGGGTCGCCAGCAGAGTGGCGAAGCTCCCCTGCAGGAAGTGACCGCCGAGGCCGTTGCCGCCGCTGGTGGCGAGGCGGGTGCTGAGGGCGCTGGGCAGGCGGATCTCGAACAGCCCCAACAGGTTGGCGCAAAACAGCAGGGTGACCAGCACCATCAAGCCGATAAAACCGGCGCTCTGGAACTGGATGCCCCAGCCGACGGCCCCTTGCGTGGCGCGCAGCAGGCTGCTCATGGCCGCCAGCACCCAGAAGGAGGTGATGATCCCGGCGCTGGCGGCGAGGAACTGCTTGCGCACCGTTCCCTGTTCACGATCCTGATGTTGCAACACAGTTCCCAGCTTGAGCGCCAGCACCGGCAGCACGCAGGGCATCAGGTTGAGGATCAGGCCGCCGAGCAGCGCCGCTCCCAGCAACCAGAACAGCGAATGGCTCTGGTTAGGCAGCGCGAGCGGCGCGCCGATCGTCCCCTTGCCCTGCCACGCCTGTTCGCCACTGGTGAGCAGCAGGCCGAGGGATTGGCCGCGTAGATCCGGCGCATCCCCCTGCCAGCCGTCGCTCACCGGCACCCGGGCGATCAGGGTGTTGCCCTCGACCTCAAGCGCCGGTTTGCCAAACTCGGCCCCCTCCAGAGCGTCGATAAAGAGCGCTGGTGATTGCCAGCCCTCTGCCCGCTCGGCGCGCAGTTGCAGCTGGTTGTGCTGATAACCGAGCTCGACCCGGGTCTCAGCAGGCAGCGGCTGGGGCAGGTTGCTGATGGCCTTGGCCCAGCCGAAGTCGAAACCGGCTGGGGCCTGCCCATCCACCGCGAGGGTGAAAGGGAAGTCGGTCAGGATGCAGACATTGCTGCAGGTCGATAGGCGCAGAGTTCCCTTGAGCGGTTGCCCGGCGGGGTAGTTGAGGCTCAGAGGGAAGGTCACATCTCCCTGATAACCCTGGGTGCTGAGCCCGGCTACCTCGAAGTGACGTGGCACCGGCCAGCGCCACTGAAAGTCACCGACCGGCTCATCCCACAGGATCTGGGGGGCAATCCCCCCTTCTCCCGGGCTGTGCCAGTAGGTTTTCCAGCCCGACTCCAGTTCGACATCGAGCAGGATGCGGGTCTGATCTGCCGTGCTGCGGTCGGCCTGCAGCCGTATCCGGGCGTGATCATTCTGTGGGCTGGTGAGCCAGCCCGTGTCGCTGGCCAATCCTATGGATTGCCACAGCAGACCGCCCAGTAGCAGGGCCGCCTTGAAGAGATTCGACATCTTTTTGGTCTCGCAAAAATGAGTGACAGCTAACGAAAGAACGCAGCCAAACTCATTCCCGCCAGACGCAGAGGGTGAGGTGCAGACGCCGCTCGGGCGGCGAGATGACTCTGGGAGGGGGCAGTGGCGGTGTGTAGCGCCAAAGGGGGGCCAGCAGTGCAATCAGCAGGGCGACGGCAAAGAAGAGCTGTTCGACGCAGAGCAGGGTGGCGGCGCTCAGCCATTTGCCATTGAGCTGGCAACTGGTGGGCTGCGGGCTGGCCGGTTTGGCATCCTCTTGATCCGTTGCCGAGCCTGGAACGGGCAGTGCCTGACAGCTGAGGGCGTGATCGAGCAGGGCAAGCCGGGCCAGCGGCTGGGCCGCACAATTGAGCACCAGCAGGCAGACCAGCAGCAGGAGATGTTTCGCTACCCGTTGTTGCAACATCATGTTCGCCCCGTCCATCAAGATGGGGCCATCCTAACGACCAATGGCGGGTGGGGCAAGTCGGCGGCGTATTGATGAGCAGCAATGTGGGTAGCGCGACGGGGAGGGTGGTCGGTTCTGTTTGGCGAACGCTTGTTCGCTAAAAGGGGGATCAGTATACTGCGCCGAGTTAAAACTCGAGGTGTTCGATGCTCAAAATTGCCCGTGTGCTGCTGCTTGGTCTGCTGCTCATTTTCTGGTTCCTGTTCGGCCTGCTGCTATGTCTGGTTCGTCCGCGCCATCCCAACAACGTCTATGTCTTCGCCCGCATGTATCACGCGGTCTGCCCGCTGATCGGGCTGCGAGTCAAGGTGACGGTGGCCGACGAGGTCAAATCGGTCGGCCCGGCGGTCTACGTCTGCAACCACCAGAGCAACTTCGACATCTTCACCGTGACCGGTGCGGTGCAGCCTGGCGTGGTGGCGGTGGGCAAGAAGAGCCTGCTTTGGCTGCCGCTGTTCGGCCTTATCTTCTGGCTCTCCGGCAACGTGCTGATTGACCGCTCCAACCGCTCCCGTGCCATCGGCACCATAGGTCAGGTGGTGGATCGCATCAAGAACCGTGGCACCTCCATCTGGATGTTCCCGGAAGGGACCCGCTCCCAGGGACGTGGCCTGCTGCCGTTCAAGGCGGGCGCTTTCCATACTGCGGTACAGGCTGAAGTGCCCGTGGTGCCCATCGTCTGCTCCAGCTACTTCGGTCAGGTCGATCTCAATCGTTGGGACAACGGCGAAGTGCTGGTGGAAGTGATGGCGCCGGTCTGCAGCAAGGAGCACGGTGCCAGCGGCATTCGCGATCTCTCCGACACCTGCCGCGCCCGGATGGAGGCCAAGCTGACCGAACTGGACAGCAAGCTGGGCCACAGCCACGCTGCCTGACGGATAGCGCAGACGAATCGACAAGGGAGCCAGAGGCTCCCTTTTTTGTTGGTAAAAATCACCACTAGGTTGGCTATTTTCACCAATAAACGCTTCTTGAATTTCCTCGATAAATTCCCATCTATATGTAAAACAACAATAATTTTTCTTGGCACGGCTCTTGTAATGCAATGGGAAGAGATAGCCATCCATCAACAAGGAGCCAGACCATGAGCGTATTCAGCCGCCTGACCGACGTGATAAATGCCAACCTGCACAGCCTGCTCGACAAGAGTGAAGAGCCGGAGAAGATGCTGCGCCTGATGATCGAAGAGATGGAGCAGGTGCAGGTCGAGATGCGTACCCAGGCCGCCCGCGTGATTGCCGAACAGAAGCAGCTGGAGCGTCACCAGCAGGCGTTGCAGGCGCAGATCCTGGAGTGGTCGGCCAAGGCCGAGCTCGCCATCCAGAAGGGACGTGAGGATCTGGCCCGCGCCGCCCTTACCGAGAAGCTGGCGGAGGTTAAAAAATGTGAACAGCTGGAGCAGGACAAGGCCCGGGTGGCCGAGGTGCTGGCCCAGCTCAGCGCCGACAGCGAGCGGTTGGCAGCCAAGCTGACCGAGGCGCGCGAGAAGCAGAAACTGCTGACCCTGCGCGAGCAGACAGCCCACAGCCGCATTCGTGCCCGCGCCCAGGTGGACAACCAGCGCATGCATGAGCTGATGGCGCGCTTTGATGGTTTTCAGGGCCGGGTCGATCAGCTGGAAGCCCAGTTGGAGGCGGCCACCTTGGGGCAGAATCCCTCGCTGGAGGCCCAGTTCCGCGAGCTGGAGCTCAATGACGAGATCGAGCGCGAGCTGGCTCGCCTCAAAGGCCAGAAGGCGGAGGCGTAATCATGAGCCCCTGGCCCAAGGATCTGGTGCATCGCAAGCTGACCGGGGTCTGCGCCGGTATTGCCAGGCGGTTGGGGGTCTCCAGAGTCACGGTGCGGGTGGTGGCACTGCTCGCCCTGATCCTGATGCCGCCGCTGGCACTGGCCGCCTATCTGCTGGCGGTGCTGGTGATGCCGCCCCGTTATGAATTGAAGCGCTGGCTGGATTGACCGAAGGGTTGATCAGCCGGCAGACAAGGTACTGATAAGGAGCAAGTTATGCTGGAATTTTTCATATTGCTGGTGGTGCTGCTGGTCATGGCACTGACCGGTTTTACCCTGGTAGCCATGTTGCTGGTGAGCGGCCTGTTCGTGCTGCTTGGGGCGCTGGGCGGCATGCTTGCTCTGATCATCAAGCTGGCCCCCTGGTTGCTGCTGGTGCTGGCGGTTTGCTGGTTGATCAGCAACCGCAGCAAGCGTTCCAATACCTATCTCTAACCAGCCTGAGGTTGTGCAAGACGTTGTGTGATGCTCCCTGATTTCCCCTTTCCGGCCACTCATCGAGTGGCCTTTTTTTGCCTGTCGTCCTCAAGGCTGGGTGGCTGCGGGTAACCACTGGGGGCTCCAGCTCTGCCAGAGTGCCGGGCTTTTTATCAGCTGTTCCTTGAAGGATTTTGGCTGCTGCTTGAGGCGATATTCGATGCGCAGGGCCGCCCCCTTCTCGCCGACTTCCTGTTGCCACGCCAGCGTCAGTGGCCCCTTGCCGCGCAGGGCGCGAGCGCCCTTGCCACTCTGGTGCTGGTGCAGACGGCGCAGCGGATCCGTGCTGATCCCTGTATAGAGCAGGCCGGTGGCAGTTCGCACCATATAGACAGACCAGCGGGAAGGGGCGGATGGTTGCGGCGCTGGAGTGGTGGTCGCGGGTTCTCTCATTCAAATTCTCTGTGCCAAACTCAGAGGCAGCTCAAGGAGGTGCGATGAGAGTCTGGTTTTGGTTGTGGTTACTGTTGTCGGTCCCGGTTCTGGGGGAGACGATCCGTCTCTACGATTACCATCAGCATCCCCCCTTCAACACCGGAGTGGATGCAGGGCTGAGCCGCGAGCTGGTCAAGTATCTCAATGAAAAGCTGGGGGGTGAACCCAGAATCGAGCTTTGGCTGGTCAATCGCGCCCGACTGGCGCTGGAGATGGCAGATCCCGACTTTGACGGTCTGGTGGTCTGGGTCAATCCCGCCTGGGTGGGGGATCTCCATCGCGAGCGCTATCTCTGGACTTTCCCGGTGATGCGCGACACCAACGAGCTGGTCTCGAACATTGACAACCCGGTCACCTATCGCGGACCCGACTCCCTCAAGGGGTTGATGTTTGGCGGGGTGGAGGGCTACCGCTATCAGGGGATCGATGATGCGGCTGGCCGCGGCGAGCTGGTACGTCAGGATGCCAAGAAGGTGAAGACCAATCTTGAGCTGCTGGTGCGCGGTCGCATCGATGTGACGCTGGTGAGTGGTTCATCGCTGGGCTTTTTCATCGACTCACAGCACTATCAGGGCAAGCTGTTTATCTCGCCCTTCCCCCAATCCAGCTATACCCGCCATATCCTGCTGCCCAAATCCCGTCCCGAGCTGCATGCCACCCTCAACGACATCGCCGAGCAGATGGACAGAGATCCCCGCTGGCACAAGGTGCTGGAGTCCTATCGCGGCACGCCCTGAGGGCGGCGCTTGAGCCGGTGCAGTGGCAACAGGCTCACCAGCAGACCTGCCCAGACAAAGGCGAAACCGACTGCCTTGATGGGGTCCGGCGCCTCACCAAACCAGTAGATGGCGAGCAGGAAGGCGAGGCTGGGCTCGATATATTGCAGCAGCCCCACCGTGCTCATCCGGGTTCTCGCCACCGCGTAAGAACAGCCCCACCGGCAGCAGAGTAGCGGGTGCACTGCCCATCAGCAGCAGCTTGTCGGCCAGATCTCCGTTCACGAATGCCCCTTCCCCGTGCCACGCCAGCGTGCCGATGATGATCAGCGCGACGGGCAGTTGCACCATGGCTTCCAGATAGAGGCTGGTGCCGGTGTCGTAGTGGATCTTTTTCTTGATAAGGCCGTAGCAGGCGAAGTTGGCCCCCATGATGAGGGAGAACCAGGGGAGCTGGCCGTAGCAGAAGAGCATGTAGGCGAGACCCGCCAGCGCCAGGGCTACCGCCAGATGCTTTTGCGGGGTGAGCCGTTCTTTGAGGAACAACACAGCGAATACGATATTGAACAGTGGGGTCATAAAGAAGGCGAGGCTGGTGGTCAGCACTTGCCCGGTAGTGAGGCACCAGGTGAACATGCACCAGCTGATGGACATGACGGGGCCCGCCAGCAGAATGAGGCCGAGCTGGCGCGGCTCGCTGCGCAGTTGTGCCCAGGGCACCTTGTGGCCAAGCAGCAAAAACAGGGCCCCCAGCAGCACCACAGACCAGAGCACCCGGTGGGAGATCAGCTCCCACATGTTGACCTCAGGCATGAATTGATAATAGAGCGGCAGCATCCCCCACAGGATGAAGGAGAGGGTCGCGGTACCGGTACCTAGCCAGTTTTTCATTATTGTCCGTTTATTAAATTAAACATTCATGGCGATAGTAGGGGGCTCGCCCTGTTTCCACAAGAGGGAAAACAGGGAAATGCTGGTACTATCAACGTCATGCAGCGAATCGATAAGTTGTTTGAGCAAATCAGGGCCTGCCGTCTGTGCGAGGCTCATCTGCCGCTGGGGCCTCGTCCGGTGATCCGCGGGGCCGAGAGTGCCCGTTTGCTGATCATCGGTCAGGCGCCCGGCACCCGGGTGCATGCCAGCGGTATCCCGTGGGATGACCCCTCCGGTGACAGACTGCGTCAGTGGTTCGGGGTCGATAAGGCCACCTTTTACGACGAATCCCGCATTGCGATTATGCCGATGGGGCTCTGTTATCCCGGCAGGGGAAAATCCGGCGATCTACCGCCGCGCCCAGAATGTGCGCCCACTTGGCACGACAAGGTATTGATGCTGTTGCCTAATATCGAACTGACCCTGCTGATCGGCCAATATTCACAAGCCTACTATCTGCGGGGGGCAGCTAGGGGCTCGCTCACCGACACGGTGCGCAGCTGGGCCGACTATGGCCCCGGCTGGCTGCCGTTGCCGCATCCCTCCCCGCGCAACACCCTCTGGCTCAGGAAGAACCCCTGGTTCGAGCAGGAGATCGTCCCCCATCTGCAGCAAAGGGTCGCCCCGCTTCTGGGGAGACCCTGAGTATTAGAGCGCTGGCTCGGCCAGTGGTTTTGGCTTGCTGCGGGCCATTGCGATGAGCGGCAGGACGATGCAGATACAGCCCAGCAGCAGCGGCAGGCCCGGTTGCTCGTCAAACAGCCACACCCCAATGGCGACGGCCATCAGCAGACCGGTATATTCCGCCGAGGCGATCTTGCTCGCCTCCGCCTTGCGATAGGCCACCACGCACAATCCTGCATAGACCATGATCAGCGCCGAAGAACCGAAGGCGGGCCACCACATCTGCCACTGCCAGTCGCCCCCTTCCCACAATGCCAGCGCCAGAATAAAGGGCATGCTCAGCACGTTGGTGAAAAACAGGGTCTGGGCGATGGGCTGCTTGAGCGGGATCCGCTTGATCAGCAGATTGTTGAGCGCCATCGACAGCGCTACCCCGAGCGCCGCCAGTGCGGCCCAGTTCACTTCAGTCGGGCGCAGCACGATCAGTACCCCGATAAATCCGATGACTGCGGTCAGCACCTTCTGGCGCGAGATCGCTTCTCCTGCCATCCACACCGCCAGCGGCACCATCATCAGGGGGGCGGCATAGAAGAGGGCATTGGCAGTGGCGAGCGGCAAGCGGGTGAGAGCGACCACCATCAGGCAGACGCCGACCGCCCAAATATGGGCCCGCAGCAGGTGCCACTTGATGGCCACCGGCGGGTTGCGGCGCCACGACCAGAGCAGCCAGGGCATCAGCAGAATGGCGGCCGAGAGCTGGCGGAAAAAGACAAACTGGAAGATGGGCTGATCCGGCTCCAGCACCTTGACCAGCGCATCGGAAAAAACTGCCACCATATTGCCCAGCACCAGATAAAGGATGCCGATCCCTACTGCATTCATACCACCTCCCACTTCAGATGAGCGGAGGGTAGCGTGCCGGTTGATATCCAGTAAAATGATAAAAAATGACCACCCATGAGATATTTAGATAATGAAGCTTCCTCCCCTGCGTGCCGTGCAATATTTTGAAGTGGTCGCCCGGCTGCTCAGCTTCTCCCGCGCCGCTCTTGAACTAAACGTCAGCCAGAGTGCGGTCAGCCACCAGATCCGTCTGCTGGAGGATTTTCTGGGGGAGCGCTTGCTGCTGCGTCAGGGGCGGCTGCTCTCGTTGACACCCCAGGGAGAGAGCTACTTCGAGGGGATTGCCGCCGGACTCAGCCAGATTGCCCAAAGCAGCGAACAGTTGCGTGGTGGTGGCGAGATGCGAGTCCGGCTCGCGGTCTACAGCTCGTTTGCGGTGAAGTGGTTGATCCCGCGGTTGGCCGGATTGCGCCAGCTCTATCCCGAGCTGGATTTGAGTCTGGAGATGGTAGCGGAGGATCCCGAGCTCTCCGATCGGGTGGCCGACTGTTTTATCACAGTCTCACCCCATGGGCGGGGCTACTGCCACGACCTTATCTATCAGGAGCGACTCTTTCCGGTCTGCAGCCGCCGTTTGTTGCAGCAGGTGGATGGGGAGTGGCCAGATGCCATCTGGCAACTGCCGCTGCTATCGGTGCAATCCATCTACAAGGCGCGGGGGGAGGATTGGCAGCGCTGGGCCAAGGCGGGTGGCTTGGTGATCCCTGACGAAGCGCGGATGCACCACTTCAGCCATGTGCTGCTGGCGATGGAGGCGGCGGCCTGGGATCAGGGGGTGGCGTTTGTGAATGACTACATGCTGCGGCCAGATGATCCCCAGCTGGTGGCCTTGCCGGTACACCAGCTGGAGACGGGGGATGCCTTCTATTTCACCTGCAAGCGCTCACGGGCCCATGAGCCCGCCATCAACCGGTTACGCCAGTGGCTGATGATGGAGACACGCCAGAGCATGCCGCTCTAGCGTGGTATCAAGCCTTCTTGAACTGGCTTAGGACAAACAGGCTGGTGGCACAGACCACTACTGACGGGCCCGCCGGGGTGTCCTGATACCAGGAGAGGGTCAGTCCGCCGAGTACGGCGAGGCAGCCGATCAGCGCGGCAAAGCCGGCCATCTGCTCCGGCGTCTGGCTGAAACGTCGAGCGGTGGCGGCGGGGATGATCAGCAGGGAGGTGATGATCAGCGCCCCGACAAACTTCATCGCTACGGCGATCACCAGCCCGATCAGCAGCATCAGCACGCAGCGCAGCACATCTACCCTAACCCCTTCTACCCGCGCCAGCTCTTCCGAGATGGTCATGGAGAGCAGGGGATCCCACAGTCGCCACAGGGTGAGCAGTACCAGCGCGCCACCGCCGTAGATCCAGAGCAGATCCATCGGTTGTACCGAGAGCAGGTCGCCAAACAGGTAGGCCATCAGATCCACCCGCACGTTATCCATAAAACTCAAGGTAACCAGACCGAGGGACAGGGCACTGTGAGCCAGAATGCCGAGCAGGGTATCGGTGGCTACCTGCTGGTTGCGACTCATGATCACCAGCAGCATCGCCATGGCAAGGCAGCAGACCACTACCGCCAGGGTGAGATCCACCTGCAGCAGGATGCCCAGCGCAATACCAAACAGGCAGGCATGGGAGAGGGTATCGCCAAAATAGGCCATTTTGCGCCATACCACGAAGCTGCCGAGGGGACCGGCCAGCAGGGCGATGCCGAGACCGGCCGCGAGGGCGTATAACAGAAAGCTGTCCACTTGAATGTCCTGTTGCTTGCGCTATTTGCTGTGAGCGTTGTTGCGAGAGGGCAGGCGGATGACGGGGGCCTGCGGTTCATGATGATGGTGTTCGCCATCGCAGTGGTGGTGGTGGGTATAGACCGCCAGCACCTCCTGCTCCGGTCGCCCGAACAGACGGGCAAATTCGGGGTGGCGGGCCACGCTTTCCGGCTCGCCATGACAGCAGACGTGGCGATTGAGGCAGATCACCTCGTGGGTGCTGGCCATCACCAGATGCAGATCGTGGGAGACCATCAGCACGGCGCAATTAAATTCGGCGGCAAGTTGGCCGATGAGGGCGTAGAGCTCGATCTGGCCGGTGATATCAACCCCTTGCACCGGTTCGTCCAGTACCAGCAGCTCGGGCTTGACCAGCAGGGCGCGAGCCAGCAGCACGCGCTGCATCTCACCGCCGGAGAGCTTCTGCATCCGGTTTTCCAGCAGACCCTCTGCGCCCACCCGGGTCAGCGCTTCATCGATGGAGAGGCGGCTGTTCTTACCCAGTTGCAGGAAGCGGCGCACCGTCAGTGGCAGGGTGGGATCCAGATAGAGGCGCTGGGGCACATAGCCGACTCTCAGATCGCGGCTGCGGGTGATCTTGCCCGAATCCGGTGTGAGCAGACCCAGCACCAGCTTGCTCAGGGTGCTCTTGCCCGCCCCGTTGGGGCCGACTAGCGTGGTGATTTTGCCTTTATTGAGGGTAAAGGAGACCTTGTCGAGCACAGAGCGTCCATCAAACGAGAGAGAGACCTCTTTCAGCTCTACCAGTTGGCTCATGACAACTCCGGGGTTTACAGCCAGTGAGAGTTATAATATAACAAAAAGCGGCTGTTATATTATCACATACTCACCCCCTGACGAGATTCACCAATGAGAATTATTGCGCTTTTCACTGCCCTGCTGGCGGTGAGTTTGCCTGTTCGTGCCATTGAGGTACTGACCACCATCAAGCCCCTTGGCTTCATCGCTGCGGCGATCACTGACGGGGTGAGCGAGCCCAAAGTATTGCTGCCGACCGGTGCCTCTCCCCACGATTTCTCCCTGCGTCCGTCCGATATTCGCAACATCAACAGTGCTGGTCTGGTGGTGTGGGTCGGCCCCGAGCTGGAAGGTTTTATGGCCAAGCCGCTGGCCAACCATCCTCATGCTTTGACCCTGACTCAGGTTGAGGGGATGCCGCTGTTCAACTACGCGACTCAGGATAGTCACGATTCCCATAACCATGATGATCAAGATCATGCCGCCCACGAGCACGGTGACCATGATGAAGGGCATGAGGGACATCATCACGAAGGGGTCGATCCCCATATCTGGCTTGGTCCGACGCAGGCCAAAGTGATTGCCAAGGCGATCGCAAGTGAATTGGGCAAGCTGGATCCGGCCAATCAGGCTCGCTATGACGCCAACCTCGCGGCATTTGATACCAAGGTGGATGCCAAAGACAAGGTGATTGCCGGCCAGATGAAGGCAGTGAATGAGAAGGGGTACTTTGTCTTCCACGAGGCGTATGGCTACTGGGAGCGCCACTACGGCATGAGTTCAAAGGGTCACTTTACCGTCAGCCCGGAGCGTCGCCCGGGAGCAAAAACACTGGTCGAGATCCGCAAGGCGCTGGAGGAGAAGCAGGCAAGCTGCATCTATGCCGAGCCGCAATTCTCACCGGCTGTGATCGAATCGGTGGCACGCAATACTGGCGCCAAGGTGCTGTTGCTGGATGAGGTGGGTGAGCAGGTACCGCTCGGCCCGGATGGTTATCCCCAATTCATGCAGCAACTGGCAGACGCATTCGCCCAGTGTCGCTGATCAGCGGCTGAGCCTCTCATCCGGACGGACTATACTGACCTCCAGCATCTGACATGGAGTGTCCGGTATGAAATGGTTGTTGATCCCGGCCTGTACTCTGGCGCTATGTTGCGCCAACGTGCAGGCTTCGCGTCTTTCCGAATATATTGCCAGTCCGGACCTGCGGGCCAAGCTGCAGGAAGTGTATGGTGGCAGGGCCATCCAGCGGGCCGAGGCATTTTCTCGCTTGCTCACCCCCAGAGCGGGTACAACCGACCAGCAGAAGATCGAGCTGGTGAACAACTACTTCAACAATCTGACCTACAGCGAGGATCCCAAGCTGTGGGGGGATGAGGATTACTGGGCCAATCCGCTGGAGTTCATCGGTGCCCGGGGTGGGGATTGCGAGGATTACAGCATTTCCAAGTACTATACCCTGATGGAGCTGGGGGTGGATGAGAAGAAGCTGCGGCTGGCCTACGTCAAGGCTGTGCGTTACAACCAGTTCCACATGGTGACGCTCTACTTCCCGACACCCAAGGCTGACCCACTGGTGCTCGACAACATCAACAGCCGGATCCTGCCGGGCAGTAAGCGTACCGACCTCATTCCCGTTTACAGTTTCGATGCCAAAAGCATCTGGATCATGAAGTCACGGCGGGAAGGGACGCTGGCGGGGAGTGCCGATCGGTTGGCGCAGTGGACATCTATGAAGACCCGCTTCTCCAGCGAGCAACTGCGCTCTCCCCGTCGTCAGCTATAGCTTGCCCGCCGCCTTCAACTCATCGAAATATTTCGCTGCGCCCGGATGCTGCTCAATACTCAGCACCGGGCCGGTTTTATTGCGTGCCCGGTGAAACATATTGGCGTAGCCATAAGTCTGCTCATTGAACTTGGTCTGCTGGGTCAGCATGGCCTTGGTCAGACGATAGACAGACTCTTCCGGCATGGTGGCATTGGTAACCAGGGTGGCGGCAATGGCAAAGGTGGGAGTTGCCTTCAGATTGCCGGGGTAGATGCGGGCAGGCACCTGACTGCGTTGGTAATATTTGACCCCCTTGAGTAGCTGATCACGGGTGGCCCCATCAATGGGGAGGAAACTGACCGCGCAACGTTTGGCGGTGTCGAGCACAATCCGGTTCGGGTGTCCCATCACCAGTGCAAATGCGTCGATCTGCTTGCTGCAGAGCGCATCCGGCAGGTTGGCCATGCTCTTCAGATCGAGATCCTGCTCTTTCGCTCCCAAGATGTTGAACAGGGTCAGCGCCGTCTGGCGGGTTCCCGAGCTCTTCAACCCCATGTCGATGGGGGCGAGCTTGAGCTGTTCCAGTGAAGTAATATCGCCATCGGCACGGATCACTATGGTGAAGGGCTCGGCATGGGTGGCAAACAGGGCGCGCAGCTCAGGTTGCGGCTGCGTGGCAAAAGGGCCCAAGCCCTGGCTTGCCTGATATAGCCAGTCTGACTGCACCATGGCGTAGGCGGTCTCGCCACTCTTGAGTCGCGTCAGGTTTTCTATTGAACCCGATGAGCTCTGCAGTGTGCACGCAAGTTGCTCGTCGACCTCATGAGCCAGACGGCAAAACTCTTTGGTTATCTGGTGATAAATCCCCTGCTCACCCCCGGTGGTGATAGTGACGGTTTCAGCCATCAGGCCGGGTTGCCACAGCAGGGGCAACAGCATGGCGAGCTTCTTCATGATTGCGCCTCCTTGGCATAACCATCGATACCCCAGGTCCGCAGTTTGTCGATGTCGCGGCACTCTCCCGATTCTGCCAGTAGGGTATAGCCAGCAGCATGCATGGTTTGGGAGAGCAGATTCCAGTAGAGCGGCTAATCGGTCAGCTGACAGCTGATAAAAATGGGATTGAGCGGGTCAAGTTGATTGAAGGTATCCGCATTGAGGGGAATGGCGCTGAAGGCGAGCTCACACCCCTGTTCCTGCAACGCAGCCAATGTGGCTTGGCCGTGGGCGGGAAAGGTGACCACATCCCAGCGCCAATCCAGAGTTTTGCCGCGGCCTTGGCTTAGCAGAGGGGCGATCTCGGACCATTGCGGGTGATTGAGCAGGGAGAGGGGCAGCAAGATCCCCTCTATATGAGAGTGCTGCCACTGTTGCAGGGCGCTCTGGATGGTTGCGAGATCGCTGTCGGCACCGAGGGGCTGACTGGGCAAGAAACGCTGATAGAGGGCGATCTCCCCTTGTGTGGAGACAAATTTTTGCAGTTGCCCGCCTTCCGGCAGTGGGCTCACTCCTTGCAGCGGCTGTGGGGGCGTCAGTGGCAGCTGTTTTCCCAGCTGGGTGATTTTGAGTCGTTGTTGCAGCAGATCCCGTTTGCGTTCGGAAACCAATTGGTTGATGGAAAGTGCCACTTCTTTGAGGTCTTGCAACCAGGGAGTAGGCAGGGTGCTGTTGAACTGGTGTTTGCGGATGCGGATCAGCTGTAGGTTGATCTGCTCCAGGGGCTGCAGCAGGCGTTTGCACACCAGGGAGATGATCAGGGTAAATACGACGAGGCCCGCCAGCAGTGCCAGACCGGTGCGACTGATGGCATTCCACAGATGCTGATAGGCGTAGCCGCTATGCCCCTCAAGGGTCAGAGTGCCCAGCATGCGCCAGCCATCGGTCAACTCTTGCTCAATTTTGACGGGGGGCATGCCGATAACCGAGGGAAGCCAGCCGGGGACATTTTGCTGGGTAGAGTGGAAGACCTTCTGAAACAGCAACTGGCCATCAGGATCGATCAAGGTGACCGAGCTGACGAAGCCGCCATCGAACATGGCATTGACGATGGTCTCGGCCAGCACATTGTCGTCATTGAGCAGGGTTCCTTGCAGCACCAGCCCGAGAGCGGTGATGGCGGTTTCCAGGTTGGCTGACATCTGGTCGAGGATGGATTGGCGGACCGTCGTGACTTCCAGTGCAAACAGCAGCGCTGCACCGATCAGGAACAGGACGACAATTATTCTGATTAACAGTTTTGCTAACGACATATCCACTCCATGGAAAAGTTATCGCAACATTCCAGGTTTCTATTCAGTATCGAATCCGACCCGGTTCTTAAAAATAGGAAAAAATGGTTAAAAAAGACGATCATTTCTGCCCATCCGGGCGGGTTATGCATAAAATGTGAGGTTCATGCAGATTGTGATGAACTATTTGTAACTATTTGTGTCCAACAAACAGTTTTATACGGTTTTGTCACAACTGACATCGCAACTCACACTCTTTAGATCTAAATACAGGATAGCGGATGAAACGTCTCCGTCCCTTGGTAGTACAGGCTGCCAATTGGGAACCACCGGTTCCCCGCAAACACTTTTACGCCATGCTGATGCTGACGGCCATGACCCTGTCAGCAGTGGCATTATTGCCAGCTCCGGGTGACATCCTCGAGCGGCCGCTGCGTCTTGAGTTGCCCATTGATACCGCAGGTACGGCAACCAACGAAAACAACACCGACTTTAACGAAATTCCCGATCACGAACTGGTTGAGCAGAGTGTGCCGGATGACGACATCCCGGTCGACACCACCCCCCAGTGGCAGGATTACCGGGTCCGCAACGGCGAAAACCTGACCGCCATTTTTAACAATCTCGGTCTCTCCACCACCACCCTCTACAAGGTGCTGGACGCGGACAACAAGAACTATCTGGCGCGCCTCAAGCCGGGCCAGAATATCGAGCTGCTGATCGATCAGGACAACATCCTGCAGCAACTCAAAATCCGCCTGAACATCAAGCAGACGCTGGTGATGGCGCGCAGCGATGATGCCTATACCGCCTCCATGATCAATGAGAAGGTTGAGTGGCAACCGCAGCGTTACAACGGCGTGATCAACGGCAGCTTCTATGTCAGTGCCCGCAATGCGGGGATTCCGGCCAACCATATCCAGAAAATTGCCAACCTGTTCCAGTGGCGGATGAATTTCGCCAAGGATCTGCAGAAGGGCGACAAGTTCAAAGTGCTGGTACGCCAGGAGACGGTGGAAGGCAAGAGCACTGGCAACAGCCAGCTGCTGGGTGTGGAAGTGACCAGCCAGGGCAAGACGGTGTCGGCCTGGCTCTCCGATGACGGCAACTATTACGACGGTCAGGGCAACAGTCTGGAGCGCGGATTCCGCCGCTACCCGACCCACAGCCGCTATCGGATCAGCTCCAATTTCAACCCGGCGCGCAAACATCCGGTAACCGGTATGGTGCGTCCTCACGAGGGCACCGACTTTGCGGTGCCGGTGGGCACGCCAGTGCTGGCGACCGGTGATGGTATCGTCCAGAAGGCAACCAGCCACCCGCTGGCGGGCACTTATATCGTCATCAAACATGGCCGTACTCTCTCTACCCGTTATCTGCACCTGAGCAAGCTGCTGGTCAAAACCGGTCAGCGAGTGAAGATGGGCGACAAGATCGGCCTCTCCGGCAATACTGGTCGCTCGACCGGTGCTCACCTGCACTACGAGCTGCGGATCAACAACCGCCCGGTCAATGCCATGACAGCCAAGCTGCCGATGGCTGAACCGCTCAGCGGCAAGGAGCGTCGTCAGTTCCTTGCCAAGGTGAAGAGCTACCGCAAGGAGCTGGCCGCGGGTTGATTCCTGTCGTCACAGCCTGAAATGAAAGGCCCCGCCAGATTGGCGGGGCCTTTTTACATGCGCAGTGAGGTCAGTAACCCTTGTCGAAGTCGATTTTGCCATCCAGTGGCTGGCCATCGATAAAGCGGATGTAGTTGCGCACAAAGATCTGGGCTACATCATCCGGGAAGCTGTAGGCGCTGTTGTGGGGGGTGACGATGAGGTTGGGTTGGCCCCACAGTGGACTGTCGGCGGGCAGCGGCTCCTGCTCGAACACATCCAGCACTGCCATCGCCAGCTTGCCGGTGCGCAGTGCGGTGAGCAGATCGCCCGAGTGTACGGCGCTGCCACGGCCGACGTTGAACAGGATGGCGCCCGGTTTGCAGTGTTCGAAGCGGGCGGCATTGAACAGATGACGGGTATCGCGGGTGGCTGGCAGCACGCTGACGATGACATCTGCCTGCGCCAGCATCTTGTTGAGCGCAGGTAGCTGATAAACCTGATCAAACCCGGCCCGCTCCCGACCGCTGCGGCTGATGCCCAGCACCTTCATGCCAAAATGTTTGCCGGTGTGGGCGATATGCTGGCCAATGCTGCCAGTACCCAGGATCAGCATGGTGCGCCCCTTGAGGCCCTGATAGGGGTGGCTTTGCCACAGTCGCTGTTTCTGCTGCTCCCGATAAAGGGGGATTTGGCGCATCAGGCTGAGCAGATGACCAAAGACATACTCGCTCATCAGCGGGCCGAAGATGCCACGCACATTGGTGAGTTGATAGTCACGGCGACTGTCAGGGTCGAGCAGCACATCGACTCCCGCATAGGTGGACTGGAACCAGCTCAGCTTGTTGGCTTTGGGCAGCAGCGGTTTGGCGCGGGCCGGTTCGGCCATCAGAATATGGGCTTCGCCGATCAGCTTCTCGGCATCGCTCTGGTTATCGGCCCGCAGAATGCGCAGGTGGGGGAGGTTGGCGGCCTTGAGCAGCCGTTCGTAGTGAGCATTATCCTGGCTGAGCAAAAGAAGGGTACGTTGGCTCATACTCTTGTTCCTTATCAGAATTTGCGGCGCAACAAGATGCCGCTCTCGACCCATCTTACCTGACTTCATATCGCAACATAGCCGACCAGGGCGCTTTTTCGTTTTCGCCGCGCCCCTCGTGGGCTACAATCTGCCCCACATTTTGCAAAGGATCCGACTCCAGTGTTTGGTGACAAGTTTTATAAGCGACTGGCCGAGCTACAGCCTTGGCAACAGACCGTCTACACCCTGGCGCTGGCAGAGCGCATGTACCCCAACTATGCCCTGTTCTGTCAGGCTTCCGGCTTTGGCAATGCAGGCGCTTTCCGGCATGCGCTGGATCAGATGTGGGTCTACCTCACCGTCAAGGGATCCCGGGTCAATCTGGGTGCCATTCTCGAAGAGTTCGAGTCTCACATTCCGGACCCCCGCAAGTTTGAATCCTACGGTGCCTATCCGGCGCTGGATGCCTGTGTTGCGCTGGGCTGCGCCTATAACTCGGTGATCTGCCGGGTTGGCGAAGAGGCCAACGATGCCAGTCATGCGTCAGTCGGTACCGTGGCCGGTTTTATCGAGCTGCTGGAAGAGCGGGATCTGACCGAAGAGGAGCTCTACGAGCACGAGTACATGGAAGCCGAGCTGGAGTTCCAGGTCGAGCTGCTCAAGCGGGTTGCTCATGAGCGCGACAGCGATCGTATCCTGGCCATCAGAGTATTCGCCTCTCAGGATGGCGTCTCCAATATCGGGATCAGCCTGGAAGAGTAATCCTCTGCGGCCCCTGATCGAAAAAGCTCCCGTTCGGGAGCTTTTTTTATGCCTGAAATTGTTCAGCAGCTTATGCCTGCTCTTCGGTGAGGGGTCTGACGCTCAGCACCGGGGCTGCGTCGATTTCGTCTGCATTCATCATGGCGGAGATGCGTTGCAGGGAAGAGAGCAGCAGGGTCTGTTCCCACGCTTCCAGCGCCTGAAAACGCTGGATGAAGCGCTCTTGCAGCGGGGTCGGGGCCTGGGCCAGCAGGGCGCGGCCTGCGTCAGTCAGTGTCGCGTGAACCTTGCGCTTGTCGGTATTGCTGCGAACGCGCTGCACCAGTTGACGGCTCTCCAATCGGTCCATGATGGTGGTGGCGGTGGCCTGGCTCATGTTGGTGTGATCGGCCAGCTGACGCATGGAGATCTGTCCCAACTCGTCGATCCCTTTGAGCAGCAAGAGTTGCGGGGAGGTGAGCCCGGCTTCTTTGATCAAGCGCCTGGAGTGCATGTCGATGGCACGAATAATCTGGCGCAGGGCGACCAGCACTTCATCATGTTTTTCCATGGGGTGTGCGTCATTGGAGGGCTATGGAGAGGGGCAAAATTTTCCGCCTAATTCGTCACAAGGTCAATATGGTTTTTGTTGTAATAATTTCTGCTCTAATTAATTTTGTGTTAGGTTGACGGGTATTTCACGGAATTCACCCTGACATTTGAGGAGCGAAATGATGAATGACGAGCTGGATATCAAGTCTCTGGTGGCCGAGTTACGTGTGGTCAGAGTGCGCTATGAACTGCCGGATACCTCGGCTTTTGTGCGCTATCAGCCTGCCTATGATGAAGACCCCAACAACCTCAAGGTGCACCACTATGATGGTGAGTTACCCCTCTCTTGCAGTGAGACAGGTACTTTCAACCTAAAGGAGTTGGTGAATGAATTACGCTACGCCTATGTGCTGGTGCACCTCTTTCCTGACGAAAGTGCCATGAACTTCTATCTGACCGGCCTCGATACCGGCCTGGCCCAGCTGGAGTTCATCGGCGGCTCTTACGACTTCAACCGCCTCTGGATCACCAGCGGTGTCTCCAATTTGGGTGTCCCCATGGCCATCTTCCTTGGCAAGCGTCACGCCGTGAACGGCCAGCCCTCGGTTTCGCTGGTGGATCACCGCGAACAGGCGGCCGGCAAACTGGTCTATCGTGCCATCGGCGGGGCCGGTGATCATGTGGGCGAAGACTTTTTCAACAACGACTAAGGAGGCTGGATGCGAGCAAGCAAAGGGCTATTGAAAGGCCTCAACCCCACCATGGCCATGACGGCCCTCACCGTGATCACCCTGTTTTTGCTGTTTGGCGTTTTTGTTCCCGATACCGCAGCCGCCTGGTTTGTCGGTGCCAAGGATCAGATTATTGCCGGGTTCAAGTGGTACTACATTCTGGTGGTCGCCCTGTTCCTGTTCTTCGCTGTCTACCTGATGTTCAGCCGTTTTGGCAGCATCCGACTGGGTGACGACGACCAGGTACCGGAGTTCGGCTACTTCGCCTGGTTCTCCATGCTCTTTAGCGCGGGCATGGGGATCGGTCTGGTGTTCTGGAGCATCGCCGAGCCGATGAACCATCTGCAGGGCAATCCGTTCATTACCGAAGGGATGACCCCGGAAGCGGCCCAGATCGCCATGCGCCTCACCTTTTTCCATTGGGGCCTGCACCCCTGGGCCATCTATGTGATCGTTGGCTTGTCGCTGGCTTTTTTCAGTTATCGCCGCAAGTTGCCGCTGGCTATTCGCTCCGTGCTTTACCCCATTCTCGGTGAGCGCATCTACGGCTTCTGGGGCCATGCGGCCGATGTGCTGGCGGTGTTCGGCACCGTGTTCGGGGTGGCAACCTCCCTCGGTCTGGGGGTCTCCCAGATGAATACCGGCCTCAACCAGATGTTCGGTATGGCAGTGTCGCAGTCCAACCAGCTCTGGCTGATTGGCGGTATCAGCCTGATCGCCACTCTGTCGGCGGTTTCCGGGGTCGGGCGCGGGGTGAAGATCCTCTCCGAGCTCAATATCTGGTTGAGCGTGTTCGTGCTCGCACTCTTTCTGGTGCTGGGGCCGACCACCTATATCCTCAACGCCTATGTGCAGAACATCGGTGATTACCTGCAGAACATCGTCAAACTGAGCTTCTGGACCAACACCGAGGCCAACGGCACCTCGGCCTGGCAGTCGAGCTGGACGGCGTTTTACTGGGGCTGGTGGATTGCCTGGGCGCCGTTTGTCGGCATGTTTATCGCCCGCATTTCCAAGGGGCGTACTATCCGCGAGTTTGTGCTCGGTGTGCTGCTGGTACCCTCGCTGCTCGGCATGTTCTGGCTCACCGTGTTTGGCGGTACGGCGATGAATCTGGAGCTGTTTGGTGGCGGCGGCGTGGTCGCGGCGGTCAATCAGGATGTGACGCTGGCGCTCTACAAGACGGTCGAGCTGTTGCACTGGGATACCTTCGGCTGGATCGCCAAGGCCGTGTTGACCCTGCTCATCTGCACCTACTTCATCACCTCCAGTGACTCGGGCACGCTGGTCATCACCACCCTGCTCTCCATCGGTGATCAGGAGCCGCCGGTACTGCACCGCGCCATATGGGGTCTGGGGCAGGGGCTGGTTGCCGCTATTCTGCTGGTTTCCGGCGGCCTGGCGGCCTTGCAGGCGGCCAGCATCATAGCCGCGCTGCCCTTCTCGGTGATCATGCTGGCGATGTGCTATTCGCTGATGCTGGGGCTCAAGCAGGAGAGCCAGCGCCAGTTTGAGTATCGCCAGAATCTCAAGCGCCACGATGGCTAATCCCATATGAGCCTGATGGAGCGAATTGGTCCGGCATAACGGCACCAGCAGGGGTTAGCACCCCTTCACATATAAACCTGGATGCAAAACGGCCGCCCTGGCGATGTTCTCCTTGCGGAGCTCATCATCAGAGCGGCCGTCTGTTATGGGGCCGAGGTTACTCCTCGATAAAGGTCCACTCATCCTTGATGCGGCTGATGGCATCGGTGCGCTTTTTGGCGAGCTGCTCCTTGATCTCTTCTCCCTTGTAACCGGCCGCCACTATCTCTTTCACCGGCACCGCTTGGGCGGCAGCCAGCGCTTCGGCCACATAGTCCGGCTCGGCGTAGACCCGCTCCTCGAAACCGGTACGGCCGTGGAAGTCGGCGCGGCAGGCATCCAGCAACTGGGCAAAGCGCTCGGGGCGGCGCCAGGCATCCGCCTTGTCGAACACCTTGAGCAGGGTGGCGGGCTTGAGTTCAAAGGCGATGTGGATGTGGGTGTGCAGATCGCTCACCAGCAGCGCCAGATCCCGGCACTCGTTGGGAACCCGGAACCGCTCGCACAGGGCGCGAATAAGCGGCAGCCCCTTCTGGCCGTGACCGTGATGGCTTGGCCAGAACTCCTTGGGGGTTACTCCCTTGCCAAGGTCGTGGCAGAGGGCGGCAAAGCGCACTGTCAGCTCGGGGGAGATCCGGCACGCCTGCTCCAGCACCATCAGGGTGTGGATGCCGGTGTCGATCTCCGGGTGCCACTTGGCCGGGGCGGGGACGCCGAACAGAGCGTCGATTTCGGGGAAGAGTGCCTTGAGGGCGCCGCACTGGCGCAGCACCTCGATAAAGATCTGCGGGGTCGGCCCCAGCAGCACCTTCTCCAGCTCCTTCCAGACTCGCTCCGGCGTGAGGTGGGCCAGCTCGCCAGCGGCCGTCATCTCGCTCATCAGGGCGAGGGTTTCCGGCGCGATGGTAAAGCCCTGAGCGTGGAAGCGGGCGGCGAAGCGGGCGACCCGTAGGATGCGCAGCGGATCTTCGGCAAAGGCGGGAGATACGTGGCGCAGCAGCCGCTTTTCCAAATCCTCGATGCCACCGTAGGGATCGTGGAGCTGGCCCTGATCATCTTCGGCGATGGCGTTGATGGTGAGATCCCGGCGCAGCAGATCCTGCTCCAGCGTCACATCGGGGGCGGCGTGGCAGACAAAACCGGTGTAGCCCTGACCCTGTTTGCGTTCGGTACGGGCGAGAGCATATTCCTGCTGGGTTTTGGGGTGAAGAAACACGGGAAAGTCGCGACCGACCTGGGTAAAACCCAGCGCCAGCATCTGCTCCACGGTGGCGCCGACCACCAGATGATCCCTGTCGCCCTGCGGCAATCCCAGCAGGCGATCCCGCACTGCGCCCCCAACCAGATAAGTCTGCAAACCGTCTCTCCCGTCATAAATCGTGGGGCCGAGTATATCGTCTTTGTTATCGCTTTGCTGCCTGACCACCACCTGCCCGCAGCGCCAGTCAGCGCGGCTTTGACTTGGCCGTGACGAGGCCTTACGCTGCCGCACCAGATAGCTGGCGCTGTGCTGCGGGATGACTTTATGCCCGCTCAGGCCAGATAAGCCGAAGGAACCGCAGAGCTCCCCTTATATCAACGACATGAGAACAACGTGAATCAATCAACCTTCGCAAGCCGGGTTCTGGAGTGGTACGAGCTTCATGGCCGCAAAACCCTGCCCTGGCAGCAGGAGAAGACCCCTTACCGGGTCTGGGTCTCGGAGATCATGCTGCAGCAGACTCAGGTCGCTACAGTCATCCCCTATTACCAGCGTTTTATGGCGCGCTTCCCGGATGTGGTGGCGCTGGCCGATGCCCCTGTCGACGAGGTGCTGCACCACTGGACCGGGCTTGGCTACTACGCCCGGGCCCGCAACCTGCACAAGGCGGCCCAGCAGATCCGCGATCATCACCACGGCCTCTTTCCCGAGCGCTTTGACGAGGTGATGGCGCTGCCGGGGATTGGCCGCTCAACCGCCGGGGCCGTGCTGTCGCTCTCTCTAGGTCAGCCCCACGCCATCCTTGATGGCAACGTGAAGCGGGTGCTTACCCGCTGGCTGGCGCTGCCGGGCTGGCCCGGCCAAAAACAGGTGGAGAACGAGCTGTGGGAGATCGCCATCCGGCTCACCCCCAAGCTGGGAGTGGCGCAATACAATCAGGCAATGATGGATATCGGGGCCACTATCTGCACCCGCAGCAAGCCTGCCTGTGATCGCTGCCCGGTGCGGGCCGATTGCCAGGGGCTGTCGCAAGGCAAGCCTACCGCTTATCCCAACAGCAAGCCCAAGAAGAGCATTCCGGCTCGCGATGGCATCATGCTGTTGATCCGCCATGGTGACGAGTTATTGCTGGAGAAGCGGCCGCCACAGGGGATCTGGGGCGGGCTCTACTGCTTCCCGCAGGTGGCCTCGCTGGCGGAGGTGGATGGTCTGCTGGCATCCCTCGGCCTGAGCCATCACGGTTATCGTGAACTGGCCGGTTTTCGCCATACCTTCAGCCACTTCCATCTCGATATTCAGCCGCTGCTGATTGACATTGATGAGGCGCAGCCGCTGCGGCTCATGGAAGCAGATAACCGACTCTGGTATAACTTACGCCATCCTGCCGAGGTGGGGCTGGCGGCCGCCACGGCCCGTCTCCTCGCCTATCCAGAGTTACAACCATAGAGGTCAACATGAGCCGTACTGTATTTTGCCAACGCCTGAAAAAAGAGGGCCCGGGTCTGGATTTCCAACTCTATCCCGGTGAGCTCGGCAAGCGGATTTTTGACAACATCAGCAAGGAAGCCTGGGCCGAGTGGCAGAAGAAGCAGGTGATGCTGATCAACGAGAAAAAGCTCAACATGATGAATCTTGAGCATCGCCAACTGCTGGAAAAAGAGATGGTCAGCTACCTGTTTGATGCAGGTGAGGTGCAGATCGAAGGTTACACCCCGCCTGCCCAGTAAGCTCTCCGGCTGTTGTACGTGTGAACAGGTGCGGGAATGGCGCCACACTGGCGTGACCGCTCCTGAAGTCGCAGCAAATGAATGATGGGCAGCTCTGCTGCCCGGTTTGAGGATCCTATGGGCCGAATTTTTTGGCTGCTGTGCACCCTGCTGTTTCTCTCTGCCTGCTCATCTTCCCCCAAGCCCAGCGGGAGTGAGGATGACGATCTGGTCAACGGCAAGGACATCCGCGGTTTTGAACACATGATCAGCGCGCTCTCCCATAACGTGAACGAGATATGGGGGCGGGAGGCGCTGTTTGCGGGCAAGTTTGACTACGTCAAATACACGGATCAGTACAAGAGCCGGGCCCACATCGACTTCTCCAGCGGTCACATCATGGTGGAGACGGTCTCGGGCATCGATCCCCGCGCTCACCTGCGCCGCGCCATCATCGAGACTCTGCTGACCCCGGACGATCCGGCGGAAGTGGATCTGTACTCCGACCGGGAAATTTTGACCGGCGGCGAGCCTTTCCTCTACGGTCAGGTGCTGGACAATCAGCGCCAGCCAATCCGCGCCTCCTGGCGCGCCGAGCGTTATGCCGATTACCTGCTCAACACGGCGATGAAGAAGCGCACTCTGGGGATTCGCACCATCTTCTTCGTCGATATTCCCATGGTGGCCAACCATGAAGATCGACGGGGCTACAAGTATGCGGGGATCATCCGGGAAGCGTCGCGCAAATACGGCGTGCCGGAGAGCCTGATCTATGCGGTGATCAAGACCGAGAGCAGCTTCAACCCCTATGCGGTGAGCCATGCCAACGCTTATGGCCTGATGCAGGTGATCCCGGCTACTGCCGGTCGTGACGTCTATGTGCGGGTCAAGGGCAAGAATGGCCAGCCAACCCGGGAGGAGCTGTTCAACCCGGCCTACAACATCGATGTCGGTACCGCCTATCTGCACCTGTTGCAGACCGTCTATCTGGCGGATATTCAGGATCCGCGCTCCCGTCGTTATGCGGTGATCTCCGCCTATAACGGTGGTGCGGGCGGGGTACTCAATACCTTCTCCAGCGATCGCAAGGCGGCGCCGGGCCGGATCAACCGGCTCTCCCCCGAGGCGGTCTATCAGGTGTTGACCGAGCAGCATCCCAAAGAGGAGGCGCGCCGTTACCTCTACAAGGTCAATCAGGCCGAGAAGGGGTTCAAGAGAGCTTTTTCTAGTCGGGCCGGTTAAGCTGTGACGCTGGGTTAACCATGCAAAAGGGCGCTTGATATCAAGCGCCCTTTTAACGTCTGGCCAGTTCGTCGTTGAAGTGGCCTTATTTGGCGATAAAGCCGCCCTTGGTCTGCGGGGCCGCGCCCACTTTCTCCAGGGTTTTCACTTCCACTTCGGTTTTGTTCCAGCTGTGGTCCACTTCACCACGGATGCGGATCTGATCATCCGGGCCCACTTCGGTGCCGCGCCACACATCCTGATCCACTTCGACCTCCACCTCACCGCTGGCATCACGGAACAGATAATTCTCGCCGCCCAGGTGCTTGACCAGTTTCCCTTCCAGGGTGGCCCAGCTGTCATCGGCCAGATCTTTCAGTTGAGCAACGGAAACCTTGTTCTGCTCCTGCGGGCCGGTATAGGCCGCCATGGCAAAAGAGGAGACAGACATCAGGGTCAACAGTCCGATTACGCTTGCGCTTGCCTTGTTCATTTCATACTCCTGTCGTTGGTATGAGGGCATTGTGCCGGGGGGGGCGTGAAACAAGCGTGAAAGAAATAGGCTGGTGTGATTGTCTGTTTTGTGAGCGCAATCGATTTCATCGGTGGCGGAACATGTGTGATTTCATCTGGAACTGTAATCTGTCGCCTTCACCAGAAGTCAGTGGCAGCAGACTCTTCCCATGCCTGTCGCCACTCGAGGAGAAGTCCGCAGGTCTCACCTGCTTAATCGAAGAGCATAACAATATGAAAAAATGGCTTGTTTGTTTATTGGGGTTAATGGCATTGACCGCGCAAGCGGCAGAGGGACGCCAACCTTTTTCCCGGGTCGTGATGTTTGGTGACAGCCTCTCCGACACCGGCAAGATGTACAAAAAGATGCGGGGGTATCTCCCCTCCAGCCCACCTTACTTCAACGGGCGTTTCAGCAACGGCCCGGTGTGGCTGGAGCAGTTGGGTGACGAGCGTTTCCCCGGTCTGGTCGTGGCCAACGAGGCGGAAGGCGGTGCGACCGCGGTGGCCTATAACCATCTGGGGGCTCTGAACGGCTGGCTCGGTTTCTGGTCCTGGGACCCCAAATATCAGGTGATCAACAACCTCGATTACGAGATCGATCAGTTCCTGAAAAAGGACAAGTTCCGTCCCGATGATCTGGTGGTGATCTGGGTCGGTGCCAACGACTATCTGGCCTATGGCTGGAACACCGAGCGGGATGCGGATCGGGTGATCGATACCATCCGGCTGGCATCCAACCGGTTGGTGCTCAACGGTGCGCAGCAGATCCTGCTGTTCAACATCCCGGATCTGGGGCAGACCCCGTCAGCCCGCAGCATGAAGGTGGTGGAGAAGGTGCGCCATGTGGCCAGCTACCACAACCAGAAGTTGCAGAACCTCACTCGCGAGCTGGCTCCCCTTGGCATCGTGAAGCTGTTCGAAGTGGACAAGCAGTTTGACGAGATGATGCGCGATCCCCAGCAGTTTGGTCTGAGTGACACAGAACACGCTTGCTACGGTGGCGGCTATACGTGGAAGCCATTCTCCGGCAGCGCCGCCGAGGTGGCTGCGACCCCGGCTTTGAGTGTCTCCGAAAGAGTGGCTATTACCGGTAACCCGATCCTGGCGCAGGCGGTGGTGAGCGGGCAAGCAAAAGGGCGAGCCGCAACTCTCAACTGCGATGAGCATATGTTCTGGGATCAGGTGCATCCGACCAGGACGGTGCACAAGGTACTGAGCCAGCGTGTTGCTGACTTTATCGATCAGCACTACGAGTTTGTTCGTCACTGATATCGCTTCGGGCCAGCATGTTGCTGGCCTTTTTTCCCTTTCAGCCCTCATCTGTGCGTCTTTTTGCGTCACATCCAGTTCAAATAACAAACGTTTGTTGCTGTTTTTGTAACGTGGTTGCGTTAGAGTGTTTTTTGTTAATTGATATCAGTGACTTGAAAATAGGCTAACGTTGATATGCTGCGATCGCTTTTGGGTGGTTGCACCTATAAGACGAGGTGATATCAATCAACCTCCTCCTACATAAAGTTGCAGAGGCTCAAACATGAAAAAATCATTGATTACCTTGCTGGTTACCGGCTTGCTGGCTGCCAATGCCCAGGCTGCCGGTCAAGACAACACCTGGTATGGCGGTGCCAAACTGGGTTGGTCCAACTTCTACGGCATTGATGAAAGCAATGCCCTGACCCTTGGCAATGAGACCAACGATGCCTTGGGGGCAGGCGTGTTTGGCGGTTATCAGATCAACCAGAATCTGGGGCTGGAGCTGGGTTACGACTATCTGGGCAATTACAAATACGATGCCACTACGGCGGCAGGCGCTTTCAGTGATGAAGTAAAAGCACAGCTGGCTCAACTGACCCTGAAACTGGGTTTCCCGGTTACCGATAATCTGGATCTGTATGGTCGTGTCGGTGGCGGTTATGGCTGGGCTGATACCAAGAGCGATGTCTACAAAGATGACAGCCGCTTTGTCATGGTCGGTGCACTGGGTGCCGAGTATGCGTTCAATCTCGACTGGGCCGCTCGCCTGGAGTACCAGTACACCACCCCGTATGGCAGCCGCGATGATACCGGTCTGAGAATGGATAACGGCCTGCTCTCACTGGCAGCGGTTTATCGCTTTGGTCAGGTTGCCCCTGTGGCGCCCGCCCCGGCTCCGGAACCTGCTCCTGCACCTGTGATGGTTGAGAAGCAGTTTACCCTGAGCTCCGATGTGCTGTTTGACTTCAACAAGGCGACCCTCAAGCCAGAGGCCAGTCAGGCACTGGATAGCCTCTATAGCCAGATTGAAGAAGCACGACCCAAAGATGGCGTGGCAACCGTAATTGGTCACACCGACCGTATCGGTTCCGATGCCTACAACCAGAAGCTTTCCGAACAGCGTGCCCAGACCGTTGCCAACTATCTGGTTGGTAAAGGGATCCCGGCCGCCAAGATCAATGTGGAAGGGCGTGGTAAATCCTCGCCGGTTACCGGCGACAGCTGCGTCAGCAAGTCCAAGCGTGAGCTGATCGTCTGTCTGGCTCCGGATCGCCGTGTTGATGTGAAAGTCGAAGGTGTCAGCGAGGTGCAGGAGTAATCCTTCACACTGAGCAGAGTTCCACTGGGGCTGGAATGAACAGCCCCTGTCGGAGCAAGAGAGACCAAAAAGCCAGTCAGTTGATCTGACTGGCTTTATACATTGGCATTGCGGTCGGGCAGGGGACAAATCAGGAAGGGAGTGGCATCACCCGGTTGCGCCCCAGCTCCTTGGCCTTGTAGAGCAGCTTGTCGGTACGTTCGACCAGGCTGTCAGCGCTCTCCTGACCGTTGAACTCGCCCACGCCAAACGAGGCTGTGATGTGGTCGATGCGCCGGCCCGATTTGCGATCCAGAATCGACATCCGCTCGATAGCCCGGCGCATGCTCTCTGCCATCTGTCTGGCCAGCGCCAGCGAGCGATGGGGTAACAGCAGGGCAAACTCTTCTCCGCCAATCCGGTAGGCGGTGACCCCCTCTTTGCTGGCATCGCGCAGCCGTTTGCTGAAGGCGCGCAGGACCTGGTCGCCGAGCAGGTGGCCATACTCGTCGTTGAAACTCTTGAAACGATCGATATCAGTCAGGATCAGCGAGAAGGATTGCTGGCTGCGGATCAGCCCCTCCAGCTCCAGATCGAAGGCGCGGCGGTTGAGCAGGCTGGTGAGGGCATCTTCGTTGGCCAGCTTGCGTGTCTCGTTTAGGGCTGCCCGCAGCTCCTTGATCTCTTTCTCCGCATTGCTGAGCTGGTTGCGAAAGTGCATGGTGGACATGCGCACATCCCGCGATTCGCGCACCAGCTCCCGCAGGATCCCCATGGTGTCCTCCAGACTGAGGCCCTCATCGTCGATCTTGCTCAACTTGTCGAAACTCTTGTCGAGCATCTCCTGAAACATGCCGGTATCGGAGATGGCGTCCTGCATGGAGTGGCCTAGCTCGTTGGCCATGGCGGCGAGGCTCAGTTTCATCGCCTCCATCTGCTTCTCGTCCTGAGCGGCCAGATACTGGTGATAGAGGCGCTCGCAGGTCGTGAGCGAGCAGGTTCCCTGCATTTTGACTGCCTGATCAATCGCCTGGTTGAGCTCGGGCATGCTGGCCGAGACATAGTTGTACCACAGGTGGTAATTGTCCGGCGTCGTGGGGATCTGGTACTTGATCATCAAAGGGACCGCCTGTTTGAGATAGGCGGCGGATTGGGCAAATGTGTCCTTACTCATGAGTTCTGTGTCTCATCATGCCAGCGAACTGAAGATAGTATGACAGAGAGATTGGCCAAAAGGCAGCCGATGGATGCCATTCGCCCCCCCCTCCGATATAATGGCACCGTTACCACCTACCCTAAGGCCTGCTTATGTCTCAAAAAGATCCTTTCCTCGAACGCGAGGCCGAAAAATACGATAACCCCATCGCCAGTCGCGAGTTGATCCTGGAACTCATCAAGGGCCATGAAAAGCCCATGTCCCGTGAAGAGTTGGCCAAGGTCCTCAAGCTGAAAGATGAAGAGCCGTTGGAAGCCTTGCGTCGTCGTCTGCGCGCCATGGAGCGTGATGGACAACTGGTATTCACTCGCAACCAATGTTATGCCCTGCCGGATCGCCTGAATCTGGTCAAAGGTTATGTAATCGGCCACAAGGATGGCTTCGGTTTTCTTCGTCCGGAAGGTGGTGGTCCGGATCTGTATCTGAACAACCGAGAGATGCAACGCCTGATGCATGGCGATTATGTGCTGGTGCAGCCGACCGAGATTGACCGCAAGGGTCGTCAGGAAGCGCGTCTGGTGCGCCTGCTCAAGTCCCGTGAGGCAGACATTGTCGGCCGTTACTTCGTCGAGAATGGCGTTGGTTTCGTGGTGCCGGATGACAGCCGTATCGGCCAGGACATCATCATCCCGGAAGGGGAGAACAAAGGGGCTCGTCAGAGCCAGGTCGTGGTTGTGCGGATCAATCAGCGCGCCACCTCCCGCATCAATGCCGTAGGCACCGTACTGGAAGTGCTGGGCGAGAACATGGCGCCGGGCATGGAGATCGAAATTGCCCTGCGTACCCACGGCATTCCGCACACCTGGCCGGAAGAGGTGACCAAAGAGGTTGCCGGTCTCGGCGAGCAGGTGCCGGAGAAGGCCAAAGAGGGCCGCATCGACCTGCGCGCTCTGCCGCTGGTGACCATCGACGGGGAAGACGCCCGCGACTTCGATGACGCCGTCTTCTGTGAAGCCAAGCGTGGTGGCGGCTGGCGCCTGTGGGTTGCCATTGCTGACGTTTCCGCTTACGTGAAGCCGGGCACGGCGCTGGATGCCGAAGCGTATCAGCGCGGCAACTCCGTCTACTTCCCCGAGTTCGTGGTGCCCATGCTGCCGGAGGTGCTCTCCAACGGTCTCTGCTCGCTCAACCCGCAGGTTGACCGCCTCTGCATGGTGTGCGAGATGACCATCTCCGCCGCTGGCCGCATGTCCGGTTACAAGTTCTACGAAGCGGTAATGAACTCTCACGCCCGTCTGACCTACACCAAGGTTGCCGCGATCCTCGATGGCGATCCCAAGCTGCGCCAGCAGTATGATCCGCTGGTGGGCCACATCGAGGAGCTCAACAACCTCTATAAGGCGCTCAAGCATGCCCGTCATCAGCGCGGTGCGGTGGAGTTCGAGAGCGAGGAGACCCGCTTTATCTTCAACGCCCAGCGCAAGATCGACCGCATCGTGCCGCTGGTACGCAACGATGCCCACAAGATCATCGAAGAGTGCATGATCCAGGCGAACGTGGCTGCTGCTCGTTATATCGAGAAGAACGAAGCTGCCGCCCTGTTCCGGGTACACGATCGTCCTGGCGAAGAGCGTCTGACCGGTTTCCGCGATTTCCTGGCCGAACTGGGTCTGGAGCTCAAAGGCGGCCTCGAGCCCGAGCCGAAAGACTTTGCCGAGCTGGCTGCCAAGTTTGAGGGACGCCCGGATGCGGAGCTGCTCTCCACCATGCTGCTGCGCTCCATGCGTCAGGCCATCTATCAGGCTGACAACATCGGTCACTTCGGTCTGGCGTTGAAGTCCTACGCGCACTTCACCTCGCCAATCCGTCGCTATCCCGACCTGATCCTGCACCGGGCGATCAAGTATCAGACCGCCAAGGAGCAACAGGGCAACCTGCGCCACAAGTGGACCCCGAGCGGTGGTTATCACTACCAGCTGGAAGAAGTGGACCCGATGGGCGAGCACTGCTCCATGACCGAGCGCCGTGCCGACGATGCGACCCGCGACGTGGCCGACTGGCTCAAGTGCGAGTACATGCTGGATCACGTGGGTGACGAGTTTGACGGCGTCATCGCCAGCGTTACCGGCTTTGGTTTCTTCGTCCGTTTGGCGGAGATCCATATCGATGGTCTGGTGCACGTCAGCACACTCACCAACGACTACTACCAGTTTGATCCCCTGCACATGCAGCTGATCGGCGAGAACTTCCGCCGCCGCTACCGTCTGGGTGACAAGGTGCGCGTCAAGGTGATGGGCGTGAACCTGGATGATCGCAAGATCGACTTCGTGATGGTCGAAGAGCCGCTCAAGGCTACCGGCAAGAACGCGAAAGAGATGGCGCGCAAGCAGGCCGAGATCAAGAAAGAGAAGGCCAAGAGCGCCCAGCGCCACGAAAAACGTAAAGAGGGCAAGGATCACGGCAAATCCGACAAGGGTGGCCGTGCCAAACCGAGCAACAGACGACCGAGCAAAAAGGCTCGCGATAAGGCCAAGAGCACTAAATGAGTACTGAACTGATCTACGGCATTCACGCTGTCACCGCGCTGCTGGAGCGCACCCCGGAGCGTTTCATCGAGGTATGGGCGCTGAAAGGGCGGGATGACGACCGGCTGCAACCCCTGCTGACCGAGCTGGAATCCCTCGGCCTCAAGGTGCAGAGCGTGAACCGCAAGACCCTTGATGACAAAGCGGAAGGCAACAATCACCAGGGCATCATGGCCCGGGTGAAAGAGGCGCCGAAGCTCGCCGAGCACGACCTGGCCAGCCTGCTGGACGAGCTGGCGGCACAACAGAGCCAGCCCTTCCTGCTGGTGCTGGATGGCGTGACCGACCCGCACAACCTCGGCGCCTGCCTGCGCAGCGCCGATGCTGCCGGGGCTCATGCGGTCATCGTGCCGCGGGACAAGGCCACGGGTCTCACCCCGATCGTGCGCAAGGTTGCCTGTGGCGCCGCTGAAGTGGTGCCGCTCATTCAGGTCACCAACCTGGCCCGCACCCTGCGCGAGCTGCAGGAGCGCGGCGTCTGGATTGTCGGCACCGCTGGCGAGGCCGATCACGACCTCTATCAGGCCAAACTGACCGGCCCGATGGCGCTGGTGATGGGTGCCGAAGGTAAAGGTATGCGTCGCCTGACCCGCGAACATTGCGACGAGCTGGTGAGCATCCCGATGGCAGGGGCGGTATCCAGCCTCAACGTCTCGGTGGCAACCGGCGTTTGCCTGTTTGAAGCCGTGCGTCAGCGTCGCGGTTAATCATGCTGACTGACAGACCCCCCTTCGATTGGGCGCAGGTCGCAGATAGAGAGGAGGCCGCGCGCCTCCTCTCTTTTGCCCGCCCGCTGACCCTCAGCCCGAAAAGCTGCCTCTGGCACGCCGGTGACAGCCCGGATCTGCTGGTCAGGGTGGAGCAGGGGCTGCTGCGGGCCAAGCTGGTGCTGGAGGATGGCCGCGAGTACATCAAGGAGTTCTATTGGGAGGGGGACGAGTTTCTCGACTTTCACCACCTGCTCAGTGGCGAGCCGGCCCGCTACAGCGTGGAGGCGCTGGAGCCCTGTCGTCTGCAGCTGTTCAGTCTGGCCGACCTGCGCCAGCTGCCCGGCTGGCCGCGCTGGTACCAGCACCTGCTGGAGGTGCAGCTGCGCATCAAAGAGGAGAAGGAGCAGTTGCTGCTGACCGGCAGCCCGCAGGCACGCTATCAGCACTTTCTCGACAGTTTTCCTGCTCTCGATGCCAGAGTGCCAGACCACCAGATTGCCGCCTATCTCGGTATCACTCCCATTAGTCTGAGCCGCATTCGCAAACGGCTGAAAGAACTTAACAAAGGTTAATGCAGGGCGCTGGCGCCACGATTATGCTGGCAGGCCGAACTGATAAGGAGTTGCCGATGAACTGGATCCTGAAACCCTGGTCTGAACTGACCACTGACGAGTTGTATGAGTTGCTGGCGCTGCGGGCCGAGGTGTTCGTGGTGGAGCAGACCTGCCCCTTTCAGGATCTGGACGGGCTCGATCGCCGCGACGGGGTCTGGCACCTGCTCGGCTATCAGGGCGATCTGCTGGCCGCCTATGCGCGGATTATGGCGCCCGGCATCGGCGATGAGAGCGGTTCCGCCATCGGTCGGGTGGTGACCTCACCCAAGGCGCGCGGCGGTGGTCTTGGTCATAAGCTGATCGGCGAGGCGGTCAAGGCGTGCGAGGCGCGCTGGCCGACCCACAGCATTTGGCTGGGGGCACAGGCTGATCTGCAAGGCTTCTACGGCCAACACGGTTTTGTGGCGGAAGGGGAAGGCTATCTCGAAGATGATATCCCCCATATGGGGATGCGCAGAGTGGTGGCATAACCACTCGTCAGAGTGATTCAGAATGCAGAAGGGCCATCCCGCGGGATGGCCCTTCTCTTTATCGCCAGGCGATCACTTCTTCTTTTTCTTCTTGGCGGACTTCTTCTTGTCGACCGGCTTTTTCTTCTTCACCGGTACCCGCGCTTCCTTGTGTTTCGGGCGCAGCTCGTCGATCACCCGGCGCTTGAGGCGCTCTTCGGTGTAGCGCTCGATCTTGGCGATCATCGCCATGTCGTGGGCTTCCACCAGGCTGATGGCACAGCCACGGTTGCCGGCGCGGCCGGTACGACCGATCCGGTGGACGTAAACGTCGGCGCCGTAGGGCATGTCGTAGTTGATGACATGGCTGACGTTCGGCAGGTCGATGCCGCGGGCGGCGACGTCGGTGGCGATCAGGAAGGGTACTTCCCCTTCGTGGAACTTGCGGATCGACTCGATACGCTTGCTCTGCTCCATCTCGCCACGGATCCAGGCGCAGGAGATACCTGCAGCCTGCAGCTGGCCGGAGAGCTCCGCCAGACGCTCGCGAGTCTTGACGAAGATGATCGCCTTCTGGGTTTCCGGATCTTTCAGGATATGGGTCAGCAGCGCCAGCTTGTGGGCGGCGTCATCGGCCAGATGGATCCACTGGGTAATGGGGCGACGTTCGCTGCGCGGCGGCTCGGCGTGCAGCTCCACCGGATCCTTGAGGATCTCGTTGGCGAACTTCTCAAGGCCGGCCCCTTCCAGGGTGGCGGAGAAGAGCATGGTGTGCTTGCGGTAGCGCGCTTCGGCCACGATGCGGTTCACATCCTTGATAAAGCCCATGTCCAGCATGCGATCCGCTTCATCCAGCACCAGCACTTCGATGTCGTGGCTCTCGAACTCCTCTTTCTCGATGTATTCGAGCAGACGACCAGGGGTGGCCACGACGATGTCGGTGGTCTTGGTCAGGGCAGGCAGTTGCTCTTCATGGCTGACGCCGCCGATGATGGTCTCGATGCTGAGGTTGGTGTGAGCCGCCAGCGCCTTGGCGTGTGCGGTCACCTGCAGAGCCAGCTCGCGGGTCGGGGTCAGGATCAGCATGCGGCAGGGGCCCGGCTTGCGGCGCGGGAAGTCCAGCAGGTGCTGGAGTGCCGGCAGCAGGAAGGAGGCAGTCTTGCCGGTACCGGTCGGAGCGGATGCCAGAATATCGCGGCCGTCCAGGGCTGGCTCCAGCACCATCTGCTGGATGGTGGTGGGGCGGGTGAATCCCATCTCGGCCAAGGCCCGGTTGAGGGCGGGGTGCAGGTCGAAATCATCAAAGGACTGGCTCATGGCAATACTCGGTCATTAAGGAAACGGCAGATTATAGGCGATTATCTCGTCGGCTCCTATTGGTGAGTGTGTCTTAGCCGCTATAATCGCCCACCATTTTTGCAGATGACGGGGGCCAGATGGGACGTAGTCGCGGATTTACCTTCAAACAGTTCCATATCAATCACGATCGCTGCGCCATGAAGGTAGGCACCGATGGCATTTTGCTCGGTGCCTGGGCGCCGGTCGAACAGGCGCGTCGAGTGCTCGATATCGGCACCGGCAGCGGCCTGATCGCCCTGATGCTGGCCCAGCGCAGCAGATCTGACTGCCGTCTTGATGCGGTTGAGCTGGATATTAATGCGGCCAGTCAGGCGCGGGAGAATGCGGCTGCTTCTCCCTGGGCCGATCGGGTGACCATCATAGAGAGTGCCATTCAGGATTATCAGGCTGCCCCTTACGATCTTGTCGTCTCCAACCCTCCCTATTTCGTGGCAGGCCAGTCATTTAGCGATCCGGCGCGGGCGTTGGCCCGCCATACCGGCGCCCTCGACAGCCACGCATTACTGGCGGCCTGCGATCGTTTGCTGAGCCCGAACGGGCAGGTAGCGCTGGTGCTGCCGACGGCGATGGCCGATGAAATTTTATGCATTTCGGCGAATTATGATCTGCATGGCATTTGTTATACAGCTGTTATCACCAGAGAGGGTAAAGAGGCAAATCGTGTTTTATTGCTACTTGGCAGAGGATTAAACAGGTGTGAGAGGGGTGAAATTGTGATCCATTCTGCTGATGGGGCCTATTCCGACAGATATATCCAACTGACCAACCCCTTCTATTTGAAGATGTAAATTTCGTCTTGAACTATTTTTTCACGCCATTATGCTGGTTCCAGATCGAGCGCCCGCTCCAGACCAGCTAAAACCACTGGTTGCGATGAAAAAACATGCGGGGCTCTTTTTTTATACCCCCTGAACACACCCGGTCAGCGACCGATAAAAACTATAACAAGCAATAATTTACAAGACAGACGAGGTTGAACTTGACGAAATCACTCACATTGTCCGATGTACTCGGATTAGGGTTTATGACCTTCGCCTTCTACTTGGGCGCCGGTAACATCATTTTCCCGCCGTTGGCCGGTTACATGGCTGGTGAGCACCTCTCCCTGGCGATGTTTGGCTTTCTGGTCACTGCCGTGGGCCTGCCTCTGGTAACCATTCTGGCCGTGGCGAAAGCCGGTAACGGTTGGGCTGGCATGACCAAACTGCTGCCTGCCGGTGTCGCGACTGCGCTGGCCGTTGCCATTTATATCATCATCGGCCCGGCCTTTGCCGCGCCCCGTACCGGTCTGGTTGCCTACGAAATGGGCCTCAAGCCATTCATCGGTGATATGGGGCAGGCGGGTCTGGCGGCTTATACCGTGATCTTCTTTGGTGTGGCCATTCTGGTCTCCATGAACCAGGGCAAGCTGATGGACGCCATCGGCAAATACCTGACTCCGGTACTGATGCTGCTGCTGCTGACTCTGGCGATCGGTGTATTCGTAGCACCGCAAGGCTCCATGCCTGATGCGTCCGGTGACTATCAGAACAGCCCCTTCGTGAAAGGGATCCTGGAAGGCTACAACACCATGGACACCCTGGCGTCCCTGATGTTTGGCGCCCTGATCGTCGATCTGCTGCGCCAGAAAGGCATCAACGATTACAAGAGCCAGTTCAAGTATCTGGCCATTGCCGGCCTTATCTCTGCCGTTGGTCTGAGCGTGGTGTACGTCTCCCTGTTCCAGCTGGGTAACACTGCAGCCGGTGTGGCGACTGATGTCAGCAATGGTGGCGCCATCGTCAACGCCTACGTACTGAGCCTGTTTGGTCAGCCGGGTCAGTTCATTCTGGCGGCCATCATCACTCTGGCTTGCTTCACCACTGCCGTGGGCCTGATCTCTGCCTGTTCCGATTTCTTCCACAATCTGACCGGCATGGCTTACAAGAAGCTGGTGGTGTTGCTGGGCGTTATCTGTGCCGTGGTGGCCAACGTGGGTCTGAGCCAGTTGATCAGCCTCTCCATTCCGGTGCTGGTTGCCATCTATCCCGTTGCCGTGGCGCTGGTACTGGTCACCTTCCTGAAAGGTTACTTCGGCCGTCCCCGTCTGGTGTTCCGTGGCGTGTTGATGGTTGCCTTCCTGTTCGGTTGCCTGGATGGTCTGGGTGCTGCCGGTATGAAGATGGATGCGTTTGCCTTCCTGCCGCTGTTCGACAAGGGCCTCGCCTGGCTGATGCCGACCCTGCTGGCCTGCGTAGTTGGCGTGATGGTGCGTCCAACCGAGATGGCTGCCGAAGCTGCCTGATCACACCCGATCTGATATTGCCAAGAGCCTGCCCCGTGCAGGCTCTTTTGTTTTCTGTGAGCCTAGCTTCTCGCCTAGCTTTGCTGCCGTAATTGTCACTGTACGCAGATAGCATCTGAGCAGCCGTATCTTGCCGCTATAACCCGTTTCCCTCTTCTTGCCTCCAATACGCCACGTGTGACACCTGTTTATGAATTGCTGAGTTGTTCGGCGATTAATTCCACAGCGGTAAATTGTTTCAAGATATTAATTGGTGATTGAGATCGAACTCCTCTTCTTTATGCTAAAGGTGGTGCGCCTCATCCGGTCCGCGGGCCGTGTGGGGGCGAGAGGTATTGTTACCGGTTATCTGCCAGGCAGTGGGTGCAATCAATAACAAGCTGATAAGGCAGATGAGGTTGAGTTTGACGAAATCATTGAAGTTGTCCGACGTATTCGGATTGGGGTTTATGACGTTTGCCTTCTATCTGGGGGCAGGCAATATCATTTTTCCGCCGCTGGCCGGTTTTATGGCCGGTGAGCATCTGCTGGCCGCCATGTGCGGCTTTTTGCTGACGGCGGTGGGTTTGCCGCTGATCACCCTGATTGCGGTGGCCAAGGGGAGCTCGGGGGGCGGCGCGAGTGGCTGGACCGGAATGACCCGCTATCTGCCCGCCGGGGCGGCGACGGCACTGGCCATCGCCATCTATATCATCATGGGGCCTGCTTTTGCCATTCCCCGCACCGGTCTGGTCGCCTACGAGATGGGGCTCAAGCCCTGGCTCGGCGATGCCGGTCATGCGGGGCTGCTGATCTACACCCTGAGTTTCTTTGCGCTGGTGATCTTGGTGGCGCTCGATCGGGGCAAGCTGCTCGATGCGGTCGGCAAGTATCTGACCCCAGCCCTGATGGCGATGCTGCTTATTCTGGCGGTCGGGGTCTTTATGACGCCGCAGGGCACCATGCCTGATGCCAGCGGTGAGTACATAGATGCAGCCCTGACCAAAGGAATGCTGGAGGGGTACAACACCATGGATACCCTGGCCTCCCTGATGTTTGGCGCCCTGATCATCGGGTTGCTGCGCCAGAAGGGGATCGAGGATTATCGCAGCCAGTTCAAATATCTGACCATTGCAGGCTTGATCTCGGCGGTCGGGTTGTCGGCGGTGTATGTCTCGCTCTTTCAGCTGGGCAACAGCGCCGGTGGGGTGGCGAGCGATACCAGCAACGGCGGCGCCATCGTCAATGCCTACGTCCTGAGTCTGTTTGGTCAACCGGGTCAGTTTATTCTGGCTGCCATCATCACCCTGGCCTGTTTTACCAGCGCTGTCGGCCTGCTCTGTGCCGGTGCCGACTACTTCCATGGCCTGACAGGTTGGGCCTATCGCAACTGGGTGATCCTGCTGGGGGCGCTCTGTGCACTGGTGGCCAATGTGGGGTTGAGCGAGCTGATCGGCCTCTCCATCCCGGTGCTGGTGGCCATCTATCCGGTCGCCATCGCGCTGGTGCTGGTGACCTTCCTCAAGGGATGGTTTGCCCAGCCACGGCTGGTGTTTCGTGGTGTGCTGACGGTCGCCTTTCTGTTTGGTTGTCTCGATGGGCTGGGGGCTGCCGGGATGGCGATGGACGGCTTTGCCTTCCTGCCGCTGTTCGACAAGGGGCTTGCCTGGCTGCTGCCGACTCTGCTGGCCTGCATCGTCGGCATCCTGGTGCGACCAAGCGGGAAGTTGGCGGCCGAAGCGGCTTGATTCAGAAACAACGAGATAGCAAAGAGGCCAGCAACTGCTGGCCTCTTCTGTTTCTGCCGGATCCGTTACCGGATCAGATTTGCGGGCCTTTCGGCTTGGGTTTGCCCTCCAGACCATACCAGTGGGTTTCTACCCGTCCGGCATGCCACTCGAAGGTGCCCCAGGGCTGCTTGGCTTCCCAGCGCGGGAAGTTGATGAGCACCCGGTTATCTTCGTACTTGTAGAGGGAGGTGCTGATCTGAATGTCCGACAGGATCAACAGCAGGGCCCAGCAGATGAAAATCCATTTCAATGCTTTCCACATAGGGTTACTCGAAGCAGATTTCGATAGTGGCGCGACCGAAATCCGATTCGAACGGCATCATGATCTTGGTGCCATCTGCACGGTGAGTAATGGTGTGGTTGGGACCGGAGACGATGATGGGGGTTGCCATGTCAAACTCGTAGCCCTTCTCGCCCAGCATCCGCTTGGCACCGCCGGTCACCATGTTGGTGATTTCACCGACCATGTCGGTCACCTCTTCGTTGATGGAGGCGGGCGCTTCCCCCAGCATGCGGCGCATGATCTCCAGTGCCAGCCCCTTCTCGAAGCTGATGGAGAGGGAGCCACGGGTCTGCGGGCCGACCATGCCAATAAGGCCTGAGACGTCACCGCGCGCCAGCTCATCCATCTTGCGTTTCGGTTTGCCCGGTTTGAGTTCCAGCTGTGCCATGGTCGAGAGCACATTGAGCAGGGATAGCAGGAACGGATTTACAAAATCAGCCTTCATGATGACTTCCTACAGTGGGCGTACAACGGGCACATTGGCCATGTGCCTCTATCGTCTTATTGGTAATAGTAAAACCATGCAAGTGGGCCTGCTCGGAAAACGCGCTATCGATCGCCGTATCGTGAAGCTCGACCACATCCCCGCACTCGTCGCAGATCAACAACTGCATCGGGTGAGCGTGATCGAAGTGGCAGCAGAAGATAAACGCGTTGAGAGATTCCACCTTGTGAGCAAAGCCCTGTTCGAGCAAAAAATCGAGTGCCCGATAGACGGTTGGCGGCTTGGCATTGGCTTCGGTTTGTTGCAGCTGGGCCAACAAATCATAGGCGCTGATGGCGTTGCCGTGTGCCGCCAGCAGGCGAAATACCTGACGTCGGGTCGGGGTGAAGCGGATCCCTCGCTGTATACAGAGTCGCTCGGCTCGTTGTAAAAGTTGGTCTTGATTCATGATCGCGCAGATACCCTTTCTATTAGCCGGATACTATCACAGGGCCTCGCATGGCGCGGCGACAAAATTCATTTTCTGGGGCTGCTTCACGTTGTGATAAAATCCGCCCCTTTCTTTAGCCAACCCGGATGATTTTTATGCAGGCGCAGCGTTTTTCCATCGCCCCCATGCTGGACTGGACTGATCGGCATTGCCGTTACTTTCATCGACTGATTAGCCGCCAGACCTTGCTCTATACCGAAATGGTGACCACTGGCGCCATCATCCACGGTAAGGGTGATTATCTGGGTTACAGCGAGCAGGAGCACCCCATCTCCCTGCAGCTGGGTGGCAGCAATCCAGCCGATCTGGCGCGCTGTGCCAAGCTGGCCGAGGAGCGTGGCTATGACGAGGTGAACATCAACGTCGGCTGCCCCTCCGATCGGGTGCAGAATGGCCGCTTTGGTGCCTGCCTGATGGGTGAACCGGCGCTGGTGGCTGACTGCGTCAAGGCGATGCGCGATGTGGTCGATATTCCGGTGACGGTGAAGACCCGTATCGGCATCGACGAACAGGACTCCTACGAATTTCTGCAGGCCTTTATCGAACAGGTGCGCGATGCCGGTTGCGATACCTTTATCGTCCATGCCCGCAAGGCGTGGCTGAGCGGCTTGAGCCCCAAGGAGAACCGCGAGATCCCGCCCCTCGATTATCCCCGCGTCTATCGGGTCAAGCAGGATTACCCGGAGCTCACCATCGCCCTCAACGGCGGTGTCACCTCCATGGAGCAGACTCTCGAGCACCTGCAACACGTCGATGGCGTCATGATGGGGCGTGAAGCCTATCAGAACCCCTACATTCTGGCGCAGGTAGATAACCTGGTGTTCGGCCAGAACAACGCCGTGCCGAGCCGCCATGAAGTGGTGCGGATGATGCTGCCCTATATCGAGCAGGAGCTGGCCAAGGGCAACTACCTCTCCCATATGACCCGCCATATGCTGGGGCTGTTCCAGAACATGCAGGGTGCTCGCGCCTGGCGCCGTCACCTGAGCGAGAACGCCTGCAAACCGGGAGCGGATATTCAGGTGGTGCTGGATGCCATGGCCAAGGTGCCGGAGTTTGCCAGCAGCGAGGCGGCCGAATAAGCCAGTTGTGCCAGGGCAAGAACAACAAAAAGCGCGTCAGTTGACGCGCTTTTTTGATCGCTGTCGCTTCAATATCTGAACTGGTTGATCAGCCGCGAGAGATCCTGCAGCCGCTCTACCAGCAGGGTGATGCCATCGAGGGCCTGCCTGCTGTTGTCGGCGGTGTGGCTGGCCAGCTGGTGGATCTGGTGCACCCCTTCATCGAGCGTCGCCGTGACGTCGGCCTGCTGACTCACCGCTTGGGCGATCTCGTCGCTGGTGCGGGTTACCTGCCCCAACATTTGGTTTATCTGGGTGAGCACGTCGGCGGTGGTGCCCGCGTGCTGCTGGCAGCGCACCGAGGTCTGCGCCCCTTGCGTCATCCCCTCCGACAACTGTCGTGTAGTCTGTTGCAGCGCCTGGATCATCTCGTGGATCTCGCTAGTCGAGGCTCGGGTCTTCTGGGCCAGCGCCCTCACTTCATCCGCCACCACGGCAAAACCGCGCCCCTGTTCGCCCGCCCGGGCGGCCTCGATGGCCGCATTGAGGGCGAGCAGGTTGGTCTGGTCGGCGATTTGACTGATCACCTCCAGAATACCGCTGATCTTCTGGCTGTCGCTGGTGAGCTGGGCCAGCACGGCGTGGTTGGCATCCAGCTCCTGATGGAGTTGGTTGACGGCAGAACGGGTGGTCGCCAATGCTTGCAGCCCCTCGTCGGAGACCTGCTGTACCTCTATAACCAGATTGCTCGCCTCATGGGCACTGTGGGCCACATCCCGAATGGAGTGGCTCAGCTCGGTGATGGCGGTCGCCAGCTGCTCGCTGTGGGCGCGCTGCTGCTGTAGGTGGGTATCGATGGTCTGGATATTGCCCCGGTCATCTTCGGCAGCCTGCAGGATCTGCTGGTTGGTGTCGGCGCTGCGCCCGACCACGGCCTTGAGCTCGGCCTGCTTCATCCGCAGGGCCAGTTCGACGGCCGCCAGGGTGTCGCGCCGTCGGGTGTAGAGCACCTGACAGAGGCGGGTTCCCTTGTCTTGATCGGCAAGGGTGAGCAGATGAGCCAGCCGTTGCTGCAATCGCCAGCCGTGGGTTGCCTGTGCCAACAGCAACAAGGCGGTGGGCAGCAACCAGAACAGGTTGCCGGTAGCAAAGGTAGCAAGGGTGGTGAACAAGGCAGAAGCGGAGAGCCAGAGAGTCAGCTGACCCGGTTCAATGTGACACCGGCTCAGCCAGGGAAGTGCCTTGCCGCTGCGCAGCAGGCCATAGAGCTGCTCGGCCCAGGCCACATCGCTGGCGGCGGGTTTGGTGCGCACCGACTGGAACTCGACGATCTCCTTCTGCGCATTGAGGATCGGGGTGACGTAAGCGTTTACCCAATAGAACTGACCGCTTTTGGCGCGGTTCTTGACCAGCCCCATCCAGCTTTTGCCCTGTCGCAGCCGCTGCCACATGTCGGCGAAGGCCGCTTTGGGCATGTCGGGGTGTCGCACCAGATTGTGGGGTACCCCTTCCATTTCGGCAGCACCATACCCGGCTACATCACAGAAGTGCTGGTTGGCATAGGTAATATGACTGGCGGGATCCGTGGTCGAGATGAGTGCGATGTTGTCGGGGAAGTGTATCTCCCCCTCCTGATGGAGTTTGGTCATGTGTCGTTCCTGAAAAAGCCAAATAACTGATAAATATGTTTTTTATTGTCGTTCTCAGTTAATCATTCTAAGGCTCTTCAGTGACCCGAACTTGGCTTGGGTCAATTAATCAACACAATGAATTGATGAAGTAAGGGTCAGCTGGCCGGTGTGAAATCGTGAACTTCGCCGCTTCTCGGTTTAAAGCGCGGATCGCTATCTTTGTAGCTACGCACCAGCTCCATCGTTTTGCAAAAGCTGGTCTGCTTGTCGTACTCCTGACGAGCCAACTCGATGGCCCGCTCGGCCCGGCGCCGTTCCATCTTGTCAGACTTGCGATCGCTGAACTGTTGCTGCTGGTGCAGCATCCAGCCGACAAACTCTTGCTGGCATTGGGATTCGCTGTTGGCCTGAGCAGGCAGGGTCCACAACAATGAGAGCAGTATCAAATAACGCATGTCTGACTGGGTATTGAAGATTAATTGAACAGAAGGGGCGGCATTTTAGGCTGGAAATCGGGGTGTGAACAGTATCAATAGCGAGGCCCTGCGGGGCCTCGCATCGTTGTGGCCGGTGTCAGTGTTTGACGAGATACAGCTGGCGGCTGTAGGCCACATCTTCCGGGTTGTTGATGGGGTAGCCCTTGAGCCATGGCTTGATGAGGCGGGCATTGGTGTATTGGTAGATGGGGGCGATGGGGGCTTGATCCAGCAGGATCGCCTCCGCCTCGCCAAACAGCTTGCTGCGGCTGGCGGCATCCTGAGTGCTGGCCGCCTCTGCCAGTAGCTGGTCATAACGGGCATTGGCAAAGCCAGCCATATTGCCGCTGTGACGAGAGCCCCACAGGCCAAGGAACGCTGAAGGGTCGTTGTAATCGGCGACCCAGGAGGAGCGGATCACCTCGAACTGACCGCTCTGGCGGCTGTCGAGATAGGTTTTCCACTCCTGATTGGTCAGCTCGACCTCGGCGCCCAGCTTTTGCTTCCACATGCTGGCAATCGCCAGTGCCATCTTCTTGTGAATTTCCGCGGTGTTGTAGAGCAGGGTCAGCTTGAGCGGCTTGTCCGGGCCGTAACCGGCCTCCTTGAGCAGGGCCTTGGCCTTGCTGTCCAGCGCCGGCTGGCTGCTGGTGGAGAGCAAGTTGGCGGCCGGGGTAAAGCTGGCGGTTACATCTGGAGTGAAGTGATAAGCCGGTTTCTCGCCAGTGCCGAGCACCTTGTCGGCGATCAGGGCGCGGTCGATGGTGTAGGAGAGCGCCTTGAGCACCCGCACATCGTTCAGTGGTGCCTGACGGGTATTGAAGGCGTAGTAGTAGGTACCGAGCTGATCCGGGGTGTAGACCTCATTCGGGATCTGCTGCTTCAGCTTGTCGTACTGCTCCTTGGGGAAGGATTCGGTGATATGCAGATCGCCCGCCAGATAGCGGTTGGTCGCCGCGCTCTCCTGATTGATCGGCATGAAGATCACCTTGGTCAATACGGTATGGGCCCGATCCCAGTAATAAGGGTTGGGGGTCAGCTCCAGCTTCTCGTTGACCACCCGGTTGTTCAGCACAAAGGCACCGTTGCCTACCAGTTTGCCGGGTTGGGTCCATAGGTTGCCGTACTGCTCGATGCTGGCCTGATGGAGCGGCGACAGGCTGGGGTGGCTCAGCAGGTTCAGGAAGTAGGGCACCGGCTGGGAGAGGGTCACTTGCAGGGTGTGGTCATCGAGGGCCTTGACCCCCAGCTCGCTGGCAGGCAATTTGCCAGCGACTATTTCGTCCACCTTGTCGAAACGGGCCAGTTGGGCAAACCAGGCGAAGGTGGCCGCCTCTTTCGGATCGACCAGCTTGCGCCAGCCGTAAACGAAGTCGCCGGCCTTGACCGGATCGCCGTTGGACCAGCGCGCATCCGGGCGCAGATGGAAGGTAAAGAACTGGTTGCCCTTGTTTTCCCAGCTGGCCGCCACCCCGGCAACCGGTTTGCCATCCGGCCCCTGGGTCAGCAGCCCCTCGAACAGATCCCGCAGTACCTGCAACTCCGGCAGGCCGACCAGCTTGAGCGGGCTCAGGCTCGCAGGTTCATCCTTGAGGTGGCGAACGACAATCTGCTTGGCGGCGAGTTGTGTTCCGGCGGGAATATCGGCAGCCTGGACAGCAGCACAGCCCAGCAGGGCCAGCAAGGGGGTCCATCCTTTCATGGGTCGGATCCTTCAAATAGTGTGAAGCGGGGAGAAAACTCGGCGAGAAAATATCGCCGACAGATGGGAAATCATGATATCCCGTTTGCTGGTCTGACCGCCAGCATTCGACTCTCACTCCCAATCGGGGTAGAAGAGCGTTCCCGGCGTCTGTGCAGTTCAATGTGGTGAGGAGTGTCAAACGATGAAAGCATGGTTAGTGCTGGCCTGTGTGTTGAGCCAGGGTGCCTGGGCGTTGGCCCCGTGCCAGAGCGACACGGCGGTGGGCAACTGGTGCGAGATCGGCATCAATGCCTTGCACCCGACTCAGGGGGGCGTCGGCCAGATCCAGGTCGATGAGACCCAGGCCACATTGGCGGGCATGAGCGCAAAGCAGCTCGACAAGTTGATGAAAAAGAAAGAGATCCCCGTGGTGATTGCGCCGGATGGCAGCTACTGGCTGGTGGACAGGCACCATCTCACCAAGGCGCTGTGGCAGCAGGGCGTCAAGGATGCCCGGGTCAAGGTGATTGGCCGCCTGCAGGACAAAGCCAACTTCTGGAGCCAGATGCAGAACAACCACTGGGCCTGGCTCAAGGATGAGAAGGGACAGCCGCTGACCCCGGAGCAGTTGCCGACCAGTATCGACAAGCTGCCTGATTATCCCTATCGCACCCTCGCCGGACTGCTGCAGAATGCGGGCTACTTTCGCAAGGACAAACAGGTCTATTTCGTCGAGTTTGCCTGGGCCAGCTGGCTCGGCAAGCAGATGCAGTGGATGCCGGTGGACAGCGCCAATCTGGCGGCCCGCCTGCAACAGGCCAAACGGCTCGCCTGCGGCAGCGATGCCAGTGGCTTGCCCGGTTATCCCGGCAAGCAGTGCAGCCTCAACCAGTCCAAAAGCGCGCAATGAGTGGATGTGCGATGCCGGCACCCTGAGCATGCCGGAGATAAAAGAGGGCGACCCCGGGGTCGCCCTTATGCTGTCAGCTACTGGTTAGCGGTGGTCACTCATGGCGCTCCGCCCAGCGGGCAGCCGCCTGCTCAAGCAGGGCGACTTCGCCTTGCTGGATCAGCGGTAGGAGATCGTTGACCTGTTGATCCGGCCAATCCCACCAGACGAGGGCCTGTAGCCGGGCAATCTCCTCCTCACCAAAGCGCATCCGCACCACCCTGGCCGGGGTGCCCGCCACCATGGCATAGGGCGGCACATCCTGATTGACCAGCGAACGGGCGGCGATGATGGCGCCGTCGCCGATGGTGACGCCGGGCATGATCATCGCCTCCATGCCGATCCAGACATCGTTGCCGATGCGGGTATCGCCAGCGGGGCGGTAGCTGCGCTGGAGCGCCGCCAGATCGGCGAACGGATAGGTGCTGATGAAGGACGTGTTGTGGGTGTGGTTGCCGCCCATGATGATCTTTACCCCAGCGGCAATCTGCACATAGTCGCCGATATGGAGCCGGTCGATATGCCAGAGCGGCTCCCAGCCGGTGTCCGGGCTGCGGCTGAAGGGATCGCCATGGAGGTAGCGCACTGCCACCTCTTCGAAGGGGCCATCCCAGGCACCCGAGTAGTAGCTGTGCTGCCCCTTTAGGCAGATATTGGGGTTGGTCACCGTCAGGTGCAGGTATTCGACCTGCGACCAGTGTTGGCAGGGGTTCATGTTGGTACTCCTTTGCTGAATGGATCGGATGGGTTGCGTTCGCGTGAGCGCAGCTAATAGATCCAGACCAGCATGCGGGGCACGCAGAGCAGGGAGCAGCCCAGCATCTGCGGGAGGCGTGGTCGCATTGTGGGGCTCCAAAGAAGAGGGAAGGGCGCGATCATAAGGTCGGGCGCCGGGTTTGCCAAGGTTGCGCAGAGATCCTGCACTAACCCTCTGGTTGATATTTATTCTCAATTAGCCATGATAACACTCCCACCATGACGGATTCGGGAGAGTGAGATGACACCGCAAAGTTGGCAACGATACATGCTGGAGGCGGAGCGTGCCTGGCAGGCCGGTTCGCTGGGGGCGGCGATCTGCTTTTATCAGCAGGCGCTGGGGGATGTTTACGAGATGACCCAGGTCGAGTTGACCGAGCTGGCCACCATGCGGGTCGCCACCTGTCATCGGCTGGCCGACTTCTGGCGGGCGATGGATCAGCCGACTTACGAGCTGCGCTACCTGAAGCTTGCCTCCGAGCTGGTCACTGCGCTGGTGCCGCAGTGCCCCAATCGGGAGTGCGAGGCGCTGATCAGCGAGCTGGGTTGCTGTCGCGGCGCCCTGCTCGCCTTTCTCAAGCGCCACCCCAATCCGGAAATTGCCCGGCTGATCCAGCTGCAGGACAAGGTGCAGGGCTGCGAGCTGATCGGCCGTTTTCGCCTCAACTGACTGGCGTTGAGCGGCAGCTCAGCTCCGCCGTTTGAGTTTCTGGGCGATGCGCTGCTGCGCCTCTTCCCCCTGCAGTGCCTGGGCGAAGGCGCGCGCCTCCAAATCGATGACAAAGTGCACTGCTTGTTTGAGCTCCTGTTTCAGCAGTGCCTTGCTCTTTTGCAGCGCTCTGGGCGGTTTTGCCGCCAGCTTCAGTCCCTGCTCGCGGGCAAAGGAGAGTACTCCATCGGCTGCCACTACCTTGTTGGCCAGCCCCAATCGCAGCGCCTCTTCGGCATCAATCGCCTCGGCCAGCAGCAACAGCTCGGCCGCCTTGAGGTGCCCCACCAGACGCGGCAGCAGCAGGCTGGAGGCGAACTCCGGTACCAGCCCCAACTCGACGAAAGGAAGCTGCAAGCGGGCGTTATCCGCCAGATAGACCAGATCGCAGTGCAGCAGAATGGTGGTACCAATCCCCACCGCCGGGCCTGCAACGGCGGCGATCACGGGTTTGGGGAAGTCGGCAAGGGTGTGGAGGAACTGCAGGATGGGGTCGTCGGGCTCCAGAGAGCTCTTGCCCATAAAGTCGGCCAGATCATTGCCCGCGGTAAAGCAATCCTGCTGCCCCTGCAACAACAGGACATGCACCTCCTCATCGGCTGCCGCCTCTCGCAGCGCTGCCACCAGTTGCTTATGGAGCTCGGTATTGAGAGCGTTGCGCTTGTCGGGGCGGTTGAGGGTCAGGGTGAGCAAGCCATCCTGCTGCTCGGCAATGAGAATGGGGGCCATGTCTAAATCCTTGTTATTGAAAGGTGCAAAAAAGGTTGCTGCTGGGGTAACCTTGGCGCCGTTTAACAACATCATAAAAGGATTTCAACCATGTTTAAACGTGCGTTTTATTCTCTGCTGGTTCTGGGTATGACGGCGCCTGCACTGGCCAAGGTCGAGGCTGTCGACGGCTATGTGCGCCTGTTGCCGCCGGGCTCCCCCAACACTGCCGCCTTTATGGTGCTCAAGAATGACGCCGACCAGCCGGTCAAGCTGGTGGCGGCGGCTTCTGCTGCGGCCGGGCGTGCCGAGCTGCACACTCATCTGCACGAAAATGGTGTGATGAAGATGCGTCAGGTCGAGAGCATCGAGATCCCGGCCAAGGGCGAAGCGGTGCTGAAACCGGGCAGCCTGCACATCATGCTGTTCGAGGTGGGCACGCTCTCCGAGCAGACTCCTTTCCCGCTCACCCTCACCATGGACGATGGTCAGAAGCTGGATCTGTCACTGCCGGTGAAGCCGATTGAGCCGATGGCAGAGATGAAGCATATGAAGCACTGACATTTGTCGTCGTTTGTTCAGGATTGACGCTGGGTATTTTGGCTGCACCGAGTAAAATAGTGCTCTTTTCCATGTATGCAAGAGGAAGTGACGTAATGAAAAAGACGCTGATTGCCGGTTTTGTGCTGGCTCTGTGCAGCCAGAGTGCCATGGCCGCTGACGACTGGCGTTTTGCCGCCGGCGCCGACGTATGGGCCGCCAAGGGCAGTGGTCAGGCTTATGGCACCAGTGCCGATGGCAGCTATGACGACAGCTACAACTGGAACGGCTATCTGCAACTGGAACACGGCATCATCTTCCTGCCGAACGCCAAGTTTGAAGTCTCCGATTTCAGCACCTCCGGCGGCAATTTCAAAAACGATCTGACAGCCTACGATCTGAGCCTCTACTACCGTCTGTTCAACAACGATCTGTTCAAGATCGATTTGGGTATGACCGGTCGTCACTACGATGGCGAGCAGGTCTACTTCGGCCGCAAGGGTTATGACGAAGATACCCTGATGGCCTATGCCGGCAGCGAAGTGAAGATCCCGGGCACCGGCATCGCCTTCTTCGGCGATCTGCGCACTCACGATGCGGACAACTATGACTACCGTCTGGGTGGTTCCTACAAGTTCTCCTCCATGCCGATCAAGCTGCGTGCCGGCTGGCGTGAAGCCAAAGTCGACTTCGCCAATATCGACCAGTCTGTCGATGGCTGGTTCATGGGCGGCGAATTCACTTTCTAATCTGACGTTGTCTGACAACGGGGGGTGATATTCTTCGCCAACATCTATCAGCGCATTCTGTCGATGGCTGGTTCATGGGCGGCGAATTCACTTTCTAATATGACCGTCAACTGACGGCGAGGAGCGATAATGGGCCACATCATAGTGACAGGTGCCGGTTCTGGTCTCGGCCGGGCGCTGACCATCGGACTGGTTGAGCGGGGCCATCAGGTCTCCATGATGGGGCGCCGTTATCAGCGACTGCAGGAGCAGGAACAACTGCTCGGCAGCGCGGTGATCGGCATCGCGGCCGATCTGGCGCACCATGAAGAGGTCGACGTTGCCTTCGCCGCTGCGGTGGAGTGGGGAGGGCAGCCCGACATGGTGATCCACTGCGCCGGGGTGGGCGAGTTTGGCCCGGTCGGTGTCTACACCGCCGAGCAGATCCGCCGGGTGGTGGAGAGCAACCTTATCTCCACCATTCTGGTGGCCCAGCAGACGGTGCGGCTTATCGGTGAGAAAGGCGGAGTGCTGGCCAATGTGCTCTCCTCCGCCGCTCAGGTGGGCAAGGCCAACGAGAGCCTCTACTGCGCCTCCAAATGGGGGATGCGCGGCTTTCTCGAATCCTTGCGCGCCGAGCTGAAAGGCTCGCCACTGCGGCTGGTCAACCTCTACCCGAGCGGGATCCGCAGCGAATTCTGGGATAACTCAGATCATGTGGACCCGAGCGGCTTCATGACCCCGGAAGATGCGGCGGCCTATATGCTCGACGCGCTGGAAGCCAGAAGCAGTTGCCACGTGACCGATCTCTTTATCGGTCGCAATCCCTGAGGCAACCCTTCATCCGGTTGCCGTCGTCAGCACACAGAAACAAAAAGCGCGCCAAATGGCGCGCTTTTCTATTCAGGTAAGGGGGCGGAATTAACGGCCCAGCTTGGCCTTGAGCATGGCGATGATGTCGCTGATGGCCACTTCCTGCTTCTCGCCGGTACGGCGGCACTTGTACTCCACCACGCCGTTGTCCAGACCGCGATCGCCGATGACGATGGCGTGCGGGATGCCCAGCAGCTCCATGTCGGCGAACATTACGCCCGGGCGCTCTTTACGGTCGTCGAACAGCACGTCCACACCAGCGGCTTTCAGCTCGGCGTAGAACTGTTGTGCCTGCTCGGCCACGCGTTCGGACTTGTGCATGTTCATCGGCACGATGGCCACTTCGAACGGGGCGATGGCGTCCGGCCAGATGATGCCGTACTGGTCGTTGTTCTGCTCGATGGCTGCGGCCACCAGACGGGAAACCCCGATACCGTAGCAACCCATCTCCATGGTGACGGATTTGCCAGCTTCGTTCAGCACGCTCGCCTTCATCGCTTCGGAGTACTTGGTACCCAGCTGGAAGATGTGGCCCACTTCGATGCCGCGCTTGAGCAGCAGCTTGCCCTGGCCGCACGGGCTCGGGTCGCCTTCTACCACGTTGCGCAGGTCGGCAACTTCGTAAGTGGTGATGTCGCGATCCCAGTTGGCACCGGTCAGGTGGAAGCCGGTCTCGTTGGCGCCGCAGACGAAGTCCGCCAGATGGGCTGCGCTGCGATCGACGATGATGCGACCGGCAAAGCCGACCGGGCCGATGGAACCTGCATCGCAACCGGCGGCCGCTTTAATCTGCTCGTCGTTGGCGAAGGTGAGCGGGTTGGCCACGCCAGCCAGTTTCTCTGCCTTGATTTCGTTCAGTTCGTGGTCGCCACGCAGTACCAGCGCGATGACGGCCTGCTTGCCGTGCTCATCTTCCTCTGCCAGTACCAGCAGGGTCTTGGCGATGGCGGTCGGTGCCACGTTCAGGAAAGCGGCCACTTCGTCGATGGTGTGGACGTTCGGGGTGGCAACCTTGGTCAGGGCTGCGGTGGCGGCAGCGCGCTCACCAGCCGGAGCCAGCGCTTCGGCCATCTCGATGTTGGCGGCGTAATCGGAGCTGTCGGAGAAGGCGATCAAGTCTTCACCGCTCTCGGCCAGCACCTGGAATTCGTGGGAACCGGTACCACCGATGGAACCGGTATCGGCCTGCACCGGACGGAAGTTCAGGCCCATGCGGGTGAACGCCTTGCAGTAGGCGGCGTGCATCTTCTCGTAGGTATCGACCAGAGATTCCTTGTCGATGTGGAAGGAGTAGGCATCCTTCATCAGGAATTCGCGGCCACGCATCACGCCGAAACGGGGGCGCACTTCGTCGCGGAACTTGGTCTGGATCTGGTAGAGGTTGAGCGGCAGCTGCTTGTAGCTGTTCACTTCGTAACGTACCAACGCAGTGATCACCTCTTCGTGGGTCGGGCCCAGCACGAAGGGACGGTTGTGACGGTCGGTCAGACGGCACAGCTCGGGACCGTAGTCATCCCAGCGGCCGGACTCCTGCCACAGCTCGGCGGGTTGTACCACCGGCATGGAGACTTCGACGGCACCAGCATTGTTCATCTCTTCGCGAACAATGTTCTCGATTTTCTTCAGTACCCGCAGACCGGTTGGCAACCAGGCATACATGCCGGAGGCCAGTTTACGGATCATCCCGGCGCGCAGCATCAGCTGGTGGCTGACAACTTCAGCGTCGGAGGGGGTTTCCTTGAGAGTGGAAAGCAGATATTGGCTGGTACGCATCGCGGTAGACCTTAGCTAGAACGGGCGCGGGGCCCAGGATAATTTCAAGGGCGGAATTTTAACAGGCTGGGCGTTGCGGCCCAAGGGCTAAATTTGCCGCAACCCGAAAGGTGGCCACGCCCGGCAGATGGTCAGGGCAATGACCATTGCAACAAGCAGGCTTTTTATGCCTGCAATTTGGCCGGATCTCCGCTAAACTCTGCCACCTTTTCTCGATGGGCATGGCTCTGCCGCGTTCATCACCCCCCATTTTTAGTACTTTTGGAGCCGCTCATGCCGTTAGTGGGACATCAACACCAGATCGAGATCCTGGAACTGACCGACAAAGGAGATGGCAAAGGACGCCTGTTCGATCGCCCCCTGTTTGTCGAAGGTCTGCTGCCCGGTGAGCAGGCGCTGGTGGAGTTGACCGAGGTCAAGCCGAACTATCTGCACGGCAAGGTTGCCGAGCTGCTCCAGCCCTCCGCCGATCGGGTTGCCGATTTCTGCCCCAACACCGAGTGTGGTGGCTGTCAGGTACGTCCGCTGGCCTATCCGGCCCAGCTCAAGCTCAAGCAGGCCTTGGTGCAGAGCGCACTGGAACAGGTCGGGCTGGGTGACACCCCGGTCAAGGATATCCTTGGCATGGAGAGCCCGTTCGCCTATCGCAACAAGGCGCAATATGCGGTGCGTGGCTGTGACGCCGGTGCCGAGATTGGTTTTTATCGCAAGCACTCCCACGATCTTCATCACCGCCGATGACTGTGCGGTGCAGGATCCGCTGCACGTGGAGCTGAACGCCCGGGTGCGCAACTGGATGCGCGCGCATGACATCGCTGCCTATGACGAAGTGAACCACAGCGGCTGCGTGCGCAACCTGATGACCCGCAAGGGCTTCAAGAGCGGCGAGCTGATGGTGGTGCTGGTGACCCTGAGCGAGGAGCTGCCGTTCGAAGCCGAGCTGCTGGCAGCCCTGAGCGATCTGCCGGTCACAACCCTGGTGCAGAACATCAACGATGAGCGCACCAACCGCATTCTGGGCGCGACCAACCGGGTGCTGCTCGGCGAAGGGGTGATCCGCGACAAGATCCATGAGCTCGAGTTCGAGATCTCGCCGCTCTCCTTCTTCCAGAACAACCCGACCCAGACCGATGTGCTCTACTCCAGCGCCCTCGAGTATGCCGAGCTGACCGGTAACGAGACGGTGTTCGATATCTATTGCGGTATCGGCACCATCTCCCTGTTTCTGGCTGGCAAGGCCGCCAAGGTCGTCGGGATCGAGTCGGTGGAGAGCGCCATCAGCGATGCCCGTCGCAACGCCGCCCTCAACGGCATCGAGCACACCGAATTCCACGTCGGCAAGGCCGAGCAGCTGATGCCCGAACTGCACGCCCAAGGTGTGACCGCTGACGTGGTAGTGATGGACCCGCCGCGCAAAGGCTGTGACAAGGCCGTACTGCAGACCCTGGTGGCCATGGCGCCGCGCCGTCTGGTCTATGTCTCCTGCAACCCGCAGACCCTGGCCCGCGATCTTGCCTGGCTGGTCAAGCAGGGCTTCGTGCTGGACGAAGTGCAACCGGTCGATATGTTCCCGCACTCCATGCACGTCGAAGCGGTTGCCCGCCTGAGCCTGCCTGCCAAGGCATAAGTCGCACCCGACTCTTGCCCATAAAAAAACGACGCCAGCTGGCGTCGTTTTTTTATCTCTGCAATCGGCGGATGGGCGATTAGCTGGCGCTCTGGCGTACCTCGGCGGCGATCTGGTCGAGCAGCTGTTGCCAGCCCTGGCCCAGCTCGTTCACCAGCGCGTTGTAGCCATCGGCCGGCAGGACCCGCTCCTGACGGAAGGGGGCATCGCGCAGCACGGTGCCATCTTCCGCCAACAGGCGCCAGCGACCGCTCAGCACGGCGCTGCCGTCATGACGGCCCTGAAAGCGCTCCACCAGAATGGTCAGCACCGGCCCCTTGCGGCCGCCATCCTGCCGCACCACCCAGCCCGGCAGGCGGGTGGAGAGGCCATTGAGGGTGAGCTGGTTGAGCTGATCGTCCAGCGCACCGGCCCAGCGATGGTACTCGGTGAAGTGGAGCTCTTGTCCTTCCAGCTGATAGACCAGACTGATCCGGTCGAGCTGGCTGGCCAGCGCCACCGGGCGCAGCACCAGCTGGTGCTGCGGTTGGGCCGGGGCCGTCACGGGTTGCTGGTTGTCGGCATCGAGCGAGTAGTAGTGCATGCTTGGCTGGCTGCCGCAACCCGCCAGCAGGCCCAGCAGGGCCAGCGTCAGGATCTCTTTTTTCATTGTTTGCCTCGCTTGGGCTCAGGGTCCGATGGATGCGCGCGATCGAAGATCAGCGAGCTGGGCTGCTCGTTGAGGGAGTGCACCAGCGGCTGCAGTTCGCGCATCAACTGATTGAGGGTCTGCACCGACTGACGCAGGTCCTGATTGGTCTGCGACTGGGCATCGTAGGCCTGCAGGGTCTCCTGCAACTGCTTGAGGCTCTCGTTGAGGGAGGCGGGCAACTGCTGGGTAGAATCCTTGGCGGTGAGCTTGTTCAGGTTGGCGCTGACTGCACTGATGTTCTTCAGGGTGCCATCCAGGGTGGTGAGTGACCCGTTGACCTTGGTCAGGGTGGTGGCCATGTCCATGTCGACAAACTTGTCGAGGATGAGGTTCACCTTGCGTTCGATCTGATCCAGCCCGCCCTGCACGGTGGGGAAGACCTGATAACCGGCCAGCTTGGTCGGTTCGAAACGGGGGACATCAGGATAGAAGTTGAGATCGATGATCTTGCCACCGGTCAGCAGGCTTGCGGTCTTGAGGCTGGCACGGAGCCCCTCCTTGAACTGCTTGCCGAACAGGGCCCGCCACTGATCTTTTTCCGCTTTTGCGTAGCGGTGGGAGAGGCGTTGTACCTCGATGCGTGCCAGTACCGGGATCTGGCGGCTCTGGAAGATGCGAACCCCCTTCTCCTCGACCATATAGGGTGCCGAGATAACGGTACCCACGCGGATGCCACGGTACTGTACTGCGGCGCCGGGATGGAGACCGGCCACGTTATCTTCGAACAGGAAGACGTAGTCGATGAACTGATCCAGGCTACCGGCCAGCACGCTCGCCTCATCCTGGAACAGGGTAAACTCCTCGTTCGATTTGACGGGTTCACCAGGTGACCAACCGGCAGGCAGCCCCATGGTGATCCCCCCATCGAGCAGGCTCTCCAGCGAGTCCATCTTCACCTTCATCCCCTCGCTGCTCATGGAGACCTCAAAGCCCGGGGTCAGCCAGAAGCGGGAGTTGCTGCTCACCAAAATGTCGTAAGGGGCGTTGATGAAGATTTGATACTGCATCTCGCTCTTCTCGGGCAGGAACTTCGCCTCTTCTACCTGGCCGATGGTGAAGCCCTGATAGCTGATGGGCGAGCCAGCCCCCAGCGCACGAGCGTCGCTGCTGGTGAGGGAGAGACGCAGCCCTTTGGCATCGAGGGAGGCGAGCGGCGGTTTGTCGAGCATGGTGTACTGATCCCGCGCCCGACCTTTCTTGCCAGGGGCAAGCTCGATGTAGGCGCCGGAGAGCAGGGTACTGAGGCCGGATACGCCCTCGCGCCCCACGCGGGGTTTCACCACCCAGAACTGGCTGTCACCGCGCAGCATGCCGGAGGCAGCACTGGTCAGCCTGCCTTTGAGCACGGCGTGGCTGTAGTCAGCGCTCAGCTCGACCGTTTCGATGCGGCCGACATCCACGTCGCGAGAGCGGATCACTGTCTTGCCTGCGACTATGCCCTCGGCGGTGGCGACGGTCAGGGTGAAACTGGGACCTTGTGAGTACCAATGTTGAAACAGCATCCAGATACCGATGAACAGCGCCAGCAGCGGCACCATCCAGATTGCGGCGGCCGAGCTCATAAAGTCAGAGCCCGGTTTCCACCTTGTTTTACGCTCACTCACGTTCGCGTTCTCCTTGTTGTAAATCCCAGATAAGGCGAGAGTCGAAACTCATGGCGGCGACCATGGTGATCAGCACCACGCCTGCAAAGGCGACGGCCGCAGGGCCGGGGTAGATGGTCATCAAGTTGTCGAGCCGGATCAGGCCCGCCAGAATGGCCACCACGAAGACGTCGATCATCGACCAGCGCCCGACAAATTCAGTCATGCGATAGAGTTTGAGCTTGCCAAGGGGGGAGGTGACATTGCCGCGCTGCACCATATAGCAGAGCCAGAACAGTGCCAGGATCTTCACTAGGGGAACGACCACACTGGCGAAAAAGATCACGGCGGCAATCGGGTAGGAGCCCAGTGACCAGAGCAGCACCACCCCGCCCAAAATGGTGGATGGGGTGCTATCCCCCAGCATCACCGTGTCCATAATGGGGTAGAGGTTGGCCGGGATGTAGAGGATGGCGGAGGTAAACAGTAGCGCCCAGGTGCGGTTCAGACCACCCGGCTTGCGGGCATGCAGCTTGCCGCCGCAGCGGGAGCAGCTGTGGCTACCCATCTCGCTCAGGGCACCACAGATATGGCAGCCCACCAGACCGGATTCCAGCGCGCACGCGTCCGGGTCGATCTCCCGCGCCTCGGTAGGGCCGAACAGCCGCTGCCACAGCCACATCTGATCCAGCGAGGAGATCATCTTGATGAGCAGCACCGTGTAACCGACGAAAGCCCAGAATGACAGCCCCATCTTGATGTCGGCCATTCCCATCAGCTTGACCAGCGAGATGAGCACCCCCACCAGAAAGACATCCACCATCAGCCAGGGTTTGATCCGACAGAGCAGACGGCCGAGGGATCGCAAGGCGTGGTTGTGCAGATCTTTATCGACCCGCCACAGCACCAGCATGATGGAGCCCATATAAACCAGCGGCAGGCCGATCAGGGTCAGGCTCAATATCGCGCCGAGAAACAGATAGCCCTCATCCACCAGGGTGGTGATGCTCTGCAAAAAGGTCATCTCCTGGCCCACCCCTTTGGCGGAGAAGGACATGAAGGTAAAGGCATTGGCGAGCACGAACATGATGAGCGCAGCAAACCCGTAGGAGATGGGACGCAGCTCCTGCTGTGGCAGGTGGCGACTCAGGGTGTGTCCGCAACGGGGGCAGCAGCTGGCCTGTCCCACCTCGAGCGGTGTGGCCGGGATCAGCAGGTCACACTCTTCGCAGGCTGTGGCATCATGGACATAGGTGGTGTGGTGTTGGTGTGAAACCGGATGCAAGATAAAACCCCAGATAAGGCCCGTGGTGGAGCCAGAGCTGGCGATTATCGCAGTTGTACCGGCCAGCGACCAGCCCCCAGAGGCCGCTATTGCTGGCGGGAGTGAGAATGACTTTGACAAGCCAGTGCCCATTTAGCACAATCAAACGCCACTTTTTTCCGCGGGACAATAATTTATGACAACTGAATCCCCAAGCTACTCCACCATCGAGCAAGCCTTCTCCCTCGGGAACGGGCAAGATTCTGCCCTCAACTGGTTGCGCAAGAACCGCAGTCAGGTCGCTATTTTTCTGGTGAGCGGCATCAAGCTGGAAGGCACCATCAGCGGGTTCGACCAGTACAGCGTGCTGCTGACCGATGCTCATGGCAACCAGCAGCTGGTCTACAAGGCCAAGATCTCCACCATCGCCATGCACACCGGCCGTCCGCAGGTGAATATCCAGCGTGCTCGCAAGCCGCGTGTCTCCATGGCGCCGCGCCCCCACGGTGCGCCGGGTCGTTATGACGACAATCAGGGCGGCGGCAACAACGAGTAATCGTCTGCCCCGCACTCCCCGTTGGCGCGCTCTGCGTCAGCGGCTGACGGAACCCGCTCTCATTTTCATTCATGTCCCGTATGAGAGCCGGTTCCGGTTATCGCCCCTTGCAGGGCGATATTTTTTCCACACTACGCTGTTATGCCGACCGGTTGACCCTCTTTGACCATGCAGGTCTGCATACCCGCCGCCTCTCCGGCCTGTACCCCGATACCGGTATCTTCAAACACCAGACAGCCTGATGGCTCGACCCCCAGCTTGCTGGCGACCAGCAGGAAGGTGTCCGGATTGGGCTTGTGCAGCTCCACATCGTCTGCGGTGACCACCACGGAGAAGTAGCGATCCAGCCCGGTGTTGCGCAGCACCGCCTCGGCATTTATGCGCGGCGAGCCGGTGCCGATCCCCATCGGGATGACGCCGTGATAGCGCTCGACCAGCGCCAGCATGGCCGGGAACACCGTCGCCTTGTGCAGGTTGGCCACATAGTGGGCGGTCTTGCAGCGAGTCACCTCGAGCGGATCGAGGGGGAGCTGCTGCTCTTCGGCGACCAGTAGCGCGATCTTGCGGCTCGGCATGCCACCCAGTTGATAGAACCAGTCGGCATCGAAGCGAAAGCCAAACTCACGAGCGGTGTGCTCCCAGGCGGCGAGGTGCAGCGGCATGGAGTCGACCAGGGTGCCATCAAGGTCAAAGACCAGGCCTTGGAATCCGGAAAGGGTCATGGTGCGGGGTCTGTCTCTGAAAAAAGGGAGCCCATTCTAGCCAGTGGCTCCCCGGCTCGCCATCACCTAGCTGGTGAGAAACGCTTGCCCCCACATTTGTGCCTGAAAATAGACGGGAGTGAGCCTGGCTGGATCGAGCTGATATTTGGGGGCAAGCTGCTCCAGCAGCGCCCAGTTGCCCTGTTCATAGGTGCTGACCAACTGGAACAGGTGAAACAGCGGCCCTTCGTGCAGTTCGATGGCGCGCTGCACGCTCTTGGGCAGGTGGGCCATCAGCGGTTCCGATAGTATGGAGCCATCTAGCACCAGTCCGACCAGAAACGCCCAGCTCGCCTCTGCTTTACCGAGGGCGGTGAGGGCAATCAGCTCGCAGAAGCGCGCGCGGGCGATGGCCATGCGGGTGCAGGCCTCCGGCATGTGCTGGCTCACCCGGGCCAGACCGTTGATCAGCACGAACTTGCGGATCTCCTGCTCCCCCAGATAGGAGAGGGCGCGGGGTACCGAGGTGATGGGGGCGGCATGATCGAAGCCGGGGGCGTTGACGTAGGTGAGCAGCAGGCCGGGCAGCCAGGCATCCTGCTCCAGCAGGCGGGCTACCTGGGCGAAGGAGAACTCTTCGTGGCAGATGAGCTGGAGGATCTGCTGTACCAGCGCCATATCGGGCTGGTTGGCCCGCTGATTGACCAGCTCGGGACGGGCGAGAAAGCCGCCGGCAAAGAAGTCGACCCCGGCCTCCCGCAGCGGGAGAAAATCCGCCCAGGTTTCGATGTTCAGCGCCATCCGCTTGTGCTCGGTGGGCTGGCAGATCCCCTCTTCTCCCATCCAGTACACCAGCAGGCGGCTGGCGCCGAGCCAGCGTGGATCCCGGTTGGCGCCATGCACCGCCAGTCTGCGCCGGCTGTCGCGCCACTGCTCCAGCACCGGGAACGAGTTGGGCTGGCGTTCATTGGAGGCTTCAACCAGCGGGATCGTGTCCTGATCCAGCAGCATGGGACGCTGTTCATCGAGCTGTTCGTGGGTGAAGGGCACCAGATATTGACGCCCCTGCGCCAGCAGGCGGCAATGTTGCGCCAGTGAAGGCCATTCGGCCGGTGAGCTGAGCTGATAGTCGATGCCGTAGGCCACCAGAGCCAGGCGACGATTGAAGATGGGGTAGCGACGCAACAGCATGGGATCACCGATAGGCCAGAGTGCGCGCCCTCCCTTGTGACTTGGCGTGGTAGAGCGCCTGGTCAGCCTGTTCGGTCAGGGTCTGCCATGCTCCGTCCAGGGAGGGAACCAGATAGCTAAAGCCTATGCTAACCGTAATGAAATCAGCAACCCGCGAGGCGGGATGGGGCATTTTTAAGCGGGCAAGACCATCGTGGATCCGCCCGGCCAGCTGTTCGGCCTCACCGGGTTGGGGGGCGCAGAGCAGAATGACGAACTCTTCCCCGCCGTAACGGGCGACCAGATTGGTGCAGCGCCGCTCTGCATCCCGCAGCACATGGGCCACCTGTTGCAGGCAGAGATCCCCCTTGGCATGGCCGAAGTGGTCGTTGTAGGCCTTGAACTCGTCGACGTCGATCATCAATACCGCCAGCAGGTTCTGGGTGCGTCGTGCCCACTCCCACTCCCGCTGCATGGTGATGTCCCACTGGCGCCGGTTGGCGATGCCGGTGAGGGGATCTTCCAGCGACAGCAGGGAGAGGCGGTGATTGGCCTCCTCCAGCGCACGGTTGGTCTCGGCCAGTTGCATGGTGCGCTCGGCGACCCGGGCCTCCAGCTGGCGGTTGAGGGTTTCCAGCTGCTCCTGGGTGCGCTGGCGGATCAGCAGTTGCGACAGGATGGCGGCGTACTGTTTGAAGATCTCGCTCTGATAGGCTTTGAGCGGACGGTGCCAGAGCAGGTTGTCGGCGGCGATCCAGCCGATGGGGGTGGTGCCATCCCATAGCGATACCATGGCGTTCCAGCCACGGCCCACCTGCTGCTTCTCGTAGTAGAGGGGAGTATCTTCCATCACCAGTACGTAGTCCTTGCGCCTGAGCGCCTCTTGCACCGTGGGGTGATCCGGAATGGGGCTGATGAAGTTGTGTTCATCCATCAGCTCGCCTTCTTCGCTGGTGCCCCAAGTGCCGCGCATGGTCTTGCCATCGGGTTCGATCAGGAAGATGGCAACCCGATCGAACTGCAGCTCCTTGCGGGCCAGCAGCACGGCATCCCGCAGCAGATCGTTCTCGCTGCGACTGCGGGAGAGGGTAACGCTGACCATGTGCAGCGCCTGCAACATGGTGAGGAAGGAGCCCTGCAGTGCCTGACTCTGTACCAGATCGGTCTGGGTATGGAGCCGCTGGTCCCGCTCCTGATTGACCTGGCTGGAGAGCAGGTGATTGCTGAGCTCGGCAGTCAGATAGTGGATAAGGAGCTGGATGCCCTGACGCTGGTGGGAGGAGAGGCGATCGATGCGGCGGCGGGTCTCCAGATAGATGACCCCTTCCAGTTTCATGTGACGTTTGAGAGGGAAACAGGCGCGTAACTGTGGCTGGGCGGGCTCCACATTTTCGCCGGGATCCGGCGGTGGTGGGAGCTGCTCGATCACCAGTTGTCCCTTCTCCATCGCCTTGTCGATCAGGTGGTGGGGCAGGGTCAGTTGACCGAGATGGGCGAGATCAAGCGTGGTCAGCCCGTGATCGAGCTGAAAGCTGTAGAGCTGCGGTTCGGGGGCTTTTAGCCAGAGGTAGAGGCGTTCGGCATCGGTCTTTTCACGGATGGTGGCGAGGCTCACTTCGCATAACTGAGCGAAGTTGGTGAAGTGTTCCGGGTCCCATTCCTGCATACCAATATCCCTTGGATTGTACCCAAGCGAGTATAGACATATTTCTCCTTGATTAATATGTCAGAAAGGAGAGGCAGCGCACATAACGGTTGCTTTCAGCCATTCTGGTGGAGACATTCACTGTGTTCTCTGCCAATCGTGGCTAGAACTGTGTGCCATAACGGTATATATGGCAGCTTGTAAGGCGGGGTGTTGGGTAAAAAAGAGCCCGCACGATGGCGGGCTCTCGGGCAGATCAGATGATTCTGCGCGGCTTATTCTGCCTTGGGGGCAGCCTCAGCGGGCGTTTCACTGCTATCGGTTGGCGCACTCTCGGCCGCCGGGGCTTCCGGTGCCGGACCCGGTACCAGATCTACCGCCGGTTTGGCGATGAGAGAGCGGGTCTCTTCTACCGCTTCGGTCAGCTTCACCTCGATGATCTGGCCGAGCTCGTAGACCACCTCGGTCTTGTCCAGATAGACGCGGCCGTTGTCCCAGTTGCACTCCAGCCGATCCTTGTTGTCGAGAATATGGCGGGCAGGCAGGAAGACCACAGCGCCGTTCTCCTGCAGACGGAGCTTGAGGCCGGCACGCATCACGTCGATGATCTCGGCGTTGAACACCTGATCGGTGCCAGCGGCGGCTTTCAGGTAACGGACATAGAGCCAGTCGCCGATGTCGCGCTCCACCATGCGGTGCAGACGGCGGCAGGCGGTCAGATGCTCGGTGAGCTCGGTGCTCGGGCGCTCACCCGGGGTCTTGCCGGCGATAACCGCTTTGAGCAGACGATGGTTGACCATATCGCCGTATTTACGGATCGGGGAGGTCCAGGTGGCGTAGGCATCCAGACCCAGACCGTAATGGGCGCCCGGTTCGGAGGACATCAGCGCATAGCTCTGGAAGCGGCGGATCTTGCCGTCCAGCCAGCGGGTGTCGAGGTTGTCGATCCAGCGGCGCAGGGCGCAGAAGCCGGAGAGGCTGGCGATCTCATCGCGCTCGAACGGGGCTTCGGCACTCTTCAGCAGGTCGATGGCGCCGTCGAGGGACTCTTCGTCAAAGCCGGTGTGAACGTTGAAGATGCCGTAACCGACGCTCTTGCCCAGCACGCGACCGGCGCAGATGTTGGCAGCGATCATCGACTCTTCCACCATGCGGTTGGCGATGCGGCGCGGCTCGACGTGGATGGCCAGCACTTCGCCATTCTCGCCCAGCTCGAAGTCGTAGTCGGGACGATCCGGGAATACCAGCGCATGCTCGGTGCGCCACGCGATGCGTGCTTCGGTCATCGCCTTCATCAGCGGCAGCTGGGCCAGTACGCCTGCGTCGATAGACAGCTCTTTGCCATGCTCGGCCCAGTCGGAGACGTCGTCATAGTTGAGACGGGCGTGGGAGCAGATGCGGGCGGCGAAGAACTCGGTCTCCTCCAGCAGCAGACCATCTTCGGCGATGAGCAGACGGGCGCACAGAGTGTTGCGCTCCTCACCCTCTTTCAGGGAGCAAAGCTCGTCGGAGAGGGTGCGCGGGATCATCGGCACGTTGCGGCCCGGCATGTAGACGGTAAAGGCGCGCTGGGCGGCCTCTTTGTCCAGCTCGCTCCCTTCGGCCACATAGGCGGTCGGGTCGGCGATGGCGACCAGCAGCTCCCAGCCGTTATCCAGCTTGGTGATGGCCAGCGCATCGTCCATATCCTTGGTCTTGGCACCGTCGATGGTGAAGAAGGGCACCTTGGTCAGGTCACGACGGGGCAGTTCTTCCTCTTCGATCACCTTCCACTCCGGCAAATCAGCCGGCTCGACCTGGGCCAGATTGTGGCGCGCCAGCACCACCCACCAGGGCACATTGTGATCTTCCTGGGCGGCGATCTTCTGGATGATCTCGGCAGAGAAGTTGCCGTCGACCAGCGCATGGCGCTTGAGGGTAGCCACCACCCAGTCACCTTCCTTGAACTCTTTTTCGTCCAGACCCTTCTTGACGCGGGCCTTGATGGCATCCTTGATCAGCGGATGGTCGGCAACCACGTTGAGGCGGTCACGGAACATCTTGACCCGGGCCACGAAGCGGGTGACGGACTGCTCCAGCAGGGTATCCGGCTCGGCCACTTCCTTCTCTTTTTCGGTACGGATCAGGGCGGTCACCCGGTCACCGTGCATCACCTTCTTCATGTAGGGAGGCGGCACGAAATAGCTGGTCTTCTCATCGACTTCCAGAAAGCCGAAGCCCCGGTCCGAGGCGCGGATCACACCCTCTTTCTTCGGGATGTTTTCGCGGATTTGTTGCTTGAGCTGGGCCAGCAGCGGATTGTCTTGGAACATAAGTGAGGAACCTGAAGTGAAAACCTGGGTGGAGACCTGATGAAGGATCGCCCAGCACTATACGTTTTTAGCCCTGCAAAGCCAAGGTGAATGGCCTGCTCAGCGTGGTTTCAACTGCGATCTGGCATGGTCGATAAGGCGTTGGGATAGCTGCTTGTGAACCCCTTTTTCCAGTACCCAGCGGTGCCAGTAGAGGCGTTCCGTCAGGACGTGGTCGGGACTGAGGTTGAGTAGTGACCCGCCAGCCAGCTGGCCTCTTATCTGCAATTCGGGAATGAGACAGTAGGCCAGCCCCTGTTCGGCCATGGCGACGAAGGCCTCTGACGAGTGGACCGTATGGCAGGGATAACCGCCCGGCTCCAGCCCGAAGTGCTCCCTCATAAAGCTCACATGCATGTCATCGCGCTGATCGAACGCCACCGCCGGTGCCTTGGCCAGCGCCTCACGAGTCAGGCCGCGAGGGAAGTGGCGAGCTACGAAGGTGGGGCTGGCGGTAAGCAGATAGTTCATCTCACCGAGCTCGTCGACGCAGCAACCCGCCAGCGGCTGGGGATGCAGGCTGACCGCACCAAAGGCCTGACCCTCGCGGACCTTGTCGAGGGTGCGGCTCTCGTCATCGACCAGCAGGTTGAGCTCGATGGGGTGCTGTCTCAACAAGGGGGCAATGGCGGGCAGAAACCAGGTGGCCAGGCTGTCGGCGTTCACAGCGATACTGATCCTGATTGGCCCCTGCGGTTGGTTGGGGGTCAGCTCCCCCGCCAGTTCGAGCTCGAGCTGATGTACCTGCCGATAATGGGCCAGCAGCTTCTGGCCGAGTGGCGTGGCCAGCAGCGGTTGGCTGCGAATGAGCAGCGGCTCGGCAAATTGCTGCTCCAGCTGCTTGATCCGCTGGGAGATGGCCGACTGGGTGATATGGAGCGACTTGGCCGCCCGATCGAAGTTCTGCTCCTGCAGTACCGCATCCAGTGCCCGCAGCAGTTTGTAGTCCAGCTCTTTCATCTTCTCCCCCTTCCGTTGCCCAAGGGCTGACTCTACGTTACTCGGCAGGGGACAACAATGGGCGGTGGAAGGGGCGTTGCGCTGTGATTTTTGACAGTAGTGGTCAGGCCATTGAGGGAGGATACTCTCTGGTGCCGCATGGGGTAGCCCTGCGCAGATCGTAGCGACATCTTTATCCCGGGTCTGTTTTCCCGGGATTTTTTATGAGTGAACTGCCAACACCGGTGACGGTTGCTGCAGTGGATAATGGCTGGTTTGATAATGGCCCAGCAGAGGTTGGGAGACCGCCTGCGCGAAGCGCTCATCCAGATGGAAGCGGATGCCAACGCCCCTTACCGCACCCAGATCGACCGCCTGCCGATGACCGAGCCGCTCGATGGGCAGGCCAAGTCGGCGGAAGATGCGCTCCACCGGCAGGCTGACGACGGCGACCAGCTCCCGGATCCCGTGGGCATGGGCGAAGGCATAGACCTCGCGGAAGATGACGCAAGTGAGTTCGCTGACGCCATTGCTCATGCGCGGTGCGCGCTGGGCATCGATAGCCAGACGGGTGAGTTCCCAGACATCTGGGGTGCGTGGCGCGCTTTCACCGGCAAGGGCGGTGGGGAAGATGGTGGGCAGCATATAGGCATCGGCACAGTTGAGCAGACGAATACAGCCACACAGCCCTTGTTCGTCCTCGATCAGAACCCAATGGGTGTCTGGCGTGTCGAAGCTGTCACGCTCCAGGCCCCGATGAGACTCGACATCCCAGCCTAGCCGGTCGGAAAAGACGCGATTTCGAAAGCGATAGAGTTCATTCTCCACCTCGTTTCGTGGATGTTCTCTCAATTTTCCTTTAAAAACCAACATTATGGACCCTCTATCTTGCTATTCGCCGTTATAATCACATGTCTGGCCAAGGGGGCTTTCATATGAACAGAGACCAACTGCTTGAGTACCTCGAACATTTCACTTCGGTGACGGACGGCAATCGTCTGGCCGAACTGATCGGTCGCTTTACGCTCGGGATGGGCTATGACTACTATCGCTTCGCCCTGATCCTGCCGATGTCGATGCAAAGGCCCAAGGTGGTGCTGTTCAACCAGTGCCCCGATTCCTGGGTGCAGGCCTATACCGAAAACAACATGCTGGCGTGCGATCCGGTGATCCGGCTGGCACGCAAGCAGACGCTGCCCATTTACTGGAACCGCCTCGATGAGCGGGCCAGTTTTTTGCAGGAGGGAACCATGGACGTGATGGGGTTGGCAGCCGAGTTCGGGTTGCGTAACGGCATCTCCTTCCCTCTGCACGGTGCTGCCGGGGAGAACGGTATTCTCTCCTTCATCACCTCCGAGCGGGCCTCGAGCGACCTGCTGCTGGAGTCCTCGCCGATCCTCTCCTGGATGTCCAATTACATCTTCGAGGCGGCCATTCGGGTGGTGCGTTTCAGCATGATGGATAGTGCGGGTAAAGACCCCTTGACCGAGCGCGAGACCGAGTGCCTGTTCTGGGCCAGCGAAGGGAAGACCTCTAGCGAGATCGCCTGCATCCTCGGGATCACGGAGCGCACGGTCAATTACCATCTCAATCAGGTCACCCGCAAAACCGGCTCAATGAACCGCTATCAGGCCATTGCCAAAGGGGTTAGTACGGGGCTGTTGCTGCCCAATCTGGAGCAAGTTGTGGTGACCAACTTCCCCAGATTGCTGCAGTAGGCTGAGCCCACAGGCGCAACAGATTCCCTGCCGCACTCTGAGGGTCACAATTGTCAGATCCGGTAATTGACAAGGGCTGGAACAGCGGCTGGGTATGCCGGTTTTTATTAGCAAAATGAATCAATCAGTAAATCAATGAATTTCTAAGAGGGAACTACCATCGCTATAGTGCCGCTCATTCATCATTTCGAACGGTACTCTCCATGATGCTCGCAACGACACTGCAAGGCTTCACCATCGGTCTGGCCATGATCATCCCCATCGGCGCCCAGAATGCCTTTGTGCTGAGTCGGGGCATCCATCGCAATCACCATCTGCTGACGGCCACGCTCTGCAGCCTCTGCGATCTCACCCTGATTGCTATCGGCGTATTTGGCGGAGCCAATGTGCTGGCCACCAGCCCCCTCGGCATGGCACTGCTCACCTGGGGAGGCGTGCTGTTTCTCGGCTGGTTTGGTGGCCGTTCCCTGCTCAGTGCCTGGCGTGGCAAAGGGGAGGGGCTTGCCGAGACTGCTCAGCAGATGGGGGCCAAAAGCGTGCTGGCGATGACGCTGGGTGTTACGCTGCTCAATCCTCACGTCTATCTCGATACTTTGATGCTGCTCGGCTCCCTTGGCAGTCAGGTGAGCGAGTCCCTGCGTCCGGCTTTTGCTGCGGGGGCCATGCTGGCCTCGTTGGTGTGGTTCTACTCGCTGGCGCTGGGTGCAGCGGCACTGGCGCCCTGGCTGGCCCGCAGCCGGGTGCAGCAGGGGATCGACCTGCTGGTTGGCATCATCATGCTGAGCCTGGCTGTTCAACTGGCCATAGGACGTTGAGGAAGTTAAGGCGGCAGGAATGAACGATCGGTAGCAAAAGGATGCCACTCATATGAGTGGCATCTTTGCTATTGAAAGGGTTCAGACCCTGAACTGGGAGAGCAGGCGCTGCTGCAGCAGGCTGGCCTGATGGAGCGAGGAGGCGAGTTGCAGACACTCCTGCGCCTCCTGTTCGCCGGTTCTGGCTTGCAGACTGATGCCGGAGACCTTGTCAGAGGAGTGGCTCAGGGTGTGTGACAGTTGCCCGGTAGCCACGGCCACCTGCTGCACCATGTCGGCCAGCTGGTCGATGGCGCCTTCCACCTTGAACAGGATCTGCTTGGTGTTCTCGGAGTCCTGCATGCCGGACTCCACCGTCTTGAGGTTGCGCTGCATCATCAGGTAGGCGGTCTCGGTCTGCTGCTGGATGCTGCTGATCACCTGGCTAATTTCGGCGCTCGATGTTGCGGTGCGATTGGCCAGGGTGCGCACCTCGTCCGCAACCACCGCAAAGCCACGCCCCATCTCCCCCGCGCGAGCCGCTTCGATGGCCGCATTGAGGGCCAGCAGGTTGGTCTGTTCCGAGATACCGCTGATGGTGGAAATAATCTGGCCAATCTGACCTGCCTGCTCCTTGAGGGAGTTGATGGCGATGGCACACTCGCTCACCTCTTGTACCACCCGTTGCATGCCCGCGCTGGCGGAGGCGACATACTGGCTGCTCTCGGTGGTCAGCTGGCGCACCTCGTTGGCATTGTGGGCCGCCATGCTGCAGTTGTCCGAGATACCGGTGGCGACTTGCACCATCTGTTCACTGTCGTGGTGCAGGGCCAGCGCATGTTCGGCGGTCTGGCGGCTGCTCTGGCTGATTGCCTCCACCCGGTTGACCGAGGTGTGAACGTGCTCGCTGATGTGTTGGTTGTTGTCCATGGTGGAGCTGATCATCTTCTGCAGTTTCTCGATGAAACGATCCACGCTGTTTGCCAGCGAGCCTATCTCGTCATCACGTTGCAGGTTGATGCGGGCGTTGAGGTCTCCCTCGCCGGCGGCGATATCCTGCATTCGTTTGTCCACTTGCAGCAGCGGGGTCACCAGCTTGCGGGTCAGCCAGAAGCCGCAGAGGGTGACCATGATCAGGCTCAGCAACAGGCCACCCAGCAGCAGGGTTCGGATCTGGCTGATGATGCCGTTGAGCTGGGCCACCTGATCCTCGACGGTGGCATCGCCGCTCTCCTCGATGGCAACCAGCTGTTGTCGCAGCTCATCGGCACTGACCTCATAGGCGGACTGCTGGGCCTGATAGCTGCCGAGCGCATCGACCCACTGTCCCATCAGTTGCTGATGCCGGGCCAACAGGGCGCGATACTCTGCCGACAGTGTCTTGCCGGCAAATTCGCCGGTTCCCTCGATATCGAACAGCCCGGTGCCGAGCATGCTGTCGATCGCTTCGTGGTAGAAATCGGTCGCCTCTTTCAGCTCGGCCTTGATCGCCTCTGTGACTCCTTGTCTGCGCATCTTTTCCAGCGCATAGAGCTGGCGCAAAAAGCCTATGTTGGATTCCATCCCCCCGTCGGCCGCTTCCCAGCGAGTGGAGAGGCCGCTGTTCCAGCTGATGGTCTGGTCGGGGGATTGGGTCAGCGCCTCGACCGCGCCGTCGCCGATCACCTCCAGCTGGGTCGAGAGGCGGGCCATCAGATCGGCGTTGTGATGCAGGGCCTGATCCACCTCGGTATAGGCGTGATAGAGCGCCAGCAGCTTCTCTTGTTGCTGTTGATAGTCCTGCTTGTGCTGTTCCATGGTGGCAAGGGCCGCACCATCAATGAGCTGCCCCTGGCTGACCCGGGCCAGCGCATCATCGGTCGCCGCCTTGGCAGCATCGAGTTCGGCGCGATTGAGTGGGGTTCCGTTTTGCATCTTCTGAATCTGTAGCTGTTGGTTGCCCAGCTCTATGGAGCCCTCCATGGCACCGTCGGCGGTCTGCCAGGCGGCGCCCAGCACATAGGAGAGCAGATTGGCTAGCCGCTGGCTGCCATACCAGCCAACGACCCCCATGCCCAGCGTACAGCCGAGCAATATGGCAAGACCCAGATTGGAGGTGGTAACAATTTTCATGTGATGGCCTTCCTTGGTATCGACATTGGCACCAGTTTCGGTTCCGAACGGGTTTAGTGTAGTGGTTTATCCCCCGCTCGGGGACCGGTGCGGCGCTGAAACATCCCGTGCACTGGTTGCACCCGATCAAGCATGGTGGAAAATTGGATAAAAAGCCTCTCTGACTACGCGGGTGTTGCAGCCCTATGCTGGATACTTATCCAGTTATTCTTTATGCTATGAGCCAATTTACGAATAGTTGTATTGGTGAGGAGAGAGCCGTGATTGGTCGCTTGAGAGGCATTGTCATTGAAAAGCAGCCCCCCGAGGTCCTGCTGGAAGTGGGCGGGGTTGGCTATGAGGTACAGATGCCGATGAGCTGCTTCTATGATTTGCCGGAGATCGGCAAGGAAGCGACCATCCATACTCACTTCGTGGTGCGGGAAGATGCCCAGTTGCTCTATGGTTTCAACCACAAACAGGAGCGGGCACTGTTCCGCGAGCTGATCAAAACCAACGGAGTCGGCCCCAAGCTGGCGCTGGCTATTCTTTCCGGCATGACAGCTACCCAATTCGTGCTGAGTGTCGAACGTGAAGAGATAAGCTCTTTGGTCAAACTGCCGGGAGTCGGCAAGAAGACCGCCGAGCGGCTGGTGGTGGAGATGAAGGATCGCCTCAAGGGCTGGGTCAGTCACGACCTCTTCTCCCCGGCCATGGTCACCTTGCCAGCCAGTGAGCCCGAATTGCGGGCCCCTGATGTGACCGAAGAGGCGGCCAGTGCGCTGGTGGCCCTCGGTTACAAGCCGCAGCAGGCGAGTCAGATTGTCAGCAAGATCGCCAAAGAGGGGATGTCGGTGGAAGATATCATCCGTGAATCCCTGCGTAGCCTGGTATGAGGTAGTTGATGATTGAAGCAGACCGCCTCATCTCGGCCAGTGCCGCCCGTGAGGATGACATTATTGACCGGGCTATCCGCCCCAAGAAGCTGGCTGACTACACCGGTCAGGATACCGTCTGCGAACAGATGGAGATCTTTATCGAAGCGGCCCGCCAGCGGGGTGAAGCGCTCGATCACCTGTTGATCTTCGGCCCGCCGGGTCTGGGCAAGACTACCCTCGCCAACATCGTCGCCAACGAGATGGAGGTCAATATCAAGACCACCTCCGGCCCGGTGCTGGAGAAAGCGGGGGATCTGGCGGCGCTGCTCACCAACCTCGAACCGAACGATGTGCTGTTCATCGACGAGATCCATCGCCTCAGCCCGGTGGTGGAGGAGGTGCTCTATCCGGCGATGGAGGATTACCAGCTCGACATTATGATCGGGGAGGGGCCAGCGGCTCGTTCCATCAAGCTGGATCTGCCTCCCTTCACCCTGATTGGCGCCACCACCCGGGCTGGTTCACTCACCAGCCCGCTGCGGGATCGCTTCGGTATCGTCCAGCGGCTGGAGTTCTACAACGTCAAGGACCTGACCGATATCGTCTCCCGCAGTGCCCGTTGTCTGGGGCTAGACATGACGGAAGATGGTGCCATTGAGGTCGCCCGTCGCTCTCGCGGCACGCCGCGGATTGCTAACCGTTTGTTAAGGCGGGTGCGCGACTTTGCCCAGGTGAAATCCGATGGCCGGATCGACGGCCCCATTGCTGCCCGCGCCATGGACATGCTGGATGTCGATAATGAAGGCTTCGACTTCATGGACCGCAAGTTATTGTTGGCTGTGATAGACAAGTTTATGGGGGGCCCGGTGGGTCTCGATAATCTGGCCGCCGCGATCGGGGAAGAGAAAGATACTATCGAAGATGTGCTGGAGCCTTATCTGATCCAGCAAGGGTATCTGCAACGTACACCCAGAGGACGGATTGCGACCACACGAGCCTACGCTCATTTCGGTCTTCAGCGACCAGATGAGAAGTAAAAACAGTCGTTTGAACATGAAACCGCCGTCAAAGGCGGTTTTTTATTATCCGGGCAAAAAAAAGCCCACGGCGGATGCGGTGGGCAAAGACAATTCAGGATGGATGTTCACAGACAGTGAGTGCGTCTGGACACAGACCGGAAAATAAACAGGTGAGCCGTCGCGAGCTCTCAGAGTCGGTTCAGTTGATAGAGCTGAACAAAGGAAAGCTTGTAGTAACGGATGGTTTTAGCAACAAACTTTTTCATCTTCGATTCCAATAGACAGGTTCAAATTGATCGTCGAATACGTACCGTGAACCCGGATTAACCGGCCTGTATCCAAGGGTATGCCCTCACTGCGAGGCGCATTGTAGGAGTTCGAATCGACCCCGGCAAACAAGAAAAATTGCACTCTTCAAATTAGTTTATCTAATGTATTTATTGATGAAATTGGTTCGCATGAGTATGCATTCTTTGCAATTTTAAATTGAGTTTTCGAATCAGATTGCCTGACTCGGATAACATGGAAAAAGGCGCGTCATTCACGCTTTTCAAATTAAACCGAGCGGCGGGATGTTAAATTCTTAAATTGATTTAAATCAATGTTTTACGCTTTGTCGTGTTTTGTGATCTGGCTCGCGTCAATAATCGTGAAATAGATTAAAAATGCCTTTCAAAGCCATGTATGGCGGGTCCTTTTACATTGATTTCAATCAAATAAAGGTGATATAAAAACCCGGTCATCATGGGCGAGAATAAATTTAGGCTGATTGTTTTGGAATTGTTAAACATTAGCTTTATTTGTGTTCTCGTATTGCCTTGTTGTTAATGCCAGTGGTTACTGAACGCGTTTTGTTGTGACACGTCCCAATAAGGCTCATTCGATAACCTCCAACGGAAGCTTTGTGCTTAAAACTTAAAATAGCCGTGCCAATAATCGGTGAGGAAACATCATGATTGCTGAGCATGTGGTAGACCTATCGCGGTTCCAGTTCGCTGCGACGGCCCTTTATCACTTTTTGTTTGTACCCCTGACGCTGGGAATGGCCTTTCTCCTGGCGATCATGGAATCCGTCTATGTGATGACCAACAACACCATCTACCGGGACATGACCAAATTCTGGGGTAAGTTGTTTGGTATCAACTTTGCCTTGGGGGTCACCACAGGTCTGGCCATGGAGTTCCAGTTCGGGACTAACTGGGCTTACTACTCCCATTATGTCGGCGATATCTTCGGGGCCCCGCTGGCTATCGAAGGGCTGATGGCCTTCTTCCTGGAGTCCACCTTCGTCGGTATGTTCTTCTTTGGTTGGGATCGTCTGAGCAAGCATCAGCATCTGGCTGCCACCTGGTTGATGGCGCTGGGTACCAACCTCTCCGCCCTCTGGATCCTGGTCGCCAACGGCTGGATGCAGAACCCGGTCGGTGCCGAGTTCAACTTCGAATCCATGCGAATGGAGATGATGAGCTTCGCTGACGTGGTGCTCAACCCGGTTGCTCAGGTCAAGTTCGTCCACACTGTGGCGGCTGGCTATACCTGTGGCGCCATGTTTGTGCTGGGTATCTCCTCCTACTACCTGCTGAAGAATCGTGATGTGGCGTTTGCCCGTCGCTCCTTCGCCATTGCCGCTGCGTTCGGTATGGCTTCCATCGTGTCCGTTCTGATCCTCGGTGATGAATCCGGTTACGAGACAGGTGAAGTGCAGAAGGTGAAACTGGCCGCTATCGAAGCTGAGTGGGAGATGAACCTGCTCCGGCTGCCTTTACCCTGTTCGGTATTCCGAATCAGGAAGAGATGCGCACCGACTACGCCATCAAGATCCCCTATGCGCTGGGCATTATCGCGACCCGTTCTCTGGATGGTCAGGTAACCGGTCTGAAGGATCTGAAAAGCGAGCACGAACTGCGCGTTCGTAACGGTATGACCGCTTACGACCTGCTGACCAAGCTGCAATCCGGTGACAAGTCTGACGAGACCCGCGCTCGCTTCGACGAAGTGAAACAGGATCTGGGCTACGGTCTGCTGCTCAAGCGCTACACCAGCAACGTGACCGATGCTACCGACGAGCAGATCAAGGCCGCCGTGGATGACTCCATCCCGCAGGTACTGCCGCTGTTCTTCGCCTTCCGCATCATGGTTGCCGTCGGCATGCTGATGCTGGTGCTGATTGGTATGGCCTTCTATGACAGTGCCCGTCACCAGATCGGCAAGCGCAAGTGGCTGCTCAAGGGTCTGCTGTGGGGTATCCCGCTGCCGTGGATCGCTATCGAAGCTGGCTGGTTTGTTGCTGAATATGGTCGCCAACCGTGGACCATTGCAGAGGTGTTGCCGACTTCCCTCTCTGCATCCAACTTGCCTGCAGCCGAGATCTGGTTCTCTCTGATCGGTATCTGCCTGTTCTATACCGTACTTCTGGTTATCGAGATGTACCTGATGTTCAAGTATGCCCGTCTTGGCCCCAGCAGCCTGAAGACTGGCAAGTATCACTTTGAACAGATCAAGGCATAAGGAGAGCGACCATGTTTGATTACGAAACTCTGCGTGTCATCTGGTGGGCTCTGGTCGGCGTACTGCTGATCGGTTTTGCCATCACTGACGGCTTCGACATGGGGGTAGGCGCACTGCTCCCGTTCGTCGGCAAGAAAGATGTCGAGCGCCGCGTGATGCTCAACACCATGGGACCGCACTGGGAAGGTAACCAGGTTTGGCTGGTCACTGCCGGTGGTGCCTTGTTCGCCGCCTGGCCGATGGTGTATGCCGCGACCTTCTCCGGCTTCTACATCGCAATGATCCTGACGCTGATGGCGCTGTTCCTGCGTCCGGTCGGTTTCAAGTACCGCTCCCTGCGTGCTGATGCCAAATGGCGCAGCAACTGGGACTGGGCCTTGTTCGCCGGTAGCGCCGTACCGCCCATCGTCTTTGGTGTGGCCTTTGGCAACCTGCTGCAAGGCGTTCCGTTCGAGTTTAACCAGTTCATGATGTTGACCTATCACGGCAACTTCTTCGGCCTGCTTAACCCGTTCGGCATTCTTGCTGGTCTGGTGAGCCTGTTCATGCTGCTCACCCAGGGCGCAACCTGGTTGATGATGAAGACCGACGGTGAAGTGCTGGCGCGTTCCCGCACGGCTGCCATGATCTGCTCACTGCTGACTCTGGTGCTGTTTGCTGCCGCGGGTTGGTGGGTAAGCGGTATGGAAGGGTATGTCATCGTCAAGGCTGCCGCGACTGACGCAGTATCCAACCCGATGAACAAGGAAGTTGTCCTGCAGGCTGGTGCCTGGATGAACAACTACACCCTCTATCCGTGGATGGTGGCTGCCCCTGTACTGGGTCTGGCCATGAGCCTGCTGACTGCGCTGTTTGCCCGCATGAACATCGGCTGGCTGGCGTTTACCAGCTCCTCGCTGGCGATTGCCGGGGTCATCCTCACTGCCGGTTTCTCCATGTTCCCGTTCGTGATGCCCTCAAGCCTTGAGCCGTCACTGAGCCTGACCATGTGGGATGCTACCGCCTCTTTCAACACCTTGCAGGTGATGACTGTGGCCGCAGCGATCTTCGTACCGATTGTGCTGGGTTACACCATCTGGACTTACATCAAGATGTTTGGCCGGGTAACCAACAAGCACATCGAAGATAACCAACAATCTCTCTATTAAGAGGTGCGCTGACAATGTGGTATTTCACCTGGATCCTGGGGCTGTTGCTGGCCTGTGCATTTGGCATCATCAATGCGCTGTGGCTGGAACACACCGAGAACATGGATCGTCAGATCGATGAAAACAAGTGATCGACTCGCCAGGCTGGCCGCTCCACTGGAGCGGCAGCCGTGGCAGGGGTTGATGTTACTCGCGGCGGCCTTGTTGGCCGTCGCTATTTTACAGGCCCCCAATCTGATCGCGGCCAATACCAGCGAGCATGGTCTCTGGCTTGCTCCCTGGCTAATGTGGGCCGTCTGTTGTGGCGTACTTAACGGGCTTGGCTTTCATCTGAAAAGTCTGCCCGGACGTGTGCTGTTCAACCCCTGGCTCGCCTGGCCCAGTTTGTTGTATGGCCTCTGGCTGACACATTCATATTTCCTTTCATAAAAAACTGGGGGAGGCAGGATTTCCCTGTCTCCCCCTGCTTCTTTCCTATTCAGCCCTGCGCTATGATAGCCCCCCATCTGACTGTCGAATGGATCACAGATTGTTATGGGGGAAGTCTTTGAGTTTCCGGTGCGTGTCTACTACGAAGACACCGACGCCGGGGGCATCGTCTACAACGCCAATTATCTCAAGTTTATGGAACGTGCTCGCACCGAGTTTCTTCGTGCCAAAGGGGTCGAACAGGACGTCTGGCTGCAGGAGGGATATGCCTTCGTGGTGAGCCGAACTGAGATCGATTTCCGCTCGGCGGCCCGTTTTAATGAACTATTGAATGTATTAACGCAAGTGATTGAAGTGAAACGCGCATCCCTGCGCTTTTCGCAGCAGATCCTGGCGGCTGATGGACGACTGATCACCCAGGCCATGGTACAGATAGCCTGTGTCAGTCATCCGCAAATGAAACCTGTAGCTATACCTGAAAAAATCAAGGGAGTGCTGTTAAGTGCACGCTGAAATTTCGTTTATTGGCCTGTTTTGGCAAGCCAGCCTGTTGGTAAAACTGGTCATGATGACCCTGATGAGCATGTCTATTGTCTCGTGGGCGCTGATTATCCAGCGTTCAAAGGCGATCAAGGCGGCCAATCTCGCATCGGAACAGTTTGAAGATCGCTTCTGGTCAGGGGTCGATCTCAATCGGCTCTATCAGGAGTCCTCTTCCCGCCGCGATGATATCGAAGGCATGGAAGATATCTTCTACTCCGGCTTCAAGGAGTATGCCCGCTTGCTCAAGGCCGGTGCCCGTGGTCAGGATGCGGTGATGGATGGTACCTACCGCGCCATGCGTGTCTCCCTCTCCCGCGCGGTGGATGATCTGGAATCCAACTTGCCGGTGCTGGCGACCATCGGCTCCATCAGCCCCTATATCGGTCTGTTTGGTACCGTATGGGGGATCATGAACGCCTTTATCGCCCTGGGTCAGGTGCAGCAGGCCACCCTGCAAATGGTGGCACCGGGTATCGCGGAAGCGCTGATCGCCACCGCCATGGGTCTGTTTGCCGCTATCCCGGCGGTTATCTTCTACAACCGCTTCTCCAACAAGGTCGAGCGGCTGGAGAACGCCTACGCCAACTTCATGGACGAGTTCACCACCATTCTGAACCGTCAAATTGCACAGCAGCAGGGTGATCAGTAATGCAAACCTATCAGCGGATCCGGCGCAAGAAGGTGGCCGAGATCAACGTGGTTCCCTATATCGACGTCATGCTGGTGCTGCTTATCATCTTTATGGCGGTCACGCCGGTGATCACGCAAGGGGTCAAGGTGGATCTGCCACAGGCTGAGTCCGAGCAGTTGCCGGAAGATGCCAAGCCGCCCTTCATCGTCAGCGTCAATACCGAAGGCGAGTATGTCATCAAGGCTGGCGAAGCCGATGACGAGCCGGTGCCAAGCGGCACGCCAGAGGCGATGCAGCAATACATCACCGAAAAAGCCATGGGCTATCTGGCGATCAACCAGAATGCCCCCGTGGTGGTCGCGGGTGACAAGGCCGTGCGCTACGAAGAGGTGATCCTGTTGATGGTGGCCCTCAAGAATGCGGGTGTGCCTCAGGTTGGCCTGATGACAGATCCGGTGAACTAACGGAGATGGATGTGAAGCGTGGTATTTCCGGTTATCTCATCGCGTCGTTTCTGCTGCACCTGATCATCGGCATCATCCTGTTTGTCGGGCTCGATTTCAGCAAACCGAAACGACCCGAATCGAAGGGGCAGATCGTCAATGCCGTCATGCTCGATGAGAACTTCCTCAACGAACAGGCCAAGCAGATCCAGCAGCAGAAATCTCAGCCCAAGCCTCAAAAGGTAGAGAAAGAGAAGGATAAGGAAGACACGGATCTCGCCAAGCGCGAGCTGGCTCAGAAACAGGAGCAGCTTCGCATCGCCGAGACCAAGCGCAAGCAGGCCGAAGAGGCGACTCGCAAGGCCGAGGCCGAGAAGCAGAAGAAGGTTGCCGAGCAGAAGCAGGCGGAAGAGAAGGCCCAAAAAGCCGAGGAAGCCCGCAAGCTGGAAGAACAGAAGGCCAAGAAGGCTGAAGCCGAGCGTAAAGCGGCGGAAGCCGAGAGCAAGGCGTTGGCGTTGAAGAAGAAAAAGGAACAAGAGAAGAAAGAGGCCGAAGAGAAAGCCAAGGCGGCAGAAGCCAAGGCCAAGAAAGCGGAAGCTGACAAGAAGGCCAAAGCCGAAGCCGAGAAGAAAGCCAAGGCAGAAGCAGAGAAAAAAGCCAAAGCCGAGGCCGAGAAGAAGGCCAAGGAAGAGGCTGAGAAAAAGGCAAAAGCTGACGCAGAGAAGAAAGCCAAGGCAGAGGCCGAAAAGCAGGCCAAGATCGCGGCTGAGCGCAAGCGTAAAGCAGCCGAGCAGGCCAAGCTGCAAAAAGAGATGGAAGAGATGATGCAGCAGCAGCTGTCGGCTGAGGCCAATGCCCGCAGTCAGGCTGCATCGGCAGCAGCCCAGGGCGAAGTCGACAAATATGCGGCGCTCATCAAGGCCACTGTTGAGCGGTATATGATTTTGGATCCCACCATGCGGGGCAAAACATGTACTATCGGCGTACGTCTTGCGAGCAGTGGCTTTGTCATATCGGTAGATAACGGCCAGGGTGACCCGCGGTCTGTCGTTCCGGTAAGGCGGCTGTTCTGAAAGCCAATCAACTGCCTGTGCCCAAGGATCCTGCGGCATTCGAGATGTTGAAGGAATTTAACCTGAAGTTAGAACCTAGTATCTAAGCGTGATAAAACGAGGTTGCTTGCCTCCGGTTGGCAACCTCTCGCCGAGAAAGGAATTTAACCTCTCATCTATATTGGAACCGAGTATTTAAGCCATGATCAGAAAAGTATTTTTTGCTTTGGTTGGCTGTTTGTTGCTGGGCCAGAGTGCCCAGGCGGCCCTGGACATCGTCATCACCGGCGGTATTGATAGCGCACGCCCCATCGCTGTCGCCCCCTTCAAGTGGGAAGGTAACGGGCAGTTGCCGCAGGACATCGCGGAAGTGGTCTCCAACGACCTGATGCGCAGCGGCAAGTTCAAGCCGCTGGCCCGTGGCCAGATGCCGCAAACCCCGAGCAGCAGCAGCGAGATCAACTTCGCTCCCTGGGCCTCCCAAGGGGTTGAAGCCGTGGTGGTGGGTTCCATTTCGGCAGTCGGTGACGGCACCTACAAGGTCAACTTCGAGCTGGTCGATGTGCTGAAAGGCCAGCTGGCCAAGGCACAAGGTGGCGAGAGCAACGGTTACATCCTGGATAGCCGCATGGCGACCATCCCGGGTGCCCAGATGCGCCAGTTTGCCCACCGTATCTCCGACATCGTCTATGAGCGTCTGACTGGCGAGCGCGGTGCCTTCCTGACCCGTCTGGCTTACGTCTCCGTCCAGCAGGGTACCCAGTTCCCGTACCAGCTGCGTATTTCTGACTACGACGGTTACAACGAGAAGACCCTGCTGCGCTCCCGCGAACCCTTGATGTCTCCGGCCTGGTCGCCGGATGGCAGCAAGCTGGCTTACGTGAGCTTCGAGAACCAGAAGTCCGAAATCTACGTGCAGGATATCTACACCCAGCAGCGCAGCCTGATCACCAGTTTCCGCGGTATCAACGGGGCGCCGGAGTGGTCTCCGGATGGTCGTCGTCTGGCTATCGTTCTCTCCAAAGATGGTTCACCGAACCTCTATGTGGTTGATGTCGCTAGCAAGCAGCTGACCCGCGTCACAACCAGCCGTGTGATCGACACTGAACCCTCCTGGATGCCGGATGGGCAAAATTTGTTGTTCACCTCTGAACGTGGTGGCAAACCCCAGATTTATAGCGTAAATTTGGCGACTGGTATGACTCGCCGGATGACTTGGGAAGGTGAATCCAACCAGGGTGCATCCATCACTCCTGATGGCAAAATCATGGTGATGGTGACCCGTGTTCAGGGACAGTATCGTATTGCCCGTCAGGACATGGAAAACAATGCCCTGTTGGTCCTTACCCAGAGTGCTCTGGATGAGTCGCCAAGTGTGGCTCCCAATGGCAGCATGATCATTTATGCCACCATCTATCAGGGTCGTAAGAGTCTCGCGTTGGTGTCGACTGATGGTCGCTTCAAGGCTGTGCTTCCGACCAGTAGCGGTGAAATTCGTGCACCAGCTTGGTCGCCCTTCTTGAATTGATAAAAATCCAATTGTTTTTTGTTTTGTTATAAAGGTTTAAGGAAATAGCATGCAACTCAATAAACTGCTCAAGGGTTTGGCCATCGCACTGCCACTGTTCACCCTGGCCGCTTGTAGTTCTTCTTCTGATTCCGACGCCGCTGGCGCTGAATCAGGTATGACCGACGGCATGGGCGGTGTACAAACCGGCGGCGCCAACGGCATGTTGTCCCCGGAAGAGCAGATGCGTCAGAAGTTCGAAGCACTGCAGCGTGACAACGTGATCTACTTCCCGTTCGACGGTTACGATATCCAGGGTCAGTACGCTGATCTGCTGGATGCCCACGCCAGCTACCTGCGCGAGCGCCCGAGCGTTAAAGTCCTGATCGAAGGTCACGCCGATGAGCGCGGTACTCCGGAGTACAACATCGCCCTGGGCGAGCGTCGTGCCAAGGCTGTTGCCAAGTATCTGCAAACCCTGGGTGTGCAGGCCGAGCAGCTCTCTATCGTCAGCTATGGCGAAGAGAAGCCGCTGGACATGTCCCACACCGAGGATGCCTTTGCCAAAAACCGCCGCGCGGTTCTGGTTTACTAAGGTTTAAACCGAACGAAGTTCGTTTATATGCAAGCGGCCATTTCGATGGCCGTTTTATTTGCACTAAACGCCAAGGTTTGATCCGAATGAAATCTGCATATGCGAGCGACGATGGCGCTGGCCGTTTTATCTGTACTAAACGCTAAGGTTTGATCCGAATGAAATCTGTGTACAAGCAAGCTGTCGTTGCGCTGGCCGTAATGGTTGCTCTGAATGCGCAAGCTGCGGCACCGGTCAGCGATCTGGGCGGTGACTCAAGTGGTGGGGTTGTCCTTAGCGGCAACAACGGCGCCATCGTGCCCACCGGTAGCCTGGAAGATCGGGTTGCCCTGCTGGAGCGCACCCTCAATGCCCGTCTGCGACTGCAAGCTGAATTGCAGCAACAGGTCGACTCCCTGCAAGGGGAGGTCTCCGAGCTGCGTGGTCAGCTGGAGCAGCAGACCTACCAGATGGAACAGTCGCAAGAGCGCCAGCGTCAGCTCTACCAAGAGCTCGACAAGGTTGCCAGCAGCCAGCAGGCTGCTCCAGCCGCCCCGGCCCCTGCTGCTGCCACACCGGTTGCTGCCGCCAATTACTCAACCAATCAGGATGAGAACCAGGCCTACGACGCAGCGGTCAACATGGTGCTCAAAGAGAAGAACTACGACAAAGCCATTCCGGCTTTCCAGGGCTTCATTAAGCAGTACCCCAATTCGGGCTATGTTCCCAATGCACACTACTGGCTCGGCCAGTTGCTGTTCAACAAGGGTGACAGAGCCGGAGCCTCGGCCCAGTTTTCGACCGTGGCCAACAAATACAGCAAATCCCCCAAGCGAGCCGATGCGCTGCTGAAGCTGGGTATGCTGGCGCAGCTGGATGGCAAGAAGGCGGAAGCCAAATCCTTCTATGAGCAGGTGATCAAGGGTTATCCCAACACCTCGCCGGCCCAGTTGGCCAAACAGAGTCTGGCCAAGCTGTAACATTGCTGTATGTCACTGTTTTCGTAACGCTACTGTAAAAACAGCCTGCATTTGTACGCACAGTGAGCAAACGGATTTAAATTACGAATTTTCTGTTGCACCGGAAATTTAAATCCGTAATATAGGCCGCCGTCAGAGCCGAAGCAGTAATGCAGTCGGAACTGGTCGTGGTGAGGGTCGTTAGCTCAGTCGGTAGAGCAGTTGACTTTTAATCAATTGGTCGCTGGTTCGAATCCAGCACGACCCACCATTTTCTCCACTCGGTGGAGACAGAATTCCCAGGTCGTTTAGCTCAGCTGGGAGAGCACCTCCCTTACAAGGAGGGGGTCACTGGTTCGATCCCAGTAACGACCACCAGTTTGTAGAAAAAATGATTTAGATGGGTCGTTAGCTCAGTCGGTAGAGCAGTTGACTTTTAATCAATTGGTCGCTGGTTCGAATCCAGCACGACCCACCATCATTTCAGAATCCCAGGTCGTTTAGCTCAGCTGGGAGAGCACCTCCCTTACAAGGAGGGGGTCACTGGTTCGATCCCAGTAACGACCACCAGTTTGTAGAAAAAATGATTTAGATGGGTCGTTAGCTCAGTCGGTAGAGCAGTTGACTTTTAATCAATTGGTCGCTGGTTCGAATCCAGCACGACCCACCATCATTTCAAGAATCCCAGGTCGTTTAGCTCAGCTGGGAGAGCACCTCCCTTACAAGGAGGGGGTCACTGGTTCGATCCCAGTAACGACCACCAGTTTGTAGAAAAAATGATTTAGATGGGTCGTTAGCTCAGTCGGTAGAGCAGTTGACTTTTAATCAATTGGTCGCTGGTTCGAATCCAGCACGACCCACCATCATTTCAGAATCCCAGGTCGTTTAGCTCAGCTGGGAGAGCACCTCCCTTACAAGGAGGGGGTCACTGGTTCGATCCCAGTAACGACCACCAGTTTGTAGAAAAAATGATTTAGATGGGTCGTTAGCTCAGTCGGTAGAGCAGTTGACTTTTAATCAATTGGTCGCTGGTTCGAATCCAGCACGACCCACCATCATTTCAGAATCCCAGGTCGTTTAGCTCAGCTGGGAGAGCACCTCCCTTACAAGGAGGGGGTCACTGGTTCGATCCCAGTAACGACCACCATATTTGCAGTAAAAAGTTTAAAAAAATGATTTAGATGGGTCGTTAGCTCAGTCGGTAGAGCAGTTGACTTTTAATCAATTGGTCGCTGGTTCGAATCCAGCACGACCCACCATCATTTCAGAATCCCAGGTCGTTTAGCTCAGCTGGGAGAGCACCTCCCTTACAAGGAGGGGGTCACTGGTTCGATCCCAGTAACGACCACCATATTCGCAAGCGAGGCTGAGATATCAGCTTCAGTTGCAGAGAAAGTCCCCACTCAGATGGGGATTTTTTTTGCCCGCAATTCAGTACTTCAACTTCTTCTGTTGCCGGTGTGGCGAGCCGAACGCCACCTCTTATTGTGCCACTCTGCCACACCGATCCTTCTTCATCCTGCTCTTCCTAGATTGTTCGACGGCCACTGACTTCACTCCTGTCCATCGTGATGCTGCTTATATGAACGCCTGTAATAAAGTAAACGCCTGCAATAAAAAGGGCAGGCCAAGGCCTGCCCACAAAGATGCGCAAGGTGCTACATGATCCCGCGGATCAGGATACCGCTGATCAGCAGCGGCGCCACCACGCGCCAGCACCAGAGCAGCGCCAGACGCAGGGCGGGTGACAGGCCCGCAGGCAATATGGCATGACCCAGTCGCCAGCCCAGCAGCAGGGTCAGCACCAGACCAAACAGCGGCATCATCAGGTTGGAGGTGAGATAGTCGAGCAGCTCGAAGATGGTCTTGCCAAACAGGGTCAGATCACTCCAGGGGCCGAACGACAGACTCACCGGAATGCCGGAGGCCATGATGAGCAGGGTCAACACCCGGCAGGCGCCACGACGCGACCAGCCCCACTCCTCGGTGGTAAAGCGCACCAGATGCTCAAGCATGGAGATAGAGGAGGAGAGGGCAGCGACCAGCAGCAATAGGAAGAAGACCACCCCCAGCCCCTGACCGAACGGCAGATGACTGAACACGGCAGGCATGGTCATAAAGGTGAGCCCGGGCCCTGCGGTAGGGTCGATACCGGTGGAGGCCAGCGCCGGGAAGATCATCAAGCCCGCCAGCACCGAGATCAGGCTTGCCAGGGTGACGACCCAGACCCCAGAGCGCAGTACCCCTTCGCTATTGGGCAGGTAGGCGCCATAGGTCGTGTGTACCCCTAGCCCGATGGAGAGGGAGAAGAAGGCCAGTCCCAGCGCGTCCAGCACGCTCTGGCCGGTCAGCATGGAGAAGTCCGGCAGCAGCAGCTGGCGTACACCCGCCATGGAGCCCGGCATGGAGAGACCGACCCCAACCAGCAGCAACATCATGATGAAGAGCGCGGGCATCATCCAGCGCAGTGCCCGCTCAACCCCTTTCTGAATACCCCCCTGCACGAACCACCAGGTCAGGCCTGCGAAAATCAGATGGGTCAGCACCGGCCACCAGGGGTTGCTGACATAGCCGTTGAACAGGGCGGTGAGGGCACTCCCCTCGCTCAGGTTGAGCTTGCCAGCCATCGCCAGCGCGGCGTAACCCACGGTCCAGCCGCCCACCACGCTGTAGAAGCTGTAGATAAAGAAGCCGCAGGCGATCCCCATATACCCCATCCAGCGCCAGTTCGGCCCCACCAGTTTGCGAAAGGCGCCGAGCACCCCGCGCTGGCTATGGCTGCCGAGCAGGGTTTCGCCGACCTGTACCGCTACCCCCAGGGTGAAGCTAAACAGCAGAAACACCAGCAGGAAGGCGCCACCGCCATTGGTGGCGGTCACATAGGGAAACTTCCAGATGGCACCAAGGCCAATCGCTGTGCCTGCTGCGGCCAGCACATGACCGAGACGGGAAGACCACTGAACCTGGCTCATACAACCTCCGGGTAACACGACATCGAAGCAATACTCCTGAGTAGCAATAAACGACAGACCATAAAAAAGGCCGCCTGAGGCGACCTTTGCAATGAACATTCAGAAAAACTGTGCGTGCAAGGTCACCTCTCTTGCGAGCTAAAAAATCGACCAAACAGCACGAGGATGGCAGACATGAGGTGACAACCTGACTAATGAATGAGGAAACAGCCTAAACCATGGAAAGAATAATTGACACATAAAATCAAAAATTTTTTATGTGTGCCGCTGTCACCACTCTGGCTATACGTACAACTCAGTGGGGGAAAACCTCGCCGGGCCGTATCTTTTCTACCTTGTGGCTATTTACTGGGCGATAATCGACGTAGCTTCTTCTGGAACTAGTGACCGCTACATGGCACTGACGGGAACAACGATGAGACAGGATATCGTATGAGATGGATGGTGCTGCCCTGGTTACTGATCAGCCTGAGTGTGTCGGCGCAGCCCGGATTAACCCTGCTGAGTCACGACTTACCCCCCTTTACCGAATACCGCGACGGCAAGCTCGATGGCTTCGCCATTCGTTTGATTGATGAGGTGCAGGAGGAGCTTGGCACCCGTTATCCGGTGCGGATTTACCCGCTCAAGCGGGCGCTGGCCCTGGCACGGGTCGAGCCCGGCTATGGACTGTTCGTGGTACAGCGGCTCCCGGAACGGGAGTCCCATTTCAAATGGGTTGGCCCGCTCTTTATCAATCGGGTCTTTATCTATCAGGCGCCGGATAGTCGCCACCCGCTGACCTCGCTGGCGCAACTGCGGGATCTGCCCAGAGTGGGCGTAGTGCTGGGCAATGCCGATGATGTGCGGCTGACCCATGAGGGCTACACCAATCTGGTGCGCTACAAGACGGTCGGGGAGGCGATAGAGCGGCTGATGCTGGGCAAGATCGATGCCTTGCCGATGGCGGAGCTGGTGATGGAGGCCACCCTCGACAAGATGGGGTTATCCCGGCGCAGCATCGTCAGCAGTGGTGTACTGCTCCATCAGGCCGGTCTTTATATCGTCTTCTCCAAGGGAACGGATGATGCCGAGATCACCCGCTGGCAGCATGCCCTGGAGGCCGTCAGAGCCGCCCAGGGGCGGGCCGATTAGCCCACCCGCGAAGAGTAACCGTCACACCAGACCGCGAATCAAGATCCCGCCGATCAGCAAGGGGGCAATCCAGCGCCAGCAGTTCATCAGCAGGTGATGCCAGTGGCTGGCAATCCCCTGCGGCAGCGCCTTGCGTCCCAGCTTCCAACCCAGCAGCAGCGTCAGCATCAGGCCGAACAGCGGCATCATCAGGTTGGAGGTGACAAAGTCCAGCAACTCGAAAATGGTTTTGCCAAACAGGGTTGCGTGTTGCAGCGGGCCAAACGACAGGCTGACCGGAACACCGCTAACCATGACGAATCCAGTGATGGCGCTGCAGGCCGTGCGGCGTGACCAACCCCAGGTCTCGCACAGGAAGCACTGCAAATGCTCCAGCAGGGAGATAGCCGAGGAGAGCGCCGCAAAGACCAGCAGGGCGAAGAAGATCACCTCAAGCACCTGACCGAATGGCAGCAGCTGAAACACCGCCGGCATGGTCATAAAGGTGAGACCGGGGCCGGAGGCCGGGTCGATACCGGTCGAGGCCAGTACCGGGAAAATCATCAGCCCCGCCAGTACCGCCACCATGCTGGCCAGCAGCACCACCCAGAGGCTGGAGCGACCAACCCCTTCGCTGGTCGGCAGATAGGCGCCGTAGGTGGTGTGAATGCCCAGACCGATGGAGAGGGAGAAGAAGGCCAGCCCCATGGCATCGAGCACGCCGGACATCCCCAGCTTGCTGAAGTCGGGCATCAGGAAGTGACGTACTCCCGCCATCGCATTGGGCAGGGTGAGGCCAAAGGCGACCAGCATCAGGATCATCAGGAACAGGGCCGGCATCATCCAGCGCAGGGTGCGCTCCACCCCTTTCTGAATGCCTCCTTGCACCACCATCCAGGTGAGGGCGGCAAACAGCAGATGGGTGAGAATGGGCCAGAGGTCGCCGCTGACATAGTCATTGAAGCGGGCGGTGAGGGCTGCTGCATCACCATGGTTGAGATCGCCGGAGATAGCCATGCCGGTATAACCCAGGGTCCAGCCGCCCACCACGCTGTAGAAGCAGTAGATGAGCAGGGTAGAGAGCACCCCCATTACCCCAACCCAGCGCCACTGTTTGCCGAGCAGATCGGAGAAGGCACCGACTACCCCGCGGCGACTCATGCTGCCGAGCAGGGTCTCCCCCATCAGTACCGCAACCCCCAGGGTGAAGCTGAACAGCAGAAAGACCAGCAGGAAGGCGCCGCCGCCGTTGACGGCGGTGACATAGGGGAATTTCCAGATTGCGCCGATACCGACCGCGGAACCCGCTGCGGCGAGGATGTAGCCGAGTCGGGATGACCATTGGGACTGCTTCATAAGAACTCCAATCGAGCGCCCCTTTGCAGGGCAGAATGGCGCTCATGTTACGGAGGTCACTGCGCAATCACTACGACGGTTATCAGGTGTAAATGCGATTTATTGGCATGATTGGCTAATTTAATTCTGTTTTTAGCCCAATCCTGCCACCAAATAAAAAACCGGAGCGAGATTGCTCCGGTTTGGTCTCTGACAATTGCTCGTCGGCGGACTAGATCACCCCGAGCTCCCGCAGCCGCTCCATCAGGTAGCTGTGGGCAGTATGGCGCTCGGAGAGCACCACATCCGGGCGCGGGTGGAGGAACAGCGGCAGGGAGATACGCGACTTGGCGGCACTGCCACCGGTCGGGTTGATGACGCGGTGAGTGGTGGAGGGGTAGTAGCCGCGAGAGGCCTCCTGCAGCATGTCACCGATGTTGATGATGAGGGTGCCAAAGTCACACGGCACATCCATCCACTCGCCGTCGGAACCCTTCACCTGAAGCCCCGGCTCGTTGGCGGCGGGCAGAATGGTGAGCAGGTTGATATCCTCGTGGGCGGCGGCGCGGATGGCACCCGGCTCCTCGGTGCCGTTGAACGGCGGATAGTGCAGCACCCGCAGCAGGGTCTTCTGGCTCTCTTCGATCATCGAGGAGAGGGGGCAGCTGTAGTGAGCGGCGATATCGGCCGGGGTGTACTGCTCTACCCAGCCCAGTAACTCGGCGGCCAGACCGTTGGCGAGGCGGTAGTACTCCATCGCCTGCTCTTTCAGCTCTTCCGGCATCTGGCCCCAGGGGTAGATGTGGAAGTACTCCTTGATGTCTTTCTGGCTATGGCCCTTGGCCACCTCGGAGACCGAGGGCGGGAAGTAGCCATCCTGGGTCTCGCGGTTGAACAGAAAATCCTGCTTCTGCTCGCTCATGAAGAAGCGATACCAGTTTTCGTAGATGGACTGCACCAGCTCTTTCGGAATGGGGTGATTGGTCAACACGCCAAAGCCGGTGGTTCGCAGGGATTCGGTGAAGCGTTGGGCCGCATCGGGTGAGCGGTAATCGACGGTCAGGACTTTCATTGTTTTTGTTGCGCGCCAGTTAAAAGATGGCGCAGTTTACCTTGCACCTGATAACAAGGAAAGCGGGTTGGCTGCCCCGTCTGGCGTGGTCGCGAATAGTGACAAAAATATCAAATAAACCGCACCAGACCGTGCGGGGGCGCATCCCTTGTTATGGCCTTTTATCCTCTCTAGAATGCCGCTCACTATCTTTTCCGGAGTCTGTTCATGTCCCCCAAAATCCTGTTGCTGACCCTGCCGGTATTGCTGGCGGGATGCAGTGCCCTGTCAGAAGATGAGTGCCGCACCATGAGTTGGTACAACCTGGGTTATCAGGATGGATCGGAAGGCAAAACCCGTCAGGCGACCCGCGATTACGTTTCCTCTTGCAGCGAATATGGCCTCAAAGTGGATGAGGCCGAGTGGAAACGGGGCTACGACAAGGGGTTGGAGCTCTACTGCATCCCCGAGCTGGCTTACAGCAAGGGCAAGGAGGGGCAGGCCTATCTGGGGGTATGCCCCAATGACGCCAGCTTCCTCAAGCAGTATCAACGCGGCTACGAAGAGTACAAACTGGCCGCCCGCATGCGGGAGATCAGCGACGAGCTGGAGCGTACCGAGCGGGATATCGATACGCTGGAGCGCAGCATCCGCAACGAAACCAACACGGAACAGCGCGACTACTACCGCGCCAAGCGCGATCGGGCCATTCGCCACTACGAATCCCTGCGCCGGGAGTACAACCGTCTGCGCTATCCGGATCGGGTGATCCAGTTCTCCTTCGGCGGTTAATCCCTCTCTTCATGGCCAGCCCGCGTGCTGGCCATGTTGCATCTTGTCAGATCAGGGCAGTACCCAGCGCTGCAGCGCCAGTGCGATACCATCTTCGTTGTGGTCGGCCGTGACCCGATGGGCATGGCTCTGGATCTGCGGGGCCGCATTGCCCATGGCCACTGCCAGCCCCACCTGCTCGAACATGCTGATGTCGTTGTTGTTGTCCCCAAACGCCACCACCTGCTCCATCGCAATCCCTTCGCTGGCTGCCCACTGGGCAAGCCGGTTGCCCTTGCTGCAACCGGGCTGTACCAGCTCCACCGCATAGGGGGCCGCCCAGTCACGGGTAAAGGGCATCTGCTCGACCACCTCGCCCATAAAGGTGTGCAGGCGCGCCGGATCCTGATTGAACAGCTCCAGTTTCCAGACCGGATTGTCGAGCCAGCCTGCCAGCGCCTCGACCGGGTGGAGGGCGATCTTGAGGTGGTCCGGCTGATTGGCCGACCAGTGGCGGATGCGGGTGACATGCTCTTCACAGCCGATGTAGCCAATGCCCTCGCTCAGGTGGAACAGGGCGCCCATCTGCTGTGCCTCGACCGCGGCCAGCAGCTCGGTAAGCGGGGCAGCCGCCAGCGGGTCGCCGCTGATGATCCGGTTTTGCACCGGATCATAGAGATAGGCGCCATTGCTGCAGATGAGGGGGGTATCGAGGGCCAGCTCGTGGTGGAAGGGGCGTGCCGTCATGTAGTGGCGCCCCGTGACCAGCAGCACCTTGATGCCGTGGGCGCGGGCCTGCGCCAGGGCTGCCCGGGTGGCCGACGAGATCTTGTGATCCCGGGTCAGCAGGGTGCCATCCATATCGAGCGCGATGGCCTTGTACTCACTCATAGCTCCTCCAGCATCGAACAAATCCGTAAAGAGCTTTACCGTCCCAGACCCGGCGCCCCGATGCAAGTCTTGCCCGCGGCCGAAGCACCGAACTGTGATCCCTTCGTGGCTCAGGTGCAGCTGGCCAGCTGTTGACGACGGTCGGCACGGCGGCGCAGCAGATAGAAACCGGCGGCACTGGCAAGGGAGCAGAGGGTGGCGAGATAGAAGGGCCACTCGGTACCGGCCAGCAGCACCAGACTGCCGAGCAGCACTGCCAGGATCTCGCTGCCCACGGCGAGGGCGCGGTAGAGCCCCATCGCCTGCCCCTGCTGCTCCGGGTGACTGCGGTTTGAGATCGCCACCGAGGTGGCCAGCTCCCCCAGACTCATGCCTATGCCAGCCGGAACGAAGGTAAGCGCCAGCCCCCACCAGTGCACGGGCAGGATAAAGAGCAGCATGCCGCTCGCCATCACCAGATGGCCGATAATCCCGAGTGAGCTGCCGCGCCAATGGCGGGCGATGCGGGAGCCGAGCCAGGAGCCCGCCATCATGGGCAGGCTCACCAGCACCGCTGCCTGCGCCAGCTGGGCCGGATCCCAGGACAGCCTCTCCACCAGCCAGATATTGAAGTAGGTGAAATAGAGCTGCACGGCGCCATAGCTGATCAGGGTGAGCGCGAAGTAGGGCAGCAGGGCCGGTTGCAACAACAGCTGGCGGCTGGAGAGGGTCGCGGTCTGACGGGTGGCCGCCACCGGCGGACGATAGGGGATCAACCAGTACACCAGCAGCAGGTTGAGCAGGGTCATTCCTACCGCCAGCCAGGCGGCCAGACTGTAATCCCCCGAGATCACCGCGGCGTAGCCCCCGATCATCGGCCCCACTACCCAGCCCAGATTCATGCCGATGTTGATCCAGGCGAAGCTGCGGGCCTTGTGCTCCTTGCCAGCGAGATCCGCTGCCATCGCTTGCACGATGGCGATGTTGCCGTTGCATAGCCCCTCCACAATCCGGCTGAGCAGCAGCAGGGGGAGGGAGCGCCAGGCGATACCGAGTGCCATCAGGGCATAGCCTGCCAGAACCCCCGCCAGCGAGAGCAACAGCAGTGGCTTGCGGCCATAGCGGTCGGAGAGGCGACCGAGCCAGGGACTGCCCACCAGCTGGAACAGGGGATAGAGCCCCATGATGACCCCCAGCCACACCTTGCGGCTCCAGTCGGAGGCATCCGGCGTCAGCATGCCGTGGGCCGGATCCAGCAGCAAGGGTGCCAACACCGGGGAGGGGAGACTGAAACCTGCAACTGCCAGCGTGACCGTCATGACCAGCACCCAGAGGGGATTTTTGTGCCCGTGTTTCTCCATGTTGCACCCATTAAATAAAGTTATTTGTTTATTTATGCTGATTCATAGACGGGATTAAGTAAAGTGAATTGTTGATTTAATAAAGGGCGCTCCCCATAATGAGATCATGAACGCAAGCACCGACAAGATCCTGTTTCTGCTCAAGAGCCATGGCCCGCAGAGCGCCGCCGCGCTGGGGGAGCAGTTGCAGATGACCTCCATGGGCGCCCGCCAGCACCTGCTCGCACTGGAGCAGGAGGGGTGGGTCACATTCAGCGACGAGGCGCGTGGGCGCGGTCGTCCCGTGCGGCTGTGGCAGCTCACCGAGCAGGCCTGGCAGCGCTTCCCCGATAGCCATAGCGATCTGACCGTGCAGTTGATCGACAACGTGCGCGAGCTGTTTGGCGAGGAGGGGATGGAACGGCTGATCCAGCAGCGGGAGCAGCAGATGCTTGCTCGCTATCAGGAGGCGCTGGGGTCCCATGGTCTCTCTGGCCGGCTGGCGGTGCTCAGGGAGCTGCGTACTCGCGAGGGCTATATGGCGGAGATCCGCCGCGAAGAGGATGGCAGCTGGCTGCTGTGGGAGAGCCACTGTCCCATCTGTGCGGCGGCGCGTACTTGCCGCGGTTTTTGTCGCAGCGAGCTGGCGCTGTTTCGCCAGCTGCTGGCGCCAGCGACGGTGGAGCGGGAGCAATATCTGCTGGAGGGGGCACACCGCTGCCTCTATCGCATCACGCCGCCCGTGCTCTGATTTCGTCAAACGCCCAAAAACAACAAAGCAGGCGCCGGGATGCCTGCTTTGTTGCCTTCGGGGAGGGGGTTCTCTCGTTCCAGCCCGTCGTTTCCCGATAAGGTAAGACGGCTGATGGGGCTCTTGACCCGGTAAGGTCCTTCACCGCAGAGACCCGGTCAGGTATCTGCTTTGCCACCGGAAGATGTAACCATAGTATCCCTCCCGTGCCGGTGAGTGGTTGCAAAGTAACCACTTATTTCGGTTGTTTTTGCAATAGTTCACCCTTAATCTAGGAAAAGTGGATTAGTCATTGCAACGAGGAAGGGTAAATGCTGAAACTTGATCGCATAGACAGACATATTCTCGAGCTGATGCAGGAGAATGGCCGCATCAGCAATCTGGAACTGGCCGAGCTGGTCGGGCTCTCGCCGTCCCCCTGCTCCCGCCGGGTCAAGGCGCTGGAGGATGCCGGCCTCATCGACACCCACGTTACTCTGCTCAACGCCCGCCAGCTTGGCCTCACCCTCACCGCCTACATTCACATTTCCATGGACAGACACACGCCCGAGCGGTTCGAAAACTTCGATCGCGCCATCAGCGAACTGCCCGAAGTGCTCGAGTGTGATCTCATCACCGGCAATGATGCCGACTACCAACTCAAGGTGGTGGTGCGCGACATGGAGCACTATCAGCACTTCCTGCTGGACAAGCTGACCCATATTCCGGGGGTGACCGGAGTGCGCTCCAGCTTCGTGCTGCGTCGCATCAAGCACAAGACGGCACTACCGCTCAACCATCTGGGGTGAGCCCGCGCAAGCCGCTTATAGAAACAGAAAGAGGAGGCCAGTGGCCTCCTCTTTTGCTATTCGCTCTTGGTTATTCGGTAGTGGTTATCGGGTCTGGATTAGCTGTCGCGGTGACGGGGCGACTGCCGCTGTCAGACGCTGACCTGGCTGATGTCTTCCACCTGCAGCAGCCAGCCGCTCTGCTCCTGCTGCGGTTCGCCGCTGACTCGCAGCCGCTCGCCGGTCGGCACCCACTGCCCCTCGGGCAGGGAGACCAGCAGGCTCTCGCTGCCGTTGTCGAACAGCCAGCGATCTTCGCCAAGCGATTCAATCAGATAACCTTCCATCTCCACTCTGGACTCGGCTTGCCAGGATGGCGCAACGGAATCACGGCTCTCGATGAAATCCCCCTGAACACCAAAACTGGCTAGCCCCCACAGAATGGAGAGCCCGACGATGGATGTTTGCATCTTGTCTCTCCTCTTTTGGAACTGTAGGGCCAGTATGGGAACAGAAAACTGAGCGCACCATGAACAAGGTGGCAAAGTGCTGGCGAGATCGCGAAAAAATCCGGCCAACTGGCCGGCAGTGTCATTTTATGGTCCCTGGATCACACTATTTGGCGGCTTCTTCTGCCATCCGTTCAGCTCTTGGCTTATTCGTCCACATGGCTACCCCGCGATGATCCCCACAGATCCCCTCTGCCACCACGGCGCGAACCCGGGTGCCATCTTTGCAAATGGCCTGCCAGGCGTCGGCATCATCGATGGCGAGCGAGTTGGGGGGCGGCGTGGTTTGGCAAGCTGTGAGCAGCAGAGCGCACAGGGGGAGCAATTTTTTCATGGCGGACTCCTCGGGGTGATGGGGGACTGAGAGGATTGGGATGACCTCTCCATCCGAGCTTCACTCCCCAGCATCAGTGATAACCGGTTAAGGGGCAAGGGGAGACCACTGACGGTCGCAGGTGTCGTGCAGCCGGGGCTTGCCCTGTGCCCTCCTTGGGCCTAAGGTGGGGCCGTTTTACTGCCTGATTGAAGGAGCGTTTTCATGTCCACTCTCTATCCCCGCGTCGGGGTTGGCGTCATCCTGACCAACGCCCATGGCCAGGTGCTGTTTGGCAAGCGCAAAGGGAGTCATGCTCCCTACTGGTCGATCCCGGGTGGTCATCTGGAGTTGGGGGAGAGCTTCGAGTCGGCGGCGATCCGCGAGGTGGCCGAGGAGACGGGACTTAAGATCCATGGGCCCGAGGTGGTGGCGGTGACCAACAATCTGGAGACCTGGCGCGAGAGCGGGCTGCACTATATCTCGGTGACGCTGCATGCCAAGGCCGATGGCGAGCCGAAGCTGCTGGAGCCGGAGAAGTGCGAAGGTTGGGTCTGGTGCGATCCGCGCGCGTTGCCCGAGCCCCATTTCGACGCCAGCCGCCAATCCATCGCCTGCTGGCTGGCGGGACGCTGCTATCTGCCGAGTGATGTGCCAATAGTGTCAGCCTAATCAGTCTGATTGTCATAAAACGATCATCGCGCTGTCATAATATCCCCTCTCCATCGGGAGAAGAGAGATGAGGGAGAAGAGCGTGGGACAGGTATTTATTCAGTTTTTATGGCTGGGCTGCATCAGCTTTGGTGGTCCGGCCGCTCATATCGGCTATTTCCAGCGCACCTTCGTCCAGCGGCTCGGTTGGCTGACACAGGCCGAATTTGCCCGCCTGCTGGCGCTGTGCCAACTGCTGCCGGGGCCCGCCTCCAGCCAGCTTGGTTTCGCCATCGGTCGTCATCGCGCCGGTCTGGGCGGGGCGCTCTCTGCTTTTGTTGGCTTCACGCTGCCCTCATTTCTTCTGCTACTGGCGGCTGCGATCGGCATCGGCCAGCTGGGCAGCAATCTGTGGCTTGATGCGGCGCTGCACGGCCTCAAGCTGCTGGCGCTCATCGTGGTGGCCGATGCGGTGCTCACCATGAGTCGTCAGTTCTGTGCCACGGGAATGACCCAAGGGATCATGGTGGTGACCGCTGCTGCACTCTGGTGGCAGCCCGGTCTGCTGACTCAACTGTTGATGCTGGCGGGAGCGGCGCTGATCTGCGCCCGCAGCCAGCGCGGGGCGGGTAGTCGCCCAGCCTCCGCCGAGCTGCCTTCTGCCGCCAGCAGTCAGCCTCATTGGCCGACCCTTCTGCTGTTTGGCATCCTTTTTATCGGTCTGCCGCTGCTCGGTAGTCCGCTTGGTCAGCTGGTTGCCGACTTCTATCGCGCAGGTTGTCTGGTGTTTGGCGGTGGCCATGTGGTGCTGCCGCTACTGCAAGAGAGCGTGGGACACACTCTCAACGAGCAGCAGTTTCTGACCGGTTACAGCTTGGCCCAGTTGGTGCCGGGCCCCATGTTTACCCTTGCCACCTATCTTGGCGCCCAGTTGCAGCCCGAGATGCCGATGATCGGGGCCCTGTTGGCGACCCTGGCGCTCTTTGCACCCGGCTTTCTGCTGCTCTGGGCGGTGGGCCCCTGCTGGCAACAGTGGCTGGCCCGGCCCCGTCTGGCGGGGGCCGTCACCGGAATCAACGCCGCCGTGGTGGGCTTGTTGCTGGCGGCCCTCTATCAGCCGGTGTGGCAGAGCGCGGTGCTGGCGCCGACCGATCTGGCGCTGGCTGCCATCGGCTTTTATCTGCTGCGTGTGGTGAAGTTGCCGGTGCCGGCCATCGCGGCCCTGCTGGTGATGGCCGCCATCCTGCTGGCGTGAATGCGGTGAAATCCCGATAAAAAAACGGCGCCTCCATAACGGAGGCGCCGTTTTTATTGCAATGGGTAAACCGTTCAGACTTCGGGTTCGAAATCCAGACTCAGGCTGTTGACGCAGTAGCGCTGGCCGGTCTCGGTCGGTCCATCGGGGAAGACGTGACCGAGGTGAGAGCCGCACTGGCGGCAGGTGATCTCAACCCGCTTCATGCCGTGGCTGTTGTCTTCGGTGTACTCCACCGTCCCCTCGATGGCCTTGTCGAACGAGGGCCAGCCGCAGCCGGAATCAAACTTGGCACCTGAGTGAAACAGTACGCTCTTGCAGCAGACACAGAGGTAGTCGCCGCTCTTGCGATTGTGGAGCAGGGCACCGCTGTAGGGTCGCTCGGTGCCCTTCTCCCAGCAGACGTGAAACTGCTCGGCGCTTAGCTTGCTGCGCCACTGTTCCGGGTTGTTACTGCTCATACCGACTCCTTGCCATCAATCACGGGGCCCAGCATAGCGGCTACCCAAAGCTGACTCCAGTATGCCTGTTATGGTTTGCCCGCATTTGTGATCGAGGTGGCAGCCATGTCCGCACCGGACGCAGGGAGAAGCGCCTGCTGTGGTGGTTGGGCATCCTCCGCCGTGCTGGCCAGCGCCACCCGCTCCAGCAGCTTGAGGGAATGGGCGCGACCGACCGCCACCTGCCGTTTGATGTCATCGGGCAGGAACGGCAAGCCGTCGTTGGTGGCGGTGTCGATGGTCTGGATCCACTCCAGCCCTTCCCCCGGCGGCGGCAGGCGGAACTGGATGTCGTAGTCGCTGGCATTGAACAGCACGTACCAGCGCTCGCCGACACAGTTGATCATGCCGATATCCATGGCAAATGCCTGCCCCATGGGGGCGTGCCAGTCCTGATCGGTGAGCTGGTGGCCATCCGGGTGATACCAGTTGACCTGATGGCAGTTGGGCGTCGCACCGTTCCAGCTGTCATCGCTCAGTTGCAGGTTGGAGAAGACGCACGACTCCGCCCGCAGCGCCATCATCTGCTGGGTGAAGGCGAACAGCCGCTCGTCCTCCGGCCGCCACTGCCAGTTGACCCAGCTGATCTGGTTGTCCTGACAGTAGGCGTTGTTGTTGCCGAGCTGGCTGCGACCCATCTCGTCGCCGGCGAGGAAGTGGGGCGTGCCTTGGGAGAGCAGCAGGGTGGCAATCAGATTGCGCTTCTGCTGCTGGCGCAGGCTGTTGACCCGCGGATCCAGAGTCGGCCCCTCTACCCCGTGGTTATAGGAGAGGTTGTTGCCGTGGCCATCCCGATTGTCTTCACCGTTGGCCTGGTTGTGGCGCTGGTTGTAGGAGACCAGATCCTCCAGGGTGAAACCGTCGTGATAGCAGAGGTAGTTGACGCTGGTGTGGGGGGAGCGCCAGTTTTTCGGGAAGATATCCCGCGACCCCACCAGACGGGTGGCAAAGTCCCCCATCTTGCCTGCATCGCCACGCCAGAAGGCGCGCACAGTATCGCGATAGCGGTCGTTGATCTCCTGCCACTGGCTCGGGAACTGACCCAGCCGGTAGCCAAAGGGGCCGATATCCCAGGGTTCGGCGATCAGCTTGACCTGTGACAGCACAGGATCGGCCATCACCGCCTTGAAGAAGGCACCCATGGGCTCGAACTCGCCCGCTTCCCGCGCCAGTGTCACCGCCAGATCGAAACGGAAGCCGTCCACCTGCATCTCGGTGACCCAGTAGCGCAGGGCATCGAGCACCAGCCGCAGGGTGTTGGGGTGATCCAGATTGACGCTGTTGCCACAGCCGGTCACGTTGGCGTGACGGGTGTAGTCCGGGCCGTGGGGGCCCGCTTCGAACGCGTAGTAACCGGCGTTGTCAAAGCCCTTGAACGAGAGGGTGGGGCCGTCGAAGCCCGAGGCGGCAGTGTGGTTGTAGACCACATCCAGGATCACCTCGAGCCCGGCCCGGTGCAGCTCGCGCACCATGGTCTTGAACTCGGTCACCGCCTCGTCCGGCTTGGTGCTGTAGCGCGGCTCCGGGGCGAAGAAGGCGATGGGGTTGTAGCCCCAGTAGTTGGTTAGTCCCAGCTGCTCCAGTCGCGGTTCCGACATGAAGGCGGCCACCGGCATCAGCTGCACCGAGGTGATACCGAGGCTCTTCATGTGCTCGATAACCAGCGGGTGACAGATGCCAAGGTAGGTGCCCTGCAGTGTTTTGGGGATCCCCGGATGCTGCTTGGTAAAGCCCTTGACGTGGGTCTCGTAGATAATGGTGCGGGCCGGACTGATCCCGGGTTTGCCAACCCCTTGCCAGTCAAAACTGTCATCCACTACCACCGACTTGGCAATCATCCCGGCACTGTCACCCTGATAGAGGGCTTCATCCCAGTAGGTGGGACGACTGAGCGCCTTGGCGTAGGGGTCAATCAGCAGTTTTTGCGGATCGAACAGCATCCCCTCCTGCGGGGTGCCATAGACCCGATAGCCGTAGCGCTGACCGGCCTTTACACCGCGCACGTAGCCAAAGCGATACTGGCCACGGCGGCCGGGCAACTCCAGCCGCATCAGCTCCTGCTCCTGCTCGTCGTACAGGCAGATCTCCACCTTGTCCGACTGGGGGGCCCAGACGCAGAAGTGGCAACCGTTCTCGTCAAGGCGGGCCCCCAGCGGGTGGCCCACCCCTTTTTCCATTACAAGCATCAAGACTCCTGTTTGATAAACAAGGTCGCCAGCGGCGGCAGATCCAGCACTATGCTGTGTGCCATCCCCTGCCAGGGGGTCGGCTCGGCAGCGAACACCAGACCTACATCATAGTTACTGCCCCAGTAATACTCGCTGTCGGTGTTGAGCACCACCCGATAGTGGCCCGCAGCTGGGACGCCGATCCGATATTCGAGACGGGGCACCGGGGTGAAGTTGCAAGCCACCACAATAGCCTGCTTGCCCTCTTTGTCCGCCCGCAGCCAGGCAAAGATGCTGTTGTCGGCATCGTTGTGATCCAGCCAGCGGAAGCCGGTCTGCTCATAATCGGCCTGATACAAGGCAGGCTCATGACGGTAGAGGTGGTTGAGATCGTGGATCAGCCGCTGCTGACCGGCATGCTTGGGATATTGCAGCAGATGCCACGGCAGCTGGGCGTCGTGGTTCCACTCGTTGCTCTGGGCGATTTCGGTGCCCATGAAGTTGAGCTTCTTGCCCGGGTGGGCGTACATGAAGCCCATGTAGGCCCGCAGGTTGGCGGCTTGCTGCCACTCGTCGCCCGGCATCTTGTAGAGCATGGAGTGCTTGCCGTGCACCACCTCGTCGTGGGAGAGCGACAGGATGAAGTTCTCGTCATAGTGGTAAACCATGGAGAAGGTCATGTCGTTGTGGTGGTAGCGACGGTGGATCGGCTCTTTCTGCATATAGGTGAGGGTGTCGTGCATCCAGCCCATATTCCACTTGAAGCCAAAGCCGAGGCCGCCGAGGAAGGTGGGGCGGGAGACACCGGCAAAGGCGGTGGACTCTTCGGCTATGGTCATGGCGTGGGGATACTTGCCGTAGACCTCCTCGTTGGTCCACTTCAAGAGGCTGATCGCCTCGTAGTTGTGGTTGCCGCCATCGACGTTCGGTACCCACTCACCGGCGTTGCGGGAGTAGTCCAGATAGAGCATGGAGGCGACCGCATCCACCCGCAGTCCGTCGATGTGGAACTTGTCGAGCCAGAACAGCGCGCTCGCCACCAGGAACTGGCGCACTGTGTCGCGGCCGAAGTCATAGATGTAGGAGTTCCAGTCCGGGTGCCAGCCACGGCGCGGATCCTCGTACTCGTAGAGCGGGGTGCCATCGAAGCGGGCCAGGCCGTGGGCATCGGACGGGAAGTGGGCGGGTACCCAGTCCAGAATGATGCCGATACCGGCCTGGTGGCACTGGTCGACGAAGTATTTGAAATCATCGGCGGTGCCGTAGCGGCTGGTGGGGGAGAACATACCCACCGGCTGGTAGCCCCAGGAGCCGCTGAAGGGGTGCTCGGAGACCGGCAGCAGCTCGATGTGGGTGTACTCCATCTCCTTGACGTAGGCGACCAGCTCCACTGCCAGCTCGCGCCAGCTCAGGCTGTCGCCGTTGGGGTGGCGCTTCCAGGAGCCGACGTGCAGCTCATAGATGGAGAGCGGCTGCTCGCGTTTGTCGTTGTGCTGGCTGGCAATCCACTCGGCATCCTGCCACTGGTACTGGGCGTGGTCATAGACCACGGAGGCGAACGACGGATACTGCTCGCAGTAAAAGCCGACCGGATCGCTCTTGTGGGGCAGCCGGTTGCCCATGGGATCCTTGAGCTCGAACTTGTAGCGATCCCCGGCCTTGAGGCCCGGCACAAACAGCACCCAGTGACCGCAGAGGCTGCGCTGCATCGGATGGCGGCGGCCATCCCAGAAGTTGAAATCGCCGATGAGGCTCACGGCGGTGGCGCTCGGCGCATAGACCGCAAAACGCACCCCCTCCACCTGCTGGCCAAGATGCTCCACGGTTCGCAGCTGGGCGCCAAGGGTGTGATAGAGGTTTTCCGGCTGGGCGGTCAGTTCGGCCAGGCCTGCCCAGGCGGCATCCTGAAACTGATAGGGGTCGATGACCTCGGTGGTGGCATCTTGGTAGCTGGCGAGCAGCTGATAGGGGAAGGAGTTTTTGCGGCGGGTGAAAACAGTTTCAAAAAGACCCGATTCATCGGTGGGCGCCAGGGTGGCAACGACTTTGCCCGACTTGAGATCCTTGACGCGAACTTCGAGGGCATCAGGCAACCAGGCGGTCAGTTTGAGGCCGGGCCCATCCGGATTGGCCTGCAGGCCTAAGTGAGAGAAGGGATCGGAACAGCGGGCAGCAACCAAACGTTCAACGAGCATCGAGATTTCCTTTCATGACAGAGCATCCACTCCGGCCGAAGCCGGAGTGGATTTAGGTGAGAACGCTGTGAGAGACAGCGTCTCAACGACTGGCCTCATCACGGGCTTGGCTCATCTTGCCAGCCAGTGCCTTGAGTGCCTCATTGGCAAAAATATCTTCCAGATCAGCGGAGAGCTTGCGGCGCCAGTTGGGGTATTCGTAACTGGTGCCCGGTACGTTGACCGGCTTGTCCATCTCCAGCCAGTCTTCCAGCTGGGTACTGAACAGGGCGCAGCTGCCGCGGGACATGTGGATCTGCAGACCGTGGTTGAGTTCGGTGTTCATGCCGACCCAGTTCACGTCATGACTGATGTTGTCAGAGATGACCTTGTGGGCATGCAAGCTGTCGAGGATCCGCTGTTTGGCCTGGTGGCGATCAGCATACAGAGTCTTCAATACATCTTCATCCGGATACAGACCCAGTTGACGGCCGAGCGCCAGATCGTCGCAGTGCCAGAAGCCCTTGAGGGTCGGCATGTCGTGGGTGGTCAGGGCTGACATCGCCTGCTCGGTGTAGTGCGCCGGGGAGATAAAGCCGCCATCTTCCTTGGAGCGCTCGAAGAAGAACACCTTGTAGGAGTGAACGCCGTTCTCTTTCAGGGTCACGTCGATCCCCTCCGGCACGGTGCCCAGATCCTCGCCGATCAGCAGGCACTGATTGCGGTGGGATTCTAGGGCCAGAATGCCCAGCAGATCGTTGACCGGATAGTAGATGTAGGCGCCCTTGGCGGCGGACGCTCCGGGCGGTACCCACCACAGGCGCAGCAAGGCCATCACGTGGTCGATGCGCAGTGCGCCGCAGGAGCGCATGTTGGCACGGAACAAGTCCACCATCGGCTGGTAGGCCGCTTCAAACAGCTTGTTCGGGTTCATCGGGGGCAGGCCCCAGTTCTGACCGAGCGGGCCGAGGATATCGGGCGGCGCACCGACCGAGGCTTTCGGGCAGTAGAGATCCTGGTTGGCCCAGATCTCGGTGGAGCCTTCGGAGACGCCCACCGCCAGATCCCGATAGATCCCCATCACCATGCCAGCAGCCTTGGCGCGGGCATCGGCTTGCGCCAGTTGTTCGTCAGCCAGGAACTGCAGATAGAGGTAGAAGTTGACATCTTGCGGGTGCTCGGCCATCCAGGCGGCAACGGCAGGGTTGTGGTAATCGCGCAGCTCCTGCGGCCATACCGGCCAGCCCCAGGCATTTTCGCCTTTGGCATAGAAGTGGGCCTGCAGGGCATCAAATGCTGCCTGCTGTTGCAGGCTGTCGCCACCGGCGGCCACGAAGGCATCAAAGGCGGCCTGACGCTCGGCGCCAAGGCTGGCTTCGTCGAACACTTGACGCAGCATGCCGAGTTTGGTCTGGATCACGCCGGTGTAATCGACGTTCTCTTTGGCGCGCAGGTCGGCCAGATGTTGCTGGAAGGCAGGACTTGCCACTTCCGCTTTCAGGCGATCGCTCTGCTGGAATTCGGGCACCGCTTCCACATTGATATAGGCCACGTTGAGCCAGCGACGGGAAGAGGGGCTGTAGGGACTGGCGCTCTCCGGATTGGCCGGATAGAGGGCGTGGATAGGGTTGAGGCCGACGAAGTGGGCACCCCAGGCTGCGGCTTTCTCGACCAGCTGGCCCAGATCGCTGAAATCACCGATACCCCAGTTGTGGCGGCTGCGCAGGCAGTATAGCTGTACGCTCGGGCCCCATACCTTGCGGCCATTGGCAATCGGCGCCTGTTTGTAGCAGGCCTTGGGGGCGACGATGAGGCGCATGGTGGCCAGCGGCTCGTCATTGCCCTCTTCCAGCAGCACCAGCTGGTGATAACCCAGCTCAGGGGCCATCTCCAGCGTCACGCGATAGGCCTGGCACTCCATCTCTTCAAATTCGGCCACGCCGACCAGCTCACCCTCGATGGGGGTGAATTGACCGGACAACACAGCACCCTGCTCCTGCTGGAGCTGCCAGGTGAGGGCGTCGTTGACGAATTCGATGGGGAGGCGAACCTCAAGGGTAACGGCGTCGCCGGTGCGAACCACCATCACAGGATCCAGCGCCCGCAGCCAGTGCTGACGATGCTCCTCTTCCAGCTGCTGCACCAGTGCGGCCTCGTCATCGACGCGGTAGCCCATGGCGCCAAGCATGGCGGCCTTGCTCTCTTCGGATACCTGGGCCGGGTGGCCCCAGGCATCGACATACTCGCTGGCGATACCTTTTGCGGCAGCCAGCTGTTCAATCAGGGTGGTCATAGTTTGAGAATTCCCGCTGTGGATTCTATCTATACTATTTTGTTTGATTTTTATGGGGTGGTACTTGAACAGTGGCTCTTTGGCCATGCTAAACCGCACACATTTTTACATATCTCTGTGAATGGTTGTGTGACCGAGTAGGCACTATTGTTGATATCTGCGCGATGCCACGATCTGGCACTTTTTTCGTCAAAACGTGGTAATCAGTTACATAAACAGAAAATTAATTTCACAGTTTTTCATGATATAGCGCAATTTCAGACAGAATGTTGGTTGACTCACCGGAGAGTTCTAGTAAATTTACAAGCGGAATTTTCTTTGACTACTGAACAGTTAGGTAACTAAATATGACTATCAAAGTAGGTATTAACGGTTTTGGCCGTATCGGTCGTTTCGTATTCCGTCTGGCTTGCGAGCGTGCAGACATCGAAGTTGTTGGTATCAACGACCTGATCGATGTTGACTACATGGCTTACATGCTGAAGTACGATTCAACTCACGGTCGTTTCAACGGTACCGTTGAAGTTAAAGACGGCAACCTGGTTGTAAACGGCAAAACCGTACGTGTTACCGCTGAGCGTGACCCGGCCAACCTGAAGTGGGGCGAAATCGGTGTTGACGTTGTTGCTGAAGCTACCGGTCTGTTCCTGACCGACGAGACTGCTCGCAAGCACATCGCTGCTGGTGCCAAGAAAGTTGTTCTGACTGGCCCGTCCAAAGACGCTACCCCGATGTTCGTAATGGGTGTTAACGACTCTACCTACGCTGGCCAGGACATCGTTTCCAACGCTTCCTGCACCACCAACTGCCTGGCACCGATCGCCAAGGTTCTGAACGATACCTTCGGTATCGAGTCTGGCCTGATGACCACCGTTCACGCTACCACTGCTACCCAGAAGACCGTTGATGGTCCGTCTGCCAAAGACTGGCGCGGTGGCCGCGGTGCGGCTCAGAACATCATCCCGTCCTCTACCGGTGCTGCCAAAGCTGTTGGCGTAGTTATCCCGGAACTGAAAGGCCTGCTGACCGGTATGGCTTTCCGTGTTCCGACTCCGGACGTGTCTGTTGTTGACCTGACCGTTAACCTGAAGAAAGCTGCCACCTACGCAGAAATCTGCGAAGCGATGAAAGCTGCTTCCGAAGGCGCTATGAAAGGCGTTCTGGGCTACACCGAAGACGAAGTTGTATCTACCGACTTCCTGGGTGAGCGTCAGACCTCCGTATTCGACGCCAAGGCTGGTATCCAGCTGAACGACAAATTCGTTAAAGTTGTATCCTGGTACGACAACGAAATGGGCTACTCCAGCAAAGTTCTGGACCTGATCGCTCACATCTCCAAGTAATTTGGGATGCGCAATCGCGTAGCTTGAAAAAGGCGGCCATTGGCCGCCTTTTTGTTTTTCGGTTTCCCCTGATGACAGGAGTCCACATGCAATCCATTCGTCCCCTGACAGCCAATTGCAAGCTTGCCAACAATGCGGCCGGTCTGCCGGTTCTCACCATCAACAACGACTATGCCAAGGCCGAGATCAGCCTGTTTGGCGCCCATGTGCTGAGCTATCAGCGTCATGGCGAGCCGGCCTCCATCTGGCTGAGTGACAAGGCGGTGCTGGATGGCAGCAAGCCTGTTCGCGGTGGTATCCCGATCTGCTGGCCCTGGTTTGGCCCAGCGCCCGCCCGCGTCGGTAGCGGCAAGCCCTCCCACGGTTTTGCCCGTACCACCCTCTGGATGCTGGACGGGGTCTCCGATCACGCTGACGGCACGCTTGTTCATCTCTCCCTGCGCGATAGCGATGCAACCCGCGCCCTGTGGGATCACTCCTTCGAGCTGGAACTGGACGTGCTGGTGGGCAAAGAGCTCTCGCTGGTGCTGACCACCCGCAACACCGGTAGCCAGCCGTTGGTCTATAGCGGTGCGCTGCATACCTATCTGACCATCAGTGCGCCGGAGGCGGTGAGCGTGACCGGTCTGGGCGAGCCCTATGCCGACAAGCTGACCGGACAGGATGCCAAGCAGCAGGGTGCATTGACCTTGAGCGGGCCGCTGGATCGGGTCTACTGGCAGCCAGAGGCGCTGGTGAGCGTGCAGGATGGTGAGCGCGAGACCCGGGTTGTCAGTGGCAACCACGACAGCGTGGTGGTCTGGACCCCCTGGCTGGAAGGGGCTACCGCCATGGCCGACATGAGCGACGATGGCTATCGCACCATGCTCTGCGTTGAAGCGGCCATCGCCGGTGATACGGGAGTGACCGTTGCGCCGGATGAAGAGCACAGTCTCTCCACCGTGATCATCTGAGCAGGATGAGGTTCAGATAAATAAAGAGGGCTCCCGCGGGAGCCCTCTTTGCATCTCATGACGGCGGCAATCAGGCGTTGCCCTGGGTCTTGAGCTTGAGTTCGGCGGCGAAATTGAGCATGCGATCGAGGGGGATCAAGGCTTTGACCCGCAGATCTTCATCGACATGGATCTCGTGGCGCTCGGCACCGTCGGTGAGGGCCTCCTTGATCGCCACCAGACCGTTCATCGCCATCCAGGGGCAGTGGGCGCAGCTGCGGCAGGTAGCGCCATCGCCACCGGTCGGTGCTTCCACCATCTCTTTCTCCGGACAAGCCTGCTGCATCTTGTAGAAGATGCCCCGATCGGTCGCCACGATCAGCTTCTGCTGTGGCAGCTCCTTGGCTGCCTTGATCAGCTGACTGGTGGATCCCACCGCATCGGCTAGCTCGATCACCGAGGCGGGGGATTCCGGATGAACCAGCACGGCGGCGTCCGGATTCTGCTCTTTCAGCTCGCGCAGGGCGCGGGCCTTGAACTCGTCGTGGACGATGCAGTGGCCTTGCCAGCGCAGCATTTGCGCCCCGGTCTTCTTCTCGATATAGGCACCCAGATGACGATCCGGGCCCCAGATGATCTTGTGACCCTGGCTGTCGAGGTGCTCGACGATCTCGAGCGCGATGCTGGAGGTCACTACCCAGTCCGCCCGTGCTTTGACGGCGGCCGAGGTATTGGCGTAGACCACCACGGTATGGTCGGGATTGGCATCGCAGAAGGCGGAGAACTGCTCGATGGGGCAGCCCAGATCGAGGGAGCATTCGGCCTCCAGAGTCGGCATCAGCACCCGCTTGTGGGGGCTCAGGATCTTGGAGGTTTCCCCCATGAAACGTACCCCGGCGACGATCAGGGTTTGCGCCTCGTGATCGCGGCCAAAGCGGGCCATCTCCAGCGAGTCACCGACGAAACCACCGGTGGCTTCGGCCAGCGCCTGGATCTCGGGATCCGTGTAGTAGTGGGCAACCAGTACCGCTTTGCGCTCCTTGAGCAGCGCCTTGATTTCTGTGGTCAAGGTCGTTCTCTGCTCGGCACTCAGGGGAAGAGGTTTGGCCGGAAAGGGGTAGTCCATCGCGACTACCGGCGGGACACTGCTCAGTGCATTGCTCATTGCGACTGTTCCATCAACGCTCGGGAAGGCAAAAATTATAACCAGAAGCCTGCCACAAACCCATCAACAAATCGGGTGAAGCGCAAGTGGGCGAATATACTCAACTTATTCGTTGTTATTCTGCCATAAGGAGTTGTCGCATGAAGCAACGTTCCCTCAAGTTCAAGCTGTTGTGCCTTACCATGGGGCTGTTTCTGCTGACCGGGCTGGCCATGACCCTGTTGCAATCGGCCTCTTTCAGCTCTCTTCGCAACATGGTGATGACCCAGACCAGCGATGCATTGGAAGAGGAGGTCTCCCGCAGCCTGCAGTATCAGGCGGAGCGCTATGCCATTCAGATTGCCTCGCTGATGCAGAACTCCTATCAGATCCCCCTGACCGTGACCGCCCAGATTGAAGCCGGGATGGCCAAACCGGAACTGCGCTTGTCGCGGCCCCAAGTGGAGTCTCTGCTCGGTAGCAGCCTGCAGCAGGCGAGCGGGATCAGCTCCATTTATGCCCAGTTTGAACCGGATGGCTATGATGGCGAGGACGGCAACTGGCTGGGCGGAGCCAGCCACTCGGTGGCAGGCAAGGGGAGTCTGGAGGTCTATTTCACCAAGGATCAGGGAGGCGCCGTCGCCCAGCAAGCGGTGGACGCCGCCGCCAGCGAGGCCAAGTTTGATACCTCCCTCAACGAGTTCGGCATTCGCAACAGCGAGTGGTATCTCTGTGGTCGCGATACCCGCCAGCCCTGCCTGATGGAGCCCTACCTCTACGAAATCAGCCCGGGCAACAAGATGCTGATGACCAGTCTGACGGTGCCCGTGCTACGTGACGGCAAGTTTGTCGGGCTGGCCGGGGTGGATATGAACCTGCCCATCTTCCAGCAACTGGCTGAAAACCTTGGCAAGAGCCTCTATGACAACAAGGCGGATGTGACTCTGGTCAGCAAGATTGGGCTGATTGTGGGCAGCAACCGCTATGCCGACAAGCTGGGCCGTCCACTCAAGGAGGTGGGCCTGACCCTGCCTGACGGTCAGCCGGTCAGCAGCGACAGTGACTTCATTCTTCATCAGCCCATCCGGGTTGAGGTAGCCAATACCCAGTGGTGGTTGATGATCAAGGTGCCCAAGGCGCTAGCGCTCGGCAAGGCGCACGCCATCAGCAATGAACTGGGCACCCTGCTGGTGGATGCCCAGCGGCAGCAGATCATCGCCATGGGCGGGATTACCCTGTTGGTGCTGGGGCTGTTGGTCTGGTTTATCCAGACCATCACAGCGCCGCTTTCTCTTATCAGCCGCCATGTGGGCCATCTATCCAGCAACGAGGGTGACCTGACCCAGCAGATGGAGATCGACACCCATCAGGAGCTGATCGATCTGGGTTCTCAGCTCAATGCCTTCCTCGGCAAGCTGCGGGGTATGGTGCAAATGAGCAAGGGGATCGGCCAGCAGGTCTACCAGCAGGCGCGGGAGATGAAACATACCGCCGACATCATGCGCAACAGTCTGGACGAGCAGAATCTGGAGCTGGAGAGTGTGGTGAGCGCCATGCACCAGATGAGTACCACGGCAGTCAGCGTGGCAGGTTATGCCGAGCAGGCGGCGCAGGAGTCGGAAGCGGCGACCCACCACATCAATACCGCCCAGCAGACCCTCAGCAATGCCCGCAACGAGATCCATACTCTGGTCGGCGATATGCATGAGGCGGATAAAGCGGTGGCGCTGGTGGCCCAGCGCAGCACCAATATCAGCCGGATCCTCGATGTGATCCGCGCCATTGCCGAGCAGACCAATCTGCTGGCCCTCAACGCCGCCATCGAAGCGGCACGAGCGGGTGATATGGGCCGCGGCTTTGCCGTGGTGGCAGACGAGGTGCGGGCGCTGGCCAACAAGACTCGTGAATCGACCGACGAGATCGGCCAGCTGATTGGTAGCCTGCAGACCGAGGTGAGCAGCAGCCAACGTCTGATGAATACCGGCATCGAGCGCTCCACCACCACGGTGCAGGGCACCGAGCAGGCGTTCGAGGCACTCAATCGGGTGGTGGCCCAGATCCAGCAGATCCACGACCACATCAGTCAGGTGGCTACCGCCGCCGAGCAGCAGAGCGCCGTCAGTGACGATATCAACAAGAATTTGATGCGGATTGGTGATACCGCCAACGTGATTGGGCAGGAGGCCAGCTCCAGCCATCAACTGAGCGAGGCGCTGGAGCAAGCGGCCACGGCGCTGGCCAGTCAGCTCGATCGTCTGCGTACCTGAGTGGCTGCCAGAGAGACAAAAGCCCGCGAGCGATCGCGGGCTTTTTTATCACTCGATGGCAGAGTTGCGTCAGTTGCGGGGTTCAACCAGCAGGATGTGTGAGTCAGCCCCCACCACCCTGACCTTGCTGCCCGCAGGCAGCGACTCGTCGCAGCGCACCGTCCAGACCGTGTCGTCCAGATGTACCCGGCTGGTGCCTTGGGCGACATCATCGAGCAGGGTCAGCTCGCGGCCCATATAGCTCTGCATCCGCTCGTTGATGGTGCTGGCGGCATCCTGACCCGAGTTGTCACACTGGTGTTGCCAGCGCCACCAGGCCCAGGTGGTGAGCAGGGATTGCACCGCAAACAGCAGCAACTGCGCCTGCCAGCCAAAGGGCCAGATCAGCAGCAGTAGCCCCACTTCCAGCGCGGCGATGCCGGTCCAGAGCAAAAAGCCCACCGAGCCGAGCACCTCGATGGCCAGCAGAATAAAGCCGAGCCCCAGCCAGTGCCAGTGGGTCAGCCCCTCTAACAGGGCTGTCATGACTTGCTGCCCTTGCCATCTTTGTTGAACAGCTCGGCCATGCCAGCCACAGAGCCAATCAGGCTGCCTGCTTCCAGCGGCATCATGATGATCTTGCTGTTGGGGCCTTCACCGATGCGGGCCAGTGCTTCGGTATATTTCTGAGCCACGAAGTAGTTGATGGCCTGCAGGTCTCCTTCCGCAATCGCCTGGGAAACCATGTGGGTCGCCTTGGCTTCCGCCTCGGCAGCCCGCTCCCGCGCTTCGGCGGCGAGGAAGGCGGCCTGACGCTCACCTTCGGCTTTGAGGATCTGGGACTGCTTTTCGCCTTCCGCTTTCAGGATTTTGGACTGGCGCACCCCTTCGGCTTCCAGTACCTCGGCCCGTTTCTGGCGCTCGGCCTTCATCTGGGCGTTCATCGCCTCGACCAGTGCCAGCGGCGGGCGCACATCTTTAATCTCGATGCGGGTCACCTTGATGCCCCAGGGGGCGGTGGCGGCATCCATGGTGCGCAGCAGTTTCTCGTTGATGGTGTCGCGCTGGGAGAGCATCTCATCCAGCTCCATGGCGCCGAGCACGGTGCGCATATTGGTCATGGTGAGATTGCGGATGGCGCTGGTGAGGTCGTTGACCTCGTAGCCCGCTTTACGGGCATCCACCACCTGCACAAAGCTGATGGCGTCGATGGTGACGTTGGCGTTGTCGCGGGAGATCACCTCTTGTGCCGGGATGTCCAGCACCTGCTCCATCATGATGATCTTGTGGCCGACCCGATCCACGTAGGGGATCAACAGGTTGAGGCCCGGGGTCAGGGTGCGGGTGTAGCGGCCGAAGCGCTCCACCGTCCAGTTGTAGCCCTGAGGCACTATCTTGATGCCCGCGCTCAGGGTGGCGAGCACCAGGAACACGAAAATCCCTAGCACAATCAATGATTCATTCATCATTTAGCTCCTTATGAAACACAGTCCCTAGCCTATGGTCTGGCGTCAGGTACCACAAGTGACTTTGTACGCCTTTGTCATGAATTGGCTTTGCTAATTACCAAAATGCATTAAAAAGCATTTTTTATTATTTTGAGGGATAAGCTGCCCTGCCTATAGTCGCCCCATATTAGTCGTGTTCCGAGGGATGGGCCGAAATGGATTATTTACCTATGTTTGCCAAGTTGGAAGGCCGCCCGGTACTGCTGGTGGGCGGGGGCGAGGTTGCCCTGCGCAAGGCGCGCCTGCTGCTGGCGGCCGGTGCCCGGCTGACCCTGGTCTCCCCAGAGCTTGAACCGGAATTTGCGGAATTCACCGGTCGTTTCACCCATCTTGCGGAGCGTTTCACCCCGGCCCATCTGGCTGGTCAGATTTTGGTGGTGGCGGCGACCGACAACCTCGAAGTCAACGCACTGGTTTATCAGAGTGCCAACCAGCTGGGTCTGTTCGTCAACGTGGTGGATGACCCCAAGCGCTCCAGCTTTATCTTTCCCTCGATCATCGATCGCTCGCCGCTGATGGTGGCGGTCTCCAGCGGCGGCAAGGCGCCGGTGCTGGTGCGCCTGTTGCGCGAGCGGCTGGAGAGCCTGCTGCCGCGCCATCTTGGCGGGCTGACCGAGCTCTCAGGCCGGGTCCGTGACAAGGCCAAGCGGGTGCTCTCCTCGATTTCCGATCGCCGCCGCTTCTGGGAGCGCGCTTTTGCCTCCAACACCCTGGCCAGCCTGATTGAAAAAGAGGATTGGCAAGGGGCCGAGCAGTGGCTGAGCGATGGCCTTGATCAGGCGAAAAGCGAAGTGGGCGAGGTGGTGCTGGTGGGGGCGGGCCCCGGTGACCCGGGCCTGCTGACCCTCAAGGCGCTGCAACAGATTCAACAGGCTGAAGTGGTGCTCTACGACCAGCTGGTCTCGCCTGAGATCCTCGATCTGGTGCGCCGCGATGCCACTCTGGTGTCGGTCGGCAAGAAGGCGGGCGCCCACAGCGTGCCGCAGGAGGAGACCAATCGCCTGCTGGTGGAATACGCCAAGGCGGGCAACCGTGTGGTGCGGCTGAAAGGGGGCGATCCCTTTATGTTTGGTCGTGGCGGCGAAGAGCTGGAAGTGCTGGCCGATGAAGGCATCCCCTTCTCGGTGGTGCCCGGCATCACGGCCGCCGCCGGGGCCACCGCCTATGCCGGCATTCCGCTCACTCACCGTGATTACGCCCAGAGCGCCGTCTTTATCACTGGCCACTGCCAGATCGATGGCAAGGAGCCCGACTGGCAGCAGCTCGCCGCCACCAGTCAGACCCTGGTGATCTACATGGGGCTGATGCGCTCCGAGCATATCCAGCAGCAACTGGTGGATCACGGCCGAAGCCAAGCCACCCCCATCGCCATCATCGAGCGCGGCACCACATCCCGTCAGCGGGTGCTGACCGGCACGCTGGCCGACTTGGCCGAGCTGGCCAAACAGGCGGTGAGCCCGTCGCTTATCGTCATCGGCGAAGTGGTTGCCCTGCGCGATCGGCTGGCCTGGTTTGGAGAGCTGGGCGGCGAGCAGCAGCGTGCTAATCCGGATCTCGATGGCTGTGACCTCAAGCTGGTGCAGCTGGCCTGACCCGGAAAGAGATATTTGATGCGGCTGCCGGTGCGGCCGCGCACTGAACCACCCAGCGCCCCGAGCAGGCGCATAAGCAATGACCCGAGGACCAACATGGACCGTGAAAGATTGACGCACTTGCAGCAGCTGGAAGCCGAGAGCATCCATATCATCCGCGAGGTGGCTGCCGAATTTGAAAACCCGGTGATGATGTACTCCATCGGCAAGGACTCCTCCGTCATGCTGCACCTGGCCCGCAAGGCCTTCTATCCGGGCAAGATCCCGTTCCCCTTGCTTCACGTCGACACCGACTGGAAGTTCAAGGAGATGATCAAGTTCCGCGACGAGACCGCCAAAAAGTACGGGCTGGATCTGATCGTCCACAAGAACCCGGAAGGGCTCGCCATGGGCATCAACCCCTTCGTCCACGGCAGCGGCAAGCACACCGACATCATGAAGACCGAGGGGCTCAAGCAGGCGCTCAACAAATATGGCTTCGATGCAGCCTTCGGTGGCGCCCGCCGCGACGAGGAGAAGTCCCGCGCCAAGGAGCGGGTCTACTCCTTCCGTGACAAGTCTCACCGCTGGGATCCGAAGAACCAGCGCCCGGAGCTGTGGCGCGTTTACAACAGCCAGGTCAACAAGGGGGAGAGTATCCGGGTGTTCCCGCTCTCCAACTGGACCGAGCTGGATATCTGGCAATACATCTATCTGGAAAAGATCGACATAGTGCCGCTCTACTTCGCCGCTTACCGTCCGGTGGTGGAGCGCAACGGCATCAAGATCATGGTGGATGACGAGCGCATGCCGCTCACCGCCGAGGATGAGGTGAAGCAGGAGCTGGTGCGCTTCCGCACCCTCGGCTGCTACCCGCTGACCGGGGCCATCGAATCCGATGCCACCACCTTGCCGGAAATTATTGAAGAGATGCTGCTCACCACCTCGAGCGAGCGGCAAGGGCGGCTGATTGACCACGATCAGGCCGGCTCCATGGAGCAGAAGAAGCGTCAGGGATATTTCTAAGGAGTCGTCAGCATGAACAGCCATATTCAGACCGCCATCACCGAACAGGGCATCGAAGCCTATCTGCACGCCCAGCAGCACAAGAGTCTGCTGCGTTTTCTCACCTGCGGCAGCGTGGATGACGGCAAGAGCACCCTTATCGGTCGCCTGCTGCACGACTCCCAGCAGATTTATGAAGATCAGCTCAAAGCGCTGGAGTCCGACAGCCAGAAACTCGGCACCACCGGCGAGAAGCTGGACCTGGCGCTGCTGGTCGACGGCCTGCAAGCGGAGCGCGAGCAGGGCATCACCATCGACGTGGCCTACCGCTATTTCTCCACCGCCAAGCGCAAATTCATCATCTCGGATACCCCGGGCCATGAGCAGTACACCCGCAACATGGCCACCGGCGCTTCCACCTGCGATCTGGCCATCATTCTGATCGATGCCCGCAAAGGCGTGCTGGATCAGACCCGCCGCCACAGCTTTATCGCGAGCCTGCTCGGCATCAAGCAGTTCGTGGTGGCAGTCAACAAGATGGATCTGGTGGAGTTCAGTCAGGAGGTGTTCGAGCGCATCAGTGCCGATTACCGCGAGTTCGCCAAGAAGCTCAGCGTCGACACCATCCATATCGTGCCGGTCTCGGCACTGGACGGTGACAACGTAGTCAACCAGAGCGACAAGCTGGCTTGGTATCAGGGCGAAACCCTGCTTGCTCTGCTGGAGTCTGCCGAGGTTGAGCGCGAGCTGGAGCGCCATCCGGTGCGCCTGCCGGTGCAGTATGTGAACCGCCCCAATCTCGATTTTCGCGGTTTCGCGGGCACGCTTGCCTCCGGCATTCTGCGGGTGGGCGACAAGCTGGCGGTGCTGCCGTCGGGCAAAGAGAGTACCGTGACCCGCATCGTCACCTTCGACGGGGATCTGGAGTACGCCCTGCCGGGTCAGGCCATCACAGTCACCTTCGCCGACGAGATCGACATCAGCCGCGGCGACCTGCTGGTGGATGCCGCCCAACGTCCGCAAGTGACCCAGAATGTGCTGGCCCATATCGTCTGGATGGGGGAGGAGTCCCTGCAACCGGGTCGGGTCTACGACGTCAAACTGGCCACCAAGAAGAGTCGCGGTCAGGTGGAGGCCATCCGCCACCGAATCGAGATCAACAAGCTGGACGAGCTGCCCGCCAGCGAACTCAAGCTCAACGAGATCGGCCTGTGCGAGCTGAGCCTCACCGACCCGGTGGCGTTCGACCCGTATCAGGAGATCCGCGATACCGGCAGCTTTATCCTGATCGACCGGCTGACCAACGTCACCGTCGGCGCCGGCATGATAGTGGAAGGCTTGGCCGCCAAAGCGGTAAAAGGGCACTACAGCGAGTTCGAGATCGAGCTAAACGCCTTGGTGCGCAAGCACTTCCCGCACTGGCAAGCCCTTGCCATCGGTAACGACACAAGCAAGGAGTAAGCCCATGACCTGGCAACAATTCCTGGTGCTGGGTCTGCTGGCTGCTCTCGTGGCCCTGCTGATCCAGGGCAAACTCCGCCCGGCGCTGCTCTTCTCGGGCGCCGTGCTCATCACCTACCTGAGCGGGCTGGCGGATATCAATGCCGTGGTGGCGGGCTACACCAACAGTGCCCTGCTGACGTTGGTGCTGTTGCTGCTGGTGTCGCTGGCGGTGGAGAAGACCCGCATCATGAGCTGGTTCGCCAATCTGGTGGGCACGGGTTCATTCAACAAGGTGCTGGTGAAGGTGTGGTTCTCCACCGCCTTCCTGTCTGCCTTCGTCAACAACACCGCCGTGGTGGCTTCCATGCTGGGCGCGGTCAAGCGCAACCCCAACCATGCGCCGTCGCGACTGCTGCTGCCCATGTGCTTCGCGGCCACCTTTGGCGGGGTGCTGACCCTGATCGGCACCTCCACCAACCTTATCGTCAACAGCTTCCTCATCAAGATGGGGGCGCCGCCGCTCGGCATGTTCGACTTCTTTATGGTGGGGGCGGGCACCCTGCTGACCGGTCTGGTGGCCGTGCTGCTGTTTGCCCGTCACCTGCCGGAGCAGGATACCGAGATGAGCCGCGAATCCGGCTACTTTCTCGAAGCCAAGGTGGGCGCCGGTTCGCCGCTGGCGGGGCGCAGCGTCAAGGAGAACGGCCTGCGCAGCCTGAAAAGCCTCTATCTGGCGGAAATCATTCGCGGCGATCAGGTGATCTGCCCGGTGCAGCCGGAACACGAACTGCACGAAGGGGATGTGCTGCTGTTTTGCGGCGACGTGGAGAGCGTCGGCGTGTTGCAGGAGATGAAAGGGCTGGATCTCTACGGCCAGCACCGCCTCAACGGCCAGCATCTGGTGGAGGTGATCGTCAGCCACAGCTCGCGGCTGGTGGGTCAGACCATCAAGGATGCCGAATTTCGCACCCACTTCGATGCGGTGGTACTGGCGGTGCGCCGCGGCGAAACCCAGCTTACCGGTGGCCTCGGCCAGATTGAGCTGCACGCCGGTGATACTCTGCTGCTGGCCCCCGGCCCCCAGTTTGCCCGCAACAAATCGTTGGGACGGGAGTTTGTGGTGGTGAGCGGGCTGGAAGCCTCCACCCGTCTCGATGGCAAGCGCAGCGCCGCCGTGGTGCTGGGCTTTCTCGGGGTGCTGGCGCTCTCGGTGTTTGATCTGGTGCCGCTGTTCAAGGGCTTGCTGCTGATGCTGGTGGCGCTGCTGCTCACCCGTATTCTGACCCTGGACGAGATCCGCCGCCGCTTTCCGCTGGATATCTGGCTGGTGGTGGGCGGGGCGCTCGCCATCGCCGATCAGCTGGAAAAAAGCGGGCTGGCCAAGCTTATCGCCGACTGGCTGATGGGGGAGTTCAATGGTGCCAGCCCCATCATCGCCTTTATCGGTATCTATGTGTTTACGCTGGTGCTGACCGAGCTGATGAGCAACAACGCGGCCGCCGCGCTGGCCTTCCCCATGGGTTACCAGCTGGCGCTCAGCATGGATGTCTCGACCATGCCGTTTATTCTGGCGGTGCTGTTCGGGGCAAGCTCCAGCTTTATCCTGCATCCTGCCCTACGGCTACCAGACCAACCTGATGGTCTATGCCGCGGGCAACTACAAGATGCCGGACTACCTCAAGCTGGCCCTGCCGGTCTCGCTGGCCTATAGCCTCGGGGTGATTGTGATGGTGCCCCTGCTGTTTCCGTTTTAAGGCGTGAGCGCCAGTCAAGGGGTGTTGGATGAGCAATGCCATGGCATCAGCACGTTGTCGGCGGATAGTCCTAGGCGGCTCCCCGTGGTGCCGGACAGTTTCCGTTTTAAGGCGTGAGCGCCAATCAAGGAGTGTTGGATGAGCAATATCGTGTGGCATGCCCATGCCGTGGGCAAACAGAGCCGGGCCGAGCTTAAAGGGCAAAAACCGCTGGTGATCTGGTTTACCGGGCTATCGGGGGCGGGCAAATCGACCCTGGCGGGGGCGCTGGAGCAGGCGCTGGCGGCACAAGGCAAGCATACCTATCTGCTGGATGGGGACAATGTGCGCCATGGCCTCTGCGGCGATCTCGGGTTCGATGATGCCGCGCGGCAGGAGAATATCCGCCGGGTCGGCGAGGTGGCGAAACTGATGGTGGATGCGGGCCTTATCGTGCTTACCGCCTTTATCTCGCCGTTCCGTGCCGAGCGGGATCTGGTGCGCAATCTCGTGGGTGAAGGGGAGTTTGTCGAAGTCTTTGTGGATGCGCCTCTCGCCGTCTGTGAAGAGCGCGATCCCAAGGGGCTCTACAAAAAGGCACGGGCAGGGGAGATCACGAATTTTACCGGTATCGACTCCGCCTACGAGGCCCCAGAGCAGCCGGAAATACACCTGCTTAACGCCGGTAAGCCGGTGGAGGTGTTAGTGGATGAGTTGCTGACCGCCCTGCGGCAGGGGAACTATCTGTAATTGGATCGGAAGAACCTATAACAAGCGCCCAGTGGTCTGCCACTTGGCTACCACAGGCGCTGCTGGGCTGGCGGCAGCCACTATAAACAAAAGTTGGGTAATAATCGGAAAACCCATAAATCCAGCTTATAGTGGCACCGACGAGCCTTGAGCCACCCCAAGGCAGCCGATAGCAACCCCGCAACGGGATATTCCGATCCTTGCTTATATCGCGGCGGGGTTATTCGCGATTGTCCGAATACGCTGCGCTATTCGAACCTACGGGGTTGTTTTATTTTTCCACTTAACACCAAAGGCAACACGATCCTTGTCTAGCTTTAAAAACTGTGAGTCTTTTATTATTCTTTGCGTGTTAATTTTGTACTTTGATGTTTCATCAATAGAAATAAATATTTGTTTGTCAAAATAAGAGTAAGTTGAAATCAGGTTTTCTATTGATGTTACATCCATGTTCTTGAATAGCAGACTATCGTGAATGATATTCGGTAGGCATGTCTTCTCTAGAAATGTTAGATCTAGGGATATCATGTTCGCAAATCCTTTTCCTGTTCCTCTGTCATCACCTCGATCGAAATTATAGTCATTATCAAAAATATGGATTTTTGGACTTATTGGATTTTCCGTATATATACGCTTGATATATTTAGCTAACCCTTCGTTTATTGTGGTTTGAATTTTTTCAACTGAATCGACAAGTGCATATTTTATATCTGAACTAATGGACTTTATTTTTTCCTTAACATCTTCGTCCTTTTCCCAAAAATTATTTTGCTGGGTTAGCCTTTTTTCAAGGCGATCAAGTTCAATTAATTTTTCAAGCATATAAACGGACTCTTCTTTAGAGTCAACAATTTCAAGGAGTTTTTCGTCAATTGTCTGTATTTCTTTGTTGATGTCATTGATATTTTCAATGAGAGAGCGTTTTTCTTCATTAAGTTGATTCCTCATTATCTTGCTAATTCCATTATGAAATGAATCAACTTGTGACAGGCGATCTTTATCTATCTCTGGGAAGAACTCAACTAATTGGACAAAGCTTTTACTATTTTTTAGTGTTGTTTTTGAAAGACTGTCTTCAACTCGACTCAGGCTGGTTTCTAGCTTTATTCTCATTTCAATGAGAGAATCTTTATTTCTCTTAAGTTCAGAATTTTCTTTGCTGATTAATGATTTTATGTCAGTTACATTTGTCTCTAGGGCTTTCTTAATACTAGCAATGAGGTCTCTAAGTTCTAAAATTTTATCCTCATTTAGTTTAAATGTTCTTTTGTTAATTTTAGTTATCGCACCAGTATTAAACGTTCCCTTGATATCATTCTTGCGCTCTGTCTCAGTCTTCTTGTTCTGTTCGAGTTTTTCGATAGTGCTGTACTCGTTGAATAGCTTAAGAATGCGCTTTCTGATAGATAGCCACCCTTCTTTGTGAAAGTTGTCCAAAGGTCGCTTATCATTGTAGTTGTCTCTCTGGTAGATTCTATAGAATCCGCTTACACACTCACGAAAAGATAGTGAATTTTTGTCAATGTTATATTTCTTCTGAAGAAAATCCTGAAATCTTCAATAGTTAAAACAGATTGTTCTTCAATATGATAAACATCATTACTGGTGCTAGTGTTTCGAACGAAAGAATATGTTTTATCAAACTCAAATACCATGCCGACATCAAAGTCGCCGATGTTCTTAATTACATCATCACACTTTATTGGGAAGTCATCTCCGCCAAAAGCAAAATCAATTAACATTAAGATAGATGATTTTCCAATTGAATTATGAGCATCGTCAGCACCAACTACAGAGTTTAAACTGCTTTTGAACATCAAGGTTGTTTCTATAATTTTTTCGCAGGTAATAGATTTAAGCAATTTTAATAACTCCGTTAGTTGAGTCTAAATTTATTCTTTTTAGAGAAAATAGGATATCAAGAGCTTCAATATACTCTGGAATGTCAGAAAATAGTTTTTTATTCTTTATGTATAGTTCTGTAACCGCCACATCACCATCGATTTTTGACATTAGCTTTGCGGCTTTATAAATTCCACTTTCATCAATCGCTATAATTTTATTCGGCATTATCATCAGAAAATATCTCGCAATTTTGAATAAAGTAAGAAACTAAAACTTCAGCTTTAGTTCTTTCTGTTATTCCAGTATTGACCATGAACCACTCACACATGTGTTCAAAGATTTGACTTTGACTAAAATTTTGGAGTAATAGAGCGGTATAGAATGTTCTTACTTGATTGCATATAAATAGAGAGCTTGCTTTCCTTTGCATTTCAAGGTGCTTGAGAGATTCTTTGATATGGGCGAAGTAGTTGATGACAAACATATTGACTTTCATTTCATTAATTGGCCCAAAAGTGTCATCTGTTTTTTCTGATACCTTAAGTGCATCATATGAAAGTTTAGTGTCTGCTAATTCGTCTTTATTTAGTTTGCTGATGTTTTCTGCGACAATAGAAATGTCTCTATGCAAGGTTTGAGTATCCCAAGTTGCGGTGAGAGCATGTATTTTATTAATTGTTCTCTTTATTTCAACTAACTGCCTATATTCGGTGACAGTTTTTTTAGTGTCATACATCTTGTGGCATTCTTTACAAAGAGCAATGAAATTACCTTCTGAGTCAATGTCATCACAGAGTTTTTCTTCATTTACTAGCAGTGTTATTTCACTAGGCGTGGCGTTTAGTGGATATATATGAGCTACATCAAACACCCGAACCGGTATATTAGATGCTTTTCGTTTGATTAGACTCTTTCGGCATAGGGGGCATTTTCCCTGAACTTCTGAGAGTAGGCCCATTTTAATCGTATCGTTCACCTGTGCTCGTCTTAACTGTTCTGCCAATCTGATAATACTCCGCAGTGAGAATTTATAAGTAGAGTAAATTGAGCCACTGAATAGACTGACACTATGACAGTCACCATTGCAAAAAGGAGTGTAGGGTAAGGACACGACTCACAGGCCTGTTGCATCAAGCAAAGCTACCGCCCCTGAATCCCAGCCTCCAGTCTGCTGCTTTTTACCTGCGTTTTGGCATTGGCCTGACTCATGGCTGACTCCGACAAGAGGTTGCCAAGCGGCTATGTTACCGAACGGGGCTGGGGTGAAAAGCGCAAGCGGGCCGTTTCCTGAGCAAGATCGATAAATTAATCATTAACGGGTTTAAATGTGGTCGATCAACCGCTTGGGCCCATCAGCGCAGAGGAAAATCAGACGGTGAAAGCGGGAGTATCGTCCTCTTGTTGGCGGGTATGAAAAAACCAAATGGGCCTGCGGGCCCATTTGGTTTTTCTGCGGTGATTGTTTGTGTTGTGGTTATCTGGCTTGGCGTACCGGCACGGTGCGGGCGGTGGCCACTTCGTAGCGGCTCTGGGTTGCCGGAGCGCCCTTCTGGAACTGGCGTACCAGCCGGTCGAGATCGCTCAACTGGTTGACCAGCTGGGTGATGCCGTGCACGGCGTGCTGGCTGCCCACGCTGGAGTCATCGGCCAGGGTCTTGATGCTGAGCACGTTGCGGTTGATCTCGGCGGTGACGTGGGACTGCTCCTGCACCGCCTGGGCAATCTGGCTGCTGCCGGAGGCGACCTGCTGCAACATGTTGTTGATTTGCTGGAGTATGGTGCCGGTCGCGGTGGCCTTCTGCTGGCAACTGTCGGCAAGTTGGCAGCCCTTCTCCATCGCTTGCTCAGCCTCGCCAGAGCTGTTTTGCAGCTCGGTGATCATCTTCTGGATCTCGCTGGTCGAGGATTGGGTCTTGATGGCGAGGGTGCGGATTTCGTCAGCCACTACCGAGAAACCGCGACCCGCTTCGCCAGCCCGGGCCGCTTCGATGGCGGCGTTGAGGGCCAGCAGGTTGGTCTGGTTGGCGATGTTGTTGATCACATCGAGGATGCCGTCGATATCGCGGCAGTGGCCGACCAGCGCACTGATCACGCTCTTGGAGGTGATAAGTTCGCTGTTCATGCCCGCCACGGCAGCCACGGTTTCGGCCACGCTACTGTTGCCGCTCTTGAACAGCACGGCTGTTTCATCCAGCAGGCTGGAGGAGTCAGTCGAGCTTTGTGACACCTCGCGAATGGATTCCGACATTTCGGTCACGGCAGTGGCTACCTGATTGGTTTCGGCCTGCTGCTGTTGCAGGTTGTCGGTGATGGATTCGGCGTTGCGCAGATCCCCCTCGGCGGCCTGCAGGATCTTGCTGCAAGTCTGTTGGGTGCGGGCCAGCACGGCGTTGAACTCGGCCTGATTCATCACCATCGAGAGTTCGATGGCGGCGATATTGTCCACCTTGTTGGTGTAGAGCAGCTGCATCAATGGGTTGTCAAAGCGGCTGCGGGCCATCTTGTTGAGCTTGCCGAGGCGACGGGAGAGGGCATTCAGGGTGATGGCCGCTATCGCCAGCGGCAGGGCGGCCAGCGCCAGTTGCCAGTTCATATCGTGGCTGTAGCCCAAGGCAAACATGGCGAGCAGGCTCAGCAGCAGGCAGAGGTTGATGGTCAGGGTATGGGAGAAGGTGGGCAGCTTGAGCGCCAGCGGCAGCTTGTTGTTGCGAAGGTCGGCATAGACCTTCTCGGCCCGCTGTTTGATCTCCTCGCTCGGGGCGGTGCGCACCGACTGATACTCCACCACCCGGCCGCTGGCATCCTTGATGGGGGTGACAAAGGCGCTGACCCAGTAGTGATCACCGTTCTTGCAGCGATTTTTCACCGGTCCCATCCAGCTCTTGCCATCCCTGATGTGACCCCACAGATCGGCAAAGGCCTGTTTCGGCATGTCAGGATGGCGCACCAGATTGTGGTGTTCCCCCTTCAGCTCGTCGAGCGAGAAGCCTGCAATATCGCAGAACTCATCGTTGGCGTAGGTGATGCGGCTCTCCAGATCCGTGGTGGAGATGAGGCTCTGGTGGTCTGGATAGAGACGTTCTCTTTGGGTAACCGGTTGATTGATTCTCATGGCCTTGCTCCCGAGCTGTGGTGGTTAAAATTTGATCTGCATCAAGACATGTGCAAGGGGCGGGCCAGCTGGCAAAAACTAATGATTGATGTATTATTAGCGAGGTTTGGAGAGGAAAAGCGCGTGGTTGTTTGCAATATGCAACGGATCTGACGGGGTGTGCCTTTGCGGCATCTGCAATTTGCAACCTATTCTGGGCAAGCCCATAAGCTTGGAGCCAGCAGCTGGATGCGAAGGAACCACAAACAGACGGGGCATCCGCTGCCCCGCCAGAGATCAGGGGGGAGGGTCGGGAGCGGGTGAGGAGGGTGTGCTGACGAGCTGCATCACTTCAATCTGGATACCCTGCACCAGCACAGTTTTCAGATCCTGCAGGTACTCCTCCAGCGGCGACTCTTGCAGCAGCTGGGCAAGCTCGTTGCCCACCGGGGTGAGGCGGTAGTAGAGCAGGGTGATGTTGTTCTGCTTGCACTGCAGCCGCCAGCGCTGGTTGCCGAACTCCAGCTCGACCCCATCGGCGGGCAGTGGGCCGGACTCCAGCTCCGCGCGATGCAGCAGCCCGAGCTCAAACAGTTGCAGCAGGGCGTTGTAGGGCAGTCGGTATTTGCCAAGGCCGAGGCGCGTTGCCTTGGCGCGACTCAGCAGGGTCGCTCCCTTGTGCAGCCCCAGCAGCAGTCGCTGCTCGTCGGTGCCGGTGTAGTGGCAAGTCAGTGAACAGATGCGCTGAAACAGCTGGGCTTCGCGCTGGGTCATCTCTTTGAGGGTGGCGAGCGCCCGGATGGAGAAGCGGCCCGGCGTGGCGACTTCCAGCGCGAAGATCCGCCCCCACAGCTGCTGCATCGGCACCATGCTGATATCTTCCGCCAGTTGCAGGAAGCGGGTCAGCCAGTCGCTGTCCATCTCGCCGCCAGCCGCAGTCTCTTCGCAGTGGCGGGAGGCCATCACCATGATGGCTTCCAGATTGCGCTGACGGGCGGCCTGATCCGCCAGATGGCGAAAGGTGGCGCGCTGTTCGAAGGTGCTGTCGGTATTGCGGGTGAGCATGCCGTCGATGCCGCGACTGCGGGCCAGACGCAGGGTCTGCTCCTGGCTGCTCAGGATCGAACTCTCTTTTTTCGGGGGGGGGAGGTCTGCCATGCTGACTCCATTCGCACAGGTTCTGGAGCTGAATGTTACTCCAACCGGGATGCCAAGATAACAAAGCGGCCTCCGTGGAGGCCGCTTTTTTTGCAACGGGAGGATTACTCCTCGTAGACGCTCACCTCGACCGCTTCCATCGAATAGGAGGCGGTGGCCATCTCGTGGCTGGAGCTGACAGTGCGCATCTTGCCCTTCACCCAGATGGCATCCCACAGATCATCCACCGGCGCACCCTTGGGGTAGCTCACATAGATCACCTGATTGGTGGGGGGCGGCGGCACATGGATGCAGGCGCCGAAGTAGGGCACCAGCAGGAAGGCGGTGATCTTCTTGGCATCCCCCTCCAGTGGCACCACGAAGCCCGGAATGCGCACATCCTGGTTGTCCAGCTTCTTGTTTACCCCGCCCACCGGTTGCGGAACCGACATGGGATCTTCGTGATTGACCTGGGGCGGTGGCAGCAGTTTCTCCCCTTCTGGGATGAGTACATCCCAGTCGATGGTCTTGTAATCGGCGGCCAGAGCGGGCAACACCAGCAGGCTGGCGAGCAGCGCCACAATTTTCCACTTCATCATCTGTCCTTCTGTTTCTATTTTTGGGCGTCTCGCTAGACGCGAATGCTCATGCCATCGCTCAGGCTGTAGCGGTAAGCGCGGGCGGCAGGGAGCAGGCCAATCACCATGCCTGCCAGCCAGACTACGCCCAGCAATTGCCACTCGTAGGCGCTCGGCAGCCCCAGACTCAGTTGCAGGCCATAGTGGCTGAGCAGCCAGGGCGAGGCAAGCCCCTGTCCCAGATAGAGCACGGCAACCCCGAGAGCGATACCGACCGTGGTCAGCGCCATGGCTTCCAGCGCCAGCAGCAGGAACAGGTGGGCAGGGCCCGCGCCGAGGGATCGCAATATGGCGAGCTCCCGGCGCCGCTCGTTAAGCCCCGCCAGCAGGGTAGTCAGCATGCCTATCAGGCCCGCGACTACCACAAAACCGGCGATCACCGACAGCGCGGTTTCCGCCACGCTCATCAGGCTCCACAGCTCCTGCAGGGCGGCCCCCGGCAGGATCGCCATCAGCGGCTCTTTGGGATAGGTGTTGACGCTGCGTTGCAGCTGGAACGCCAGAATCCGGTTGCTCAGCCCCACCATAAAAGCGGTGATGGTTTTCGGGGTGAGATCCTGCGCCAGTGCCTGCTCCGGCGTCACGTTCTTGCTGTGGCGGCCGGTATCCCAGCCCAGATGGATCGCCTCTATCCCCGCCAGCGGCACATGGATGGTGCGATCGATGGGCGTGCCGGTCGGCGCCAGAATACCCACCACCTTGAACGGCAGATTGTCGTGCTGGCTGAACGAGGTGTTGCCAGCGCCGTGGGCGATGACGATGGATTGGTCGAGGTGATAGCCGAGCTTCTCGGCTACCTGGGCGCCGAGTACCGCTTCAAACGGCGTGTCGAAGGGCCGCCCCTCGCGCAGTTGCAGCGACTGTTGCTGACCGTACTTCAGGTGGGTGAAGTAGTCGCCATTGGTGCCGAGCACCCGAAATCCTTTGTGGGAGTCGCCAAGGGAAAGCGGGATGGTCCAGGCGACGCCCGGTTTCTGTTTGATGGCCTGATAGGAGTCCCACCCCACGTTGTTGGTGGGGTTGCCGATGCGAAACACCGAGTAGAGCAGCAGGTTCACCTGACCGGATCGGGCGCCAACGATGAGATCGGTCCCCGAGACGGTGTTGGAGAAACTTTCGCGGGCCTGGGTGCGCACCCGCTCCACTCCGAGCAGCAGGGTGACGCTGATGGCGACGGCCAGCAGGGTGAGCCCGGCGGTGAGGCGGCGGGCCCAGAGACTTTGCAGGGCTAGCTTTAGCATGATGCCCTCCGGTTGAGCTGTTGCAGGTTTTCGACCCGCGGGAACAGGGGTTCGAGATAAGGGTCGTGACTGACGAAGATCAGGGTCGAGCCCTGCTTGTCGCACTCCTCGAACAACAGCTTGATAAAGGCGGCCCGGTTGTCGGTGTCGAGTGCCGAGGTGGGCTCGTCGGCGATCACCAGTGGCGGCGAGCCGATCAGCGCCCGTGCGGCAGCCACCCGCTGCTGCTGGCCAATGCTGAGGGCATGGACGGGGCGATGCAGTGCGTCATCCGGCAGTTGCAGCTCCGCCAGCAGACGGCGCGCCTCCTGCTCCGGACTCCCTTGCAGGCGGGCCCGTTTGGTGGGCGAAAAGGTGAGGGCAGCGGTCACGTTGTCCTGCACCGAGAGAAACGGCAGCAGATTGAACTGCTGGAAGATATAACCCAGATTGGCCGCCCGGAAGTGGTCACGGGCACGGCCAGAGAGCCGGGCCAATGGTTGGCCCAGCACCTCCAGGGTGCCGTGGTTGGCGGTCTGGATCCCGGCCAGCAACCCGAGCAGGGTCGACTTGCCAGAGCCCGACGGGCCCTTGATAAAGACTCGCTCACCCTCGCGGATGGTGAGGGCGGGCAGATCGAGTACAGCGTCGCCACCTGGCCAGGCAAAGGCCAGATCGCGGATCTCAACCACGGCTTTTTTCATGGCGTTACCAGCTCAGCTTGTTAGCGGACGGGGTCAGCTCGCCAGCGGTCTGGCCAGTGGGCAGGATCCCCTGCACGCTCAGCTTCTCAAGGCTCGGATAGACGCTGAACAGGGTCGCCTCAAGGCCGGTCAGTTTGGTCGGCGTGGCGCAGGTGTAGGTGTACATGGCGCCCATATCGGCGTGACCCGCTTCGTCATGATCATGGTGGTCTTCATGTTTGTCGCTGGCAGCCTTGTCATGGTCATGGTCGTGATCATGCTCTTCTTTGGCGGCTTGCAGCTCCTGCTGGGTCAGTTTGCAGCCAGCGGCCGGGTCGAAGCGGAACAGGGCGTCAGGCTGCTGGAGGCGGGTGACCGCTTTGGCATATTGCGCCTTCTCTTCATCGCTCTTGGCGGCGTGCTCGAAGCCCACCAGATCGGCTGCGGGTGCCTGCAGCTCGATCATCAACTGGTCGCCATCGACCACCAGATTGAGGTGGCCGTGGCCATGCTCGTGGGCGCCGTGGCTGTGGCTCTCGTGTTCGTCGTGATTTGCGTGTGCGCCAAAGGCCGCAGCGGCCAGTAACAGAGTAACTGCTTTCATCTTTAATCCTTTTTCAAAACAAATAGCGAAATTAAACAAAGGGATAGAGAAAAGCAGAGGCGGGCGGCGCACGGATGGCATAGCTGTGAAGCGTGGCGGTATCCGCCGAGCGTTGCATGGTTGCAACAGTGGGCAGAACAGAGGTCGAACCGGGGAAACAATAGGGGGTGGCGGTGATGACCTGTTTGCCATCCAGATGGAGGGCGCAAACCAGGCAGTGATGGTCGTCGTGGCCGGGCAGGGCAGATTCAAACTGGTGCCGGGCAAGGGCAGGCTGCAGCCATAACCAGCCCAGCAGCAAGATCCAGATTTTCAGCTTGATACGACCCATAGACCCTTATGGAAAGGGCGCCATCAGCGCCCTTTCTCTCTGACTTAGAGATGGGACTTGATAAGCCCCATCACGGTAGTAATGTTGTTGGCATCGAGCTGGCCATCTTTGGCAAACAGCACCTTGCCCTCTTTATCCAGCAGGATGATCGCCGAGCTTTCCGGCGTCAGATCCCAAGCGTTGCGCGCCATGCCCTTGGCATCCAGCACCATGGCGGACCAGGGGAACTCTTTCTTGCTGTCCTCGGCACTGCTCTTCACGAAGCCGGAGGTGCCCCAGATGGCGTCATTGCTGTTGATGACGGTAACGGTCTGGTACTTGTCTTGCGGCAGTTTGGCGGCCTTGATCGCCTCGATCATCGGGGCGTTCAGCTCCTTGGCACTGGAGCGACCGGCAATATGCTGGATCAGGAACACCTTGCCGGTGAGCGAGGTGCTCTGCCACGGCTGGTAGCCGATATCCTTGCCGTTCAGTACCAGCTCACCCTTGTCGCTGACATTGACCAGCGGCACCGGGTTGCCATCCTTGAAGTTGTGAGCAAAGACCAGAGATGGCAGCAGCGCCAAAGTAAGTACGAGACGTTTCATCCTGATGACACTCCATTTGTTATGTTATAACGAGTTTCGGATTGAGGGAATGGGCGAGCTTCATCCTAAACTGATCGGATCTGTTTAAAAAGTGTTAAATAAGATCGCAATTCAGAAGCGTCGGCGCCCCGCCAGTCAGGTTGTTGGCTGGCAAGGGCGGCTAGGATGGCATGACATCGATAAAAATCAATGAATTGGCTGCTGGTCTGAGCTGTCTGCGTCAGTAGAGCGACTCGCTGATGAGGGGGATCTTGGCCATGGTCATCTGCTGGGCCAGCAGGGACGAGCCGGTCAGCAGCACATGGCGCTGATTGTTGATCACCACCACATCACCGGGTACGCCACTGTCTGCCGTAATGGCCAGCCAGGCAGGGGAGACGCTGCCGATGCTGATATCCGGATAGATGATGCTGAGCACATATTGCGGCGCCAGCTCCGCCAGCAGGCTGGCCATCAACAGTGCCTTCTCGTCGCTGTCGGCCTTGTTATCCTGCAGCGCCTGCAGCGGCGGCGCGAAGTGATCGAGCTGCTCCGGCTGGGTGGGGATGGCGTTCAGCCACTCCTGCAGCAGGCTGACGCTGGTGGCGAGATCCTTGGCCGCAAATTGCTGCGCCAGTGGCTTGAGGTGTCCTTTGAAGTGGTAGAAGAGCTGGGAGTAATCGGGTCGCACGCAAGGCAGTTTGCGATTGGCAGGATGGACGCAGGGGATCACCCTCATCTGGTAGAAGGCATCCTCCTGATACTGCTGGTAGGCTTGCCAGAACAGCATCGACTCCATGCTGTCGTCCCGCAGGGTGAAGGCCGCTCCAGATTGCGAAATTTGGTAGCGGTCTCGGGGCTGCTCTGATTGATCAGGTTGATGCTGTTGTAGAGCCGCGGGCTGATGTAGGCGTAAAGGGTCTCCAGCGGATTGGTGAGGGAAGCCTTCAGCAGGCTCATCTCGTGGCGACTGGCGGCCATCACCTGATCGTCGGTGGTCAGCTGGAAGTGCTTGCGCTGGCCATCGGTGGATTGCCACTGCCAGCTCATGTTGATTTCGCTGGCGTTGCTTGTAGCACCAAGAGTGGTGCAGAGAGTGAGGCTGAGCAACAGCGCGGGGGTCAGCTTCATGATGGTGCTTCCTGCCGTGGACGATAATTAACAACTAGGTGAGCCGGCACCACTTTGGTGATGTTTCGTTTTGTGATCTGGATAACAGATTGATGTGACTTTTAATTTAATTGTGAAATTAAGTCACTCTGGAGGGGTTATGAAGCCTTGGATCATAGTGCTGTTTGGGCTGCTCAGCCTGCCAGCCATAGCGGGTCAGGTGATCGTCAACAAGGGGATGTCTGTTGCGGATACCTTTGCCCTGCGTGATCAGCTGGCACGCGAGCACGAATGGCAGGAGTGGCTGCGCTACCAGCAGGCCATCAAGTGGCTGGAGGTGTTGCCGGTCAACTGCGAGCTGATGAGCCAGCCGGGCGGCGGCTATCGCTGTGGCGGTGATTACTATCGGCCTTACCAGAAAGATGGTCGTGAAATATACATTCAGGGCAATCCTGCCGAAGATGCGGCCGGTCAGCTGCCGCAAACACCGACAAAAAAGGCGCCATAAGGCGCCTTTTTTACAAGCGAAGTGACGCTTACTTGGCAGCGTAACGCTCGGCAGAGGTCTTGATCTCGGCTTCGGCAGCAGCCTTGTCGCCCCAGCCTTCCACCTTGACCCATTTGCCCGCTTCCAGCTCTTTGTAGCGCTCGAAGAAGTGCTTGATCTGGGCTTTCAGCAGTTCCGGCAGATCGTTCACATCCTGGATGTGGTCGTACTGCTTGGTCAGCTTGGAGTGCGGTACAGCAACGATCTTGGCATCTTCGCCAGATTCGTCGGTCATCTTCAGCACGCCAACCGGGCGGCAGCGAATGACGGACCCGGCCAGCAGCGGGTAGGGGGTCGGAACCAGTACGTCGACGGGGTCACCATCCAGAGAGAGGGTCGCGTTCACGTAGCCGTAGTTGCACGGATAGAACATCGGGGTAGACATGAAGCGATCGACGAAAATAGCACCGCTGTCCTTGTCGACTTCGTATTTGATCGGGTCGGCATTCTGCGGGATTTCGATGATGACATAGATATCGTCGGGCAGGCTCTTGCCGGCCGGTACCAGGTTCAGGCTCATGATAATTCCTTCGTTGTTAGTATCAGGTTTGCAGGCCGATATTATAGCGATGTGATGTTAAATGACCATATTTCAGCGGCTATCGCTAACAAAGAAGGGGGATGTTTCCGCTTTGCGGCGCTTTGATGTGTGCGGGATGCAACAAAACGGCTGTTTTGATGCCCTGCCGCTGACCTTGGCCACCGGCAGGGCATGTGGAGTTGCGAGTAAAAGAGGGTCAGAGCGAGTAGGGGAGTCTCGATTCGTTGACCAGTCGCGACAGGGCTGTCACTACATGAGGGTCAAACTGGGTGCCTGAGCGGGACTGGATATACTCCATGGTCTGCGCCAGCGTCCAGGGCTCCTTGTAGGGGCGCTTGCTGAGCAGGGCATCGAATACATCGACCACCGCCACAATCCGCGCCGACAGCGGGATCTGCTGGCCAGCCAGCTGCTGCGGGTAGCCCTTGCCATCGAAGTGCTCGTGGTGGCCCCGGGCGATTTCGGCGCCGAGAGAGAGGTAGCTGGTTCCCTCCACCATTTCACCCGCCTTGTGCAGGATATTGGCGCCGATACCGGCGTGCTGCTCCATGATGGCCCGCTCTTCCGGGTCGAAACGCCCCGGCTTGTGCAGGATATGGTCCGGGGTGCCCACCTTGCCCACATGTGCAGGATGGAGGCCATCCCGATCATCTCGACAAACTCCGGGGTCAGCTGCTCGGGATAGGCCGCCATCTGCTTCAACTCGGCCACGATGGCATCCGAGAGCTTCTGCACCCGCAAGACATGCTCGCCGGTATCGGAGTCGCGAAACTCTGCCAGCGCCGCCAGCGCCACCACGGTGGCCTCCTGGGCACGAAGCAGCTGGTTGTATAGATAGAGATTGTCGTAGGCCGCCGAGATGCGCTGGCAGAAGACATCCAGCAGGTCGCACTCGAGAGGATCCAGAGGCTGGGTTGGGGTGAAGCTCAACACGAACTCGCGGCCATTCTGGGCGGCGATATAGAGGGAATCCTGAGGGTGTTCAAAGCGGTTGCAGCGCGCCGCCAGTGCCTTCATGACCGAGTCATTGAGGGTGGGGAAGTCGGTGATCTTGCCATTATCCAGAAGAGTCTCGTAGTCGCCGGTAGCGGCGAGGATCTCTAGCCCCTGTTCGCCGGGACGGCGCTCGGCACAGATAGCCCCTTCGGTGCCCACATCGAGAATGGCGCTGATCTGTTTCAGCACGCCGGAGGCAAACTCTTTGAGTGAATGAAGATGGTAGAGATCGCCCGCCCCTTCCAGAATTTTTCCGAGCCCCTGCCGGCTCTTGTCTATGGCGCTGAGGGTTTCGTATGAACGCAGGGATGCGATGACGGTGGTATATAGCTTTTGTACCGTCAGCTCGGTCTTGGTCTTGTAGTCATTGATGTCGTAATCGAGGATTACCCGCTGCTCGGGGGCTTGGCCGGGTTGGCCGGTACGCAGCACGATCCGCACCAGTGAGTTGTGCATTTCGTTGCGGATCCGGTGCACCAGCCGCAGACCTGCGTCTTCTGTCTCCATCACCACATCGAGCAGGATCAGCGCAATCCTGGGATTGGCCTCCAGCATACGGCCAGCCTCGGCGCCGCTGTAGGCATTGAGCAGCTCCAGCGGACGGGATTTGTAGTGAATGTTGGAGAGGGCCAGGCGGGTGGCATGATGGATATCCGGCTCATCATCCACGATCAGCACTTGCCATGGGTTGAGTGCCTTGGGGACCACGACCTCCTCATCATCGAGTTCGATGATGTCGTCGTCCAGCAAGATATCGTCCTTGTCTTGGGCACTGCTCATATCGGTTACGCCTCCGGCGCTCAATGAGTATGTGAACAGTATGCACGATCACATCCGCTCGGATCATCAGGATAAGTAGATATCGTGAGCTGGCTCCGCCTCTTTATCGCTACTCGAAAGGTTCCAGATACCCCTGGATCGACTTCTTCAACCAGGCCAACACCTTGCCGTGATAGGCGTTTTCCGCCAGATAGACCCCGTAATCGCGCCACTGCAGGCTGAACTTGTGTTTCAGGGTCAGCAGGGAGCCTTGTCGCAGCTGACTCTGGATCAGCGGCGAGGGGAGCACTGCCCAGCCCAGCCCGTCCAGCACCGCATTGCGCATCAACTCGAAGCTGGAGAGGCCGATATGCTGCCCTCCCACAGGTAGCAGGCTTTTTACAGAAAATTCATCTACATACGAGAGAGTGACCTGGGTGTGATCGGTCAGATCCTGCTGTTTGACCCGCTTCAGTCCGGCCAGCGGATGGCTGGGTGCCACCACCATCAGGGTGCGGATCGGGTTGAGCACGTCGATATTGAGGCCGCTGCGCTCCTGATCTTCGGTAATAAGGCCAAAAGCGGCATCGACGAATCCCTCTTCCACCAGCGCCGGCAGTTCGGGTGGGGAGGCGAGCACCAGAGAGATACTGGTACCGGGAAACTGATTGTGCAGGCTGGCCAGCATCTCGCGCCACACCGGCTCGGGAATCGCGTCATCGCGGGCAACCCGCAGCGCCACTTCGGCCCCCGAGGCGTAATGTTTGCACTTCTGCTGCAGGCTGTTGGCTGCCTGTAGCAGGCGGGTGCAATCATCCAGCACCAACTCGCCGATCTCGGTCAGCCGACTCTGATTGGCACCTCGTTCAAAAAGTTCGACGCCAAGCTCAACTTCCAGCGCCGCGATGGAGGTGCTGACGGCGCTGCGGCTTTTGCCGAGGCGACGGGCGGTGTTGGCAATAGAGCCGCTATTGGCGGACTCTACAAAGAGTTCTATTTGATATAGCTTCATCTTTTACAGGCTGTGGCGGAGTTTTTCACCATCACCTTAGCGTGCCGAACCAAGGCAAGGCAAACCTGCAGCGTCGGAATAATCGACGCTGAGCGATTGTCGCGAGTTGCTTCTCCCCGTTTACCATCTCTCCCGTCGAAGCAACAAAGGCATCTTATATGTTATTAAGTCGTATGTTTCTGGCCCGGCTGTTTTTGACCGGCGCCATCGTGACCGAGGTCGCCGGTACCTCCAGCATGGCCATGATCCCCGAGCAGGGGGCTGGCTGGATGAATTACATCCCGATGTGGCTGTTGATCGGTTTCTCGTACTGGTTGCTGGCGAAAGCCGCCAAAACAATCTCCATTGGTATTGCGTTTGCGCTCTGGGAGGGGCTCGGGATCACCTTGATCACCATAGTGTCGGTCATGTTCCTTGGTTACGATGTGACCGTTCAGGAGCTGATTGGCCTGGCTCTCGCGATAGTGGGGATTGTTATGGTGACCATGGGGGAGACCCATGATGAGCCCGCAGACAAGTCAGTAGAAGCGGAGGCCACAGCATGAGTCCGTTTGTGATTGTACTGGGTGCCGCACTGATCGATATCGGCGCCAACATGGCCATCAACCGCTCCAAGGGTTTTCGTTACAAGGGGTGGGGATTCCTGGGGATCATGCTGGTACTCGGCGCCTTTACCCTGCTCTCGGAAGCGGTAAGTGGCGGCCAGATTGACCTGGCTGTTGCCTACGCCACCTGGGGGGCTATCGGCATCGTCGGTACGGCGCTGGGTGGTTTGCTCTTCTTTGGTGAGCGGCTCAAGCCCATCGGCTGGGCTGGCATGATGGTGATGGCGCTGGCTGTCGTTATGCTGACTACCGCCTGATAACCTGAAGCAATAAGAAAAGCCGCCCGGTTGCAACCGGGCGGCTTTTGTTTGGCTGATTGCTTGGTCGATGCAGGCTCAGCGCGGCGCTTCGTAGAGCTCCAGCGGCAGGCCGTCGGGGTCGGCGAAGAAGGTAAAGCGCTTGCCGGTCAGCTCGTCCACCCGCACCGGCTCTACCTCGACCCGATGGGCCAGCAGGTGGGCGATGACCCGGTCAAGGTCGCTGACCCGAAAGGCGAGATGGCGCAGGCCGCACGCTTCGGGGCGGGAGGGGCGCTCGGGAGGCGAGGGGAAGCTGAACAGCTCCAGCTGGCTGCCGTCCGGCAGGGCCAGATCCAGTTTCCACGACTGGCGCGCCTCGCGCAGGGTCTCGGCGATAATGGGTAGCCCCAGCACCTTGTGGTAGAAGTGGCGCGAGCGTGGGTAATCGCTGGCGATGATGGCCACATGGTGGATGGCGTCAAACAGCGGAAAGGTCATGATGTTTCCTTGTCAGCAGCATAGTGAACGGGCAGCCTGCGCTGCCCGTGTCGTTGATCTAGTTGAAGAAACCGCCGAACCAGTCATCCAGCGCACTGCGTGGCGTCGCACTGCTGGCGCAACCGGCCGGGGAGCCCATGGTGGAGGCTTTGGCCGGCACCTGCAGGCTGCCCGGGCAGTCGCTGGTGACGCGGGTGCCGCTGGCGCGGGAGAAGTTGGCCCAGGTGACCCCTTCCGGCATCTTCAATCCCAGACTGTTGACGCCGCGCTGGCTCATGTAGCCGCTAAAGAGCTGCAGGGCACCGCTGGCACCGGTCAAACCCGCCGGGGTGTTGTCGTCGCGACCGACCCAGATACTGACCAGTTCGTTGTTGTCCATCCCGGCAAACCAGGAGTCGCGCAGCTCGTTGGTGGTGCCTGTCTTGGCCGCCATGGTGGCGCCCGGGAACTTGGCACTGAGGGCGCGGGCCGTGCCCTGACTCACCGTCTTGGTCATGGCGAACAGGGTCAGCCAGCTTGCTTGCTGGTCGGTGACCCGCTTGGCGGTCTGATCATGCTGATAGAGCAGGCTGCCATCCCCGTTGACTACGGCGCGAATGGCCGACAGCGGCTGGGTGAGCCCCTGATTGGCGATGGGCAGATACATCTGGTTCACCTCCAGCGGGGAGAGGGCGACCGCCCCCAGCACCAGCGACGGATAGGGCTGGATCTCCTGCTGGACTCCCAGCTTGTGCAGGGTATCGACTACCTTTTCCAGCCCCACCTGCAGACCCAGATTGACGGTCGGCACGTTGAGTGAGCTGGCCAGCGCATCCATCAGCGGCACGCTCTGGCGGAACTTGCGATCATAGTTCTGCGGCGTCCAGACCTGACCATCCTGACCGCGAATACGGATCGGCTGATCTTTGAGCGGGGTCGCCAGGGTCAGGCCGTTGGAGAGACCGGTCAGGTAGACCGCCGGCTTCACCAGCGAGCCGATCTGGCGGCGGGCATCCAGCGCCCGGTTGAACCCGGCGTAGCGGGGATCGCGGCCACCCACCAGCGCCACTACTTCGCCCTTGTGCCAGTCGGAGACCACCATGGCCGCCTCCAGCTTCTTCTTGCCGCGCAGCTTTTCTATATCGGCGAGGCCCGATTCGACCGCCCGCTCGGCCGCGTGCTGGGCGATGGGGTCGAGGCTGGTGAAGATCTTCAGGCCAGACTGCTTGAGCAGATCGGCGCCGAAGCGGCTCTGGATCTCTCGCTTGAGCAGTCCCATAAAGGCCGGGGTGCGACCATAACTCATCTGGCCGCGGGCGATGATGCCGAGGGGCTGGCGGCTGGCCAGTTCATACTCGGCCTGGGTCAGGCTGCCGTGATCCATCAGCAGCTTCAGCACCAGATCACGGCGGGTCTTGGCCCGCTCCGGGAAGCGCCAGGGATCGTAATAGGAAGGGCCTTTCACCAGACCGACCAGCAGGGCGACCTGATCGATATCCAGCTCGTTGACCGGAATGCCGAAGTAGAAGTAGGAGGCGAGGCCGAAACCGTAGACCCCTTGCGAGAAGTTCTGCCCCAGATAGACCTCGTTGAGGTAGGACTCGAGGATCTCGTCCTTGCTGTAGCGATAGTCGATCAGCACCGCCATATAGGCTTCTTGCAGTTTTCGCCACAGGCTGCGCTCACGGGTCAGGAAGAAGTTTTTGGCCAGCTGCTGGGTGAGGGTACTGCCCCCCTGCACGGTGCGACCCGCGATCAGGTTGGCGAACATGGCGCGCATGATGGCCACCGGCGAGACGCCGCCATGCTGGTAGAAGTCGCGATCTTCGGTGGTGAGCAGGGTCACCAGCAGGCTGTCGGGCACTTCGGCGATACGCACCAGCAGGCGATCTTCCCGATCTTCGGTATTGAGGCGATCGAGCAGCACCGGGTCCATCTGGGCGTAACCGAGCTGGCGCTGGTTCTCCAGCGACTGGATCCCCTCAAGGCGCGGGCCGTTGAAGGTGAGGCGCAGGCCGCGGGCTCCATCGGCGCCATCATAGAACTCGAACGGACGGCGAATAAGCTCGATGCGGTTGCCGTTGATGGTGTATTCACCCGGCGTGTGAGGCTGGCGCACCTGCTTGTAGCTCAGCATGTTGAGCTCGCGCAGCATCTGGTCCCGCGACAGGCGCTGGCTGGGATAGAGCTCCAGCGGGCGGCTGTAGACCATCACCGGCAGCTGCCACTTCTCGCCATCGAAGCGCTCGCGCACCTTGGTATCGAGGTAGATGCCAAACACCACCATAAAGGCCGCCACCACCAGGGAGAGCTTGAAGCCAAGCCAGAACAGCTTGCGCCAGATGGTGCGTTTGGGCGCTGCCTTCTTGGGGACTCGCTTGCGTCGTTGGGTTGCCATAAATCCTCTTTGCTTTCCTTTCTACTTGTTATGTCGCATTCGCGAACGTCCGAGCGGGATTAACCCATCGAACCTAGATGCCCATCTTCTTTTTGGTGACTTTGGTCGGCATCGCTTCCAGCGGATTATCCGGCCAGTAGTGGCGGGGATAGCGCCCCTTCATCTCTTTCTTCACCTGTTCGTAGGAGCCAGCCCAAAAGGCGGCCAGATCGGCGGTGATCTGCAGCGGCCGCTGGGCGGGGGAGAGCAGCTCCACCACCAGCGGTACCCGGCCATCGGCCACGCAGGGGGTCGAACCTTGCCCGAACATCTCCTGAATGCGCACCGGGATCACCGGTGCCTGCCCCGGCTGATAGCGGATCCGCACCCGGCTGCCGGTCGGTGCCGCAAAGTGGCTCGGCAGCGCCTCGTCGAGCCGTTTGGGCAACGGCCAGGGCAGGGATTGGCGCAGGATGTCGCTCATATTGAGCCTCTTCAGTTGCTCCAGCCGGGTCATGCCGCTCACCGCTGGCAGCAGCCACTGTTCTAGGTCGGCCAGCAGGCTGTCGTCATCCATGGCTGGCCACCCCTCATCGGGCAGCCACTCACGGGCGCAGCGCAGACGGGCCAGCAGCCCTTCGCTGCTCTCGTCCCAGGGCAGCACATGCAGCCCCTTGCGGCGAATGCCTTGCAGCAGGCAGCGCCCTTTCTGCTCGTCAGAGAGTTCGGTCAGCGGTCGCTGGCTCAGCACCAGCTCGCCGATCACCTGCTGGCGTTCGGCGCGCACCCGCTCTTCCCGTTCATCCCAGTCGAACCACTGCCGTTCGCTCACCAGTTCCGGCAGCAGGCGCACCAGCTCGTCCAGATCGACCTGTTCGGCGATAAAAATGCGGCTGCCACGATCGTTCTGCCCCATCTCGATGGCGATGAGGGCCCCTTGTCCCTGACAGGGATGACCTTCTACCAGATCGCAGCTCACCCCACCACTGAGTTGATAGCGACTGCCGCTACGCAGTTTGCCGATGCGATCCGGCCAGGCGAGGGCACAGAGTAGCCCCAGCCACTGGCCCTGCGCATTGGCAGGGCGGGCGCCAAGCCGTTCAAACCAGCGGGCCGCGTTCTGGCGCAGGGCGTTTTGACGGCGGTGGAACAGCACAGAGAGGCGCTCCGATCCTCGCAGATCTTCTTCCTGCAACGCCACCAGATAAGCGGCATCGGCGACAATCCCTGTCAGACCCTCTGACTCCAGCTCGCGGGCGCGCAGCAGCATGCGGGCGAGACGAGGGTGGGTACCGAAGGCCGCCATGGCACGACCAGCGGGAGTGAGTTGTTGCTCACCCTCCGGCTTCATGGCGCCAAGAGCCACCAGCAGCCGCTGGGCGCTGGCCACCGCAGCGGCGGAAGGCATATCGAGAAGCGGCAGATCTTCCACCTTTGCCCCCCACTGGGCGGCGTCCAGCAACAGGCTGGTCAGCTCCTGAGTGAGGATATCTGGCGGGCTCTGCTCGGCGAGTCGCTCCTGCACCTCGCTGCTCCAGAGCCGGTAGCAGACGCCGGGGCCGAGGCGACCAGCACGGCCTGCCCGCTGGGTGGCGGAGGATTTGGCTATCTGGCGGGTTTCCAGCCGGGTGACACCGCTTTTCAGATCATAGGAGGCCAGTCGTTCCAGCCCGCTGTCGATAACGACAGAGACCCCTTCGATGGTGAGGGAGGTCTCAGCCACATTGGTGGTGAGCACCAGCTTACGGCGACCCGCTGGTGCCGGTTCGATGGCTGCCTGCTGGGCCGCCATATCGAGGCGACCGTAGAGGGGGGCGAGGGTCACGTCGTCCGGCAGTTTGTCTGCCAACCATTGTGCCAGCCGCTCGATCTCCCCCTGTCCCGGCAGAAATACCAGCAGGCTGCCATCTTGCTCGGCTAGCGCTTCGAGCACCACGGCGCCGACTTGCGGCTCCAGCCACTGCTGGCGGTTGGCGGGGTGGTAGTGGTAGTCGATGGGAAAGCCGCGCCCCTCGGAGCGAACCACAGGGGCATCCGGCAACAAGGTCTCGAGTGCCATGCCATCCAGGGTCGCGGACATCACCAGGAGCTTGAGATCATCGCGCAATCCCTGCTGGCTCTCGATAGCGAAGGCCAATGCGGTATCGGCGTGCAGACTGCGTTCGTGGAACTCATCGAAGATCACCAGCGAGACGCCAGTCAGCTCCGGGTCCTGCTGCAACATCCGGGTCAGCACCCCTTCGGTGACGATCTCGAGCCGGGTCGCTGGGCTGGTGCGGCTCTCACCGCGTACCCGCAGGCCGATGCGATCGCCCACCTTCTCCCCCAGCTGGCGCGCCAGAAAGCTGGCGATATTGCGCGCCGCGAGGCGTCTTGGCTCCAGCATGATGATGCGGCCGGGCAGCCGGTTCTGACGCACCAGCTCCAGCGGCAGCAGGGTCGATTTGCCCGCGCCGGGGGGCGCCTGCAGGATCACGCTGGTGTGGCTGTCGAGGGCGGCAAAGAGTTCGGGCAATACCGAAACGATGGGGAGCTGGGACAAAGCGATGAGCACCTTCTGTAGCAACCGGTAAAACGGCGCCTATTCTGCCACAGCCACCCGCGCCACCGTGAGTGGATGTGAGGAGATGGCCACTCGGGCGGGAGGGCGGCGAGACATGGCCGGATGGCTGCCATAGAATGGGCTGATCCAATGAGCGTGAAAAAGGCATTATCACCACATGGCCAAACTCTTCTTTGCCCTGCCCGTCAAGGAGCTCGCCCCCGAGCTCATCGCCTGGCGCGATAAGCAGCCCTGGCCCGGTCAGCCGGTGCCGCAAGCCAACCTTCATCTAACCCTGGCCTTTCTGGGTGAGGCAGACGAGTTGACCACCCGCCGCCTGATCGCCGCCGTGGAGCGTCAGCACTGTCCGCCGCTCGCCATCAGACTGGATGAGACCGGCTGGTTCAGCCGGGCCAAGGCCGCCTGGATCGGCCCGAAAGAGTGGCCCAACGAGCTGACCGTGCTGGCCCGGGCGCTGCGCCGCCACGGCGAGAAGCTGCGCCTTGGCAATGGCGAGCAGGGCTATCGTCCCCACGTCACCCTGTCGCGCAAGGCGGGCGAGGCTCCGGCCATCCAGCCTGCTCCCAATTTTCTGCTGCAGGCCGATGAGTTCTGCCTCTATCAATCCATCTCGACTCCGGACGGGGTGCGCTATGAGCCGCTTGCCTGCTGGCCGCTGCGTGCCCGGGTAAAAGAAGATGCGCGGAGGGCTAACCCGTGATTTTTGATCCCCCCCTGCAATCGGGCCAGCTGGTGGCCCGCTACAAGCGCTTTCTGACCGATGTGCAACTCGATAACGGCGAGGTCATTACTATCCACTGTGCCAATACCGGTGCCATGACCGGTTGTGCCGATCCGGGCACCCGGGTCTGGTACTCCACCTCCGATAACCCCAAGCGCAAGCTGCCCAACAGCTGGGAGATCGCCGAGAGTCCGGCGGGCCACTTTATCTGCGTCAACACGGCGCGCGCCAACCAGATTGCCCGGGAGCTGATCGAGCAGGAGGCCATCGCTCCGCTGGCGGGTTACAGCCGGTTGCGCACCGAGGTGAAGTATGGCGAAGAGAACAGTCGCATCGATCTGTTGCTGGAAGATGATGAGAAGGGCAATTGTTACATCGAGGTAAAATCTGTCACCCTGCTCGACGAGCGGGAGGAGGCTGGCATGGGCTACTTCCCCGATGCGGTCACCGCCCGTGGTGCCAAGCATTTGCGCGAGTTGATGGCGATGAAAGCGGCGGGCCACAGGGCCGTGCTGCTCTTTATGGTGTTGCACTCCGGAATAAGCCGGATGCGCCCTGCAACCCATATAGATCCGCACTATAGTCTGCTAATTGAGCAGGCAATCGCGGCGGGGGTTGAAATTTTATGCTATCGGCCCCATGTTGGGGTGCAAGGCATGGTGGCTCAAGGGTTTATCCCGTTTGAATCTGGTCACCTGTTACCCGAGGGGAGTGCATAAATATTGGAGTGGGTAACATTATTGGTACGGCTCGTTTGCTTACCCGTTACCCTTCTGCTATAGATGTCGCCCTCAATTTATGGATGGCACGGGTAGCGTGCTGAATTAGGAGACAGGGCATGCCAACAGGCGAAAACAGGAAATCTCTGGGCCCCCTGGCCATTGCGGGTGTCGCGCCTTACCAGGAAAAGCCGGGTGAGGAGTACATGAATGACCAACAAAAGGCGCATTTTCGCAAGATCCTGGGTGCCTGGCGCAACCAACTGATGCAGGAAGTTGATCGTACCGTCGACCATATGAAAGACGAGGCTGCCAACTTCCCGGATCCCGTGGATCGTGCCGCGCAAGAAGAAGAGTTCGCTCTTGAACTGCGTACCCGCGACCGTGAACGCAAGCTGATCAAGAAGATCGAGAAGACCTTGCAGCTGCTTGAAGACGATGATTTCGGTTACTGCGAACACTGCGGTATCGAGATCGGTATCCGTCGTCTGGAAGCCCGTCCGACTGCCGACCTCTGTGTCGATTGCAAGACGCTGGCCGAGATCAAGGAAAAACAGATGGCCGGTTGATCCCGACCCTCTGGTATATGAAAAAGGGAGCTCGCGGGCTCCCTTTTTTATTGAGCTTTTGGCGGTCGCGCCCCAGAATGCAGCCTCAATGAATCGCTTACCCGAACAGTCATGCCAGTGAATCCCCCGTCCTCACCCTTTGCACGTCCCTATGTCGGCCGCTTTGCCCCCTCACCCTCAGGCCCGCTTCATTTCGGTTCGCTGATCGCCGCCCTCGGCAGCTTTTTGCAGGCCAGAGCGCAGCAGGGACGCTGGCTGGTGCGCATCGAGGATATCGATCCGCCGCGGGAGATGGCGGGGGCTGCGGCCCTGATCCTCAAGACCCTTGAGGCATATGGCCTCGAGTGGGATGGGGAGGTGATGTTCCAGAGCGTGCGCCACGGCCGTTATGACGAGATCATCGACCAGCTCTATCGGGCGGGGGACCTCTACTGGTGCCGCTGCACCCGGCGCGAAATCATGGCCGCGGGCGGTCTCTACAGCGGCCACTGCCGCACCCTCGGGCTTGCGGCCGAAGGTTGCGCCGCCCGGCTGCGGCAGCACCATCCGGTCTACCACTTCGACGATCGTTTGCAGGGCCATATCGCGGTCCCGGCGGCGCTCGCCGAGGAGGATTTTATTATCCGTCGCCGCGACGGGCTCTACGCCTACAACCTGGCGGTGGTGGTGGATGATATGGACAGCGGTATCACCGAGATAGTGCGCGGCGCCGATCTGCTGGAGCCCACGGTGCGCCAGATTGCCCTTTATCAGACCCTGGGGGCTCCGGTGCCCGACTGGGTGCACCTGCCGCTGGCGGTGCTGGCAGATGGCAACAAGCTCTCCAAGCAGAACCATGCGCCGGCACTGGCGCTTGATGAGGTGCGACCGGCCCTGTTGCAGGCACTGCACTTCCTCGGCCAGTGCCCGCCGCCCGAGCTGATGGCAAGCCGGATCGACGAGATCATCCGGTGGGGCATCGCCAACTGGCTGCTCGAACGGGTGCCCGCCAGCGAGAAGATCCCGCTCGCGGATTGCTGAGTCGACCAGGTGATTTTTGTTTGATTGAGCGTAAATTGCCGCTGTTGATTGTGATTTTATCGGGATGATCCGTTTCAAACGGGATCAATTGTCAGCACGGTTTTTCATTTGGTTAGGCGTGAGCTATGATAGGCCGCTATTTTTTGGCCTCCCGTCAATTTAGAAGTCATGAAGAGGTGTACCATTTTTTCCCAGATCGCAAACTTTTGCCGCAAGGTGCTCGGCAAGGAAGACGGCGAGCAGTCGGTGGAATCCCCCATTCCAGCCCGTGTCGCCGGTCAACGTCGTACCTTAAGCCGTGATCAGCACCCTATTTCGCGCAAAGAGATCAGCGAGAATGCACTCAAGGTGCTCTATCGCCTGAACAAGGGCGGCTACGAAGCCTACCTGGTCGGCGGCGGAGTCCGGGATCTGCTGCTCGGGAAGACGCCCAAGGATTTCGACATCGCAACCGATGCGACGCCGGAGCAGATCAAGGCGCTGTTCAGCAACTGCCGCCTGATTGGCCGTCGTTTCCGCCTGGCCCACATTGTCTTTGGTCGTGACGTGATCGAAGTGGCCACCTTCCGGGGTCACCACCATCAGGTCAATACCAGCAAACATGTGTCGGCCCAGTCTGATGAAGGCATGCTGCTGCGCGACAACGTCTACGGCACCATCGAAGAGGATGCCGAGCGCCGCGACTTTACCGTCAACGCCCTCTACTACAGCGCCAAAGATTTCACCCTGCACGATTTCGAAGGGGGTCTGGAAGATCTGGCCGAGCGCAAGCTTGAGCTGATCGGCGATCCCGAGACCCGTTATCGTGAAGATCCGGTGCGGATGCTGCGCGCCGTGCGCTTCGCCGCCAAGCTGGATATGACCATCAGTCCGCGTACCGCCGCCCCCATCAAGGAGCTGGCGCCACTGCTGCAAGACATCCCGGCTGCCCGCCTGTTTGAGGAGACCCTCAAGCTGTTCCTGGCTGGCGACGGTCTGGCGACCTACAAGCTGCTGCGTGAGTATGGCCTATTCCAACAGCTCTTCCCACAAGTGGCTGCGCTGTTTACCCCGCACGGCAACTCGCCCTACGAGCAGTTTATCGAGCAGGCACTGATCGACACCGACACCCGCGTTCGTGAAGATAAGCGCGTCACCCCCGCCTTCCTCTACGCCACCCTGCTGTGGGGCTGCGTCGAGGCCCGTGGTCGGGTGCTGGAGAACGAGAGCGGCCTGCCCTGGTATGACGCCTTCATGCTGGCGATCAACGAGGTGCTGGACAATCAGGTGCGGATCATCGCCGTTCCCCGCCGTTTCACCACAGATGTCCGCGACATCTGGGCACTGCAACAGCGGTTGACCCGTCGTCAGGGCAAGCACCCCGAGCGCGCCATGGAGCACCCCAAGTTCCGCGCGGCGTTCGACTTCCTGTTGCTGCGCAACCGGGTCGAGCGCGGTCTCGGCGAGCTGGCCAGCTGGTGGGAGCGCTATGTTGCCTCCAATCCGGATGTGCGCCCGCAGCTGCAACGGGAAGCGACCCGTCGCCCGGCCAGCGGTGAGAGCCGTAGCCACGATGGCGAGAAGCGCAGCAGCAACAGCCGCAATCGTCGCCGCCCGCGCCGTCGCAAGCCGAAAGCGGCCGAGTGACCACAGACGTGATGACCGAGGTCTTCATCGCCATTGGTTCCAACCTGTCTGACCCATTGGGTCAGGCGCGCCGCGCGGTCGCCGCGCTGGCGACCTTGCCGGAATCAGTGCTGGTGCAGGCCTCGTCGTTTTACAGCAGCCGCCCGATGGGGCCTGCTGATCAGCCGGACTACGTCAATGCCGTGGCCCGGCTCAACACCCGGCTGACGCCGCTGGCGCTGCTGGATCAACTACAAAAAATCGAGCTGGAACAGGGACGTGTGCGCAAAGAGGAGCGGTGGGGGCCGAGAACCCTGGATCTCGATCTGCTGCTCTTTGGCGATCAGGTGATCAACCACGAGCGCCTGATCGTTCCCCATTACGGCATGAAGGAGCGGGAGTTCGTGCTGCTGCCCCTTGCCGAAATCGCGCCCGCTCTGGTGCTGCCCTGCGGCACCCCGCTCGCACAACTGGTTGCCCGCTGCCCGCACAATGATTTGGCCATCATTGCCCCGCGTGCAGACGTACAGGAGCCTCTATGAGCAAGATCACCACCGCCAGCCTGCTGAAGATGAAGCAGGATGGTCAAAAGTTCACCGCCATCACCGCCTATGATGCCACTTTTGCCAAGTTGTTCGACGATGAGGGGGCCCACGTGCTGCTCATCGGCGATTCGCTGGGCATGGTGCTGCAAGGGGGTCAGGACACCCTGGCGGTCAACATGGATGAGATGGTCTATCACACCCGCTGTGTGGCTCGCGGTGCCAGCAATGCGCTGATCATCGCCGACATGCCCTTCATGAGTTACGCCACTCCCGAGCAGACTTACCAGAACGCTGCCCGCCTGATGGCGGCCGGTGCCCGCATGGTCAAGATGGAAGGGGGCGACTGGCTGTGTGACTCCATCCGCCACCTCACCCGCAACGGGGTGCCGGTGTGCGGTCACCTCGGCCTCACCCCGCAATCCGTCCACGTCTTTGGCGGCTTTAAGGTGCAGGGGCGCGATGAGTTTCAGGCGCAGGAGATCTACCGCCAGGCCCTCGAACTGCAAGCGGCCGGTATCCAGCTGCTGGTGCTCGAGTGTGTGCCCACTGCGCTGGCCGAGCGCATCACCAAGGCGCTTCGCATCCCGGTGATCGGCATTGGTGCCGGCCCCGCGACCGATGGTCAGATTTTGGTTATGCACGATGCCTTTGGCGTCACCTCCGGCTATGTGCCCAAGTTCACCAAGAACTTCCTGGCTGAGACCGGCGATGTGCGTGCCGCCATCCGCCTCTATGTGCAGCAGGTGAGCGAGGGGAGCTTCCCCGGCCCGGAGCACTGCTTCAACTGATCCTGGCAGTTGCATGATGGGGACTGCGGCCCCCGTCTCTGCTTCTCAGCCTCGCACAGTTAATCCGTATAGCTAATCCGTATCTTATTGATTCATCTAAAGGTGAACTGCTGATAGCCATGTTCGTGCCCCATCCCGCCCGAGTGCTATCTGTGGATGCAACCCGTCTCTCTTTTTGATTTATCGGAAGGTGAACTGCTGATGTTGGTCGTAAACAATCCCGTCGTTCTGCGTGAGCAGATAAGCCAATGGCGCCGTGAAGGGCGTGCCATCGCATTCGTGCCCACCATGGGCAATCTGCATCAGGGCCACCTGACGCTGGTGAAAGAGGCGCACAGCCACGCCGAGAAGGTGGTGGTCAGCATCTTCGTCAACCCGATGCAGTTCGACAAGGCCGAGGATCTTGCCAACTACCCGCGCACTCTGGAGCAGGATTGCGCAGCGCTGGAAGCGGCTGGGGTCGATATGGTGTTCACCCCGACCCCGGAGATCATGTATCCGCAGGGGCTGGCCAGCCAGACCTTCGTCGAGGTGCCGGGTCTCTCCAATCTGCTGGAGGGGGCGCTGCGCCCGGGTCACTTCCGTGGTGTCAGTACCGTCGTCACCAAGCTGTTCAATCTGGTACAGCCGGATGTGGCCTGCTTTGGCCAGAAGGATTACCAGCAGTTGGCGCTTATTCGCAAGATGGTGGCCGACATGGCGATGCCCATCGAGATCGTCGGCGTGCCCACCGTGCGGGCCGAAGACGGGCTGGCACTCTCTTCCCGCAACGGCTACTTGACTGCCGCCGAGCGGGCCATCGCCCCCGAGCTGGCGCGCACCATGAACTGGATCGCCGAGCAGATTGAAGCGGGTGACCACCACCTGCCCTCCTTGGTGGCGCAGGCCAGCCAGCGCCTCGACAACGCCGGTTTCCGTACCGATGCCATCGACATCGTCGATGCCGCCACCCTCGAGTCTGCCACTGACGAGAGCGCGCAGCTGGTGATCCTGATGGCTGCTTATCTTGGCAAGGCCCGCCTTATCGACAATCAAGTGGTCACGCTGCAGCAAGCCTGAGCCCGCCACAACCAGGAGGATCCCATGTCCAAGAAGGTTTACTGCATTGCCCAATTCCTGCCCAAACCCGGTCAGGAGCAAGCCCTGTTTCAGGTGCTGCAGGCACTCGAGCCCAATACCCTGCGTGAGGATGGTTGCTTGCAATATCGGGTGACCCGCCACATCGCGAGCCCCTTTGCCGAGGGGGAGAGTTTCCCCATCGTGTTCAACGAGATTTGGCAAGATATGGCGGCTTTCGAAGCCCACTGCCAGCGTGCCGAGATCACCGCGTTCTTCGAGCGTTACTGTCTGGCGGAAGATGGTTTGGCCGCGAAGTGGAATGTCTGCGTCTATAGCGACGAACCTGAACAGTACGACGCCCCCGTAAAGAAGTAATTACCCCGAATGCCAGCGGACGCCCTCTCGGGCGTCCGCTGCTTTTTCACGCCTGCACTCTCCTGCATTCCGGCGTTTTGTTCTGCGGCCCAGCCCGCATTTCCCTTCGTTTCTATCCACTTTCGGCCTGATGGCCGCTACAGGTATTCATGATGTTTGTCCTGATTGCATCGCTTGTTTTCTGTCTGCTCTGTTTTGCTCTCACCCGGTTGCCTACCGGGTTGCCGCTCTCGCGCAAGGTGCTTGCGGGTCTGCTGCTTGGTGCCCTGTTCGGACTGGCGCTGCAACTGGGCTGGGGCGCCGATGATGCCGGCGTTCAGCAGACCCTGGAGTGGGTCAATATCGTCGGCGGTGGCTATGTCAGCCTGCTCAAGGTGGTGATGATGCCGCTGGTGTTCACCTCCATCCTCTCCGCCATCAACAAGCTGGAGCAGGCCCAGTCTCTCGGCAAGATCAGCGCCGTGCTGATCGGCTCCATGCTGATGCTTGTGATGATCGCCGGTCTGGTGGGGATGACCATCACCCACCTGAGCGGTCTCACCGCAGCCGGGCTGCTGAGCCATGGTAGCGGCAGCGCCACCCTGCAACAGAGCATGAGCACCATCGACGGTGCCCAGACCCTGCCGGCCCTGCTGCTCTCGCTGGTGCCCACCAACTTTGCCGCCGATATGGCGGGTAGTCGCGGTCTCTCGGTGATCGGCGTGGTGATCTTCACCGTGTTGGCCGGGGTTGCCCTGCTGCAGTTGAAGGCGGAGCATCCAGAGGCTGGTGCTCGCGCCGCCGTGGCCATCGACACCCTGCAACTGTGGGTGATGAAGATGGTGCGGGTGGTGATTGCACTCACCCCCTATGGCGTGATGGCGCTGATCGCCCGGGTGGTGGCTCACTATCCCCTGAGCGAGATCCTCAGCCTGCTCGGCTTTATCCTGGTCTGCTACGTCGCCATTCTGGCGATGTTTGCGGTGCACATGGTGATCCTGCTGCTGATCGGCCAGAACCCGTTGCACTACCTGTGGGAAGTGTGGGGCGTGCTTACCTTCGCTTTTGTCTCCCGCAGCAGCGCCGCCTCCATTCCGCTCAGCATCGAGACCCAGCAGCGCCTTGGGGTGCCCGCCAGCATCGCCAACTTTGCCGCCTCGTTCGGTGCCAATCTGGGCCAGAACGGTTGCGCCGGCATCTATCCGGCCATGATGGTGGCGATGATCGCCCCCATGCTCGGCATCAACCCCTTTGATCCCCTGTTTCTGCTGACTCTGCTGCCGGTCATTGCGCTGGGCTCCATCGGGGTGGCTGGCGTTGGCGGCGGAGGCACTTTCGCCGCGCTGATCGTGCTCTCCACCCTCAACTTCCCCATCGCGCTGGTGGGGGTGATGATCGCCATCGAGCCACTGGTGGATATGGGCCGCACCGCTCTCAACGTCAACGGCTCCATCATGGCGGCGATGATCACCAAGCGGTTGCTGGGCAAGCAACAGCTGGCCAACGTGGAGACGGTGCAGACGCAGGCCGCCAGTTAACTCCGAGTGTTGCCCAATATGAAAGAAGCCCGCAGTTGCGGGCTTCTTTCATATCGGCTGTGTTGCCTTGTGGGCAGACGCGGTTACTCGGCAGAGACGGGGTAACCGGCTCCTTTCCAGGCGAAGATGCCGCCCGGCACCCGATAGACTTGCTGATAGCCCTGAGTCACCGCCCAGGCGGCTGCGTTGTGGCTGCGGCCGCACTTGACGAAGCCGCAGTAGATCACCACCGGGCGGGACTTGTCTTCACCCAGCAGCGCCTGGAACTGCTCCGCCGTGCCGCTCCCCTCGACGATTTCGCTCCAGTTGTCGCCGGACTTGGCCTCCTTCACGAAGACAAAGTTCTTGGCGCCCGGGATGTGCTCTTTCTTGTAGGAGTCCTCATAGGGCATGGTGTCGATGATCACCAGCTCCTCACCCTTGTCCATCCGGGTTTTCAGCTCGGCTACGGTCAGCAGCTGATAGCCCCCCTGCTGCGCCTCCTGTGCCAGTTGCACTGCCGACTGCTCCAGCTTCACCTCCTGCTCGAACTGGTTATCGCCACAGCCACCGAGGGCAAAGCTGGCGGCGATCAGCGAGGCCAGCAGGGTGCGGGATCGCAATGTCATCATGTCACTACTCCTTTAGAACGGGAAAAACGGGGCGGGAAGTTAGCAGCAGGGCGCCCGCAAGCGTCAGTAGCAGCAGATCCCGCACAATGGCCTCCGGCAACGAGCTGAGATCAGCCCTGCCCAGACAGCCGCAAGAGATGTCGAGCCCGATGGCAACGCCATAGCCCAACACCGGAATAAACAGGGCGAGCAGCCCGATCACCAGCCACAGTCCCCAGCGCCGGTTGGCGATGACCGCAAGCCCTGCGCAGAGCTCCAGCGCGATCAGCCCCCAGGCCACTGGCGGGATTAGTGACGGCCAGATCAGCCCGAAGGCCGCGATCTGTTCGACAAACAGGGCGGGGGAGACCAGCTTGAACCCGGCCGAGGCGAGGAAGAATCCCCCCAGTGCCAGATTGGCCAGCATGCGCAGATAAACAGCCATGGGATAGATCTTTATCATCCATGACTCCGACTGCCAGCCACAGGCGTTTGCTTCGCCATGTCCGGGCTATCGGCCGGATAGCGGGCCAGCTCCTGATAGTCGCCGTCCGCTTCGCAGCGAAAGACGGCAGCGGTTTCACCGCTCTGGCACCACTGCTGCCACTCGTCTGGCGGGCAGTGGAGGCGAATGGCGAGGCCACAGCCGGCACTGAGCAGGCGCGGCACGTCGCAGACCCGAAACGACAGGTCGTGTTGCTCCAGCCGCTTGCGCATCCTGATCGTGCCGAGAGTGGAGTGGAACAGGTAGAGAAACTCCTGATTCATGATTTGCCTCCCGTGCTGGCGCGCGCGCCGAACAGGGCAGCCCCCAGCGCACCGGCAAACTGGGCATCCGGGTGGGTGGCCACGTCGCAGCCCAACCCTTCGGCCAGATAGTGGCGGAAGGTGGCGCAGTGGCTGACGCCGCCGGTAAAGAGCACTGTCGGTCGGGCGCCGAGGCGGCCGATAAAGTTGGCACTGCGCCGGGCCATGGAGCGGACGATACCGGCCAGGATTGACTCGGCCGGAATGCCCGCCGAGCGCAGGCTGATCGCCTCCGATTCGGCAAACACGGTACACATGCTGCTGATGTCGTGGGGCTCGGCCCCTTGCAGCAGTTCGTCAAGCTGCTCGACCCGAGCTCCCAGAGTGCGGGTGATCACCTCGAGAAAGCGACCGGTGCCGGCGGCGCACTTGTCGTTCATCAGAAAATCGGTGAGGTTGCCGTCGCTATCGAGCTGGATCACCTTGCTGTCCTGCCCGCCGATGTCGATGACGGTGTGTACCGACGGGCAGAGCAGGCGAGCCCCCAGCCCATGGCAGGAGATCTCGGTAACCCGGCGATCGGCGAACGACGCCAGATCGCGGCCATAACCGGTCAGGGTCAGGTGGGGGCGCTCTGGCAAATCGGCCGAAAGTTCGGTCCAGCCTTGCTCGATGGCGGCCAGCGGACGAAAGGGGGTCGGCACCAGAAAACGGCGGACGATACGCCCGCCATCCCGGCTGTCGAACAGGATCCCCTTGGTCGCGGTGGAGCCCGAGTCAATCCCGATGGAGAGTGACACGGCGCCTCCTTACAGCATCTCGATAAAGGCGGCCAGCCGGGTGGCCAGTTGTCCCTTGTCGGCGCTGGAGTAGTCGGTCTCGACTGCCATGTAGGGGATGCCGTGGCGTTCGCGCACATGGCGCTTGATGGCGAGCGACTCCACCGCATAGGTGTGGCAAGCCTGCAGGATCACATCGATCACTCCGTCCGCCTGATACTCCTCCACCATCTGGCTCAGCAGATTCATGCGCTGGTGGTTGGGGGAGATGCAGGAGCAGCCGATGGCCAGATACTTGTCGGTCAGCGCATCGAACGGATCGCCCTCCTCGCTGACGCACTGCTCGGTCGCCTTGGCGCCGGTGCAGTTCTCGTAACCCACCACCCAGCCGCCGTGCTCCTCGATGAGACGCACCACCTTGTCGGCCGCGCCGCCGATGGGGCAGCCGGTGATGAGGATGCGCGGGCGGGCATCGAGCCGCTTGCCCTCGGCATACTCGACCTTGATGCGGCGGGTCATCTCCTGCAGCTCGCTGATGAGCAGCTCCTTGTCGAAGCGGAAGGTGGCGCCATAGACCACCTTGAGCAGGTCGGTGCCGCTCAGCGCCGGCGGGTTGAGCTGGCCCAGCCGGTAGAAATTGGCCAGCGCGCGGCGTTCGCGGTTTTTCAGCACGATGGCGTCTCGCAATGCCTGCTCGCTGATGGGCTTGCCGAACTGCTGCTCCAGCAACTCCTTGAAGCGGACGATTTCGCTGCGCCACAGGTTGCGGGAGGCTTCGTCATCGGCGCGGTTGGGCAACTGCATCACATGCACCGGTTTGAACTCGGCCATGTACTCGTACATCTTCTTCTTGCCGTCGCAGGTGGTTTCCCCCACCACCAGATCGGAGAAGTAGAAGTAGGGGCACTTGTCGGTCTTGCCAAAACCGTAGCTGCTCTTGATGAGCGGGCAGAGGTTGCGGGGCAGATCTTTCTCGGCCTCCTCGATGGTCTCGTCGCTGGTGGAGCAGAGCGATACCACCACGGCGCCGGCGGCTATCGCCACCTCCTGCGGCATAAAGGTACAGTAGGTACCGACCAGGGGGATCTGTCGCTCCTTGAGTGCCATTACAGCCAGAAAGCCCTGACGACGGGCATCTGAAAAACTATCGAATATGGCTGGCAACTCGGTGATAAGTGACATAGGCGATCCTGCCCTGATGAGAGAAATGAAGAGACGGACGAGCCATCCGTGACGGCACATCCAACCGCGAGAATTATACCTTTGGGGGTAATTCGAAAATTGCGGTGGATCACAAGGTGTCAGGTAAATCCTTAATGACAGGCAGGTTATTGAGAAGGGGGCTAGCAGGTTGAAGGGGCTACAGGGGGAATAAAAAACGGGCACCGCGAGGTGCCCGTTTTGGCAATCAGTGGCGCAGCCCGGTGCCGCGGGAGATAAGCCACCAGGCGATGCCGTAGAGGGCCACGATAAAGCCGATGATGATGAGGTAGGCGGTTCCGAGCGGCACGTCGGAGATACCGAGGAAACCGTAACGGAACGCGTTTACCATGTAGATGATGGGGTTCACTTGGGAGACACCCTGCCAGAAGGGGGGCAGCAGGCTGATGGAGTAGAACACTCCACCCAGATAGGTGAGCGGCGTCAGCACGAAGGTGGGGATGATGCTGATGTCGTCGAAGGTCTTGGCAAACACCGCGTTGATAAGGCCACCCAGCGAGAAGAGGATGGCGGTCAGCAGCACGGTGAAGCAGACGCTGAACAGGTGGTGGATCTGCAGCGGCACGAAGAACAGCGACACCAGGGTGACGATAAGGCCGACGCAGAGGCCGCGTGCCACGCCCCCGCCCACGTAACCGGCGATGATGACGTAGTTGGGCACCGGTGCGACCAGCATCTCCTCGATATTGCGCTGGAACTTGGCGCTGAAGAAGGAGGAGGCGACGTTGGAGTAGGAGTTTGTGATCACCGACATCATGATGAGGCCGGGCACGATGAACTCCATGTAGGTGAAACCGCCCATGTCACCGATGCGCGAACCGATCAGGTTGCCGAAGATGACGAAGTAGAGGCTCATGGTGATGGCCGGTGGCACCAGGGTCTGGATCCAGATCCGGGTAAAGCGGCTCACCTCTTTGGCCAGAATGCTCTTGAAGGCGATGTAGTAGATGGCCAGATTCATGCTTTTCTCCCCTCTTCGACCAGATTGACGAACAGCTCTTCCAGCCGGTTGGCCTTGTTGCGCATGCTCACGACCTGCACCTGCTGCTTCGACAGTTGCTCGAACAGGCTATTGAGTGACTGGCTCTTGTCGAGATCCACCTCAAGGGTACGTTCATCCTGCATGCGGCCGTTGAACTCTGGCACCTCAGGTACGGCAGAACCTGGCGCAAGGTCGAGCAGGAAGGTCTCGCGACCCAGCTTGCCCAGCAGATTCTTCATGCTGGTGTTCTCGATCAGCCGACCCTTGTCGATGATGCCGATGTTGCGGCAGAGCATCTCGGCCTCTTCCAGATAGTGGGTGGTGAGAATAATGGTGACGCCCTGCTCGTTGAGATCCTTGAGGAAGGTCCACATGGAGCGGCGGATCTCGATATCGACCCCGGCGGTCGGTTCATCGAGGATCAGGAGTTTGGGCTCGTGCATCAGGGCGCGGGCGATCATCAGACGGCGCTTCATGCCGCCGGAGAGAGTACGGGCAGGCATGTCGCGCTTCTCCCACAGATCGAGCTGGCGCAGGTACTTCTCGGCGCGGATCTTGGCTTCCGCCTTGGGCACGCCGTAGAAACCGGCCTGATGGGTGACAATCTGGATCACCTTCTCGAACTGGCTGAAGTTGAACTCCTGCGGCACCAGTCCGAGCTGAGCCTTGGCCTGTTCCAGATCGCTGTCGATGTCGTAGCCAAATACCTTCACCTTTCCGGCGCTCTTGTTTACCAGCGAGCTGATGACGCCGATGGTGGTGGACTTGCCCGCGCCGTTCGGGCCGAGCAGGGCGAAGAAATCCCCCTGCCTGACGGTAAGATCGATGCCTTTAAGGGCTTCGACGCCCCCCTGATAGGTCTTTTTCAGGCCGCTGATTTCCAGTGCGTTCATTGCAACCTCTGTGATGGTTGAATCCGGCTCGATACAGAAAAGGCGGCCAAGGCCGCCTGCACAGAGTAAAGGGCGCAAGGCCGCTTCACCCGTGATATTCCTGAACCTGGCTTACTCCTGGGGTACCACTTTGCCGATAAACGGCAGGTTGCGGTACTTCTGGGCGTAGTCGATGCCACAGCCGACCACGAATTCGTCCGGAATGGCGAAGCCAATCCAGTCGACCGGCACCTGCACTTCGCGGCGGGAGGGTTTGTCCAGCAGGGTGCAGATGGCCAGGGATTTCGGCTCGCGCAGGGAGAGGATCTCGCGCACCTTGTTGAGTGTGTAACCGGTGTCGATGATGTCTTCCACGATCACCACATCCTTGCCCTTGATGTCATCGTCCAGGTCTTTGAGGATGCGGACGTCACGGGTGCTGTGCATGCCGGAGCCGTAGCTGGAGGCGGTCATGAAGTCCAAGGTGATGGGCAGCTGGCACTGGCGGCAGAGGTCGGCCAGGAAGATGCAGGAACCGCGCAGCAGCGCAATCATCACGACTTCGTCAGAACCCTGATAGCGGGCGGTGATCTCTTCACCCAATTTGGCGATCCGGGCGGCTACTTCAGCCTCGGAGATCATCACCTCGACGGTGTGTTTCATCACTTACTCCCATAAGGCCAAAGGGGATTTGGCCGTTCATGAATATCAAAACCGATGATTCTACCACTCATGTTGAAGGGTGCTAGAGATACGTGGTGCTTTTATCGGCTTATTTTAATTGATAGAGTTAGCAGGCACTCAGGCATGATTAGTTAAAATACTATAAACACCATAATCAATAACTATTAGATGATAAAAACTATGGAACCACGCGCAGAAATAAGACGTCGTACCCGGCTGTCGCCGGAAGCTCGTCGCTCCCAATTGATGGAATGTGCCATCGAGGTGTTCTCCCGTCGCGGCATTGGCCGTGCAGGTCACGCCGAGATAGCCGAACAGGCCAAGGTCTCTGTGGCTACCGTCTTCAACTATTTCAACACCCGCGAGGAGTTGGTAGATGAGGTGCTGGCCGAGATCGAACGCTTTGTGAACCAGATGCTGTCGCAGGCATACGGTGACCAGGGCTCTATTTTCGACAAGATCCAGCGTCATGTACGCCTCTCTGTCGATGCCGCCTACGATCAACCGGATTATGCCGGTATCTGGCTGGAGTGGAGCTCATCGGTTCGGGAAGAGGTATGGCCCCGCTATACCCGGCTGCTCGATCAGTGCCTTGAGCTGATCGCCAGCGAGCTGCAAACCGCCATGGATGCAGGGGAGATCACCAGCGTGCTGTCAGCACAGGATCTGGCCCGCTCTCTGACCGGTTTTGGCTATGTGATGATGCAGATGATCAATCAACCTCAGCGCCCGGCGCGCCAAGAGGTGACTGATTTCCTGTTCAAGTACGTGACGGCGCCAATTCAGGCTCGCTAACACGGCTTAACGAAAAAACGGCGTCACTCATTGAGTGGCGCCGTTTTTTTATGGCCGGATATGGCGGTCACCTCACTGGTGGCCATAGCCCCAGCGGTGGGTCAGCTCATGCTCGACACCCAGATGATCTAGGATGCGGGCAACCATAAAGTCCACCAGATCGGCGATGCTTTTCGGCTCATGATAGAAACCGGGCGCAGCGGGCATGATGGTCACTCCGAGCCGTGCCAGTTTCAGCATGTTCTCCAGATGGATCGCCGAGAAGGGGGTTTCGCGGGGCACCAGGATCAGCTGGCCGCGCTCCTTGATCACCACATCCGCTGCCCGCTCCAGCAGGTTGTCCGAGGTGCCGTTGGCAATGGCCGAGACGGTACCCATGGAACAGGGGCAGACCACCATCTGTTTGGGCGCGGCCGAGCCGGAGGCCACCGGTGAGAACCACTCCTCCTTGCCGCAGGCGACAATCTGCCCCTCCTTGGCGCCATATTGGCGACAGAGATAAGCAGAGAGCTCTTTCGGCGAGCCGGGCCAATCCTGTTGTTGCTCGGTCTTGAGTACCACACGAGCCGCCGATGAGGCGAGCAGGTAGACCCGATAGTCCGCCTGCACCAGACACTGGAGCAGGCGCAGGGCGTAGGGTGCGCCGGAGGCGCCGGTCAGCGCCAGGGTGATCGCTTTGTTCATAGTTCGCCGTGGTAATCCTTGAGGCGGGCGATCAGCTTGTCATGAATGCCGCCGAAGCCGCCGTTGCTCATGATCAGAATATGGTCGCCATCGCGGCTCTCGGCCACCAACCGGTTGATCAGGGTCTCCAGATCGTTGAATACCTTGGCCGGTCGGGTCATATGGGCCGTCACCTCGCCGAGATCCCAGCCGATGTTGGGCGGCTGGAAGAAGAACACCTCGTCGGCACCATCGAAACAGCCAGCCAGCTCCTCCTTGTGAACCCCCAGCTTCATGGTGTTGGAGCGAGGCTCCAGCACCGCCAGAATACGTGAGCTGCCTACCTTGGCGCGCAGGCCGCCGAGGGTGGTCTCGATGGCTGTGGGGTGGTGGGCAAAGTCGTCATAGACGCTGATGCCCGCCACCTCACCCTTGAGCTCCATCCGCCGTTTGGGGGATTTGAACTGGCAGAGGGCGGCGATGCCATGCTCCACCATCACGCCAGCGTGGCGGGCGGCAGCGATGGCCATCAGACCGTTGTTGACGTTGTGTTCGCCAATGCACTCCCAGTGCACCTCGCCCTGTTTTTCGCCATCCAGCCACACCTCGAAGGCGGAGCCGTCACCGGCCAGCTTGACCGCCTTCCACTTGGCGTCGTCCTGACCTACCAGCTCCACTTCGCTCCAGCAACCCATCTTGCGTACGGCGGTGAGGTTGTCATCGGCTTGCGGGAACAGCACCCGGCCGTTGCTCGGCACGGTGCGCATCAGGTGGTGGAACTGGCGCTGGATGGCGGCGAGATCCGGGAAGATGTCCGCGTGGTCGAACTCCAGGTTGTTCATCACCAGGGTGCGCGGATGGTAGTGGACGAACTTGGAGCGTTTGTCGAAGAAGGCGCAGTCATACTCGTCTGCTTCGATGACGAAGAAGGGGGCAGAGCCGAGACGGGCGGAGACCGGGAAGTTGCCCGGCACGCCGCCAATAAGGAAACCGGGTTCCAGTTTGGCATACTCCAGCACCCAGGCCAGCATGCTGGCGGTGGTGGTTTTGCCATGGGTACCGGCAACGGCTAGCACCCAGCGATCTTGCAGCACGTGATCCAGCAGCCACTGGGGGCCGGAGATATAGGGCAGATTACGGTCCAGCACATATTCAACACAGGGGTTGCCGCGGCTCATGGCGTTGCCGATCACCACCAGATCCGGCGCCGGATCGAGTTGGGAGGGGTCATAGCCTTCGGTCAGTTCGATGCCCTGTTGCTCGAGCTGGGTACTCATGGGGGGATAGACGTTGGCATCCGAACCGGTCACCCGGTAACCAAGCTGTTTTGCCAACACCGCCAGACCACCCATAAAGGTGCCGCAGATCCCGAGAATGTGAATATGCATACCGCTTCCTTTCGCAGTAAAGGGAAGTGCGCATTCTAGGGGGTGTTGCGGTGGTGGCACAAGCCGCACTCATGGTGAGCGGCCCACAGATGCAGCACCGAAGGCAGAAATCTTGGCGCTGTTGGGGGGGGGGAGGCTTGAATGGATTTTTGGGTTTTATTTGAAGCTTGATATTATGTCGCACTTTCTTACAATTCTTCGGTTTTGTGACGCACTTTACAGTTTTACGATATCGCCCTTTTCCAAAGGAGAGTCCCCATGGGCAAGTTCCTGCTTTGCTATCTGGTCGGTGGTCTGGTGGCCATCAGTTGGGCTGCGCTGCCCGCTCATGGTCCTTGGGATCAGTGGGACCTCGCGATTTTTCATACCGTTAACGGCTGGCTCGGCCAGTCGGCTCTGTGGGCCGATCTGGTGGCCATCACCAATAACCGGCTGTTCGATCTGGCGGTGTTGGCCTGTATGGGGCTGATCCTGGCCCGCTGCTTCGTCGCCCGGGATTTGGCGGGGCGTCGCCAACTGGTGGCGATGGGTATAGTGATGCTGCTGAGTGCGTTAGTGATCAACCAGCTTGGTCACCGATTGCCGGTGGAGCGACCCAGCCCGACCCTGATGGTGGCCGATGCGCTTCGGCTGACCCAGATCAGCGGTATTCCGACCAAGGACTCTTCCGGTGACAGCTTCCCCGGGGATCACGCCCTGTTCCTGATGATCTTCGCCGGCTACGCCTTGCGCTATCTGCCGCGCTGGGCGGGAGTCACCGCATTGCTGATGGTGCCGATCTTTTCCGCGCCGCGCATTCTGGCTGGGGCTCACTGGTTTACCGATGTCTACGTCGGCGCGCTGGGGCTGGCGACCCTCTGCCTGCCCTGGTTGCTGCTGACCCCGCTGACGGATCGGCTGATAGAGCGCATCGCCCCCCGATTGGCCCGTGTGCCGCTGCTGCGCAGTCAGACCCACTGATTGAACGTCGCAAAATAAAACGCCCCGACATGAAAATGTCGGGGCGTTTTGTTATCTACCCGGATAGATCAGCCTTGATAGCCGTTCGGGTTGTTGCGTTGCCAGCGCCAGGTATCGACCATCATCTGCTCCAGACCGCGCTCTGCCTGCCAGCCCAGCTCGGCACGGGCCAGCGTCGGCTCTGCCCAGCACTCGGCGATGTCGCCCGGGCGACGGGGTTTGATCTGGTAGGGAATGGGTCGGCCGCTGGCCGCTTCAAACGCCTTGACCATCTCCAGTACCGAGTAGCCTTGACCTGTGCCCAGGTTGTAGGTGAAGACGCCGGTGTCGCTCTTGATGCGTGCCAGTGCTTTCAGGTGACCGATGGCGAGATCCACCACATGGATGTAGTCACGTACGCCGGTTCCATCCGGGGTCGGGTAGTCGTTGCCAAATACCCCCAGCTCCTTGAGCTTGCCCACGCCGACCTGACTGATATAGGGCAGCAGGTTGTTGGGGATACCGTTGGGATCTTCACCGATCAGGCCGCTCTCGTGGGCGCCGACCGGGTTGAAGTAACGCAGCAGTACGATGGCCCAGCGGGGATCGGATTTGGCGAGATCACGGAGGATCTCCTCCACCATCAGCTTGGAGCGACCATAGGGGTTGGTTGCGCTGGTGGGGAAATCTTCCCGCAGCGGCACCGAGGCGGGATCGCCATAGACGGTAGCCGAGGAGCTGAATACCAGGCGGAAAACCCCGGCCCTGGCCATCTCTTCGCACAGCACCAGAGTGCCGCTGATGTTGTTCTGGTAGTAGGTGAGCGGGATCTGGCTCGACTCCCCGACCGCCTTGAGACCGGCGAAGTGGATGACCGATTCGATCTGGTGGTTGGCGAACAGCTGCTGCAGGCAGGCTCTGTCCAGCACATCCCCTTCGATGAAGGTGACCGGCTTGCCGGTGATCTGCTCGACCCGCTTGAGTGACTCCGGTGAGGAGTTGGAGAGGTTGTCGAGCACCACGACCTGCTGCCCGGCGCTAAGCAGCTCAACCAGGGTGTGGGAGCCGATATAGCCGGCGCCCCCTGTAACCAGTATTGTCATTTTTTATCCCGTGTTCTGGTGAAACTGGGGCAGAGTCTACCCGCCCTGCCCGCTCAGGAAAAGGTTGAGATGCCAATGAAGCCCTTTGTGTATCTCAATAATCGAGACTGATATCCCCTTTCGCAGTGCAGGAACAGGCCAGAGCCACGCCGCTCTCCAGATCCTGCGCACTCAATGTCATCACGCTCTGGCGCTCGATGTCACCTGTGGTGGTGCAATGACAGCTGCCACATACCCCGGCGCGGCAAGCAGCCATCATGGTTTCGCCTGCAGCTTCTAGCGCCGCCAGCAGGGTCTGACCCGGCAGGATCTTCACCTTTTTGCCGCTCTTTTTCAGGGTCAGCCAGAAGTGGTCGCTGGTGGTTGTGGCAGGCTCTGCTGGAGGAAGGCCAAAGGACTCCTGATGCAGCTGCTCCGGCGGCAGTCCCAGCTCAGCCAGCATGCTGCTGACCGCCGCCATATAGGGAGCTGGGCCGCAGAGATAGACATGGCGTTCGCGAAGATCTGGGGCCAATTCGGCCAGCATGGCGGGAGTGAGTCGGCCAATCCAGGGGTGATCTGCTGGGGCCTGTTCCAGAATCAGGGCATGGCGTACACCGGGATGAGCTTCGGCCAATGCTGCCAAGTCATCTGCGAAGATCACATCTGCTGGCGAGCGGGCGCTATGAATAAAGCGGATATCGGCATCCGGTCGTTTGGCGAGCTCGTCCCGCAGCATGGCCCACATGGGGGTGATGCCGGAACCGGCACTGAGCAGCAGCGGTCGTTCACAAGGGAGGTTGGTCAGGTTGAAATCGCCGAACGGGCCATCAGCCCGGATCTTGTCTCCCACCTGCAAGGTCTGGTGCAGATGGCGGGAGACCCGTCCCACCTCCTTGATGGTCACTTGCCAGCAGGCATCCTGCGGGCTGGAGGAGAGGGTATAGGCGCGGCACTCCGGCTGGCCGTCGATCTCGGTGTGCAGGGTGATGCACTGGCCAGCCAGCACGGGAGGGAGGCTGCCTGTAACGGGTGCCAGCTGCCAGCTCACGACGTCGTGGGTGTTCTGTTGGCGGCCAATGCAGGTGAGCGTGAGAGAGGTCATCACAAGGCTCCTTAGGTTTGAAACAGTTTGAAAAACGTCTGGTGAAAAAGCTGGATCCAGAAAAAAGGCGAGCCGGGCGGCTCGCCAAACGCTTACAACATGAGGAGCCGATCAGGCCGCCAGGATCTCGGCCAGGTCAGCCTCGGCCGTGGTGGTCCCTTTCAGGCCAAACTGCTCCTCCAGCACCTTGAGCAGGGCCGGGGTGAGGAAGGCGGGGGCGGTCGGGCCGGTACGAATGTCCTTCACCCCGAGGGAGAGCAGGGTGAGCAGAATGACGATGGCTTTTTGCTCGAACCAGGAGAGCACCAGCGTCAGCGGCAGATCGTTGACCCCACACTCGAACGCCTCGGAGAGTGCCAGCGCCAACTGGATGGCGGAATAGGCATCGTTGCACTGACCCACGTCCAGCAGACGCGGAATGCCGCCGATGTCGCCAAAGTCGAGCTTGTTGAACTTGTATTTGCCGCAGCCCAGGGTGAGCAGCAGGCTGTCCTGCGGAGCCGCCTTGGCAAACTCGGTGAAGTAGGCGCGTTCGGCCTTGTCGCCGTCACAACCCCCCACCAGGAAGAAGTGGCTGATCTCTCCGGCTTTGACCTTATCAATCACCGCGGGTGCGGCCTGCATCAGGGCGTTGCGGGCAAAGCCGATGGTGATGAAGTGCTCGAGTTCGGTGTGCTTGAAACCTTCCAGCGCTTGCGCCTTGGTGATCACGGCGGAGAAATCATCCCCCTCCAGATGGGTCACGCCCGGCCAGCCGACGATGGAGCGGGTGAAGATGCGATCCGAGTAGTTGCCCACGTTCGGGTCGATGATGCAGTTGGAGGTCATCACCACCGCGCCCGGGAAGTTGGCAAACTCCTTCTGCTGGTTCTGCCAGGCGGAGCCGTAGTTGCCCACCAGATGGGGGTACTGCTTGAAGAAGGGGTAGGCTAGCGCGGGCAGCATCTCGCCATGGGTGTAGACGTTGATGCCTGTCCCCTTGGTCTGCTCCAGAATGAGCTTGAGATCCATCATGTCGTGGCCGGAGACCAGAATGCACTTGCCGGGGATAGGGGTGACGCGTACCTGGGTGGGTTCCGGATGGCCGAAGGCGCTGGTTTCACCCAGATCCAGCATCTCCATGATTTTGAAGTTGAGCTGACCGATCTCCATGGCGCAGTTGAACAGCCGCCCCATTTCGCTCGGGTCTGTGCTGAGCCAGCTCATGATGCGGTGGAATTCGGCGGCCACCTCGTCACTTTGCTGATCCAGCACCCGAGCGTGCTCCATGTAGGCGGCGGCGCCCTTGAGGCCGTAGAGACAGAGCAGACGCAGCCCCATGATGTCTTCATTCACCTCGTTTTTACCCCGATTGGGGGCGGCTGGTGCGGCATGGGCAAGTTGTTCCAGCAGCTCGGCACCGGGCTCGAAATAAGCGGAGTGTGGCAAGTCGTTCACCTGCACCGCCATGGCGGTCATACGATCGGCCAGCTGCTGGCGATAGGCGAGGGCCTGATTGACATAGGCCACGATGCGATTCGAGTCGAAGTTGACGTTGGTGAGGGTGGCGAAGAAGGCCTTGGGCACGAAGGCATCGATCTCGCGGTCGATGATGCCCTGCTTACGGGCGGCCAGCGCCCAGGCGCTGAGCCCCTGCAGGGTATAGATCAGTACATCCTGCAGATCCGAGGTTTCCGCCGTCTTGCCGCACATACCTTGTGCGTAGGCACAGCCGTTGCCAGCCGGGGTACGAATTGTCTGTTCACATTGCACACAAAACATCATGCCTCTCCTAATTGGACATTTCAGTTGTCTGTTTTGTGGCGATTCTATTCCTCTCGCGAAAAACTTAATAGGTATTCAATTTGCCAATTAAATTTTCATTGATGCAGATCAAAAACAAAAATAGCCGCCCAAACAGGGCGGCAAGCAGGTGGATAAAAGGAAAGACAACTCAGGTTTGCAACAGAACATAACAATCAAGCGGGTTGGACCGGGATAGAGACTCTCGGTCCAGCACTTCCTCAAACCAGCATACGTGTGTTGTAGCTGGTTTGGTTCACTATCAGGCGAGATAAGCGCACAGCATCCAGACCAGTTTTTCCTGCTGCTGCACATAGTCGGAGAGGATGGAGGCTGTGCCCTCATCACCGGTTTCGGCGGCCTGACCGAGAATACGGCGCTGGGCGACCAGCAGTTCGCGGAAGCTCTCCAGCAGGGATTCGACACAGGCGCGGCCATCGTGCAACCCCTTTTGCTCGGGGATGGCAGAAACTTTCAGGTAGTCACTGAAGCTGTGCATCGGCACTCCGTCCAGGGTCAGGATGCGCTCGGCCAGTGCATCGACTTTCAGCAGCAGGTCGTTGTAAATCTCTTCAAATTTCAGGTGCAGTTCGAAGAACTGGTTGCCACGGATATTCCAGTGGAAGCCGCGCACGTTCATGTAGAGGATCTGGTAGCTGGCCAGCAATTTGTTCAACTCGGCTGCCAGGGCTTGTGATTGAGCAGTATCAAGACCAATCGGGCTTTTCATCATTCACCTCCAGATTTGGAAATCGGTTTTAAATTCTCTTTCGGAACGCAGTCAGAGTAACGCCTTGCAAAATGCAGGGACAATTGCTTGTGCCTAACTGTTTGATAGCTAATGGCTATCAAACAGTACGCAGCAACAGGGGCAATGGATGAGTATTAGGGGAAGTATTTTTCCAGCAGCGCCATCAGGATGGCCTGACACTCGCGGTCTGGTTTGCTATCGACCTTGCTGGCGCGAAAGTGGAGCTGAAAGGCGCTCATGACGGCGCGGCTCTGCTCATCCCACTGGCCGGTTTGGGGCAGGCCATAGCCATAGCGGGCCAGCTGCTTCTGCCACATGGCCGCATCCCAATCGGTCAATGGGCTGGCCAGTAACTCAGCCACCCGACCTTCATCGGGCCAGGCGCCGACTCCGTACATCAGATAGAGCTGGTGCCAGGGGAAGTGGGGGCCGGGATCCTGCTTGCGCTCGGGGGCGACATCGCTGTGGCCCAGCACCTGGGTCGGTGGAATCTGGTAGCGGGCGACCAGCTCCCGGCTGAGGGCGCCGACGGCGGCAATCTGCTGCGGGGTATAGGGTTGCCAGCGGCGGGCATCGGGGGCCAGCGGCTGATCTTCCGCTGGATAGCCGAGGTTGACGATCTCGATGCCAAGGGAGCTGGCATTGAGCCCGGCATATTGGTGCCAGCGGCTGCGTCCGGCATGCCAGGCGCGCGCGCTGTCCGGCACCAGCTGATGGACGGTGAGCGGTGTCTGGCGGCTCTCGCGGGGGATCAGGTAGTGGGCGCTCACCTTGTGCTCCGGCTCGGTCAGCAGGCGCAAGGAATTGGCATCGTCTTCGTCGGTGTAGTGGAGGATCAGAAAGGCGATCCGCTCGTTCTGGTTGGCGCTCTGATAGCGGGTTGAGAGCTGATATTCGGACGGAGTACAACCACCCAGCAGCAGAACCACTGGCAGAAAAAAGAGGGGAAGAAGAGAGCGCCAGCGCCATCCCCCTGCCGCAGCCAGGTTGCTGAACGTGGGAGGAGTGAGTCGCTGGCACATGTCGAAGGCCCGGTCTGGTCAGCCGCGGTATTTGGCCGTGAGGCCGATCAGGAAGTTGCGCAGGATCTGATCCCCGCAATCCTGATAGTGCTTGTGATCCTTGGAGCGGAACAGGGCACTGAGCTCGGACTTGGAGAGGTTGAAGTCGGCGAGCTTGAGGGTGCCGAGCATGTCCTCTTCCTTGAAGTTGAGGCCGATGCGCAGCTTGCGCAGGATCATATTGTTGTTGATCCGGTTCGGGATCACCTGGGCCGGTGCATCTTCCCTCACGCCGCGGCGGGCGATGATGAAGCCGTCGAGGAACTGGCTCAGGGCCGAGTCGGGACAGGCGACATAGCCTGCCTCTTGCTCTTCACCTTCCGCCGCCTCTTTCATCAACCAGCTGTGCAGTTGGGCGTGAGTGACCGTCAGGTTGCCCTTGGCAAACATCTCGACCATCTCATCGTTGCTGATGGTGAGGGCGTAGCGCAGACGGCGCAGAATATCGTTGTTGGTCATGCTGACTCCTGTGTAAACGGCGCAACTTTACCATCTGGCGGCCCTCGCGTCAGAAAAAGCGGGGGCCGATACAGTTCAGGTCAAGCTCATCAAGCCTTGCCGAGATAACGGGGCGCCTCCTGGCGCACCAGATCAAGGGCATCCTGCAGCTCCAGCAGCTCGGGCTCCAGCTCGCTGACCGGCACGCCGTCGCGCAGCTGTTGCTCCAGTTGTGACAGCAGCCGCTGCAGACCGGGCACCCCCGAGTAGGCACAGCCGCCGTTGAGACGATGGAGCTGGGCCAGCACTTCGCTGTCCTCTATTTCGCCAGCCAGCGCGCTATCCAGCACAGGTTCCACCTCGTCGAAACTGGCCAGCAGCATGGTCAGCATCTCTCTGGCCAGATCCTCCTTGCCAGCCGCCTGACGCACCGCCAGTGCCCAGTCGATCTGCTGCTCGCCGACGCTCTGGTGGCGGCGATGGGCAAAGTCGGTGATGAGTCTGGCCAGCATGCTCTCGTCGATGGGCTTGGCCAGATAGTCATCCATCCCTTGCCGGATCAGCCGTTCCCGTTCGCCGGGGATGGCGTGGGCGGTCACCGCCACGATCGGGGTGGTGGTGTTGAGGGACTGGTTGCGGATCGCCTGGGTGGCACTGATGCCATCCATGATCGGCATCTGGATATCCATGAAGATGATGTCGAACGGCTGGCTCTGGGCCTGCTTGACCGCCTCCTTGCCGTTTTTGCACACCACCACCTGACTCACCATCTCCTTGAGCATGGCGGCGATCAGCTTGAGGTTGGCGGCGTTGTCGTCCACCGCCAGCACCTTGATCGGCTGCAACTGGCGCGGCGCAGGCTGAGCAGGCAGCTTCTGGCGGCTCGACTCCGGCGAGAGCAGGGCGTGCAGCAGCTTGCGGTGGTTGACCGGTTTGGAGAGACAGTGCTGGGCGCCATGGGCCAGCATCGCTTCATAGAGCGCCGGCTCGTGGCTGCTGAGCAGTACTATGGTGTTCTGCTGCTGGCCGTTCAGTTTGTCGAGACGGCCGAGCACCTGCTGCGGCGTATGCAGGGTGCTGCTGCCGATGATCACCATCTCCTGCTCGCTCATCTCGGGCCAGGGATCATCGCTGGTCAGTGGGTGCACATCGAGGTGCCACTCCGCCAGCAGGGCGAGCAGGGAGGCTTGCGCGAAGGGATCCGGCTCCAGCAGCCAGAGCCGTTTGCCACGGATCCGATCCAGCGGCAGTTGATCGGTCTGGGGCAGGGGGGAGACCTCCACATCCAGACTGAACGAGAAGATGGAGCCTTTGCCGAGCTCCGATTCAAAGCGGATCTGGCCGCCCATCTGCTGCACCAGCTTCTGGGTGATAACGAGGCCCAGGCCCGTGCCGCCATAACGGCGGGAGATGGAGGAGTCGGCCTGATTGAAGGCCTGGAACAGCTGATGTTGCTGCTCCTGGGAGATTCCGATGCCGGTATCGCGGATCTGGACGTTGAGCCTCACCTTGTGGTTGCCACTGTCGGTTTGCTCGATATGGACATCCACGTTGCCCTGTTCGGTGAACTTGATGGCGTTGCCGGTGAGGTTGGTCAGCACCTGTTGCAGACGCATGGGGTCGCCGGTGAGGTAGTCCGGCACATCGGCATCCACCCGCAGGGAGAGTTCCAGCTGCTTGTCGTGGGCGCTGGGGCCGAGCAGGTGCATGGTCTCGTTGAGGGTGTCGCGCAGGCTGAAGGGGATATGCTCCAGCTGCAACTTGCCCGCTTCCAGCTTCGAGAAGTCGAGGATGTCGTTGATGATGCCAAGCAGGTTGCGCGCCGACTTCTCGATGGTCTGCATGTAGTCGGTCTGGCTCGGGGTCAGGCTGGTTTTCAGCAGCTGGCGGGTAAAGCCGATGACCCCGTTGAGCGGGGTACGCAATTCGTGGGACATGTTGGCCAGAAACTCCGATTTGACCCGCGCCGCCTCCTGCGCCCGCTTCTTGGCCATGTCGAGTTCGACGTTCTGGATCTCGATCTGCTCCAGGGTTTCACGCAAGTCAGAGGTGGCCTGATCGATATTCTGCTGCATCTCTTCGTGATATTCGGAGAGCGCCTTGGCCATGGCGTTGATGCCGTTTTTCAGCATATCCAGCTCGCCGGTGAGCTGGCCGCTGACCCGGGTATCGAGCCGCCCCTCCCTGATCTTGTGCACCGCCTGCACCATGTTGGTGATGGGCTGGGTCACGCTCTTGACCAGCCGGAAGCCAAACAGGGTACTGAAGGCGACCCCGATGAGCACCATAATCACCGCAAAGAAGGTGTCTCGGTACTGCAGCAGCATGGCCCGATCGGTCGCCATCTGCATCGAGATGTAGCCGATCATCGGCGGCTCTACATCGCTGGGTAGTGGGAAGCCATCCAGACTGGTTTCAGCCTGGATCGGGGTGCGCAAAATGATGTCGTCCCCCTGAAACGTCACGCTGGTCAGATCCGGAATGGGCTCGCCATCGGGCAGCCTGAGCCGGGTGAAATCCCGGTGGTAGTTCGAGGTGACGAACAGCTGGTTGTCCTGGGTGAAAACCGCGATGGACTTGATGAAGGGGGAGTTCTTGCGATGGGTCAGGCCAATCAGCCGCTTGAGGGACTCTCGACTGTGCTGGGTCATCCAGTATTCACTGGCGATCGCCAGCGGTTCGATGATGTTGATCCCCTGATCAATGAGGTTGTTTTCCAGCTGCTGGTAGCGGTGGAAGGTGAAGTAACCGGCCATCAGGCCACCGATGATCAGGGTCGGCAGAATGGTGAAGGCGAGAACGCGTGCTCTCAGGCCATATTTGGTCATACGAACAGGCCACCAGTGAACAGGGTTGGCGATAGGGTTGATGGCAATACACGGGCTCTGTGGCCGTATTTGGTCATACTATTATTCTTGTGGGACAATACCCGGCAGCAGATTCCACAATCATGACATAGCCACCTATAGGCACCAAGTTTTATGGCCCAGTTTTTCAAGCCCCAAAAGAAGTCCACCCAGCTCCAACGCATTGAATTTACGATAGACACCCTCGATCACCACTGCGTCGGTATCGGTCGCCATCAGGGCAAGGCGATCTTCGTCGAAGGGGCACTGCCCGGCGAGACCGTCAAGGCACGCATCACCGAAGAGAAAAAGCAGTACGGTCACGCCGCCTTGCAACAGGTGGTGACCCCGGCGGCCAATCGTATCGCCCCCTTCTGCAGCCACTATCGCGAGTGCGGCGGTTGCAGTGCCCAGCACATGTCGGTTACCGATCAGCAAGCCGCCAAGGCGGCCGGACTGGTCAGCCTGTTCGAGCGGTTGGGCAACATCAAGGCGCCGGCGCTGGAGCCGGTACTGACCGGTGAAGATCGTGCCTACCGCCGGGTCTGTCGTCTGGCCATCAAATTTGACAAGAACGGTCGCTGCACCCGGGTTGGTTTCCGCCGTCGCAACAGCAACGATCTGGTGGAAATCGAAGGGTGCCCGGTACTGGCCGAGCCGCTCTCTGCGCTGATTGCCCCGCTGCGTGAGTGCCTCAATCGCCTCAAGAGCCAGCGCGAGCTGGGCCATGCGGAGCTTATCCAGGCCGAGCAGGGGATCATGATGCTGCTGCGCCACACCGGCCGTCCCAATGAGGCGGATCGCGCCCTGCTGGTGGAGTTTGCAAAAGCGCAGGGGATCGACCTCTATCTGCAAGCGGCCGATGATCGCATCGAAGCGCTGCAGCAACAATTTTCCCCATCCTACTCGCTGGATGGCCTGTCTCTTGCATTTGCTCCGGGTGACTTCATTCAGGTCAACGGCCCCATCAACCAGAGCATGGTTGAGCAGGCGCTGACATGGCTCGGGGCGAGCAAGGATGACAAGGTGCTCGATCTCTTCTGCGGTATCGGCAACTTCACCCTGCCGCTGGCCCGTCAGGCTCGCGAAGTGGTGGGTGTGGAAGGTGAACTGGCCATGGTGCAGCGGGCCGAAGAGAACGCCCGTCGCAACGACATCACCAATGCCCGTTTCTACAAAGCCGACCTGAGCGATGACATCGTCGGCATGTCTTGGGCGCGGGAAGGGTTTGATCTGGTGCTGCTGGATCCGGCTCGCCCCGGCGCACTGGAAGTGATGGGACACGTCGTGAAACTTTCACCCAAGCGGGTGGTCTACGTCTCCTGTAACCCGGTCACCCTGGCGCGGGACAGTCAGGTGCTGGTGAAAGGGGGTTACCGTCTGGTGCGCCTCGGCATGCTCGACATGTTCCCTCACACCGGTCATCTGGAGTCCATGGCGCTGTTTGAACGGGAGTAAATGACTCATCAGTTCGGCGATGCCGGATAGGTCATCCGGCATGTTCGTTACTCTTTGAGCAGGTGTGTATATGAAGTAATCCTGCTCATCGGTACGGCGATGCGGATATGTAATCTGGCATGTCTGCGGCTGTTTGAGCTGATGTGATTGGGGTAATCTAGAACCTCGTCGTTCGGCAGGGCCTGTTGGCGCGCTCTATTGTCTTTCTGGACAATATGCCTTGAAAAGTGCGCTGGATATCCCCATTTGAGGCAATCTCATGAGGGGGGAAAGTGACAGCTTTCGGCCCGATAATTTAAAGGATTGATACCATGGTTGCGGTTCGCGATATTCATTTGAAAGACAACTTCACCCTGGAAGAGTGGGTCAGCTCGCTCTCCTTGAGTGACAGTGAAAAGGATCAGCTGCGAACCGTCTACCAGTATTGTCTGACGCTCGGTGACGAGGCGCTGACCAGCAAGCTGCTGGTGCGCGGCATCGAAATGGTGGGTATCCTGCAGATGCTCAGCATGGATATCGGTACCCTCAAGGCCGCCATCATCTACCCCTTCGTCGAAGCCGGTCTCATCAGCCAGGAGCGGATGGACGAGGATTTCGGCTCCAAGATCGCCAAGCTGGTGGAAGGGGTGCTGGAGATGGAGGCCATCCGCTCCCTGCAGACCCTCCATCGCAGCGAAACCTCGCCGGAGCAGGTCGACAACGTGCGCCGCATGTTGCTTGCCATGGTCGAGGATGTGCGCGCCGTGGTCATCAAGCTGGCGGAGCGGATCGCCTGCCTGCGGGAAGCGAAGACGGCAGATGAAGAGACCCGGGTGCTGATGGCCCAGGAGATCACCAACATCTATGCACCGCTCGCCAACCGTCTGGGCATCGGCCAGCTCAAGTGGGAGCTGGAAGATCTCGCCTTCCGTTACCTGCACCCGGATACCTACAAACAGATCGCCAAGCAGCTCGACGAGAAGCGGCTCGACCGCGAGCGCTACATCCGCGAGTTTGTGCAATCCCTGCGTAATGGGTTGAAAGAGGCGGGAGTTGACGCCGAGGTGTACGGTCGGCCGAAACACATCTACAGCATCTGGCGCAAGATGCAGAAGAAGCACCTCGAATTCAACGAGTTGTTCGACGTGCGCGCGGTGCGGGTAGTGACCAAGCGGCTGCAGGATTGCTATGCGGCGCTCGGCATCGTGCATACCCAGTTCCACCACATTCCTCGCGAGTTTGACGACTATGTCGCCAACCCCAAACCCAACGGCTATCAGTCGATCCACACCGTAGTGGTGGGGCCGGAGGGCAAGACTGTCGAGATCCAGATCCGTACCGACCAGATGCATCAGGATGCCGAACTCGGCGTCGCGGCGCACTGGCGCTACAAGGAAGGGGCACAGGCTGGCGGCAAGGCCAACACCTTCGAAGACAAGATCGAGTGGCTGCGCAAGCTGCTCGCCTGGCAGGAAGATCTCTCCGAGAGCGGCTCCCTGCTGGAAGATCTGCGCAGTCAGGTGTTCGAGGACAGAGTCTACGTATTTACCCCGAAAGGGGATGTCATCGACCTGCCAGCTGGCGCCACCCCGCTCGATTTTGCCTATCACGTCCACAGCATGATCGGTCACCGCTGCATCGGCGCCAAGATTGACGGCCGCATCGTGCCGTTCACCTATGCGCTGCAGACCGGCGATCAGGTGGAGGTGATCACCCAGAAAGAGCCGAACCCGAGCCGCGACTGGATGAACCCCAACGCCGGCTTCCTGCGCTCCAGCCGGGCGCGGGCCAAGGTGGCGACCTGGTTCAGAAAACTGGATCGGGACAAGAATATCGTGGCCGGTCGCGAGCTGTTCGAGAAGGAGCTGGATCGCCACAACCTCAGCATGTCCAAGATCGACAAGGGCAACATGCTGCGCCGCTTCAATCTGGAGAGCACCGACGATCTGCTAGCCGGTATCGGCAGCGGCGATATCCGCATCAACCAGGTGCTCAACTATCTCGACACCTGCTACAACAAGCCGACGGCGGAAGAGGAAGATCGCCGCCTGCTGGAGAAGCTGGAGCAGAAGGCCAATGCGCCGATGCGCCACAAGCCCAAAGACCACATAGTGGTGGAAGGGGTCGGCAACCTGATGACCCATATTGCCCGCTGCTGCCAGCCGATCCCTGGGGACTCCATTCAGGGCTTTATCACCATGGGGCGCGGCGTTTCGATCCACCGGGAAGATTGCGAGCAGTTGAAAGAGCTGTCACGTCGCAACCCGGAGCGGCTGATCGATGCGGTGTGGGGGGAGAACTACTCCGGCGGCTATGGCCTCACCATCCGGATCATCTCCAACGATCGCTCCGGCCTGCTGCGCGATATCACTACCGTGCTGGCCAACGAGAAGATCAATGTGATGGGGGTGCGCTCACGCTCCAATGTGCGCGAACAGACCGCCGAGATCGACATGGAGCTGGAAATTTACAACATCAACGCCTTCAACCGGGCGTTGGCCAAGCTCAGTCAGCTTAACGACGTGATCAGCGCCAAACGGCTTTGATATCGAACCGACCGGCCCCAGTGGCCGGTCTGCATTTACGACCCTTTTTGAACGAATCGAAAGCGAATATCCCATGTCCCAACGTTACGATCTGCCCCAACTGCTCGACATCATGGCTCGTTTGCGTGATCCGCAAAACGGCTGTCCCTGGGATCTGAAACAGGACTTCCAGACCATAGTGCTGCACACCCTGGAAGAGGCCTACGAGGTGGCCGATGCCATCGAGACCGAAGATTGGCAGGGGCTGAAAGGGGAGTTGGGCGACCTGCTGTTTCAGGTGGTGTTTTACGCCCAGCTGGGTAAAGAGCGGGGCTTGTTCGACTTTGCCGATATCGTCGATACGGTGAGTGAAAAGCTCATTCGCCGTCATCCCCACGTTTTTTCCGATGCAGATCTCTCCAACGAGCAGGCGGTAAAAGCGAACTGGGAGGCGGAAAAGGCCAAAGAGCGGGCGGCCCTCGACAAAGAGAGCGTGCTGGACGATATCCCACAGGCGCTGCCTGCCCTGACTCGCGCCGCCAAAATTCAGAAACGCTGCGCCACTGTCGGTTTTGACTGGAAGACGCTGGGGCCTGTGGTGGACAAGATCCACGAAGAGATCGACGAGGTGATGGAAGAGGCATTGATGGCCGATGTGGACGAGGCGAGGGTGAGCGACGAGCTCGGCGACCTGCTGTTTGCCACCGTCAATCTGGTGCGTCATCTGGGCAAGGATCCGGAGCAGGTGCTGCGCGGTGCCAACGCCAAGTTCGAACGTCGTTTTCGTCAGGTTGAGCAGATAATCGCCGCAGAAGGCTTGAAAATGACCGATTGCACCCTCGAAAAGCTGGATGCCGCCTGGGATAAGGCGAAGGAAACCGAGCAAAGTTGATTTGGCGCAAGATGGGGGGGCGGTGAGCCTGATAGATTTTTGCTCATTGTTTGGGAGAGGGGTTTTTGGTATACTGTTTCCCCGTCCTGCTTCATCCCCGAAGCACCCCTTAAAATTCCCTAAACTTCTTTCAGGTTCAGCATGACGACCAAATATATTTTTGTTACTGGTGGCGTTGTTTCATCCCTCGGCAAAGGCATTGCCGCAGCTTCTCTGGCAGCCATTCTGGAAGCCCGTGGTCTGGATGTGACCATCATGAAACTGGACCCCTACATCAACGTGGATCCGGGCACCATGAGCCCGACCCAGCATGGTGAAGTGTTCGTAACCGAGGACGGGGCCGAAACCGATCTGGATTTGGGCCACTACGAGCGTTTCATCCGCACCAAGATGACCCGTCGCAACAACTTTACCACCGGCCGTATCTACGCCGACGTACTGCGTAAAGAGCGTCGTGGTGACTATCTGGGCGCCACCATTCAGGTTATCCCGCACATCACCAACGCCATCAAAGAGCGGGTGATTGCCGGTGCCGAAGGCCATCAGGTTGCCATCGTCGAAGTGGGCGGTACCGTAGGTGACATCGAGTCCCTGCCGTTCCTCGAAGCCATTCGTCAGCTGGCTGCCGAAGTGGGCCGCAACAACGCCATGTTCATGCACCTGACGCTGGTTCCTTACCTGGCTGCTGCCGGTGAAGTGAAGACCAAGCCGACCCAGCACTCCGTTAAAGAGCTGCTCTCCATCGGTATCCAGCCGGATGTGCTGATCTGCCGCTCCGACCGTGCCATTCCGGCCAACGAGCGCGCCAAGATTGCCCTGTTCTGCAACGTGCCCGAGCGCGCCGTCATCTCCATGAAAGACGTCGACTCCATCTACAAGATCCCGGCACTGCTGAAATCCCAGAACCTGGACTCCTACTTCACCGAGCGTTTCGGTCTGGAGTGCAAAGAAGCTGATTTGTCCGAGTGGGAACAGGTTATCTACGAAGAGGCCAACCCGACTGGTGAAGTGACCATCGGTATGGTCGGCAAGTACGTCTCCCTGCCGGACGCCTACAAGTCCGTCAACGAGGCGCTCAAGCACGGTGGTCTCAAGACCCGTCACTCCGTCAACATCAAGTACATCGACTCTCAGGATATCGAGACTCGTGGCGCCGAGCTGCTGGAAGGTCTGGACGCGATCCTGGTGCCGGGTGGCTTCGGTGAGCGCGGTGTGGAAGGCAAAATTCTGGCTGCCCAGTATGCCCGCGAGAACAAGATCCCCTACCTGGGTATCTGCCTCGGCATGCAGGTTGCCATGATCGAATTCGCTCGCAACGTAGCGGGTATGGAAGGGGCTCACTCCTCCGAATTCAAGAAAGATTGCGCGTATCCGGTCGTCGGCCTCATCACCGAGTGGGTGGATGAAGAGGGCAACGTCGAGACCCGTACCGAGAAGTCCGATCTGGGCGGTACCATGCGTCTGGGTTCCCAGCTCTGCCACCTGGTCGAAGATTCCAAAGTGCGTCAGATGTACGGCAGCCCGACCATTTACGAGCGTCACCGTCACCGTTACGAAGTAAACAACAAGCTGCTGCCGCAGATTGAAGCGGCAGGTCTGAAAGTGACCGGTCTCTCCGCCGACAAGAAGTTGGTGGAAATCATCGAGATCCCGGATCACCCCTGGTTCGTGGCTGCGCAGTTCCACCCGGAGTTCACCTCTACTCCTCGTGATGGCCACGCTCTGTTCGCCGGTTTTGTGAAGGCGGCAGGCGAGTATCAGAAGCGTAATTTGAAGTAATTGAAAATAAATGCGGTTGGGGCACTGTGCCACAGCCGCTTTTTTTGGCATATTTTTGTTGTTTTTTTACGAAACCTGAGGAAATACACATGTCCAAGATCGTTAAAGTGATCGGTCGTGAAATCATCGACTCCCGTGGTAACCCGACCGTTGAGGCCGAAGTTCACCTGGAAGGTGGTTTTGTTGGTATGGCAGCCGCTCCGTCTGGCGCGTCCACCGGTTCCCGCGAAGCGCTGGAACTGCGTGACGGCGACAAGAGCCGTTTCCTGGGTAAAGGCGTGCTGAAAGCCATCGAAGCCGTAAACGGCCCGATCGCTCAAGCTCTGCTGGGTAAAGATGCCAAGGACCAGGCCACTGTCGACCAGATCATGATCGACCTCGACGGTACCGAGAACAAATCCAAGTTCGGCGCCAACGCCATCCTGGCTGTTTCCCTGGCTAACGCCAAAGCTGCCGCTGCTGCCAAAGGCATGCCGCTGTACGCCCACATCGCCGAGCTGAACGGCACCCCGGGTGTTTACTCCATGCCGCTGCCGATGATGAACATCATCAACGGTGGTGAGCACGCCGACAACAACGTCGACATCCAGGAGTTCATGATCCAGCCGGTTGGCGCCAAGACCCTGAAAGAAGCCGTTCGCATGGGCGCAGAAGTGTTCCACAACCTGGCCAAAGTGCTGAAGTCCAAGGGCTACAACACTGCAGTTGGTGACGAAGGTGGTTTCGCTCCGAACCTGAAATCCAACGCCGAAGCGCTGGAAGTTATCGCTGAAGCCGTTGCCGCGGCCGGTTACAAACTGGGCACCGACATCACCCTGGCTATGGACTGCGCTGCTTCCGAGTTCTACGACGCAGAGAAGAAAGAGTACAACCTGAAAGGCGAAGGTCGTGTCTTCACCTCCAACGGTTTCTCCGACTTCCTGGCTGACCTGACCACCAAGTTCCCGATCGTCTCCATCGAAGATGGCCTGGACGAATCTGACTGGGAAGGTTTCGCCTACCAGACTGCTGAACTGGGCAAGAAAATCCAGATCGTGGGTGACGACCTGTTCGTAACCAACACCAAGATCCTGAAGCGCGGTATCGACAACGGCATCGCCAACTCCATCCTGATCAAGTTCAACCAGATCGGTTCCCTGACCGAAACTCTGGCTGCCATCAAGATGGCCAAAGACGCTGGCTACACTGCCGTCATCTCCCACCGCTCCGGTGAGACCGAAGACGCGACCATCGCCGACCTGGCTGTTGGTACCGCTGCTGGCCAGATCAAGACCGGTTCCATGAGCCGTTCTGACCGTGTTGCCAAGTACAACCAGCTGATCCGTATCGAAGAAGCTCTGGGTGCCAAAGCTCCTTTCCGCGGTCTGAAAGAAGTTAAAAACCAGGCTTAATTTGCTGGTTTGCCAGCCTCGGCTGGAATGAAAAAAACCGGAACCCTTGGGTTCCGGTTTTTTTATGCCTGCTCCTTGCTGCAACGCCCTGAGAGGCGAGGGCGTTGTGCCTCTGGTGTCGGGTCAGATAAAGGGGAGCATGCGCTGATAGCGCCCTGCATGCGCCTTGAAGCCCAGTTTTTCAAACAGGGCGATAGAGCGGACGTTATCTGCATCGATATCTGCGGTGAGGCAGGTGACTCCCAACGTGTTGGCGTGGGCGAACAGCAATCCCAGCGCTTCCGACATAAACCCTCTGTGCCAATAAGCCGCATTGAGCAGGCAACCTACCTCGCAGCTGTGGCCCGCCTCGCTGAAACTGTGCAGCCCGCAGGTGCCGATCACCTTATTGCTCTTCCGCTCGACAATCGCCCACTCCAGCGACTCACCCGTTTGCTCCAGCCGCACTACGCTCGCCATCATCTGCGCCACCATGGCGGGAGAGGTAAAGCAGGGATCAGAGGCAAACTCCATGGTCAGCGGATTGCCATAAATCTCGAACAGATCGGCGGCATCCTGCGGGCCAATGGTGCGCAGTACAATCCGAGTGCCGGTTAAGTCAGGCTTCATTTATCTCCTTGGAGGGTGTTACGCAAGCAAAGCTACAGGTGGATAAAATGACCGTATAAAAGTCGGTCTCAAAGAAAACTGGTACTATCAAGAAATATTGTTTTCGCGAATGTCCGATTACGCTTCGCTAATCGAACCTACGGGCTAAACACAACTCATAGTAAATATGCCATGCGTTGCGGGTCACTCTTAAACTGGTTATTATTAATTTTATGTGTATTGTTCTATTATTTGCCTGATTTTTTGAGCTGCTAAGATAATTTGGAACGTAGTTAATCCAGAGAGGAGGATTGAGCTCAATAGTATTGAGCCTAACATTAACTCACTCAAATCAGATATGAAGAACCAAATTGTTAAACTAGCGGTGCAACACAGTATACAAATTAAGTAAGATGCTATTATACGATCAGAGATCTTATGGAATGAGATCCATTCGTAAAGTTTCTTGTTGGACATATTTTCTAATGGTGCATTAACTTTTTGAGCCACTTGAAAGGTCACTCCAGTAAAGATGACTGGAAGTGAGGGGATAAACTTCCAGAGTTCAGCATTACTTTTAAGTTTTCCTCCTATAAGTATAAACACCTCCGGATAACTATATGTAATTGCAGCAGTTATGAGAATAACAACAAACTCCGGTGATATAATAGTAAAGCGTAAAATATCTATAATTCTATTCATTAGTGACCCAAATGCCTTTTTTCTTTGATTTCATCAAATATTCCAAGAGCTTTGCGATAGAGGGCATCTGGCTCTGGGTTTTTATCGAAGGAAAAATTTTTTACAGTCTCGGATGTTTTAATGGTTATAACTTCATTGTCTCTTTTCCCCTTAACTGTTCCATGACCATAGCCATCAGCTGCCATCAGTATCGCAGCGTCACCGATCGGAAGAGGCTCTTCTGATACATATTGTTTATCTGCTGTCTGGTTTGCCGCTTTTTCAATGTGATATGGCAGATCTGTATTTAGCGGCTCACTTTCTGGAGCATCTTCGACGATAGTCATACGGTCAGTATTTCGCTTGATTAGGTAGTCCTTTAGCTCAGCCCAAAGGCAGCCAAACATTGGATTTGGAGGAGATATTTTTGCATTAACATGATAGATACCATCCAATGATGACACTTTTGCAGCAAAAGAACGTAAGTCTGAGACCAACTCAATGTCACAATCAACGAAAAAACGTTGATGAGTTTCTTCGATAATAGAACAGAAACGATTAACAAAAGCTTTTTGTTCTATGTGGTTATAGACATTAAGAAACGCAATGCCTGAATGGGATGGTATATATACAAAGGGGCTAGAAGCAACTTTCAAGTTAGGTTCAATTTGTGTTTCTTCTGTTCTTCGATGAGTATCTACCACAGTTACCTCACCTAACGGCTTGTATTTGCTTAGGCGACCAAAAATATAATGCTCCCCGTTGTATTTAACTTCTTGGACGTCAATGAATGTCCAAGATGAATCTCTATAAGATACGGAAACCGGCTCTTTGATTGCATTCATTAATTTTTCTTGATCGAGAGTGCCAAGTTTCAATACTCGACCTAAATAATATGTTCCTGAGCTTGCCACTCATGACTCCTTTAAAAATGTATAATGCCCGTCTAAGGGGCTGACAACACATAACACCAAACACAACAACCGTCACAACTGCGGCTCATTGGGACTGGAACGCCGTGCGTTGGCTGTCCCTCTTGAAGTGCTTGTTAGCACTTTAACTTCCGGCGAGTAAAGAGAACAAATTTTTGGTGTAACTCATGACACTCTTTTGCCATTTCATTAAGCTCTCGGAGTTGTTTATCAACATGTGCTGGATAATCCCAAGCTCCCCTATAGGCGTCTGGGACACATGAAAACAAAGGGCCACCATTCAAGTCGTATGAACTCAAAGCTAGTTGATGAACAAATGAATGACACTTTTTCCATAGTTCGGAACGTTTTGCTTCGATCTCTTCGTTCAAAAAGTGATGCTCCACATTGTTCCACTGATCAACAAATTTATTAATGTCTCTCAAGCTATTGTCATGATAAGAGTCACCTAAATCATGATCTCTTAAAAATGGAACTGAGTATCCATCCGATGGAAAATCGGTTAGAAACCGGTTGAATAAATCTACATCAACTTGCCTGAGTTGCTTACTGTCTTCGAGAGCAAACTCTGATGATTTGTATACAAAAAATTTATTTACCAAATTGTGGATTAATGCGAATACAATCAAACCTAACCCAGCAAGCGGCTCGACAGAACTTGATTGTAATTCTGCAAGAGTGAAATACTCCCCACCATTTAGATTGAATGTATCTACTAAGAAATTATAGAAAATTTCTTTAAACGCTGTTGGTGTTGCTAACACAGTGCCACCAAGGGTTGCCACGAACCACGTCAGTTTGTTGGTGAAATCCGGAAACAACCAATGATTTGTAGCTTTTTCGACAATGTTTTTTATTTCTTTTTTTGTGAACACCTAACTTATATCTCCTCTTGAGTGCTAACAGTGATTAGATGGAAGGCGGTACTAATCCGTTAGCAGAGAATTCCATATAACTCCGTAGCATCTTCACCGCCGTCGAGTTAAAAGTATCATTACATCATAATGTTACCAGCTTACTTTTCGTAATAGGTGTATTCGCTTGATTTCCTCTTTTTTCGCCACCGTTACTGCTGTGTGAAAAAACAGTGTTCAGAGCACTCTTGGAAAGCGCCGCCAAATCACGCTTGCGTGAACAGCTTAGAAATGAACATAAGGCTGTCACCATGTTGAGTCGGTCGTGGTGGGCAGCTCTCGCTTATCCATTCCATCCGGCATGGCTACCGCCCCTGAATTTCAGCCTCCAGTTTGCTGCGTTTCACCAACGGGATGGGGTTGGCATGGCTCATGGGAGACTCCGACGAGGCAAGTGTTGCCAAATGGCAATATTAACTATGGCGCTGTGGAGAGAAAGCTCAATATTTAGAATTTCTGTGCAAGATCAATAAATTAATCAAATGTCACCCACGATTGATGACGCGCCGACATAGCGTGAACAACCATTCTTGAGCTATCGCCATAGAATATTCATGGTCATATCTGGCTTGAGCCAGCATAAAACTCTTTGTTATTGTCCGCATCCCCCGCTGAAATAGCTTATTTATCTATAAATCAACAAGATAGCATTATGCGGTGGCGTCGCGGGGGCATCTGCTATCGGGAAGGAGAGTTATGAAGTCGCAGTTCAAAGTGGCGCTGGCCATGTTGGCCCTGTTCGTCGTCCAAGGCTGCACAGCCCCGGATTCATCCACCAAGCGCAATGCACCCGGCCCGGTGCTGACAGTGCATTACGAAAGTGCCCCCCTGATCCCCGTCACCATCGCCGGTGAGCAGTACCAGTTTTTGCTCGATACCGGTGCCAGTATCACCTTTATCGATCGTCGTCTGGCCAGCCGCTTCAAGACGCTGACCTTAAGTGAATTGCCCAGGGCCTATCAGGCTGATTTTGCCACTGTGAGCAGCGTTTCGAGCCAACTGGGCAGCGAGCAGCTTGGCTTTGTTGAGCCGCAGCCCTTCTCGGTGGGGTCGGTCACCATTGATGACAGCGATCTGTGGGCAACTATTGATTTCGATCTCTTCTCCCAGTCTCTTGGCAGCCGTATCGATGGCATCCTCGGGATCGACACCATCCGCCGTTTCAACTGGGTGTTTGATCGCGACAGGCATCAGCTCACGGCTTCGCTGACGGCACCGTCTGCAGCCACGTTCGAGCGTTGCATCGGCTATGAAGATAGCTACAACCGCTCCCCGGCAGTGTATCTGACCCACGGCGAGAGCAGCGTGCGCATGTATCTGGATACCGGGGCCGATCAGAGCTATGCCGACCATGCCTTTATCTACTTTATGGCCAGTCAGAAGGCGATCTCTGGCGAAGATGCCTCGCCACGCAAAGGGGTGGACGCCAGCGGTATGGTGGAGGGGCGTGAACATATCCTCACCGGCCTGCACTTTGATGAGCGCCAGCTCGGTGAGCTGCGCGTGTCGGAAAACAGCAATGAGCAGTATGGTCTGGGGCTGGATTTTGTTAACCGCTTCAATCGCTTTGCGATCATGCCCGGGCGGATGATGATCTGCTACGACGCTGACAGCCTGGCGCGCAAAGTGCCGCCAACCCTGCGCAATATCGGAGTGCGTTTTGATGGCGGGCATCTGCAGGTCTACTACAGTGACGAACGGGATCTTGCCCCCTATGGTCTGGCCAACGGCGACATTCTGGAACAGATCAACGGGGTGGCTTATCGTCCCCTCGAGATCGACAAGGTGCGTGAGCTGCTCAGCACCAGCAAGCCGGGGTCGCTCAAGTTGCGGATTGTGCGGGAAGGAAAACCGCTGGATATCGCTATCTAGTCAAGGTGGGGGCGGCAAGACGAGCCGCCCCTATGAGCCTCAGCCCTTGGTTGGATTTTCCATGCAGGTGAGGGTTGGCTGGCCGTAACGCTCCAGCGTGGCGTCGTCCCCCTTGGTGAAGAAGGTGAGGTTTTGCCCTTCATAACGGGCGCCGCTGGCGCTGGGGGCTTCATAGGCGAGCACTTGTTGCTGCTTGTCGCCCTCGCTCAAGTTGATCACCGCGGCGGGCAGCTTGGCATCGTTATAGAAGTAGGTAGAGAGAGTGACGCTCTTGCCGCACTGGTAGTTGACCGGTGCCGGCACCATCAGCTGGCCGCCGCTGATCTGCAGTTCGGTGATCCGCAGCAGGTAGTTATCCTCCACACACTGGCGCAGATCCTGTCCCTTCCAGCAGTCGTTACGCCCCTTGATCCAGCCGCGCTGCATGGCGCGCTCGGTCTTGAGCTGCTCGGGAGAGTGCGCAGCAATCGCCTTGGGGTAGAGGGCCGCCAGTTCGTTATCAAGGGCGGCCAGTCCGGCATCCTTGCAGATCAGGGTTTCGACCGACCCGGACGCTTTGGTGCAGTCAAAGGAGGGTGTTGCGGCGCTGGCCAGCAGAGGTGCAAACAGCAGGGCGGCAAGAAAGGTCTTGTTCATCGATAGATTCCAGCAATGAAGAGGGCATATCTGCCTACTACAGCACACTCTACAGGGCAATGCAGCAGGGGATCTGTGCGCACTTGCACTGCTGAATGGTTGCCAAACGGAAAATCCCGACACTCCTGGCTGGAATGTCGGGTTTTTTGTGGCCGCGATAGAGGGGGAGGCGGCTTGCCCGGTTGATCAGGCCAGCGCCAGTTGCTGACTGCGGGCGCGCCACAGCCGCTCGTGGAAGAAGAACACCACGGTGTTGATGGCCGGTTCGATCATCGCCATCACGCCGCCGGTGAGCAGCTCGCCGCTCAGCAGGAAGGCAACCCCGAAGGCCACCGAGAAGTGGACCACCGCGAAGCTGCTGGTCTTGGCCTGCAGGCTGTGCTTTGGCTTGAGCTTGTGCCAGCCAAGGTCATGAAAGTAGAAGGCGACCGTGTTGACGGCAGGCTCGATCAGGGCGATCAGGCTGGCGGTCAGCAGCTCACCGGTCAGCAGGTAGGCCACGGTAAAGGCGACACCGAAGTGCAGGATGGCAAAGCTGATGGTCTTTTTCATGATGGCGGCTCCCTCTATTGATGATGAGAGTATCCGCCGAAATGAGATTAAATGAAAACTATTCTCATCTATTGCCGAGATAGAGAGAACCTATCAACGGGCGAGTGGCCGGTGCGCTTCAGCGGTTGCCAATCGCAACCAAGGCGATAAAGTACAGCTTCTTCACACTTGCCCATGAAAAAGGATCTTTCATGAATATCAATGCCACCCTGCTTGGCCAGTTCATTGCGTTGCTGATGGTCATCGTCGGCCTCATCGCCTGGCGCGCCGCAAGAGCGAGCATCCGGTGCTGATCACCCTTATCTGCTCCCTGCTCTGCCTGTTTCCGCCTTTTGGCCTGCTGGCCCTGTTGCTGGTTGCGCTGAAACAGGATCTGCCCGCCCGTTCATAGGGCGCGCAGGTTCAGGCTGCCGCACACACCGGCCGCACCAATAGAAAAAGCCCCGTGATGGGGCTTTTGCTTTTGAACTCGGTGAGCAGAAGACCTTGGTCACCCATCTTTTGGGTTCGGGCTATGCTATGCCTTGCTCAAAAAGGTGGGTGTCCCAGATTTGGGGCCATAAATTAGGCTCCCACCGTATGCACAACGCCGATCTCTTTATCACGAGGGTAAAATGTTACACCTGACTGGAGTAGAATTTTATATCCATTGTCATAGAATGCAGGTGGGAACAAAGAGTGAATGCCTACCGTATGTCCATTGCCTAACCAATCAAAAGCTTTTTCTAGCGGAATTCTAACAACACCGCGAATTTGTCTTGAGTAATCAAGTGGTCGCCCTGCTCCTTCAACACCTTTACATCTGAACAATAAACCATGTTGAGCGTGAGGGCGCAGAAAATAAGAAGGTGCAGCGATCCTCAGGTCAACTAATTCAGTGCTCTGGCCGTGCCAATAACCAGGCTTACTTTTCTTACGATATTCCAAGTCTGCACCAATAAGATAAATGTATGCGTATTTATTAACCTCATTCACAACTCGCTTTTGGAAGTGTAAAAAGTGACCATCACGAGTACATTTTGCTTCGTAGCATGCAAACCATAATGCAACCCAAATATTATCAACTATGTCTAACCAAGTAGTCTTTAATCCATAGTGCTGTAACAATGGTTCAGCGGCATAATCTTCGAACTTTGAAAATGCACTACATACTTCACGATATTCGTTGATCTTAGAGTTCATTCTGCTTTCACGGTTGTATTTTGCGCTATCAGAGTCAATTCCTCGATATAATGTGGGGCGTAGTTCAGGGTATAGAGTACTCTGTCCTCGAAAGTAAACCCCCTCAAGTGAATTATGTTTTAGGTATCCGGCAGCCATGATTAAGGCATGGGATTCCTCTACATCGAGAATTTTAAAACCATTCTCATGTATCCATTCTGAACCAATGATATTGATATCTTCAAACGCCATTCTTGCTCCTAAATTTATAACGCCCACAGCTCGCGCGGCTTTGTAGTGAAGGCGCAGCCGCAACGAAAAAGCCGTCGCTGTGCCTGCGTTTGTTAGGCCTTATATGCTTGCTAAATGAGACTATTGATTGCATAGCCACAGGCCTTTAGTTCTTTTGCTACTTCGGTTTTCCATGCACCGAATGAATCTAAGGTGACGTATACAACACCACTTATATCATTCGGTGTCTCAATATCCCCCTTCACAAGCGAGCATACGTTTTCTCTGCCCAGCTTTGCCATAAGGTAGCCATGCTCAAATACAACGTTTTGTCGCGCTCTATTTTTAGGACTAACATTCGATTCATGGACGCCGCGCCCGTGATCACAAGCTGTGTAAAGCACAAGCGCAAAATCCGCATCATTGGAATAGTGTTCAATTTTTTCAATAATCGTCATGCCGGCGCTGGCTTGTTCATGCAAGATAATTGCTTCAAGACCCAGCTTTTCAATAAACCGGCTGACCTCTTGCTTCGCTTCATTATCTCGCCCATGAACAATAAACACCTTTCGCTTATTTCTTGCCACGACCTTTGGCTTGCTTGGTGACGGATTCTGAAACGATCCACCTTGCGAGGTCGGCTGAGCTGGCTGGCCAAACTCAAGCATATCTAGAACCGGGGTAAACTCCTCAGATAGATATGTTCTTCGCTCAGCATATGTCCCGAACTTTTGCTTGATGAACCCCCAGAAAGTGTCCAGGTTTCTGTGTTGCTTTAACCATTGAGGAAGAAAAGGAGAAACATCGGGATTGCTTAACAATTCATGGCGCAAGAGCTCAAACTCTCGCGAGTCAGCCGCCAACCCAGTAGCCCTAGAGGTCAAAAGGTTCACAAGATAGCTGACCTTATCGAAATCACTCTCTAAAAATTCGATGCTCAAATTTAATTCCTTTGCTCGGTGCTATGTGCCTGTCTGGCCTAACAGTGATTAGATGGAAGGCGGCACTAATCCGTTAGCAGAGCATTCCATATAACTCCGTAACATTTTCACTGCCGCCAAGTAAAAATAATCATTAAATCATAACGTCATCAGCTTTCTTCGCATGCTGAGCGTATTCGCTTGACTTCCTCTTTTTGCGCCACCGTTACTACGGTATGAAAAATCAGTACTTAGGGCACTCTTGGAAAGCGCCGCCAGATCACGCCAGCATGAGCAGGTCAGAAATAAAAATGGGGCCGTCACCATGTTGAGTGGGTCGTAGGCAACTCTCGCTTATCCATTCCATCCGGCATGGCTACCGCCCCTGAATTACAGCCTCCAGTCTGCTGCGTTTAACCAATGGGATGTGGCTGGCATGGCTCATGGGGTGACTCCTACGAGGCTTTGTTGCCAATCGGGTATATTAGCGGCGGGTAGGCGGAGGAAAAGGGCCAGATGGCCGATTTCTGATCTGGATCGGCTAATTAGTCAATAACGACTGATCTGGTGTGCAGGCGGGATGCGTGGCCGCCATTGGTGAGGAAACAGTTAGTCGGGAAAAGGGTTGGTGGGTAAAGCGGTAGCGGGTAAAAAACAAGAAGCCCCTGAACGGGGCTTCTCTTTGCTGGCCATGCCGTCACTGTGAACGGCTTGGGTGAGCGACTTGCTGGCGCCTTGACCGGGCGCCGGAGCGGGCTGGTGCGGGCTTACTCTTCGACCTTGTTGAGCCACTCGACCTTGTATTGGGCGCCGGCGCCCTGCGCCAGCTTGGCGCACAGCGGTTTCAGGAAGGCTTCAATCTGCTCGTCCAGCATCCAGGGCGGGCTGATGATCAGCATGCCTGAGCCGTTCATGCCCCAGTCGGCAGTCTGACCGGCCACTTCCAGCTCGGCCACCAGCACGTTGCCGAAGTTTTCCCGCTTGATGGCGCGCAGCATATCGCGGGATTTGTCCGCCTCCTGCCCAAGGATGGGATACCAGAGGGCGTAGATGCCGGTCGCCCAGCGTTTCTGCGCCTTTTTCAGGGTATCGACCACGGCGAAGTAATCTTCTTTGAGCTCATAGGGCGGGTCGATCAGCACCAGCCCGCGGCGCGGGGTCGGTGGCAGCAGGGCGATCAGCCCCTCGAAGCCATCACGGTGGTGTACGGCGACGCGAGGGTCATAACCCATGTTGGCGCGCAGATCTTCGACCTCGTTGTTGTGCAGCTCCATCAGCGCCAGCTTGTCCTGCTCGCGGGTGAGGCGACGCGACAGCTCCGGCGAGCCGGGGTAGTAGTGCAGCTCGCCGTTCTGGTTCATCTCTTCGATGACGCCGAGATAGGGGGCCATGGCAGACCACTGGGCCCGCTCGTCCCACAGGCGGCCGATGCCGTCGGCATACTCGGCCTTTTTCTGGGACCAGTCGCCGCGCAGGTCGTAGAGACCGCCACCGGCATGGGTGTCCAGCACGATGAAGGGTTTCTCCTTCTTCTTGAGGGACTCGATGATCAGAGCCTGAACGGCGTGTTTCAGCACGTCGGCATGGTTGCCGGCGTGAAAGGCGTGGCGATAGCTCAGCATATTAGATCTCTGAGGGGGCCCTGCTGGGCCCCCAGTAACGATAGATAGTTCAACAAATTGCGGCTGTTGCCGCGAAACAGGGAGAGGCTGCGCAGGGTCTGCAACAGGACGCCCTGTTGCAGCCGCTCCAGCTCCAGTTCGTGGGCCAGCATCGACTGATACTGCTGCTCGTCGAGTCGCGTCTTGGCGCTCTGGCGCAGGGCGCGCCACGGGGTCAGCACCGCCTCGGTCTGCACCAGCGCCGGTTGCAGGTCGGTGAGATCGACTACGATGCCGAGTTGATCGAGCCGGTGCAGCAGCAGCGCCAGATTGACGTTGCCCCCCTGCTCCTGCACGGTGAGCCAATCCTGGCTGCGCTCACCATAGACCTTGCCGCTCCAGTGCCAGAAGCCGATTGGCGTCGGCAATTCGTGGACCGCGACCCGCTCGCTGGCCATCAGCTGTTCGTCACGCAAAGAAGGCCTGCTCCATGGTTTCCAGCTCCTCACTGAGGCTCATCCACTCCAGCTCCACCTCTTCCAGCTGCTCCTTGAGGGGGCCCTGGGATTTGAGCAGTTCGGAGAGCTTGTTCTTGGCGCTCTCTTCGTAGATGGCGGGGTCGGCCAGTTGGCTCTCGATGTCGGCCAGCTTGCCCTGCAGCTTCTCCATGCTCACTTCGAGCTTTTCGAGCTTCTGGCGCAGCGGACGGGTTTGCTGGCGGAATTCCGCCTCGCGCCGCTTCTGATCCTTGCGCGCCACCGCCGAGTTGGCAGAGACGGGGCCATCGGCCGGTTTGGCGTTGGCCTCTTTCTCCTGCTCGCCGAGCCACTTGTGGTAGTCGTCCAGATCGCCGTCGAACGGTTCGACCCGGCCACCGTGCACCAGATAGAAGTCATCTGTGGTGGTGCGCAGCAGGTGACGGTCGTGGGAGACCACTACCATGGCCCCTTCGAAGCCTTGCAGCGCCATGGTCAGGGCGTGGCGCATCTCCAGATCCAGGTGGTTGGTCGGTTCATCCAGTAGCAAGAGGTTCGGCTTTTGCCAGGTGATCAGCGCCAGCACCAGCCGCGCTTTTTCGCCGCCGGAGAAGGGGGCCACCTTGTCGAGCGCCTTGTCACCGTGAAAACCGAAGCTGCCCAGATAGTTGCGCAGCTCCTGCTCGGTCTTGTCCGGCGCGAGGCGCACCAGATGATCGAGCGGGGAGTCATCGAGACGCAGGGTCTCCAGCTGATGCTGGGCGAAGTAGCCGATGCTCACCCCGGCGCTCACTTCGAGCTTGCCGGATAGCGGCGGGTTGGAGCCCGACAGCATCTTGATAAAGGTCGATTTACCGGCGCCGTTGCGACCGAGCAGACCGATGCGCGAACCCGGTACCAGATTGAGTTTGATCTTCTCCAGGATCACCTTGTCGCCGTAACCGGCAGAGAGGTTCTCCATGGCGATCAGTGGTGTCGGTAGGGCCGACGGCTCGCGAAACTCGAAGCTGAATTCCGAGTCGGCGTGGGCGGGGAGGATCTTCTCCATCCGCTCCATCGCTTTCAGGCGGCTCTGTGCCTGACGGGCTTTGGAGGCCTTGTAGCGGAAGCGGTCCACATACGCCTGCATGTGGGACATCTCCCGCTGCTGCTTCTCGTACATCGACTGCTGCTGGGCCAGCTGTTCGGCGCGCTGCAGTTCGAAGTCGGAGTAGCCGCCGGTGTATTCGTTGAGCTTGCCGTTCTCGATATGGATGATGCGGCTGATGACCGAATCGAGGAAATCGCGGTCGTGAGAGATCAGCACCAGCGTGCCCTGATAGCCCTTGAGCCACTTCTCCAGCCAGATCACCGCATCGAGATCTGGTGGTTGGTCGGTTCATCGAGCAGCAGCAGATCGGAGCGGCAGAGCAGCGCCTGGGCGAGGTTGAGGCGCATGCGCCAGCCACCGGAGAAGCTGCGCACCGGCGAGCTCAACTGCTCGTCGCTGAAACCGAGGCCGTGCAGCAGCTCGGCGGCGCGGGCGCGAATGCTGTAGGCGCCGATGGTGTCGAGCTTGCTGTGCAGCTCGGCCACCAGCAGACCATTGTCATCCTGCTCGGCTTGCACCAGCAGGGCTTCCAGCGAGCGGAACTCCTTGTCGCCGTCGATCACGTACTCGAGCGCCGAGCAGTCGAGCGCCGGGGTCTCCTGCGCGACGCCTGCGATCTGCCAGCCAGCGGGCAGGCTGAAGGTGCCGCTGTCGATGGCCAGCTCGCCCCGTACCAGTGCAAAAAAGGTGGACTTGCCACAGCCGTTTTTGCCCACCAGGCCCACTTTGTGGCCGGGGTGAATGGTGGCGGAGGCGTTGTCCAGCAGCTTGCGGCCGCCGCGGATCAGTTCGATTTGACTGGCAACTATCATGGGTGGGATCTGCTTGCTCAAAATGGAGGAGAAAAACTGGCGCGGATCTTACGTGAAATGACGCTGATTTGCACTGTAGCGAAGGGCTGGCCACTGGCTGGCGCTGCAAAAACATGCCATAACAGAGAAACCAGTTTGGTTACGGGAGGTTAGCATGCATATCAGGGATATTATGACGACCCGGGTCGCCACCGTTTCAATGGATGATCGACTCCGCGTCATCAGGGATATCTTCGAGCAGGCACACTTTCGCCACCTGCTGGTGCTGGAAGATGAGGAGCTGGTGGGGGTCATCTCGGATCGGGATCTGTTCCGCGCCATCAGCCCCTATCTCGACTCCGAAGCCGAGATGAGCCGCGATACCGAAACCCTCAACAAGCGGGCGCACCAGATCATGAGTCGTCAGCTCGTCACCATCGCTCCCCATCTCACCGTGCGCGACGGCGTCAAGCTGATGCTGGAGAAGGGGGTCTCCTGCCTGCCGGTGCTGGAGAATGGCGCCCTGGTCGGCATCATCAGCTGGAAAGATTTTCTCAAGGCTGCGCTGGAGAGTGACGCGCTGGTTTGAGTCTGGCACTAAGCACCATCAGCTGACAGAGAACAAATAGAGAGAGGGGAGCCAAGGCTCCCCTCTCTCTATATTGGCTTTGCCGACAATGCCGGTTTGCATGCCGCTTGCATCATCATGGCTCGGGCTGCCCTGCGACAAGACAGGAGGGGCCGCTGCCGGAGAGGTGCGGCTGCAGGTGGGTACGGATCTCCTGCAGGGTGCGCTGGTACTGCCGGGCATGTTGATCGAGAAACGCGGGGCTGTGCTTGAGGCGCCGTTCCAGGGTATCGACCAGCAGCGCCACCCTGGGAGCGGCCATACCCGCAGGCCAGCAGTGTTGCAGCAGCTCCAGCAGTTGCCAGGCATCGCCCGGCAGGGCGGGGAACTCCTCCAGCAATTGCAAGCCCGCTTGCAGGGCTGTCTGATATTGGCTGGCCTGCATCGCCTTGTGGCGCAGCTGGCGCAGTTCGCTCAGCCTCTGCTCTCTCGCCGTCAGGCGCTGGCCCAGCTCGGCCACCAGATGGTGGAACAGCTGGCGGGTGAGCGGGTGGGGCGCCACCCTGACGCGGTATTGGGTCAGCTGGATCAGGTAGCGCTGGGCGTGGTGGGGCAAACCGCAGAACTGGCTGACTGCAAAGCCGAGCAGCAGGGTGAGGTGGTTGTCGCTCCCCTCATCCGGCTGGTGGTGGGCAATCAGGATAAGCGCCTCGTCGAAGCGGTAATCCAGCCCCAGCATCAACGCCTGCAGCAGCTCATATTCGTGGGGTTGCAGGTGGACGGTGCGCTTGAGGTGCTCCCACTCCTGTTGCAGGGAGCGGATCCGGTTGCTGGAGGGGGCGTGCCACAGCACCGCCAGACTGGCATTGAGCATGAAGCTGTCGATGGCGAGCCGGACGCGCTGCTCGCTGAAGTGGCGCAGGGTCAGGCTGTTGGCCTGCTCCAGCACCTTCTCCTCATCTTGCAGCACCAGCCCGAGCAACATCGCCAGCTGGTGCCAGCGCGGCTGATGGGGGCGGATCTGCAGCAGCTCTCCCATGGTCTCCCACGCCGCCAGCCAGTGATGCTGGTGCAGCTGGCTGGCGAGTTGCAGCTCCAGCCGGGTGGCCATCGAGACGCTGGCCTGATGGCGCTGCAAGTCGGTCCGGGCGCTTTGCAATTTGCCGAGCCCCAGCATGGCGTAGAAGAGCCCGGCCCTTGGCCAGCTCGCCTGATATTCGTTGGCACAGAGGGCATAGTGCTGGGCGGCAGTGATCCGCTCGGCTGATTGCAGCAGCAGGTAGCCCTTGAGTCGATCCAGCCAGGGGGTCAGCGAGCGATTCTCCCGTTGAAACAGCAGGTCTTCACAGAGGGCGGTAGCCAGTTGCCACTCCCGCAGCAGAATGGGGGCGGCCAGCGTACGGGTCAGGTTGCTTAACTTCACCAGCTGGCCGAGCACCGCGGTGAGCTGCTGGGTCATGAAGGGGAGGGGCAGATAGAGGGAGAAGTAGAGATCCGAGGGGAGAAACTCCTGCTCGCTCTGGTCGGCATCGAGCAGCAGCAAGACGCAACCGGGTTGCAGCAGGCCGAGATAGTGCGCTTCATGCAGCAGCCGGGCTCCGTCAAGATCCTGCTGCTTGTCCTGCTGACAGATGATGGCGTCGAAGGCGTGCTGTTGCAGCAAGGCTAGCAGGCCGCTGCGCTCGTGGTTTGGATGGCTGTGGTAGTGGATCCGGTCGGCGGGCACCCCCTGTTCGGTCAGTTCCCGGGTGATGGCGCTACGGAGCAGGGGATCCTCTTCGAGCAGCAGTATCGTCATGCACGTACTTCCTGTGAGCAAACCATTAGGTTGATTATGGTAGACCCAAGAGGAACATAGGCACAGCACTCGCTGAGTGAAAAGCTGACAGTAGCCAGCAGGGTGCTGGAGGGCGCACTATGGGCTGTTATTTCAATCGGTTATGCCATCTCTCAGGGCGGCAACCTGTTATTGCCGAGGGCGGGCCTGTGCCCCGAAGGGGCAGTCGCTCTGGCGGATCAGCCGCGACCCCTTGCCCTGTTCCCCCAGCCAGCTCAATTCCAGCTTGCCGAGGCGGCCCAGATGGCGCAGTTCGAACTCGTAGCGCTGGCAGAGGTTGTCCTGGGGCAGACTCGCCATCCCTACAGGCAGACGGTATTGATAGCGAAGGAGTGGCCCATCTTCCAGCTTGCTGGCCACCGGCACCAGCCCCTCTGGGGTGGGCTGCGGCGCCCCGAGCGCACGGCGCAAACTGAGCGGCGCATCGATCGCCTTTTGATAGTGCAGGCCGTTCATCGCTGCCAGCTCCTCTTCCAGCCGTTGCAACTCCCCTTCCAGTCCATTGAGCGCGGCCCCCAGCTGCTGGTGGGTCGTTGACGAGGCGCAGCCACCCAGCAACAGGGTGGCAAGCAGCAGGGCGGCTCTGATGGGGGGCACGGCATCTCCTTGGCAATGACGATGAAGCGTGAAGGTCAGGTCGGCTGGCCCTGACTATAGCAGGGGATTGCTGGGGGGCGTTCCCTGCAGCAGTTGGGCCAGACGGGCCAGCCCCTCGCCGACCCGGGCGTCGGTGGCGGGTTGGCTCAGGCTCAGGCGCACCCCCTGCGGAGCGGCAAACTGACCGGCGGCGAAGTGTTCCCCGCTCGCCACGCCAACGTCAAGGGCGTCGGCGGCAGCAGCAAACTGCTGGCTGCGCCAGGGCTCCGGCAGCGGCAGCCAGGCGTGCATGCTGCCCGGCTGCCAGCGGGCGGCGGGCAGCAGGTGGCGCAGCAGTTCGCCACGGCGCTTGAGGATCTCCCGCTGCTGCTCGACCAGCGGCATGATCTGGCGCTGACTGACCATTTTGCAGGCGAGCTCGATCAGCAGCGGGCTCACCATCCAGCTCGACAGCCGCATGGTCTGGGCGAAGGCGCTGCGCAGGGCAGGGGGCGTCAGCACGAAGCCCACCCGCAGGCCGCCGCAAGCGATCTTGGCCAGACTGCCCAGATAGATGACCCGCTCCGGCGCCAGATTGACCAGAGGGATCACAGGTTGCTGGGGCAGCAGACCGTTGACGTCATCCTCGATGATCAGCAGATCGTGGCGACGGGCGATGGCGATGATGGCCTCCCGCCGCGCCAGACTCATGATGGCGGTGGTGGGGTTTTGCAGGGTCGGGGTGAGGTAGAGCAGCTTGGCCCGGCGGGTGCGGCAGGCGGCGTCCAGCGCCTCGGGCAGCAGCCCCTCCTCGTCCATCGCCAGTCCCACCACCTGATTCTTCAGCTGGCGGGCATTGCCCAGCATACCGGGGTAGCTCAGCCCCTCGCACAGGATGGTCTCCCCCACGCAATTGGTAGCCAGCAGCGCCAGCATGATGCCGTGCTGGGCGCCGTGGCTGAACATCAGGCGATCCTCACTGCAGGCCACCCCTTGCTCAGCCAGCCAGTTGACGAACTGCTGGCGCTGATCCGGTCGTCCCGCCTCCTTGTCGTAGCCGAGCAGGGCGTTGAGATCCCCGTCCGCCACTTCCCCCAGCATGGGGCGAATGATGGCCGCCCGATCCAGCTGCACCGGCAGGTTCTGCCACAGCTCGATGCGGTGCCCCTCCTCCTGGCGGATCACCCACTCATTGGCGGGATCTGTGTTCGCTCCCTTGACCCAGGTGCCGTGGCCCACCCGGGCGGCCAGCAGGCCGCGCCGCTCCGCCTCGCTGTAGGCGCGAGTGACGGTGCCAACGGTGACACCCAGACGATCCGCCAGGGATCGGTGGGTGGGCAATCGGGTCTGCGGTGGCAGCTCGCCATTCGCGATCCCCTGTTCGATAGCTTTGACCAGCTTGAGGTAGAGGGGGCCATCGAAGGCCGTAAGGTTGGGCGCCCAGATTGTCATGGTGACAATAAATCCATTGATCAAAATTTGTTGTCAATATAGCGTGAATTTCAACCTGATAACAACCAAATAGCACGCATTGTATCGATACAATGTGGCAAGCAAGGAGTCACAATATGACGATGGAGTGGTATGTCACCCTGTTCGGTTTTGCCGTACTCACCTGCGGTACGCCGGGGCCCAACAACCTGATGCTGACGGCCTCCGGCGCCAACTTCGGGGTGCGTCGCACCCTGCCACATCTGCTCGGGGTGGGGCTGGGGCAGCCGGTGTTGCAGCTGGTGCTGGCGCTGGGGCTCTATCCCCTGTTCGAGCGTTGGCCCCTGCTGCGGCTCGGTTTGCAGATCTTCGGTAGCCTCTATCTGCTGTGGCTGGCGTGGCGTATCGCGGTGGCCGGGGCGCCGGGGGATCCGGCCCGGAAGGCCCGCCCGCTAACCATGCTGGAGGGGCTGGGCTTTCAGTTTCTCAATCCCAAGGCGTGGATGATGGGGATCTCCGCCATCAGTCTGTTCAGCCTGCCCGGCGCCAGTTACTGGTCGAGTCAGCTGGCGGTGATGGTCATGTTTGTGCTGGTGGCCCTGCCGGTCTGCTTTGTCTGGGTACTGTTCGGCCATCAGCTGAGCAACTGGATCAGCTCGGATCGGGGCTGGCGCCGACTCAACGGTTCTCTCGGTCTGCTGACGGCGCTCTGCGTAGTCATGCTCTGGTATTGAGCCGTGCTGCGCTGATGGGGGAGGTGGCCTGGAAAGAGGCATTTCTGACTTGTCGCCACGGGGCTGGCTCTGCATATTAGAAGGCTTTCCCCATAACGGGCGCGTTGTATCGACAAGAGGTTGAGATGGATCTGAACTGGTTACTGCCCCTGGCGGGGTTTGCCCTGGTTACCTGCGGCACGCCGGGGCCCAACAATATGCTGCTCACCAGCGCCGGGGCGGCGCAGGGATTTCGCCGCACGCTGCCGCTGCTGGTGGGAGTGGTGGGGGGGATCAATCTGATGATCCTCGCCACCGCGCTGGGGCTTGGCGTGGTGTTCGAGAAGGTGCCGCTGCTGCACGATGGCCTCAAGCTTATCGGTTCGGCGTATCTGCTCTGGCTGGCGTGGAAGGTGGCGACCGCCAGCGGCCCGGCCGAGGGCAACCGGCCGCTCATTCCCGCCCATCAGGGGGCCATGCTGCAACTGCTCAACCCCAAGGCGTGGATGATGGCGCTCTCCGCCATCAGCGGTTTCACCCTGGCGGGGGAGGCTTACTGGCCCTCCGCGCTCTGGGTGTTGGTGATCTTCTTTATTACCGGCCTCTACACCGGGGCGTTCTGGGTGCTTTTTGGTGCCCAGGTGCGGCAAATCATTCGCACCGCCCGGGGTTGGCGGCGTTTCAATCTGGGCATGGGGCTGGCGACGGCCGCCTGTGTCGGGATGATCTGGATTTAGTCCGGGGTTGACCCGGGCCTTTACCGGCTGTCTTGTTGGCCCTGCGGGGCCTTGCCTGCAAGGTGGCGTGGTTCTGCCCTCCCTTGGGATGAAAGGAGTTCATATGAAATGTATCGGTCTGCTGGGTGGCATGAGCTGGGAGTCCACCGTCAGTTACTATCAGGCGCTCAATCGCGGGGTGCGGGCGCAGCTTGGCGGTTTGCACTCGGCGCGGGTGCTGCTCAATAGCGTCGACTTTGCCGGTATCGAGCGGTTGCAGCATGCCGGTGACTGGCCCGCTACCGCCCGCCTGCTGGCGGCGGAGGCGCGCAAGTTGCAGGATGGCGGCGCCGATTTCTTGCTGATCGGCACCAACACCATGCACAAGGTTGCCCCCGAGATTGAGGCGGCCATCGATATTCCGCTGCTCCATATTGCCGATGCCACCGCGGCCAAATTGCAGGCGGACGGGATAACCCGGGTCGGCCTGCTCGGCACCCGCTTCACCATGGAGCAGGATTTTTACAAGGGGCGCTTGCAGGAGCGCTTCGGGTTGGCGGTGCTGGTACCCGATGAGGCCGGGCGGGAGCGGGTACACAGGATCATCTATGACGAGCTCTGTTTGGGGGAGATCCGTGCATCGTCGCGGGCCGAGTATCTGGCGATTATCGAGGGGCTGGCAGCCGCGGGTGCCGAGGCGGTGATCCTCGGCTGCACCGAGATTGCCCTGCTGGTGGGGGATGCCCAAGCGGCGGTGCCGCTCTACGACACCACCGCCATTCATGCCGAAGCGGCGGTCGCGCTGGCACTGGCATCCGATTAATAAACTGGTCAGATCTCACTATTCATGCTTGTCTCATACCCCTTGCCATAAAAGCGTGTAAAATTGCGCCTTGAATTTTCCCCGGCCAACGCGGGTTGGCTGCGGTTTCCTAGCATGCAAGGCTGACATTGTGACTGAAGTAGATAGATTCGCGGATATTCGCCCCTACCGCGATGAAGAAGTGCCGGCAGCCATCGAACGGCTGATCCAGGATGATGAATTTATCGGCGCCATCGCCAAGTATCGTTTCGGTTCCCTGATGAGCGGGCTGGGTTGGGCCATCCGCCCGATGATCCGCCTGTTCCTGCGCCGCAAATGGTCAAAAGTGACCACAGTGCATCAGGTCCAGATGGGGGTCACCCGGTATATGTCCCGCATGATCGCCACCTCCACCAAGGGGGTGACCTTCTCCGGGATCGAGCATCTTAAGAAAGAGCAGGGCTATCTGTTTGTCTCCAACCACAGAGACATCGCCATGGATCCGGCGTTCGTCAACTGGGGACTGCACACCCACGGTTTCGATACCGTGCGCATCGCCATCGGTGACAACCTGCTGCGCAAACCCTGCGCCACCGAGCTGATGAAGCTCAACAAGAGCTTTATCGTCAAACGCTCCGCCAAGGGGCCGCGGGAGATGATGAAGGCGCTCGGCGAGCTGTCTGCCTATATTGGCAACTCGGTTCACGAAGGTCACTCCATCTGGATCGCCCAGAAGGAAGGGCGCGCCAAGAATGGCGATGACAAGACAGATCCCGCCATCCTCAAGATGTTCTACGTCGACGGCAAGAAGCAGAAGATCGACTTCGTCGACTACATGCGCAGCCTCAATATCGTGCCGGTCAGCATCAGCTATGAGCTCGACCCCACCGACAAGGCGAAGGCGCGCGAGCTCTACGAGAAGTCGGTCAACGGCAGCTACGAGAAGGGCGAGTTCGAGGATATCGAGAGTATCGTCGCCGGTATCGTCGGCATGAAGGGGCGGGTACACGTCTCCTTCGGCGCGCCGATCACCGAGGGCTTCAGCGATCCGGACGAACTGGCCGCGCTGATCGACAAGGCGATCTGGAGCAGTTACCACTTGTTCCCCAGCAACTATCTGGCGGCAGATGTCTCCGGCAAGGCCAATACCATCGAGCAGGCGGCCTTCCTGACCCGTCAGTCAGAGGTGCCGGAAGAGCACAAGGCGATCTGGCGTGCCATGTACGCCAAACCGGTGGAAAACGCCAAAAAGGCTTGAATGAAACCGGTTGTTAAACGGTTTTGCGAAAAAAACGGGCGCTGATGCGCCCGTTTTTGCGTCTGGTCAAAGTCGAGGGGGAAAGGGTGGTGAATAATATGGTTTCAGCTGGTACGATCACTATGAAAATGGGATTATGTCTCTTGGCAAGGTGCTGACGAGTGTGTAACAGTGCCCATATAGCTGAACATGAGCAAAAGCTCTAAACCGGTTTGCACGGATTGCAGACGGCATTATTGAAGGACCTGTCACAGGTCCTTTTTCATTGGCGGGCAAAGATGCCGCCCAGATATACCTAACAGGAAACAGACGCCATGATCACCGGTAGCCTGAACACCCTGCAGCGGACGCCGCTGCCCGCCCCGCTGGCCCGCATCATGGCTGAGGTGGTGAAGAGCGTAGCGCACTGGGGTGACGCTCCGCTCGGCAAGACCGAGATCGATGGTCTCAACCTGTTCTGTCTGGTGAGCGAAGATCTGACCGAGCCAGCCGCGGATCGCCGTGGCGAATTCCATCAGCAGTATCTCGATATCCAGTTGCTGCTGCGCGGTGAAGAGTGGATAGGTGTGGGCCCCCACGACACGTGAGCGACGGCGCCGACCATCTCCATCCCGACCTCTGGTTTGTCGAGGACGAGCAGACCAGCTATCTGGCGCTGCAACCAGGCGATTTCGCCATCTTCTGGCCGGGCGAGCTGCACCGCCCGCTCTGTACCTTCAACCAGCCCGCCAAGGTGAAGAAGCTGGTGGTCAAGGTACACAAGGATCTGCTGGCTATCGCCTGAGCATTCCCATTGAGGCGAGCCCTGCGCAGTTGATGCGTTGAGACTCGCAAGCATTGAAACCAGTGATACGCACCACAAGTTGCGATCACTCTTTCAAGAGCAAGAATTGAAAAATTGGACGCACCCTCCTGCGACCATAAGCCCCCGGCAGGGGAATCCCATCCTCTTTTGGATGACACGACACTGTCGGCATAAAGCCGAAGCACAGGAAGATGTAGAAAATGAGCAAGTTGGTATTGATCCTTAACTGCGGTAGCTCTTCCCTGAAATTTGCCGTAATGGACGCCGAAACAGGTGAGGACATGCTGTCCGGCCTGGCCGAATGCTTCAATCTGGATGATGCACGTATCAAATGGAAACTCCACGGGGTCAAGGGCGAAGCCATGCTGGGAGCGGGTGCCGCTCACCAGGAGGCCCTCGACCATATCGTGGGTCACATCCTGCCGCAGGATCCGACTCTTGCCGAGCAACTGGTGGCCATCGGTCACCGAATCGTACACGGTGGCGAGCAGTTCTCTCGCTCCGTGCGTATCGATGACGGCGTGATCGCCGGTATCGAAGCCGCCATTCCGTTCGCCCCGCTGCACAACCCGGCCCACCTCATCGGTATTCGCGCCGCGCTGAAAGTGTTCCCGCAGCTGTCCGAGAAGAACGTGGCCGTCTTCGACACCGCGTTCCACCAGACCCTGCCGCAAGAGGCCTACCTCTATGCGCTGCCGCACAAGCTCTACCGCGAACACGGCATCCGTCGTTACGGTGCCCACGGTACTTCTCACCGCTACATCGCGGAAGAAGCCGCGAAAGAGCTGGGCAAGCCGTTGAATGAGCTGAACATCATCAACTGCCACCTGGGTAACGGTGCCTCTGTCTGCGCCATCAAGAACGGCGAATCCGTTGACACCTCCATGGGTCTGACTCCGCTGGAAGGTCTGGCGATGGGTACCCGCTCCGGTGATATCGATCCGGCCGTGGTCTTCTTCATGCACGACCAGCTCGGTTACAGCGTTGAGCAGATCAACCACACCCTGACCCGTGAGTCCGGTCTGCTGGGGATGACCGAAGCGAGCAGCGACTGCCGCTACGTCACCACCAACTACGCCACCGACGCCGGTGCCAAGCGCGCGCTGGATGTCTTCACCTACCGTGTGGCCAAGTATGTCGGCGCCTATGCCGCTGCGATGGACGGTCGTCTGGACGCCGTGGTCTTTACCGGTGGTATCGGTGAGAACGCCGCCATGGTGCGCGAGATGGTGCTGAACCGTCTGGCCCTGTTCGGCTTCAAGGTGGACAAAGAGGCCAACAACGCTGCCGTACTGGGTGGCGAAGGTCGCATCACCACCGCCGACAGCCGTTGCGCCATGGTGATCCCGACCAACGAAGAGCTGGTCATCGCCCGCGATGCCCTGAGCCTGGTCTGCTAAGTCAGCCTCGCTTTGAAACAACGCCCTGCCTGTGCCGGGCGTTGTCATTTCTGGCGTTCACCGATTTGACATGGGGGAGGGGAGCGGTACCCTGACCACCACTGTTTTTGCAGCCAGCGGGCTGCCCGGTTCGGGAGAGAGCAATGAAAGAGGCGTTTTTTAACTGGTTGTCGGGCCTTGGGGTGGAAGTGACCAGCATGATGGCGCTGGTGATCGCGCTGGGCTTTATCGTCATCACCTCGTTGCTGCTGCACATGGCGCTGCACCGGGTGCTGCTGGTCCGGCTGGTGGGGATCCTCGGCAAGGCCAAGCAGGTGTGGCTGCCGCCCCAGCTGCAACAGCGCCTCTTCAACCGGCTCGCCTTCGTGCTGCAGGGCGCCGTGCTGCTCGGTCAGGCGGAGATCTGGCTGCCCCGTCAATCGGACAGCCTCAAGCTTATCGAGATGGTGGCCCAGCTCTGGATCTTGCTGTTCCTGCTGCTGGCCTTCTTCGCCCTGCTCGACTGCCTGTTGTCGGTGAGCCGCTATACCCGCCTTGGTCGGGATTTGCCCCTGCGCGGCATCTTCCAGGGGGCCAAGCTGGTAGGCAGCATTCTGGTGGGCATCCTGATGATCGCCCTGCTGCTCGGCAAGTCGCCGCTGTTCCTGTTCAGCGGTCTGGGTGCCATGACCGCAGTGCTGATGCTGGTATTCAAGGACCCCATCCTCGGGCTGGTGGCGGGGATCCAGCTCTCCGCCAACCGGATGCTGAGCGTCGGTGACTGGCTGCAGATGGACAAGTACGGCGCCGATGGCGAGGTGACCGACATCGGGCTTACCACGGTCAAGGTGTCGAACTGGGACAAGACCATTACCACCATTCCTACCTATGCCCTGATCTCCGACTCTTTCAAGAACTGGCAGGGGATGACCGAGTCGGGCGGCCGTCGCATCAAGCGCAGCGTCAATATCGACATGACCAGCGTGCGTTTTCTGACAGCCGATGAGCAGTTGCAGCTCAAGCAAGCGCAGCTGCTGGCACCCTATCTGAGCCGCAAGGAGCAGGAGCTGAGTGCCTACAATCAGCAGCTGAGCGATGCCCTGAGCTGCCCCATCAACGGTCGTCACCTCACCAACCTCGGCACCCTGCGCGCCTATCTGGATGCCTACCTACGTGCTCACCCCGGCATTCGCAAGGACATGACCCTGATGGTGCGCCAGCTGGCACCCACGTCAGACGGTCTGCCGCTGGAAATTTACTGCTTTACCGCGACTACCGCATGGGCCGATTACGAAGGGATCCAGGCCGATATTTTCGACCATATATTCGCCATCATTGAGCAATTTCATCTGCGGTTGCATCAATCTCCCACAGGTTACGATATGCGTGCCTGGCAACGGGGATAAACAGGGAAATGGGGCGGGTCGAGGACGCGGAAAAAACCGCATATTAATCATCGACCCGTCGCCACTTGTCAGTTGAAATTTACCGTGCAGAGGAGAAAAATGGCGGCCTTCTCTTCGCGCCCCTGATCCCCTCTTGATCAGCTGCCAGCCCAGAGACGTCACTTAAAGTCATCATCATGGGAAAGTTATGAAGCTCCTTCGCAATAGTGTGGCAACACTCTGCTACAGCCTGCTGCTGACCGCTGCGCCGGTTTTCGCTGTTGAATATGCTCTGCCTGCGGCCAACAGCCGTCTGGTAGGGGAAAATCTGGAATATGTGGTTCCGGCCGAAGAGAACGGCCAGCCGCTGGAGGCCATTGCGGCCAAATTCCAGCTGGGGCTCACCAACATGACCGAAGCCAACCCCGATGCGGATCCCCTGCTGGTACAGACCGGCGAGAAGCTGGTGATCCCCCAGCAACTGATCCTGCCGGATGCACCCCGTGAAGGGATCGTGCTGAACGTGGCCGAGATGCGCCTCTACTACTACCCCAAGGGTAAAAAAGTGGTGGAAGTGCTGCCCATCGGCATCGGCCAGCTCGGTACCGATACTCCGGAAAACTGGGTGACCAGTGTGCAGCGCAAGAAAGCGGGCCCGACCTGGACCCCGACCGCCAAGATGCATGCCGAATATGCCGCCCGTGGCGAGAGCCTACCTGCGGTATGGCCAGCCGGCCCGGACAACCCCATGGGTCTGTTTGCCCTCTACATCGGCAAGATGTACGCCATCCACGGTACCAATGCCAACTTCGGCATCGGCCTGCGGGTGAGCCACGGTTGCGTGCGTCTGCGCAACGACGACATCGCCTACCTGTTCAAGCAGGTACCGGTCGGTACTCGCGTCCAGTTCGTCAACCAGCCGATCAAGGCCTCCCTCGAGCCCAACGGCGTCCGCTATCTGGAAGTGCACCAGCCGCTGTCGCGCAGCGAAGAGGAGTTCAACTCCAAGCTGCCGGCACCGCTGCCGATGACCCCGGCGGTGACCCGCTTCATTGCCCACGCCGACAGCGACTCCCAACTGGTGAAGCAGGCGCTGGAGCAGCGCAACGGCATGCCGATGGCGATCAACCGCTAACGGCAAATCCCCGTCACGACAAAGGGCGAACAGCATACTGTTCGCCCTTTGTTTTTCTGCTGTGCTGACTCAGCTTCGCAGCAGATTTGTCTGCAGCTCGCTGCCGAGCTGATCGAGCAGCTGATAGCGCGCCTTGTAGCTGGCCCGCTTGCGGGAGGGGATCTCCTCCAGCGTCTTGCGGGGCACCTCCAGCGGCAGGCTCATCCAGAGTTCATCCTGCACGCAGCCCTGATGCTCCTGCCACAAGCCGTCGAGATCGAACTTGACCCGATCGGCGGTGCGCTTGCTGCTCTGATAGACGTGGCTTTGGGTGCGGATCCCGAGCAGGCTTTTGCACGCCAACCCCCGGGCCAGCTCGGCGGCCATATAGACCAGCAGGGACATGGGGCGCAGTCCGCCGCACGCCTTGGTGACCTGCTTGATCTCCTCGCTCTGCCCCTTGCCGCCCTGCAGCGAACAGATCTCGAGGGTCGGGTTTGGCGCGGGGCGCAGATTGAGGGCCATGTAATAGAGCGCCGCGTCACCCAGCTTGAGGGTCAGGCTCATCTCCCCCTCTTTGCCCATGTGGGTTTGGTAATCCAGTTGCAGGGTCAGCGGCGCCGTCAGCTTGTCGCTCTGCCACTGTGCCAGCAGCAGGCCGCGCCCGCTGTAGATCGCCAGCTGTTGCGCCTTGGGCAGCTGGCGAGCCAGCTGCTGGTAGTGGCCGCTGATAAGTCCGGCTCGCAGGCGCTTGCGGAGCCCCTTGTGGCGATAGGGGTGGATCGGCTTTTCCAGAATATCGGGGAAGCGGCTGATCGCCTGCGCCAGCAGCGGTTGCTCCTGCTGCTGGCGATAGAGGGCGCGGGCGCCGGGATTGAGCCAGAGACGCCCCACATACTTGGCCCGTCGGATAAGATGACCCGACTCCTCCACCGGGTGAAGGCGGCGGGCGAGGGTTCGCAGGTGTGACAGATGAGATGACATGGTGCCGACCTCTGACTGGTGTGATGAGACAGGGCGGGGAGTGTAGGAGCGGGGCGCTGGCTTGTAAAAAAATGGATAGTAACAAAATGTGAAAACATAACGCTCAATAGTCGCCGTTGCGACGATATGGCCGTCACGGCCACGGCAGGAAATCTGGCGCCATCCTCTTGATGCGGCAGATGATTTGATGCGCAAAGGTTTTTATTGTGTTTTGTGTTTGTTAAAAGTGGTTGAGCTGGCGCGAACGGCTGATTAAGCTAGGCCGGTTTTTTAGGGATAAGCCCGTCACCAGAGCGGGCAGAAAATGACACAAAACGGAGTTTTGCATGACAGCTAGCACACCCATGTTAATCACCTTCCTGGTGTATATCCTCGGGATGGTGTTGATCGGCTTCGTCGCCTATCGCGCCACCCGCAACTTTGATGACTACATTCTGGGCGGCCGCCGGATGGGAAGCTGGGTCACAGCTCTCTCTGCCGGCGCTTCCGACATGAGCGGCTGGTTGCTGATGGGCCTGCCCGGCGCCGTCTTCGTCAGCGGCATCTCCGAGAGCTGGATCGCCATCGGTCTGGTCATCGGCGCCTACCTCAACTGGCGCTGGGTAGCGGGTCGCCTGCGGGTACATACCGAGAAGAACCGCAATGCCCTGACCCTGCCGGACTATTTCACCTATCGCTTTGAAGATCACAGCAAGGTACTGCGCATCCTCTCGGCGCTGGTGATCCTGCTCTTCTTCACCATCTATTGCGCCTCCGGCGTGGTGGCCGGTGCCCGTCTGTTCGAGAGCACCTTCGGCATGGATTACAACACCGCCCTCTGGGTCGGTGCCGCCGCCACCATCACCTACACCTTCTTCGGCGGCTTCCTCGCGGTGAGCTGGACCGACACGGTGCAGGCGACCCTGATGATCTTCGCCCTGATCCTGACCCCGGTCTTCGTCATCATCGCCGTCGGCGGGATAGACAGCGCCATGATCGAGGTGGCCGCCAAGAGCGCCACCAACCTCGACATGTTCAAGAATCTGGATGTGATCGCCATTGTCTCGCTGATGGCCTGGGGTCTTGGCTACTTCGGTCAGCCCCACATTCTGGCCCGTTTCATGGCGGCGGATTCCCACCACTCCATGGCCAATGCCCGCCGTATCAGCATGACCTGGATGGTGTTCTGCCTCGTTGGTGCGGTGGCCATCGGCTTCTTCGGGCTGGCCTACTTCGCCCGCTTCCCGGAAGTGGCGGCTGGAGTGACCGGCAACCCGGAGCGGGTCTTTATCGAGCTCTCCAAGATCCTGTTCAACCCCTGGATCGCCGGGGTGCTGCTCTCCGCCATTCTGGCGGCGGTGATGAGCACTCTAAGTTGTCAATTACTGGTCTGCTCCAGCGCCATCACCGAGGATCTTTACAAGCCGTTCCTGCGCAAGAACGCCTCCCAGCGTGAGCTGGTGTGGGTGGGTCGCCTGATGGTGCTGCTGATCGCGGTGATTGCCATCGCCGTTGCCATGAATCCGGAAAACCGGGTACTGGGGCTGGTGAGCTACGCCTGGGCCGGTTTCGGTGCCGCCTTCGGCCCCGTTGTGCTGCTCTCGGTTCTGTGGCCGCGAATGACCCGCAACGGCGCGCTGGCGGGCATGCTGGTCGGTGCCATCACCGTCATCGTCTGGAAGCAGTTCGGCTGGCTGGGGCTGTATGAGATCATCCCGGGCTTCCTGTTCGCACTGCTGGCCATCGTGGTGGGCAGCCTGCTGGGCGAAGCACCCTCAAAAGCGATGCTGGAGCGTTTTCGCGATGCCGAGGAGGAGTACAACACTCCGGCCGAGAGCGCGGGAGAGCCGGTCGCGGTGAACTGATCCCCCTTACCGCTTTCTGATTGAGAGCCCTGCCCCCGGACAAGGAGCGCCCTGGTTGGCCATCCTTGCACCGGTTTGGCGGGGCTTTGTGCTATCTGATTCACTCTTGGGCACTTTTTTATGTTCGGCCGGTGGCTCCCGGGTGCTCGCTTTCTTTTGTCTTGGCACCGAATATGGGACACTAGGCCGCCTGAAGGAGACCTAGTGCATGCGGCTATTCACCCTGATCCTGATCCTCCTGCTGGGGGGACTGCAATATGACCTCTGGCTGGGGAAGAACGGGCTATCCGATTATCAGAACCTGTCGGAGGCTATCTCGCAGCAACAGCGGGACAACCAGACTCTCAAGGATCGTAACGACCTCATTTACCGCGAGATAGATGATCTCACCTCTGGCCTCGAGGCCATCGAGGAGTTGTCGCGCAACGATCTGGGTTACATCAAGCAGGGGGAGACCTTCTACCGGATCATCCCCAAAGAGAAAGACAAAGAGACAGCGCCGGACGATAGCCCTACGATGACTGATGCCAGCCGGGTATCCGGCCTGACGGCGATCGTCCCTGCCGCCGGTATTGGCAGCCGGATGGGGGCCGATTGTCCCAAGCAGTACCTGCAACTGGCGGGTAAAACCATTCTCGAACATACCCTGGAGCGGCTGCTCTCCCACCCGGCCATCGCCCAGGTGATCGTGGCACTGGCGCCCCATGATCGCTGGTTCGAGGCCCTGCCCGTGGCGGCCGACCCGCGGATTGTGCGGGTAGAGGGAGGCGCCGAGCGCGCCTTTTCCGTCCTCAATGGTCTCCATGTAGCGCAAGGGGTGTGGGTGCTGGTGCACGATGCGGCCCGCCCCTGCCTGACTCACGGCGATCTCGATGCGCTGATTGCCACGGCCATGAACTGTGGCGGTGCCATTCTCGGCAGTCGGGTGCGCGATACCATGAAACGCTCCGATGGCGAGGGCAATATCATCGCTACCGTCGAGCGCGAGCAGCTCTGGCATGCCCTGACGCCGCAGATGTTCCCGACCCGTGCCCTGAAGCGGGCACTGGAAGAGGGGCTGCTGCTGGGCGCCACCATCACCGACGAGGCCTCTGCCATGGAGCGGGCCGGATTCACGGTGCGGATGGTGGAGGGGCGCGCCGACAATATCAAAGTGACCCGGCCGGAAGACTTGTCGCTGGCGGGGCTGTTTTTAAGCCAGCAGGCATAAGCCCCTCAGTCAGAACAGACCGTTCAGAGCAGAGTGTCTCGAACAAACAGGCCCGAACAAGGAGTTAGCATGATCCGGATTGGACATGGTGTGGACGTACACAAAATTGATGGGGTTGGTTTCAGCATGTTGGGAGGTTGCTGCTGATGATGCGCATTGGTCATGGTTTTGATGTCCATAAATTTGGTGGTGTTGGCCCCTGCATGCTGGGTGGCGTGCCGGTTCCCTACGAGCAGGGGCTGGTTGCCCACTCCGACGGCGATGTGGTGCTGCACGCGGTAAGCGATGCCCTGCTGGGGGCCATCGGTGCCGGTGACATCGGTCGCCACTTCCCCGATACCGCTGCCGAGTTCAAGGGGATCGACAGTCGCATTCTGCTGCGGGATGTCTTTGCCTGGGTACAGCAGGCGGGGTATGCCATCGGCAATCTGGATGTGACCATCATCGCCCAGGCCCCCAAAATGGCGCCCCATATCGACGCCATGTGCGCCGTGCTGGCCGCCGATCTGCAATGTGATTTGAACCGGGTGAACGTCAAGGCGACCACCACCGAACAGCTTGGGTTTACGGGGCGCAAGGAAGGGATCGCCACCGAAGCCGTCGTCCTACTGGTGAAACAATAATGCTGGAACAACTTGCCTATCTGCACGGGGCGCCCACTGCCCGCGGTATCCTCAAGGCCGAGGCCGCCGACTTCGTGGTGAATGAAGATCTCGGCTTCGAGCCTTGCGGTGAAGGGGAGCACATCTTCGTCCGTGTGCGCAAAACCGGCGAAAACACCGCCTGGGTGGCGGGTCTGCTGGCCGATGCGGCCGGTGTCAACCGCAATGCGGTGACCTGGGCGGGCCTGAAAGATCGCCACGCGGTGACCGAGCAGTGGTTCGGCATTCACCTGCCGGGCAAGGGCGAGCCGAACCTCTCCGTCATTGAGAGCGACAGCATCCGGATCCTCGAGGTGAAGCGCCACAACAAGAAGCTGCGGGTTGGCTATCTCAAGGGCAACCACTTCACCCTGCGTCTCACCGGTCTGGAACAGGCCGACGGGCTGGAAGCGCGCCTGCAGGCCATCGCTGCCCAGGGCGTGCCCAACTACTATGGTGAGCAGCGTTTTGGCCGCGATGGCAACAACCTGGAAGCGGCCAAGGCGATGTTTGCCGGCAAGCGGATCAAGGATCGCAACAAGCGCTCCCTCTACCTCTCTGCCGCCCGCAGCATGCTGTTCAACGCCATCGTCAGCGCCCGTATCGGGCAGGGGCTGGCTCATCAGCTGCTGGCCGGTGATTGCGTGATGCTCAAGGGCAGCCACTCCATCTTCAGCGAAGAGAGCGTGACCCCCGAGCTGGAAGCGCGTCTTGCCTCCGGCGACGTGCAGCTCACCGCCCCCCAGTGGGGGCGTGGCCGCCTGGCCAGTCAGGGCGCCGCTGCCGAGTTCGAACAGGGCGTGCTGGCTCCTTATAGCGATTGGTGTGACGGGCTGGAGAAAGCGGGGCTGGATCAGGACAGGCGCCCCCTGCTGCTCAAGCCGGAGCAGATGAGCTGGCAGCTGGACGGCGAGGCGTTGACCCTCTCCTTCTTCCTGCCGGCGGGCGCGTTTGCCACCAGCGTGGTGCGCGAGTTAATGCAGGCCGAAGAGGCCGATCACGGTTTCAGGAATCAAACCGATGCGAATTCTGGTCAGTAATGATGATGGTGTGCATGCCGAGGGCATTCGTGCCCTCAGCGAGGCGCTGCGCGCCTGCGGCGAGGTCATTGTGGTGGCGCCGGATCGCAACCGTAGCGGCGCGAGTCACTCCCTGACGCTGGAAGTACCGCTGCGGGTTACCCGCATTGCAGAAAACGGCTTTAATGGGTGCGAGAGCTATGCGGTGAAGGGGACGCCGACCGACTGCGTGCATCTGGCGGTCAACGAGCTGGTGCGTCCTGAACCCGACATGGTGGTGGCCGGCATCAACCACGGTGCCAACCTGGGGGATGATGTCATCTATTCGGGCACGGTCGCCGCGGCCACCGAGGGGCGCCATCTTGGCTACCCCTCCATCGCCATCTCGCTGGTGGGCAAGACCCACTTCGCCACGGCGGCCCACTATGCGGCCCTGCTGGTGAAGGGGCTGATGAAACACCCCCTGCCTGCCGATCAGATCCTCAACGTCAACGTGCCGGACTTGCCCCTCGAGCAGATCAAGGGGATCAAGACCACCCGCCTTGGCAATCGCCACCGGGCGGAGTCGGTGATCTGCACCGAGGATCCCCGTGGCCAGCCCATCTACTGGATCGGCCCCCCCGGCAGCCAGCAGGATGCCGGTGACGGTACCGATTTTGCTGCCATCGAGCAGGGCTATGTCTCGATTACCCCCCTGACCATCGATATGACTGCCTATGACAGTCTCGCCGGTCTGGGGGCCTGGTTAGATCTGCAGGGATGAGGGTGGTGTGATAGTACAGCGCCTGTTAAATCAGCTCATTGCGCAGGATATTCGCGATTTTCGCGTGCTGGCGACCATCGCGAAAGTGCCGCGCCAGCTGTTTGTGGACGAGGCCATGGCGCACAAGGCGTGGGACAACACCGCCCTGCCCATTGGCCACGGCCAGACCATTTCGCAGCCCTATATGGTGGCGCGAATGACCGAGTTGCTGATGCAAAACAATCCTGCCCATGTGCTGGAGATTGGCACTGGCTCGGGCTACCAGACGGCGATCCTCGCCCATCTGGTGGAGCATGTTTATACCGTGGAGCGGATCAAGTCGCTGCAGTTCCAGGCCAGACGCCGACTGCGCCAGCTCGATCTGCACAATGTCTCGGCCAAGCACGGCAACGGCTGGCTGGGGTGGCCCAACAAGGGGCCTTATGACGCCATTTTGGTGACGGCCGCGGCGAGCGAGATCCCGACGGCACTGACCGATCAACTGGCCGAAAGGGGCCGACTGGTGTTGCCCGTGGGTGACAGCCAGCAGACCCTGCAGCTGATCGAACGATCCGGATCCCAGCTGACCAGCCGTATTCTGGAGCCGGTACGTTTTGTTCCCCTGATTGACGGAGATGTTGAGTGAAGTTGTTTTCCCGTTTGTACGTACTGGTGATGCAGTGGGCTCGCCACAAGCATGCCCCCTGGTATCTCTCCATCACCGCTTTCATTGAGTCGGTGTTTTGGCCGATCCCGGTGGACGTGATGCTGGCACCGATGGCGCTCGCCAAGCCCCACAAGGCGTGGCACTACGCCACGCTGGCTACCGTCTTCTCTGTGTTGGGCGCCCTGTTTGGCTATGCCCTTGGCTATGCCCTGTGGGATCCGGTCGTGCTGCCACTGGTGGAGTCTGTGGGCTATCAGGACAAGATCGAAATCGCTCGCAACTGGTTTGAGCAGTGGGGGATCTGGGTCATTTTCATTGCCAGCTTCACCCCTATCCCCTACAAGGTGTTTACCGTGACGGCAGGGTTGTTGCAAATGGCTCTGCTGCCCTTCATCATCACCTCCCTCATCGGTCGTGGCATGCGCTTTTTCCTGGTTGCGGGCCTGATGCGCTGGGGTGGCGAGAAGATGGAACGCAAACTGATGCACTACGTAGATGTGCTCGGTTGGCTCTGTATTGGTCTGGCCGTGGTGGCCTATTTCTGGTTTAGTCGTTAAGGATCCATTATGCGTTCGCGTATTTGGCAAGGAAGCAGTGTCGTGGTGTTGTCATGGCTGCTGCTTGCCTGCTCCTCCAGTAAAAATGCAGCTCCGGTAGATGGTGTTGATGAGGGGCAGTTTGTCTCGACCATTCCGGCTCGCCAAAGCGGTGCCCAGGTCAGCGCCCCCATTCAGGGCGGCAGCTATGTGGTGAAACGGGGCGATACCCTCTACTCCATCGCCTTCAACTCCGGCAACGATGTGCCGTCGCTGGCCAGCCTCAACAACATCAGCCCGCCCTACAACATCTATCCGGGGCAGCGACTGCGACTCGATGGTTCCAGCGCCAGTGTTGGCAGCAGCCGCAGTGCCGGTACCTATGAGGTGCGCCGCGGCGATACCCTGAGCAGCATTGGCCGCCAGTTCGGCATGACGCCGCAGGCGCTGGCCCAGAGCAACAACCTGAGCGCCCCCTATGCGCTGCAACCGGGTCAGGTGCTCAATGTCCAGACCGCAGGCGGTTCGACCCAGATGGTGGCTGCGACTCGTCCGGCAACCGTGACGCCGGTGGCCGTTAGCCGTCCGAGCAGCGGTCCGCGTCCGTTGGCCGAGCCGAGTGGATCTGGTCAGACCACGCCGTTCATCTCTCAGAAATCCGTTGCTCCGGCAGCACCGAAGGAATACGCTCAGTCCAAAGAACAAAAAATGAACAACTCCCAGTCGAGACTTGCTTGGCACTGGCCCGCAAAAGGCCGGATTGTCGAGGGGTTCTCTGTTGCAGAACAGGGTAACAAGGGGATCGACATAGCCGGCCAGAAGGGGCAACCCGTCTACGCCGCCAGCAGCGGTAAAGTGGTATACGCTGGCAGTGCTTTAAGGGGGTACGGCAAGCTGATTATCCTCAAGCATGATGATGACTATCTCTCCGCTTACGCACACAACGACGAGTTGCGGGTGAAGGAAGGGGACAGCGTCAAGGGGGGCTCGGTCATTGCCAACATGGGTAGCACGGACGCGCCGGATGTGCGATTGCATTTCGAGATCCGGTACAGAGGCAAGTCGATCAATCCGATGAGCTATTTGCCAAAGCGTTAACCCCAGAGAGACCGTCTTACTCTGGTAACGTCAGGGAGACACACCATGAGCCAAGAACAACTGGTAATGCAGGATGCAGAGTTAGAGTTTGACGCTGAACCCGAATCTCACGAGGTAGAAGAGTTGCAGGAGGTAGCCGCCGAGGCGGACGAGACTATCTCCGATGAGTTGCTGGCACCGGAACTGAACAAGGTGATGGATGCCACGCAACTCTATCTGGGGGAGATTGGCTTCTCCCCGCTGCTCACTGCCGAAGAGGAAGTCTACTACGCCCGTCGTGCCTTGCGGGGTGACAAAGCTGCCCGCAAGCGCATGATCGAGTCCAACCTGCGACTGGTGGTGAAAATCGCCCGTCGTTACAACAACCGCGGCCTGGTGCTGCTGGATCTTATCGAAGAGGGCAACCTCGGTCTTATCCGTGCGGTCGAGAAGTTCGACCCCGAGCGCGGCTTCCGTTTCTCCACCTATGCCACTTGGTGGATCCGCCAGACCATCGAGCGGGCCATCATGAACCAGACCCGCACCATCCGTCTGCCCATTCATGTGGTCAAGGAGTTAAACGTTTACCTGCGCACCGCACGCGAACTCTCTCACCGTCTCGATCATGAACCGACCGCCGAGGATATCGCCTTCGCGCTGGATCGTTCGGTGGACGATGTGAATCGCATGCTCAAGCTCAACGAGAAGATCACCTCGGTGGACACCCCCATCGGCGGCGATCGCGACAAGGCGTTGCTGGATGTGCTCTCCGACGAGCGCGGCATGGGGCCTGAGCTGGAGTCACAGGAAGATGATATGCGTAGCAGCATCGTGCACTGGCTGGAGGAGCTCAATCCCAAGCAGCGGGAAGTGCTGGCTCGTCGTTTCGGTCTGCTGGGTTACGAGCCCGCCACCCTCGAGGATGTGGGGGCCGAGATTGGCCTGACCCGCGAGCGGGTACGTCAGATCCAGGTGGAGGGGCTGCGCCGTCTGCGGGAGATCCTGCTGAGCCAGGGGCTCTCCATCGAGGCGCTATTTCGTACCAATTAAGCATCCGCACCAATTAAGCCCGCACCAACGGAATGCGGCATCAGCCAGATAGCACGAGGGGAGCAACAGCTCCCCTCGTTTTTTATTGCCTGTCGTCTGGTGATGGCTTCGCGGTTATACCAGCTCGGCCAGCATGGTGTCGGCGTAGGGCACCAGTGCTTCTCCCTTCTTCACCTTGGTGAGGTAGTCCGGGTTGGCGATAAGCGGACGACCGATGGCCACCAGATCGAAGCGGTTGGCCTCGATGGCCGCAGCGGCGCGCTCGGCGTCGTAGTTGCCCACCCCGACCAGATTGCCCTTGTAGTGGGCGCGCAGATAGTCGGAGGCACGGCCACCCAGATAATCGAAGGTGAGGTTGTCATCAAAGATGCCGAGGTGGATATAGGCCAGCGGGCGATCGTTCAGCTTGCCCAGCAGGTAGTCGAACACGGCGCGATCTTCCGGGCTGCCCGCCAGATGGACATAGGCACCCGGGGAGAGGCGAATACCAACCCGATCACCGCCGATGCGGGCGCTGATGGCATCGACCACTTCCAGCGCGAAGCGGCTGATCTTTTCCGGGCTGCCACCATAGTTGTCGGTGCGCAGGTTGGTGGAGTGGTGCAGGAACTGGTCGATCAGGTAGCCGTTGGCACCGTGGATCTCCACCCCGTCAAAGCCCGCCTCGATGGCGTTGGCAGCGGCCTGGGCGTAATCCTGCACCAGCTGGGCGATTTCCACCTCGGTCAGGGCACGCGGCACCTGATAGGTCAGCTCGCGCATGCGGGGCACAGTGCCCTCGTGCGCCACGGCAGAGGGGGCCAACACTTCAGCCTGATGGAAGAAGGGGTGGGAGAGGCGACCGACGTGCCACAGCTGGGCGAAGATCTTGCCGCCCTTGGCGTGCACTGCGCTGGTGACTTTCTTCCAGCCATCGATCTGCGCCTGGGTGAAGAGGCCCGGGGTATTGGGGTAGCCCTGCGCGTCGGGGCGGATGATGACGGCCTCTGAAACAATCAGGCCGATGTCGGCGCGGCGGCCGTAATAGGCTGCCATCTGCTCGGTCGGCACCAGACCTGGGCCTGCCATGCAGCGGGTGAGCGGGGCCATCATGAAACGGTTGGCCAGGGTCAGAGTGTCATTGAGTCGATACGGCTGAAACAGGGTATTCATGATAGGTTGTCCTGAACGGGTTATTCTTGAACGTGCATTCAAGACGTTTTTTGCGTCGGGCGCAAGCTTTTTTTGAATGCGCGTTCAAGAAGGTTGGCCCGAGCGGGCGGCTGGGGTAAACTTGCCGCCCTTTCCAGCCACTCTTTATCGGCGGGCCCTGTTGCCCCTTGCCGGTGAACCATTTCCCACGGGAGGAACCATGCGCATAGCCGAGTTTGATCGGGACGAGGTACTGCGAAATGCCATGGAAGCGTTTCGCGCCAAGGGATATGCCAAGACCACCATGCAGGAGCTGGTGGCTGCCACCGGCCTGCACCCGGGCAGCATCTACGGTGCCTTTGGCAACAAGCGCGGCCTGCTGCTGGCGGCGGTGGATCACTATGTCGAGGACAAACGCACCCTGCGCCGCACCCTGCTCGACAACCCGAGCCCGCTGGCGGGCCTTGCGGCCTATCTCGACCGGATTGTGGGGGAGGCGCTTTGCGGCTCCTGTCTGGTGACTCGCACCATGATGGAGCTGAGCGAGCAGGATGAGGAGCTGACCCAGCGGGTCAAGGGGATCTATGGCGAGCTGGAGCAGGATCTGGCCGAGTTGCTGACCCAGGCGCAGGCCAAGGGTGAGCTGGCCCCGGATAGCAATATCCACACCCTCACCACACTGCTGCTGATCAACCTGCAAGGGCTGGTCACCTTCGCCCAGTGCCGCCCCGATCGCCCCCTGCTCGACGACGTGGTTGCCCAGCTGATGCGGGCCCTGCGGGCGTAACGCGATATCGCAGAAACAACAGTGGCTCCCTCGGGAGCCACTGTTGTTTCTGGTTTCAGCCCTTCCTCGGCTTTTCCATCAATCTTTGATGCCAGACGCCGCGGTCTTACCTCGGCCCCACCAGCTCCTTCATCAAATCTTTCAGCCATACCAGCGCGGGTTGCTGGGCGTGCACGGGGTGCCAGACGCAGTTGAGGTGATAATCGGGCACGTCTGCGGGCAGCGGCAGGCTTTTCAGCGGCCAGTGGGTGGCGAGCAGCTCGGCCACCATGCTGGGCAGCACCAAGAGGTGATCGCTCTGGCTGACGATGGCGGCGGCGGACATATAGCTCTGGCTGTTGACCGAGATGGTGCGGCTAAAGCCCTGACTTTTCAGATAGCGGTCGAGGCTCGCCTCCGAGGTACCCAGCGGCGAGTGGAACACGTGGGGCATGACGATCAGCTGCTGCAAGGTGATGCGCTCCATCCATTGGGAGGGGTCATCCTCGGCACCGGCGGGGGCCGATTTGGCAATGGGCAGATCGGCGCGCACCAGTCCGGCCAGCGGCTCGGTGAGCCAGGTCTCCTTGCCCAGATACCCCGGCACCTGCATGTATTCGTCAAAGCCCAGCACCAGATCGATCTCGCCGCTTGCCAGTTCCGCCTCCGGCAGGGTGTCGCGCAGGATGCGGATCTCGATGGTGACCCCGGGCGCCAGCCGTCTGAGGCGCTGAATAAGCGGCGGGATCAGCACGCACTCCACGTAATCTGTGGTGCAGAGCACGAAGCGCCGCTTCGACTGGCTCGGCTCGAACTCTTCTTCCTCGGTGAGCTGCTGCTCCAGCAGCCGCAGCGCCTGCTGCACCCCGAGGTGCAGCCGCTGGGCGCGCGGGGTCGGCAGCATCCCCTGCGGGGTGCGTACCAAAAGCGGGTCACCGAGAAAGGTGCGCAGCCGGTTAAGGGAGTGGCTCATGGCGGGCTGGCTGATAAAGAGCGCTTCGGCGGCGCGGGTGACGCTGCCCTGCGTCATCAGGGCGTCAAACGCGAGCAGCAGATTGAGGTCGAGCTGGTGCAGTTTCATGGGGGGATTATTCGCCGTGTTTATGGGACAATCCATCCTATTCATTTGATGGATGGGGGCGCAACGTCTTAATCTGCGACCCACTCTTATTTTTCCGGGTTCCCGCGCCGCATCTGGCGTAAACGGGGGCCTCAATCCATGCAAGGAGCCTTGCGATGAGCATCAAGACCATTAACTCCACGCCGGCCGCCGACGGCTTCACCATGCCCGCCGAGTGGGCGCACCAGCAGGCCGTCTGGATGATCTGGCCGTTTCGCCCGGACAACTGGCGCGTAGCCGGTCGCTTCGCGCAAGAGACCTTCGCCAAGGTGGCCGATGCCATCGGTGGTGCTACCCCGGTCTTTATGGGGGTGCCAGCCCAGTTTATGGAGCAGGCCCGCGCCATCATGCCCGCCCACGTCACTCTGGTTGAAATGAACAGCGATGACTGCTGGGCCCGCGATACCGGCCCCACCATCGTTACCAACGCGGCCGGCGAGTGCCGTGGGGTGGATTGGGGCTTCAACGCCTGGGGCGGTCACAAGGGTGGTCTCTACTACCCGTGGAATCAGGATGAAGAGGTCGCAGCCCAGATGCTGACCCAGCACGGCATGGCTCGTTACGACGCGCCGCTGATTCTGGAAGGGGGCTCCATCCATGTCGATGGCGAAGGCACCTGCCTGACCACCGCCGAGTGCCTGCTCAACGAAAACCGTAACCCGCACCTGACCAAAGAGCAGATCGAAGCTTACTTACGCGACTATCTGGGCGTCACCAGCTTTATCTGGCTGGACGAAGGCGTCTACATGGATGAAACCGACGGCCACATCGACAACATGTGCTGCTTCGTGCGTCCGGGTGAAGTGGCCCTGCACTGGACTGACGACCAGAACGATCCCCAGTACGCCCGCTCCGTGGCCGCTCTCAAGGTGCTGGAAGCGGCGGTCGATGCCAAGGGTCGCAAGCTGAAAGTGTGGAAGCTGCCCCAGCCGGGCCCGCTGTTCTGCACTGAAGAGGAGTCTGCCGGTGTCGAGAGCGGCAGCGGTGTGCCGCGCGAGGCAGAAGGCCGTCTGGCCGGTTCCTATGTGAACTTCCTTATCACCAATGATCGCATCGTCTACCCGCTGCTGGATGCCGCCACCGATGGCGAAGCCCAGCGCATTCTGGAAGAGATCTTCCCGGAGCACACCGTGATCGGCGTACCGGCCCGCGAGATCCTGCTGGGCGGTGGCAATATTCACTGCATTACTCAGCAAATCCCCTCAGGGAAATAAGAACCGGTTCCTGCTGGTATTCAAAACCCCACTCAGTGGGGTTTTATCCCTTGATAGTGTGATGGTCGCAGGCGCTGATGCGGCGATCATCATGACAAACAGTCACCCTTTTACAGGAGATCCTAAATGATCGAAGTGACCGAGGTTTCCATTGCCGAGCTGCGTGCCGCGCTCGAATCAGGCCGCACCACAGCGGTCGAACTGGTCAAGGCCTATCTGGCTCGGATCGAGGCTTACAACGGCCCCGAGACTGCCACCAAACTCAACGCCGTGGTGGTCGCTAATCCCGATGCGCTGAAAGAGGCCGAGGCTTCCGATGCCCGCCGTGCCCGTGGCGAGACCCTGGGGCCGCTCGACGGCATCCCCTACACCGCCAAAGACAGCTATCTGGTCAAGGGGCTGACCGCCGCTTCCGGCAGCCCGGCCTTCAAGGATCTGGTGGCCCAGCGCGATGCCTTTACCGTTGAGCGCCTGCGCGCCGCCGGTGCCATCTGCCTAGGCAAAACCAATATGCCGCCGATGGCCAATGGCGGCATGCAGCGCGGCGTCTATGGCCGTGCCGAGAGCCCCTACAACGCCGACTACCTGACCGCGCCGTTTGCCTCCGGCTCCTCCAACGGCGCCGGTACCGCCACCGCCGCCAGCTTCTCCGCCTTCGGTCTCGCCGAAGAGACCTGGTCGAGCGGCCGTGGCCCTGCCTCCAACAACGGTCTGTGTGCCTACACCCCGTCCCGTGGCGTCATCTCGGTGCGCGGCAACTGGCCGCTGACCCCGACCATGGACGTGGTGGTGCCTTATGCCCGCACCATGGCCGATCTGCTGGAAGTGCTGGATGTAGTAGTGGCCGACGATGCCGACACCCGTGGCGATCTGTGGCGCATGCAGCCCTGGGTGCAGCTGCCCAAGGCCTCCGAGGTGCGTCCGGCTTCCTATCTGGAGCTGGCTGCCAAGGCCGATGCCCTCAAGGGCAAGCGCCTCGGCGTGCCGCGCATGTTTATCAACAAGGATGAACTGGCCGGCACCAGCGAAAACCCCGGCATCGGCGGCCCGACCGGTCAGCGCATCCATACCCGCGAGACCGTGATCGCCCTCTGGGAAGATGCGCGCAAGGCGCTGGAAGCCGCTGGCGCCGAAGTCATCGAAGTGGACTTCCCGCTGGTCTCCAACTGCGAAGGGGACCGACCCGGCGCGCCGACCGTGTTCAATCGCGGCATCGTGAGCCCGGAGTTTCTCAACGACGAGCTGTGGGAGCTCTCCGGCTGGGCGTTTGACGACTTCCTGCGCGCCAACGGCGATCCCAAGCTGAATAAATTGGCGGACGTGGATGGGCCGAAGATCTTCCCCCACGATCCGGGCACATTGCCGAATCGCGAGGGCGATCTGGCGGCGGGCATGGACGAGTACGTCAATATGGCCAAGCGCGGCATCAAGCGCTTTGACGAGATCCCCACAGTGCCGGACGGCCTGCGCGCTCTGGAGAAGACCCGCAAGCTGGATCTGGAGGAGTGGATGGACGGGCTCAAGCTCGACGCCGTGCTGTTCCCCACAGTTGCCGACGTCGCCCCGGCTGATGCGGATGTGAATCCGGCCTCCGCCGATATCGCCTGGAGCAACGGCATCTGGGTTGCCAACGGCAACCTCGCCATTCGCCACCTCGGTGTTCCGACCGTCACCGTCCCCATGGGCGTGATGGCCGATATCGGTATGCCGGTGGGGCTGACCTTCGCCGGTCGCGCCTATGACGACAACAACCTGCTGCGCTTCGCCTCGGCCTTTGAGTCCACCGGCAGCAAGCGTATGGTGCCGCCACGGACGCCGCCGTTGGTTTGATTGCTGTTGTGAGTTAAATATCTCGGGTTCATTCTGAGATAATGAAAAAACCACCCGTTATACGGGTGGTTTTTATATAGATATTTCATGCCTATTAATTTTGATGTATAAGGTTTTTTATTGCTCATTTATTAATTTTTTTAGTATCCGCTTAGGGTTGAATACTAGAGGGCCTATTTTATATTCCACTAATGATATTGCACCATCGAATAAATTCAATCTGTCATTTTGTAAACTTTCCAATAAAGATATTTTTTCTTTCGCTGATTGTAATTGTTCTTGTAATTTACCATTAGAGATATTTTGAAGCTCTATGATAGAGCTCTTAATATCACATTGTTGAGTAAAAAACATTACTTGTTGCTGTAGAGATTGAATAAATATTTTTGATTCAATGTCATTTTTTATTTGGTTTACTGGAATATGATCTGAATAAGGAAGTGATAGGTATAAATACAAGGCTTTTTCTATATTTTCTTTAAATGCACTTTCATCGTTTTTAGTAATGGTTAGAAAAGTGTATCCTTCTTTGTTTTCAGTCGATACGTCAGCATTAATCCCAATATGTTTCAGTAGTTCGCCGAACCATAAAACATATTGGGAACAGATTACTTCATAGCCGATTGGGAATTTGAAAATTTTAACTATCAATTCTGATTTTACGTTCATTAATAGTTCTTTTTCTAACTCTATTAGTTTTAATCTTGCTACATGTGCAAAACGTTCAATCTCATCAATAATATTACCATTTTCAATAACGTCCTTAACTTCAAAAATTAATCCATAGCCATCATCATCAATTAAGTCGACACTTTCACAAAAACCAGTGAGCTTTGACTCATAGTGTTGCGATATATATGCTGGTGGGACAAGTTCAGACCAATCCTTGTAATTGAAAACCAAGGAGTATTCTACTTCTATGTGATTTTTCTTTTTGTTTAACACAACCATTTCTAAATATTTAAATGACTGTGATTTATAGTTGTCAGAGATCATCAAACGATCAGGGAAAGAATCTACAGTTATATCTGATAATTTGTTTATGACATATCCTTTATCTCTTGGCTCCCAAATATAACTGTATTCATTGGTTTCTTTTTTGCTGATGGATGTGAGTAAATTGCCATCTAGGTAGATCTGCAAGGTATCATCAATATGTTCAAAAGTGATGCTCAACTTTGAATCTCCAATAATAAGTTTAATACTGTATTAGTTAGTATAATCTTTCTTTTGGGTTAGATTGAAGCCCATTTTTATATATCAGGCCGTAGGTTCGAATAGCGAAGCGTATTCGGACGATCGCGAACAGGTCGTGGCCGATAAGCAGGTGATATTCAGAGTTTCCTGTTGGCCTTGCCATGACTCGATGCTCGGCGGTATGCGAACGATTACGCTGCGCTAATCGACCCTACATTATGTGGCTTATTGTTACCTCCCCCCTCATCCCCAGCCCTTCTCCCGCAAGGGGAGAAGGGGGCAAATATGCTCCGCTGATTGTGCGTTGGCTCTGTGGTGCGGGTGAATATGAGTGGCTTGGAATTGGCACGGGCCATCCCCTCTCCCTCGGGAGAGGGCTAGGGTGAGGGGCTGCTATCTGTGTTGTCGTTTCGTTTTGAGCCTTTACCTCTCTCCACCTCCCGCACCGTCGATCGCCATATTGGTCGTGGCTCGTCGCCGATTCCCCCCTGATTTTTCTGCATTCCCCCAGACTTCACCTTCTCTTCACACAACCTCATTTTCCCCTCACAAATCCCCCGTATCTTCTGCCCACTGCTTAAAAGGCCCGGCTTGCCACAGGGGTGGCGAGGGGGCGGTTGGTTCGAGGGAGCAAGATGATGAAAGGTTGGATGAAGTGCGGATTGGCCGGGGCCGTGGTGCTGATGGCGAGTTTCTGGGGTGGCAGCGTGCGGGCGGCGGGGATCGAGCTCAAGCAGGTGAGTGGCCCTGTCTATGTGGTGGAGGACAACTACTACGTCAAAGAGAACTCCATGGTCTATTTCGGGGCCAAGGGGGTGACGGTGGTGGGGGCGACCTGGACGCCGGATACCGCCCGCGAGCTGCACAAGCTCATTAAACGGGTCAGCAGCAAGCCGGTGCTGGAGGTGATCAACACCAACTACCACACCGACCGGGCGGGCGGTAACGCTTACTGGAAGTCCATCGGGGCCAAGGTGGTGGCGACGCGCCAGACCCGGGATCTGATGAAGAGCGACTGGGCCGAGATTGTCGCCTTTACCCGCAAGGGGCTGCCGGAGTATCCGGATCTGCCGCTGGTGCTGCCCAACGTGGTGCACGATGGCGACTTCACCCTGCAAGAGGGCAAGGTGCGCGCCTTCTACGCGGGCCCGGCCCATACGCCGGACGGCATCTTTGTCTACTTCCCTGACGAGCAGGTGCTTTATGGCAACTGCATCCTCAAGGAGAAGCTGGGCAACCTGAGCTTTGCCAATGTGAAGGCCTATCCGCAGACCATCGAGCGGCTTAAAGCGATGAAGTTGCCGATCAAGACGGTGATTGGCGGTCACGACTCGCCGCTGCATGGCCCCGAGCTGATTGATCACTACGAGGAGCTGATCAAGGCGGCGCCGCAGTCATAGCCGCTGCGCGACAGACTGGCAGCAAGCCTTGCCATCGCTGCAATCAGCAGCCATAACGGCACACCACAAAACGCCCGCTTTCAGGAAATAAGCGGGCCTTTTGCGTTTGCGGTTTTTTTGGTGGCTGTGAGTGCGTGGCATTAACGCTGTTCAAGGGAGGGAGGCTTTCATAAGATGGCCCTCTCTCTTTTCCCTGAAAGTTATCCATTTTCGTTATGCAATACGCCTCTCTCGCGCGCCTCAAGCAGGCTTTTATCACCGGGATGTGGGCCTCGCTGGTCAGCATCGTTATCGGCTTCGCCTTCAAGGTGTGGCTGGCGCAGTGGGTCGCCAAGGGGGAGCTGGCGCTGTTTAACAGCGTGGTGGATTTGATCTCCCTCTCTTTTATCCTGATGACAGGTTTTCGCTCATCCATGGTGGTGAGCTACTCCCAGACCAAAAACGATCGGGACATCATCAATATCTTTCGCTACTTCCTCATCGGCATCGTGCTGCTCACCTGGGGGGCGGTGATCCCCTATATCAAGCACGGGCTCCATATCCGGGTGGAGTATCTGCAACTGGTGGGGGTCATTTTCGGGCTGGGGCTCAAGGTCTACTTCACCAATCTGGTGGCCATGTACCGGATGTATGAGCTCTCCAACCGGGTCACCTGGCTGGAGCCGCTGGCCAATGGCCTGCTGTTTATGGCTTGTTACTTTGGGTTCGGGATGGATGCGCTCCCTTCGCTCTTTTATGGGCTGACCTTCTCGTCGCTCGCTATCGCCGGTTATATGTATGTTTCGCGCCGTCGGGCTATCGCCACCAAGCCGCTGGCCAAGGTGGCGCTCGGCCCCGAGATGGTGAGCTATGTGAAGAAGAGCTTTACCGCCTCGCTGGAGGCGGGGGCCAGTATCCTGATGATCTACATCACTGTGTTGCTCACCATCCGCCACTTCAGCATCGATGAACTGGGGGATTTTCAGGTGGTGGTGCGCCCCATCTTCACCTATATGACCACCTTGTTTGTCTTCCCCATCTACCGCTTTGTGCTGCCTGAGCTGGCGGTCAATCTGCGCAACGGCGATCACCGCCAGATAAGGCTGATCCGCCGCTGGATCTTCAGTCTCTCCGCCATCGTCAGTCTGGCGTTCTTTGGCTTGATGCTGCTGGCGGGCAAGCCGCTGGTGTTGCTGTTCTTCCCCGCCGACTACGTGGGGGCGGTGCCCGTGCTGTTCCACTTCTCCATCTTCTTTATCTTTATGATGCTCAACGGCTATCAGCTCGCCTATATCAAGGCTCACGGTCACTTTACCCAGAGCTTGCTGATCCGGCTGGCTGGCATAGTGGCGCTGGTTGCCGCCTACTATCTGGTGGCCGAATTCACCGCCAACGTGGTGGCGATTATCGTGGCGCTGGGGCTTGGCTATATGGTGATGTTTATTCTCTCGACCCTGGCGGAGCGGCAGATCTTGCGATCCCTGCCACTGGTGCTGGCAACCCGTTAGGGGATCACTCGCCAAGAGCAGGCTCCTGTCAGATAACAAAAAACGCCCGTGCGGGCGTTTTTTTATTGGCGGTGCTGGGCGGCTTAGCGTTTGCCCTTGCCACCCTTGTTGCCAGCGAGAGCCTGCTTTCTGGCGCGCTGCTTCTGGGCCGCCTTGCTGTTGCGGCGCGGTTCGGGCTCAAAGCGGGTGAGATCCGGCTCAAAGCCGGGGAACCACTGCTGGGGCAAGCGGGTGTCGAGCACAGCTTCCACTTTCTCCAACAGCGGCGCATCTTCCGGGCTGAACAGGGTAATGGCGAGCCCCTTGTTGCCGGCGCGGCCGGTGCGACCGATACGGTGGACGTAATCCTCCGCCACAAACGGGAACTCGAGGTTAATCACGTAGTTGAGATCGCTGATATCGAGGCCGCGGGCTGCCACATCGGTGGCAACCAGTGCCTGCAGGGTGCCGGCGCGAAACTCCAGCAGCACCTTCTCCCGCGCGCTTTGCGACAGATCGCCGTGGAAGGCCAGCGCATTGATTCCCGCCTTGCCAAGCTGCTGGGCCAGCTTGTCCGCCCCCTGACGGGTGCGGCTGAAGATGAGGGCCGGTGCCCACCCTTTCACTTTCAGCATGTGTTCGACCAGCGCCAGCTTGCGATCGCTATCCACCGTGTAGACCCGCTGCTCTACCTCAGCCGCCGTGGTGTTGCGAGGTGCCACTTCAATCAGCTCGGGGTCACGCAGCAGCACCTTGCAGAGGGCAAACAGGTTGTCGTCGCAGGTGGCGGAGAAGAGCAGGGTCTGTCGATCCGCCGGGATCTGTTTGAGCAGCGCCTTGATCTCGTCCATAAAGCCCATGTCGAGCATGCGGTCCGCCTCGTCAAACACCAGATGGCGCAGGCTATCCAGGCTCAATGCCCCCTGACGCAGATGGTCGAGCAGGCGGCCCGGGGTGGCGATCAGGATATCCACCCCGGCTTGAAGCGCCTCGACCTGCGCCGCAATACTCACCCCGCCGTAGACCTGCGTGCTGGTGAGACCTGTCCCCTGGCCGTAGCGCGCGACACTCTCGGCAACCTGCACCGCCAGCTCGCGGGTCGGCACCAGCACCAGCGCGCGGATCGGGCGCAGGGACGCCATTTGCGGCTGTGCCAGCAACTGCTCCAGCAGCGGCAGCACAAAGGCGGCGGTCTTGCCGGTGCCGGTCTGGGCGCCTGCCATCAGATCCCGCCCCGCCAGAATGACGGGGATGGCGCGAGCCTGAATGGGGGTCGGTGCGGCATAGCCGAGTTCGCTCAGGGTCTGCTGTAGACGGGGGGAGAGGGCCAGTTCGGCAAAAGAGGTCGTGGACATAGAAGGCACCAGTCGGGGTTATCGCGGCCTGCGGCCACGATGCAGTGAGTGATCGTGGCCGCGATGGTAACAGAAGCTGGGGGAGCGGCAGAAGGCGGCTATGCCTCTGCGTCGTCCGGCAACGGGCGGATCAGCCGGATCTTTTTGCCCTCGTAGCAGGCGATGTTGTGCTTGCCGTGCTGTTTGACGTGGTAGAGCAGTTCGTCGGCCAGATGCACTGCCTCGGTGACGGTGAGATAGTCACGAATGCGGATCACCCCGGCGGAGAAGGTGATGGGGGTGGGCAGCTCGGGGATCCCCAATGGGCGATCCAGCAGGCGGCCAGCGGAGTGGATCATCATCTCGTCATCCTCCATCCCCTTGAACAGCACGATAAACTCCTCGCCGCCCCAACGGATGGCGCTGTCCACCTTGCGGATATTGCTTCTGAGATGGCGGGCAAAGGCGACCAGTGCCAGATCCCCGACGCCATGGCCATAGGTGTCGTTGATCGACTTGAAGTTGTCGATATCGAGGATCATCAGGTAGTCGTGCTCATGGAGCAGGCTCTGGCAGAGCACATCCCGACGTGGCAGCCGGGTCAGGTGGTCGGTGTGCGCCAGGGTGCGCAGCCGCAGGTAGATCTGCTTCCAGGCCACCATGCCCAGCAACAGCACGATGAGATAGACCTTGAAGGCCGCACTTTGCAGGGCCAGCTTGACGAAATCGAACCAGCTGTAGGACCACTTCAGATAGAGATCATCCCCCGCCTTGGTGCGCATAAAGGGTTTGCTCAGGCAGAGATGTCTCGGGCGGCAGGGCTCGGCGGCTTCAAACGATATGTTGGTGCGGGTCGGATTGATGGTATCGAAGGGTCGCAGCACATCGTTAAATGCTTCATCGACGGCGATGTCGATACCGAGCAGTCCGTATTTGTAACCGCCGCGCCCCGACTGATGAATGAAGGGGAAGTACATCACTATGGTGTTGCGCATGCTGAAGCTGTCGATCTCGATATCGGAGACAAAGGCTTCATCGGTGCTGCACAAGGGGCGGCCGGGGGCAAAGCTGGCGCAACCGAAGTAGTGATACCAGGCGGGCAGTGTCATCAGATCCACCTTGATCGGCGCCAGTCTGGTGGGCAGCACATTGTTGTCGGCCACCATGCCGATCAGCCGGTAGTCATTCCAGATGGTGTAGATGTTGATCACCTCCGGGTAGGAGAGGGCATAGCGGAAGGTGTTGAGGAGATTGGCGGCCGGGTATTGCAGCGGAATATCGGCAAAGCGGTATTTGCTTTTGAGGTCATACCCGTAGAGATAGTCGCTGCCGACGCTATTCGGGGGCGGTGGCTGATCGAGCAGATGGTGTTGTGCCAGATAGCTGGTGATGTTCTCCACCTTGAGGATCTTGGCTCGCTGGTAGAAGACCTCGAACACGTTCTTCTGTCTGGCGGTGATGAGATCCATGTCGTGCTGGATAGTGAGATAGGTGTAGTAGAAGACAGTGCCCAGCCCGGTCAGGGCGAGCAGGGCCAATCCGGCCACTTTGACGATGAACTGGCGAGCAAACGCGGATGGCCAGCGCAAGGCTGGGGGATTACCTGAAAATAAGGTCATAGGTGTCTGGGTGCAGTACCGATAGGGGCGCGGGCGCCATACGGGCAAAGTATACGCGAAGGAAATCCCGACAGGATCCACCGACAAACCTTGCCAGAAGCTGAAGCCCTCACCACTTATTTATCCCTACTCCACAATCAGCACGCTCTCGCTGGCCAGATGGTGCAGCCACTCCCTGACGATCAGCAGCACGGCCGCAAAGTGCTCGTCGCGGGGCAGCAAGCTGGCAGCGAGGGGATCCCCTTCCGCCATGGCGGCCAGCTGGCCAAAGGCTTGCTCCACCAGATCCCGGTCGAGCTGGTTGTCCCCCAGCGCTTCGGCCAGCGATGGCTGGCTGCGCAGGGTCAGCTGCAAGCCGGGCGGGATCTGCGGGGCGATGCGCATCAGCTCATCTTCCACCACCATGATGGCCCGCTCCAGTTCGAGCGGGGTGGGTGGCGCGTGGCGAAACGGTCCGGGCTGGATGGCGTGGGTGCCAAAGGCCAGCGGGTAGTGTGACGGGGCCGCATCTGGCTGGCTCAGCCAGAGCTGACTGCTCTGTTCACCAATCTCCAGCAGCAGGGTCATCATCTCCGGTGCGGGTTGTGTCATGGTGCTGAGCTCCTGTATTGTAAACGTTTTTCTGTTCTGCCTTTGATACCCCCGCCGCCGACGTTTGGCGAGCACAATTTCTGCGAGTCGTCCCTCACTTTGTTGCAAACCCCTTGCAAAAAAATCCATTGGTGGCAGTCTGGATGTCTAAATGGCTGTTGCCGTTTCGTTATCCTCAGATGATTCAGGAGTTCAGATATGGATATTCGCACCGCTCCCCGCGCCATTGCGCTCGCCCTCATGCTGGCAAGCGGCATCGCCGCCGCCAACGAAGCGCTGGTGATCCAGACCGATTTCGGCCTCAAAGATGGCGCCGTGTCGGCCATGAAGGGGGTTGCCTTCGGGGTGGATCGCACCCTGCCGCTCTATGACCTGACCCACGAGATCCCGGCTTACAACATCTGGGAAGCCTCCTACCGCCTCTACCAGACCCTGCAGTATTGGCCCAAGGGCACAGTGTTTGTCAGCGTGGTGGATCCGGGGGTCGGCACCGAGCGCAAATCAGTAGTGCTCAAGACCAGGAGCGGCCACTACATCGTGACTCCGGACAACGGCACTTTGACCCTGGTGGCCGAGCACTTCGGCATCGAGGCGGTGCGCCAGATTGACGAGAAACTCAACCGCCTCAAGGGCTCCGAGAAGTCCTACACTTTCCATGGCCGCGATGTGTACGCCTATACCGGCGCACGGCTCGCCTCCGGCGCCATCAGCTATGAGCAGGTCGGCCCGCTGCTGCCCGCCGAAGTGGTGAAGATCCCCTATCAGCCTGCGGTAGCCGAGAAAGATGGCACCCTCAAGGGCACCATCCCGATCCTCGATGTGCAGTACGGCAACGTCTGGACCAATATCGACGATGCCCTGCTGACCAAGGCGGGGATCAACAAGGGGGATAACGCCTGCATCAAGATCCGCGAAGGGGATGTGGTCAAATATGACGGCAAGGCCCCTTACGTCAGCAGCTTCGGCGATGTGCCGGAAGGTCAGCCGCTGGTCTACCTCAACAGCCTGCTGCAGGTGTCGGTGGCGCTGAACATGGACAGCTTTGCCGCCAAACATCAGGTGCAATCCGGCGCCAACTGGCATATCAGCCTGAAGAAGTGCTCCTGAAGATTGTCGGGCTTTCGACAAGCGGGTTTGAAGCAAGAGAGGGCAGCCAAAGAGGCAGCCCTCTCTCATTGGGTGGTAAGGCGTTGCGGATAAGGAGTTGTTGTCAAAAAGCATATTAATTGAATGCAATTGATAATGATTGGTATTTGGTTGGATAATCGCGCACTTGTCTGACCACTCAACCATACCGAATGAAAACCAGCCTCTTACTGCTCAGCCTGCTGGCTCTGACCGCATGCAATGACAATCACAGCAATACGTCGGTGGCCCCCTCACCCGAGGTGACCCCGCCGGTCGTCAAGCCGACCGAACCGCCCATCACTCCGCCAATAGTACCGCCGGAAACTCATACCCGGGTTCCTCTGACCATTGAGGTCAATGTGGCTGATCGACTGGGGGCGGGAGCACAGCTTGAGGTGAGACAGGTCGCCACCGGGATCCGCGTGCAACAGGCCATCGAACCGGGCCAGCTTGCCCGCATCACCTTGCCTGAAGGTCTGCAACTGGATCAGCCGCTGGAGCTGCTTGGCAGCGACGAGGGCTATCTGCTGCGAGCGGTATCGGTGCGGGTGGTGGATCTCTCGGCCGGGATCACGCTGGCACGCCGCAACAGCGTGCCGCGGCTGGGGTTGAACGAGGAGGAGACGGCACTCTTCCTGCTGGCGGATCAGAGCGGGGATGGTTCCCTCAGTCAGGCCGAGTGGGGTAGAGCAGAGGAGATCCGCCTGCAGCAACAGGCTGTTATTCAGGATTACGCAGCCTTCCTGCTGGCCCAGCGCCAGCCGGGCGCCGTGCTCGACTATGCCGACAGCTGGCAGATGCTGTTGGCCCTGCGTGATGACAAGCAGGCGCGGAGCTGGTATCAGCGCAGCAACAGTGCCCAGATCCAGTCCGCCCGTACCCAGCTCTATCCCGCCAACCCCAGCCAGCCGGACGAGCCGGAGACGGCAGATCTGCTGCGCCTCGATGAGCAGGGGCAGCTGGTGGTGCGTAGCCCCTGGCAGTGCCTGCACGATGTGCGCCCAGTCAGCGGGGTCAAGGGTAGCCAGTACTGGCTGTATGGCAGTGACACCAGTGCGTTGAAGGTTGCCAGCCAGCCACAACTGGCTGCGGGGCTGACCGCTTGCGGCCGCAGCGACTGGCGCCTGCCGACCCTCACCGAGTTCGAACGGCTGCTGAGCAGTGACAAGTCGGCATGGCGCTATCCCAATACCTTTGCTGTTGGCCTGCCCGCCCAGACCTGGCTGCAGGATGGTGCGGGTCAACCCCGTCTCTATCAACTGGCGACCCGAACCTGGCTGGATGAGGGAGAGGGGAGTCTGCTCTGGTATGCGCTGGCACCCTATCCGGTGCGCCCCTCCGTGGTGCGCGACAGCCGCAAGCCGGACATGGCGGTTCTGCGCGCCCAATATAGCGGTTCATCGGCCCAATGGCCTGCCGCCCGGGTGGATGAAGGAGTGGAATGGCAGGAGCTGGGGCCGCTGCCGGCGGTTCCCTTCCCGGCCGACAACCCCTATAGCCGGGCCAAGGTGGTGCTGGGTCAGCAGCTCTTTTTCGACAAACAGCTCTCCAAGGGGCGGGATATCAGCTGTGCCAGTTGCCACGATCCGCAAAAGGGGTGGAGCGACGGCCTGAGCGTCTCGGTCGGTCATCTGGGCCAGAAGGGGAATCGCAACGCTCCTTCCATCCTCAACAGCGCCTTCAGCTCGACCCAGTTCTGGGATGGGCGGGTCGCCACGCTGGAGGAGCAGTCGCTTCACCCGATCCAGAACCCCATCGAAATGGCGCTGAGTCATGACGAACTGCTGGCCCGCTTGCAGGCCAGCCCCGACTATCAGGCTGCTTTTGCCACCGCCTTTGGCGATCAGGGGATCACGCTGGAGCGGATCGCCAAGGCGATCGCCACCTTCGAACGCACCATCATCAGCCGAGACAGCGATTTTGAGCGCTTCGTCAAAGGGGATAGTCAGGCACTCAGTGACAAGGCGCTGTGGGGGATGCACCTCTACCGCACCGATGGCCGCTGCATGAACTGCCACTCCGGCCCGCTGTTGAGTCAGCACGGGTTCGAGAGTGTGGGGCTCACCTATTACGGTCGTGGCAAGCTGGAAGATCGCGGGCGCTTCCTGCAGACCCGCAACAAGGCAGATATCGGTCGCTTCAAGACCCCCAGCTTGCGGGACGTCGCCTTTACCGGCCCCTATATGCACAACGGCATCTTCCCGATCCTGGCCCAGCGTATCGGCAGCTCGGTGCAGGGGGTGGTGGCCATGTACAACTTTGGCGTGACCAAGTGGAGCAGCGGGGTCGGCTTCCCGACCGGTGCGGACCAATATGATCCCTTCTTCCCCAAAGCCTCCGATCACCTGCATGCCCTTGGCCTCAGCAATGACGAACTCGATGCCATCGGCGAGTTTTTGCGCAGTGCTTCGGCCGAGCCGCGCCGCACTCCGGCCACGGTTGCTGATCTGCGGGTGAGTGAGGCGGATGACCCTACTCCGGTGGGAGCGGTGATCACCGGCTTGGCCGTGCTGCCTGCCCAGCCTCAGCTGGAAGTGGGGCGGACGCTTCCTCTGCAACTGCAGTGGCAACTGAGCGATGGCTCTCTCGGCCCGCTCGATGGGCCTGTTGAGTGGCGCAGCGAACAGCCGGAGTTCGCTACCGTGAGTCCGCAGGGCGAGGTGCGCGGTGTGGCGGTCGGTACAGCACGACTGGTGGCGACCACGGCTCGTCACACGTTGACCGTGACGGTGCAGGTGGTGGATGCCCAGCCCGATTTTGCCCGGGGCTGTCGTCAACCCGAGCTGGTGGCGGGCAAGCTGGCCTTTGTCTGCCAGCTGACCAGGGACGAGGCGGAGCGTCTGTCTATCTCCTATGACGGTGTGAGCAGTGACAGCGATGGCGACTACAATCCCTTCCCGCTGGAGTATGTGACCATGGGTCAGGCGCGGGCGCGGGATTACTGCCAGCAACTGGTGGCACACGGTCATGATGACTGGCGTCTGCCGACCCGGGCCGAGCTGGAGGTGCTGTTTGCCGCCTACAACAAGGATGGCGCGACGGATCAGTTGCTTCAGCAGCAGGGGTGGCCGCTCTACAACCGCTACTGGAGCAGCGATGCAACTGCCAATGACGATGGTGAGCTGCCGTTGCTCGATCTGAGTACTGGTGATCCGCTGTGGGATCTGGTGGATGAAGCTCATGCCGCCACGTGCGTCAGGGCCATCTAGCCTTCATATAGAGTCAGATGAAAAACGGGCGCCTCGGCGCCCGTTTTGTTCTCTGGTAATAAAGAAAGGGCTCAGAACTCGTTGGAGAGCGCCTTGTACCCTTTGACCAGATCGATATTGGTGTGGGCCACGTCCTCGGAGAACTCGGCGGCATCTACCGAAACCCGCGGGATATGGGTCAGATCGCTCTGCTGGTTGATGCGGGTGGTGGAGGGGACGTAGAACTCCGGCGGCAGATCGCAGCCATCGATCACCGAGTTGTGACGCACCACGGCACCGTCACCGATATGGCAGTTGAACAGCACGCTGTTGAAGCCGATAAAGACCCGGTTTCCCACTTCGCACGGTCCGTGGACGATGGAGCGGTGGGCGATGGAGGTGTACTCGCCGATGGTGACGGCGGCGCCGGATTTGGAGTGGATCACCACCCCGTCCTGGATATTGGAGTTGGCGCCGATGACGATGGGTTCCATATCTCCACTCTCATCCACCTCGTCGGCACGGATCACCGCATAGGGGCCGACAAAGACATTCTCTTTGATGATCACCTTGCCGCAGATGATGGCGGTCTTGTCGATATAGGCGGATTCGTCGATGACAGGCAGATGGCCGGAGGGATTCTTGCGGATCATGTTACATCCTGTGGTTGCTTGAAATGATGCGGTGGCGCACCCGGCGCCAGGATGCCAGCTTACGCCTCGTTATTATCCGGTGAAACCCCGAAGTGGTCTGACCCTTGTCGCAAGCCTTGGCGGGAGCACTGTTTCCGCGCGCTGGAATATGGGAGCATTGCAGCCATTCCCGAGTTGGTTGAAATGGATATATATAGATGAAGAAGATGATTGCCCTGCTGGCGGGTGGTTTGTTGCTCTCCTCGGCCGCACAGGCCAAAGGGGAGGCGGGAGAGTTTGATTATTACGCCATGGCGCTCTCCTGGTCGCCCGAGCACTGCGCCGTCAAACCGGCGGATCGGGACCAGTGTTCCCGCAAGCTGGGCTTTGTGCTGCATGGTCTTTGGCCCCAGTACGATCGCGGTTACCCCAGCAACTGCACTCGCGAACGGCTCGATCCCGATATGGAGAGCGAGTTTGCCGACCTCTACCCCAGCCGTTTCCTCTATCGCCATGAGTGGGAGAAGCACGGTACCTGCTCCGGCTTGAGCCAGCAGGCCTTCCATCAGCTGGCAAGCGATCTGCGCCAGAAGGTGAAGATCCCGGCGGCTTATCAATCCCCGGAAGAGCCGCTGCGCAAAACCAGCTTCCAGCTCAAGGCCGATCTGGCTAGCGCCAACGAGTGGCTGGCCCCCGACAACATCACGGTGGCTTGCGCCGATGGTGGCCGCTTCCTGCGGGAGATCTACATCTGCGTCAATAAAGAGGGGACGGATGCGGTCACCTGCTCCGCCGAGATGCAAAAGCGCGAGCGCCGCTCCTGCGGTCAGCCGGACTTCCTGCTGCGCAGCGTGCGTTAAGCCTCCACTCTCTCCATCGGGCCCCTTGCGGGCCTGATGTGTAACCACGGTTATCGGAAAGGAGTCTGACAGATGGATGGCAACAACCGGTTTGGCCCGCAAGAACGGGCAATGTTGCTCGGGGTGAAAGGGGTAGGGCCGACCGTTATCGGGCGGCTCGAACAGCTGGGCTACCATACCCTGGCCGGATTGGCCGAGGCCGACACCACCCATATCGTCCAGCTGGTGGCCAGCATGTTGGGCTCGACTTGCTGGCAGAACAGCCCGCAGGCGCGCAGTGCCATCGACGGTGCCATTGCGCTGGCCCGCGCACATCTGGTGGCGGACGCTGCAAAAGGGGTGAATGGATGAGCCTCTTTAGCGAACTGGGGATACGTTATCCCATTATTCAGGCGCCGATGGCCGGTGTGCAGGGTAGCGAGCTGGCGCTGGCCGTGACCCGTGCGGGCGGCTTGGGCTCCTTGCCTGCCGCCATGCTCACATCAGCGAAGCTGCGCAGCGAACTGGGGCGCCTTGCCCAAAGTGGCCTTGGGCCATTTAACATCAACTTCTTCTGCCATCGGCAACGGGAACCTGATCCCGTTGCACTGGCCCGCTGGCAGCAGTGCCTTGTTCCCTACTACGCCGAGTTCGGCATACTTCCCCCAGCGGTCACGATGGCGCCAAGCCGTGCACCTTTCAA